>NZ_JBIDCA010000011.1:0-413851 GCF_043204345.1 Streptomyces sp. NPDC047917
ATCACCACCGGATCGTTGTGCTTCACCGAGATCTTGATGTCCCGGAAACCGTGCTCCTCGAAGAGCGACGCCTCCCACAACGCCGACTCCACCAAAGCCTCCGGCGTCGCCTTCCCGTACTTCGCCAGCAACCGCGCGTCCAGCGAACCCGCGTTCACACCGATCCGGATCGGCGTCCCCGCGTCCCCCGCCGCCCGCGCGATCTCCTTCACCTTGTCGTCGAACTGCTTGATGTTCCCCGGATTCACCCGCACCGCCGCACAGCCCGCATCGATCGCCGCGAACACATACTTCGGCTGGAAATGAATATCCGCGATCACCGGGATCTGCGACTTCCTCGCAATCGTCGCCAACGCGTCGGCATCGTCCTGCGTCGGACACGCCACCCGCACGATCTGACAGCCCGACGCCGTCAGCTCCGCGATCTGCTGCAACGTCGCACCGATGTCCGACGTACGCGTCGTGGTCATCGACTGCACCGACACCGGCGCGTCCCCGCCCACCGCAACCGACCCGACCTGGATGCGCCGCGAGGGGCGGCGCATCGCGAGCGGCCGGGCCGGCAGCCCGGGGAGACCCAGTACGACGGGTTCTCCAGCGGTCATGACGTCACCGGCTCCCGGAGACCGTCTCGCGCGCGGCGCGCAGGGATTCCTTCAGCGATCCCATGGTGGCGAGCACGGCGGTGGGCTCGTAGCCGCAGTGCGCCATGCAGTTGGCACAGCGCGGGTCCTTGCCCCGGCCGTACTTGTCCCAGTCGGTCTCCTCGATGAGCTGACGGTACGTCGGTACGTAGCCGTCGCTCATCAGGTAGCAGGGCCGCTGCCAGCCGAACAGCGAGTAGTTCGGGATGGCCCACGCCGTGCACGGGAAGTCCGCCTTGCCTTCCAGGAAGTCCAGGAAGAGCGGTGAGTGGTTCAGCCGCCAGCGGGCCCGGTTGCCGCCCGCGAAGGTCTTCTTGAACAGTTCGCGGGTCTGCTCGACGCCCAGGAAGTGCTCCTGGTCGGGTGCCTTCTCGTAGGCGTAGGCGGGCGAGATCATCATCTCGTCGACCTTCAGGTCGTCATTGAGGTAGTTGAGGACCTCGATGATGGTCTGCGGGGTGTCGGTGTTGAAGAAGGTGGAGTTCGTGGTGACCCGGAATCCGCGCCGCTTGGCCTCCTTGATCGCCGCCACGGCCTCGTCGAAGACGCCTTCCTTGGCGACGGATTCGTCGTGCCGTTCCCGCAGCCCGTCGATGTGCACGGCGAAGGCGAAGTACGGGGAGGGCGTGAACTTCTCGATCTTCTTCCGGAGCAGCACCGCGTTGGTGCACAGGAAGACGTATTTCCTGCGGTCCACCAGCTGCCGGACGATTTCATCGATCTGCGGGTGCATCAGTGGTTCGCCGCCCGCGATGGAAACCATCGGGGCGCCCGATTCGAGGACGGCGCCCACGGCCTGGGCCACCGGCATGCGCTGCTTGAGCACGCCGGCCGGATGCTGGATCTTCCCGCAGCCCTCGCACGCGAGATTGCAGGCGTACAAGGGTTCCAGTTCCACGATCAGCGGGAATTTCTCCCGCTTACGGAGCTTCTGTTCAATGAGGTACGTCGCAACCTTGATGGACTGACGGATCGGCATGGCCATCTGGCTCACCTCCTGGGGAGCAGCAAAGATCGGTGCCATTCGTAGAAAGCAGGCAGGACGGCACGGAGGACTCGGAAAGCCGATATTCCACCGCGTACGGTCCCGATGCGGACGAGCTCATGCTCCGGAGCATCCACGACCACCCGTACGGCGGCAACCGGGCCGGGCCCGGACCGCAGAGCGGTGCGCAGAGTGGCGGCGGACTCCATGTCCACCGCGATGGCTCCGGTGGCCCGCAGCCCGGTCCGCTCATGTCCGCGTACGACGTGGGCGGAGCCGGTCAGCGGACCGGTGTGGACGGTGCGGCCGGGCACCGCCCTGGCCAGGGCCTCGGCGAGCAGGCCCGGGCCGGTACAGACCGTCGCGTCCCCGGCCTCCCGGGTCTCGTCGGCGACCACCAGGTCCCCGGGGTGCATGCCGGGCAGCAGCCCGGCACAGAACCCGGAGGCCAGGACCGCCGTGCCAGGCGCCCGGTCCGCGCCGAGCGCCCGTGCGACGGCCGCCTCGGCGGCCCTGGGGCCCATGCCCGTACGGAGTACGGTCACCGGGCCGGGAGCCGCGCCGGCCCTGCCCCGGCCGCTGCGCAGGGCGAACTGCTCGATGCCGAGCGCGCAGGCGATCAGCAGCGGTGCGGCGGGGCCGGCCGGCCCCGGGCCGTCGGCCATCAGGCCCCCTTGCGGATGGCCGTGCGGTCGGCGAACGGCTCGCCGTACACGTACCGCCCGAGTGCGGTGAGCGGGAACACCTGACGGTAGAGGTGGTAGTTGATGGAGAAGTCCCACGGGAATCCGGTGCCGGTGAAGTACGGCTCGTCCCAGGAGCCGTCGGCCTGCTGGGTGGCGGTGAGCCAGGCGACCCCGCGCCGCACGGCGACGCCGTCCCGGGCTCCCGCGGCGAGCAGTGCGAGCAGCGCCCAGGCGGTCTGGGAGGCGGTCGAGGCGCCGTGCCCGATCCACTTCTCCTCCCGGTAGGAGCGCAGGTCCTCGCCCCAGCCGCCGTCGTCGTTCTGCACGGACTCCAGCCAGCCGACCGCGCGGCGGATCGCCGGATGTGTCGCGGGCAGCCCGGCGGCCACCAGTGCGGGCACCACCGAGCCTGTGCCGTATACGTAGTTGACGCCCCAGCGGCCGAACCAGGCTCCGTTCGCCTCCTGTTCGGCGAGCAGCCACTCGACGCCCCGCCGGGTGACCCGGTGTCCGGCCCGTCCCTCGACGGCGAGCATCTCCACCACGTGCCCGGTGACATCGGCGGACGGCGGGTCGATGACCTCGCCGAAGTCGCAGAAGGGCAGCCGGTTGGGGAAGGCGCTGGTGTTGTCCGCGTCGAAGGCGCCCCAGGCCCCGTTCCGGGACTGCATGCCGATGTTCCAGCGGACGCCGCGCTTGATCGCGGCCTCCATGCGGGCCCGGTCGGGGTGACGGACCCGGCGCAGCGCGAGAACCACCTCGGCGGTGTCGTCGATGTCCGGGTAGTTGTCGTTGTGGAACTCGAAGGCCCAGCCGCCCGGGTTGAGTTGGGGGCGGCGAACGGACCAGTCGCCGGGCCGGACGATCTCCTCGCCGAGCATCCAGTCCGCGGCCTTGACGAGCGCCGGGTGGTCGGGGCTGACCCCGGCGTCGGCGAGCGCGATGGTGGCGAGGCAGGTGTCCCAGACCGGGGACTGGCATGCCTCGATCATGCGGGCGCCGTCCTCGCGCCACACGGCGAACCGGTCGAGCGATTCGAGGCCGGCCCGCATCACCGGGTGGTCCAGGTCGTAGCCGAGCAGGTGCAGGGCGATGACGGAGTACACCGCGGGGGGCTGGATGCCTCCCCAGCAGCCGTCGTTCTCCTGGCGTTCGATGATCCAGCGGGCCGCGGCGTTCATCGCGGTCCGGCGCAGCCTGCGCGGTGCGATCCGGTGGTAGACGTGCAGCGCCTTGTCCAGGCGCTGGAAGACGCCGTCCCAGCTGGCGGCCGGCGCGGGGCGCCTGGGCGGGTTCGGGTTGTCCGGATCGGTGTGCAGTTCGTCGAGCGGGAAGGGGGCCGGGCGTACCGGCCGCTTCGCCGAGACGATGGTGAGCGGCACAATGGTCTGGCGGGCCCAGCAGCCGAAGTCGTAGATGTTGAGCGGGGCCCATTTGGGAAAGAACATCAGCTCGGGCGGGAGTTCCGGCAGGTCGTCCCACTTCCACCAGCCGAACAGGGCCAGCCAGATCCGGGTGAAGACCCGGGCGGACGCGATGCCGCCCTGTTCCCGGATCCATCCGGAGGCGCGGGCCATGTGCGGTTCGTCCGGCCGGTCCCCGGCCAGCCGCAGGGCCACGTACGCCTCGATGGTGGTGGAGAGTTCACCGGGGCCGCCGTGGAAGGTCGCCCAGGTGCCGTCGCCCAGCTGCTCGCCGCGGATGAAGCGGCCGGCCGCCCGGACGGTGTCCGGGTCCTGGATTCCGAGGAATTGACGGAGCAGCAGGTCCTCGGCGTCCATCGTGACGTTGGTGGCGAGGTCTCCCTTCCACCAGCCCTGCTCGTCCTGTCTGCCGAGGAGGTGCTCCACCGAGCGTTCCGCGGCCCGCCGCGCGGCGGCGAGCACGTCGTCCGCGGCGATGGTTGTGTCGGTCGGTTTACTGGCCGAGGCTGCGCGGGGGTTCACGGCCCCGGTGCTTCCGTCGGTCGTCGCTGTCATGGCTTCCCCTTCGTGCAGTCAGGTCCTCTGCTGTGCTGGGGTCTCCGTCGGCCGGCGCCCCGACAAGGGCGCCGGCCGGCGACTGCGAGTCATATGGAGCAGATAGTGATCATCTCTTTCGTACGACGACGAAGTCCGCGAGCGCTGTGAGCTGCGCCCGCACGGTCTGCGGCATGTCGATGCGGTGCAGCGCCTCGATGGCGACCGCATGCTGTCGACGGGCCTCCTGGGCGGTCCACTCGCGGCCGCCCGCCTCCTCGATGAGTGCCGCACGGGCGGCGAACTCCTCTTCGGAGAAGCTGTCGAAATCGCTGCTCTTGGCGTCGGCGGCGAGCAGTTCGCCCAGGCGCTCCGACGCCGGGCCGCCCGCGGCGAGCGCGGCGACGACCGGCAGGGACTTCTTGCGCTGGCGCAGGTCGCTCCAGGTCTGCTTGCCGGTGGACTCGGGGTCGCCCCAGATGCCGAGCAGGTCGTCGACGGCCTGGAAGGCGAGGCCGAGGTGGTAGCCGTACGCCTCCAGGGTGTCGGCGGTCCGGTCGTCGGCGCCGCCGAGGACCGCGCCGATGGAGCAGGCGCAGGCGAGCAGGGCACCGGTCTTGTTGCCCTCCATCTCCAGGCACTCCTCGACGGTGACCCGCTCGCGGTGCTCGTAGGAGATGTCCTGGGCCTGGCCGTCGATGAGCTTGCGGCTGGCCGCGGTCAGCCGGCGGGTCGCGCGGCCCGCCTCCACGGTGCCGAGCTCCAGCAGGACCTCGTTGGCGAGGGCGAAGAGCGCGTCGCCGACGAGGATCGCCTGGGCGGGGCCGTGCACCTTCCAGACGGTGTCGCGGTGGCGGCGCTGTTCGTCACCGTCCATCAGGTCGTCGTGCAGCAGCGAGAAGTTGTGCACGAGTTCGACGGCCACGGCGCCGGGGACGCCGGCCTCGGCGGCGGCGCCGGCGGCCTCCGCGGACAGCAGGGCGAGGGCCGGGCGGACGGCCTTGCCGCCGTCACCGTCGGCGGGCTGTCCCTGGGCGTCGATCCAGCCGAAGTGGTAGGCGGCGACGGTGTCCATGGGCGGTGCGAGCCGGTCGACGGCGGCCCGGAGCACCGGCGTGGAAAGGGCCCGTCCGCGCTCCAGAAGCGCGGTGACGTCCGTGGTGTCGGCCACGGTGTCGAAAGCCGGATTGGCCGGGGTCACTGACTCTCCTCTTGTTCCGGTGGTACTGCTCATGCCGCCTCCTGCAGCGGATGTTCTTGGGGGCGGCCGAGCGCCCGGAGGGCCGCGTCGGCCGCGCTGAACCCGCTGCGGACGGCGCCCTCCATCGTCGCGGGCCAGCCGGTGGCCGTCCACGCGCCGGCCAGGCAGAGGCCGGGGGCGCGGGTGCGGGCACCGGGCCGCAGCCGGCCGACGCCGGGGGCGGGGGCGAAGGTCGCCGTGCGCTCCCGGGTCACGAAGAAGTCCCTGACACCGGCCCCGCGTGCGGCGGGCAGGAGCCGCTCCAGCTCGGGCAGGTAGCGGCTGCGCAGTTCGGCGACGGGGAGGTCGATCTCCTCGTCGGCGGCGGACTGGGACACCGCGAGGTACTGCCCGGGTCCGGTGAGGCCCGAGGCGTCGGTGCGGTCGAAGACCCACTGGACCGGGGAGCCGAGCGCGGCGAAGAACGGGCGGCGCAGCACCTTGCGGTCGTAGACGACGTGCACGTTGAGGATCGGCGAGGTGCCGATGTCGAGCAGCCGCCCGGGTTCGTCGAGTGCGCCCTCGGGCAGCAGGTCGTGGGTCTCGCGCTGGGGTACGGCGAGGACGACGGTGTCCGCCTCGATCCGTTCGCCACCGGTGTCCACGGTCCAGCGGCCCTCCTCCGTACGGGTGAGGGCCGTGGCCTTGGTGCGCAGTTCGGTGCGGACCCCGGCGGAGTCGAGGGCCTTGCGGGCCAGCGTGTCGTGCACCTCGCCGAGCGGCACGCTCGCCCAGCCGATGTCGGCGGCGCCGGGCTCGGAGAGGAGTCCGGTCCTGAAGACCTTCGCGGCCAGGGCCAGCGAGGAGTTCGGCGCGGTGGCGTTCAGCGTGGCGACGCCGACCAGGTCCCACAGGGCCTCGATGGTGCGCGGCGACTGGCCGTGCCGGGCGAGCCAGCTGCCGAAGTCGACGGCGTCGAGAGCGGGGTCGTCGGGGTCGAGGCGGCCGAGCGCCAGTGCGGCGCGGCCGACACCGGCCCGCTCGGCGAGCGAGAGGTGCGGGTAGCCGGCCAGTCCGGCGGCCAGGTGGAAGGGCACCGGCAGCGCGTTGCGGCGCAGCCGTCCGAGCCGGGGGCCCGAGGGGCGCCCGACGTCGAGAACAGGCACGTCCAAACGGTTTTGCAGGGGCGCCAGACGCGTCCCGTCGACGCGGTCGAGGAACCAGCGGTAGGCGGTGCAGCAGCGCAGATACACATGCTGTCCGTTGTCGACCGTCAGTTCGCCGCGCCGGAAGGAGAAGACGAGGCCGCCGAGCCGGGGCCTACCTTCGAGCAGGGTCACGTCAAGTCCGGCGTCGGCGAGACGCAGCGCCGAGGTGATGCCGGCGATTCCGCCACCGATCACGACCGCGCGGGAGGAGCGCGGGGTGCCGTCCGTCATGCGTCCTCCTTTCGCCGGGTCACTTCAGTCAGGGACGCGTCGGCGCTGCGGAGGGTTGATCGCCGGGCCGATCGGTTCTCCGTGCTGCACATGGTGCGCGAGAACTCCGCACGGCGCATCAGACACGCCCCCGGATGGTGCGCCGGGAGATGTACCGGGCGTCGAGCCCCGACAGTCCGCGCACCGCCACGTACGCCTTCTCGTGGCCCGGCAGCGAGACCCGGCCGCGCAGCACCGCCTCGGGGTCGCGCTCGATCCGGTCGAGCAGCCGCCGGTAGATGCCCGCCATGGCCGCTACACACGCGCCGCTGCGCCGGTCCAGCATGGGCAGCAGCCGGTAGCCCTCGGCGAACAGTGTGCGGGCGCGCCGCACCTCGAAGTGGACGAGGCCCGCGAAGTCGGCGCCGGGCGGCGGGGTGGCCCGGTGGAAGCCGGCCGAGCAGCCGAACTTGGCGAGGTCGTCGGCGGGCAGATACGTACGTCCGTTGCCGGCGTCCTCCCGGACGTCGCGCAGGATGTTGGTCAGCTGGAGCGCGAGTCCGAGCGTGTCCGCGTACTCCGCGGCCCGGTCGGCGCCCGGGGCACCGGGCTCAACGCCGAAGACGCCCAGGCTGAGGCGGCCGATGGCACCCGCGACACAGCGGCAGTAGACCTTGAGGTCGTCCCAGGTCTCGTACGTCGCACCGCGCACGTCCATCAGCACGCCGTCGATGAGCTCGTCGAGCCCACCGAGCGGGAGCGGGAATCTGCGGGCGGCGTCGGCGAGCGCGACGGCCACCGGGTCGGTGTCGTCCTCGTCGACCGCTCCGTCCCGGATCCGGTCCAGGACGGTACGGGTGCCCTCCAGGCGGGTCCGCTTGGTGTCCGCGTCCAGTTCGCCGTCGCCGATGTCGTCGACCCGACGGGAGAAGGCGTACAGCGCCGACATGGCCTGCCGCTTCTCGGCCGGCAGCAGCCTGATCCCGTACGCGAAGTTACGCGCCTGCTGTCCGGTGACCGCCTCGCAGTAACTGTATGCGGCCTGTACCGGTGCCGACATGTACGTCGTCTGTCCCTCCACGGTCCGGCTCACCCCTCTCTACGCGCTCTTCGCAAGACAACTCCCGCCTCACGCAGCAGGCTGGGCTTGGTGGGCTTGGGCGGTCCGGGCAGTACGTCGAACCCGGCGGCCGCGATCGCGGTGAGGGCGGCGCGCCCCCCTCCCACGAATCCGGCGAGAAGGAGCTTGAGCCTGCCGTGGACGCTACCCACCAGCGGGGTGCCTTCATTCAGCAATTCGCGGGCGCGTTCCGCTTCGTACGCGACCAGTGAACGCACCGACGCGCCCCCCGAGGGAGCGGCCAGATCGGCCTCCGTGACACGGAACTCGGCCATGTCCTCGGCGGGCAGGTAGATCCGGTCGCGGCCGAGGTCCTCGGTGACGTCCTGGAGATGCTCGACGATCTGCAGGGCGGTGCAGACGGCGTCGGAGCGGCGGATGCGTTCGGGGCTGGCGGTGCCGGTGATCTGCAGGACCAGCCGGCCCACCGGGTTGGCGGAGAGCTCGCAGTAGGCCAGGAGTTCCTCGTACGTCCCGTAGCGGCGGACCTTCTGGTCCTGCCGGTTGGCCTCGATGAGGCCGAGGAAGGGCTCCGGGGTGAGCACGCAGCGCCGCACGGTGGGGAGCAGGGCGCGCAGCAGGGGGTGGCGGGGTCCGTCGCCCGAGGTGTCGAAGACCCGGTGCAGGTCGGCCTCGAAGGCGTCGAGCACGGCGAGCCGGTCATCGGCCCGCGCGGGATCGACACCGAGGTGGCGGGCGTCGGCGCCACCGGGGGCGAGATCGCCGTCGCCGATGTCGTCGACCAGACGCGCGTAGCCGTAGACGGCCATCAGGTCGTCGCGCCAGGCGCGGGGCAGGAAGAAGGGGGCTACGGGGAAATTCTCGTCCGCCGCCTTGTCGAGGGTGCTGGGTACGGCGCCGTCGGGGGGCGCCTGCCGGGTACGGGTCACCACGGACCGCCCGGCGCTGGGACGGCGTGAGCACCTCGGAGCTGGAGATCTTCCGTCATTGCCGTCACATCTCCCGTTCTACACTGCTGACCCAAAACATCCCATTCCGGACACGCCGCCCGCTCTGCCGAGTGCGGAGCGCTGCCTACGGGCCGTACGGCCAGGCACTATCGCCCCACTTGCCTCGAATCAGCACCGCTACAGCTTACGTTGTACAACGCTCATCCATACGGCGGGGTGCCGGGCGCGTTGTGGTATCCCGTGCCGCCCCGCCAACCTTCCCCGCATCCAAGGGGATTGACGTCATCCGACGGGACGAGATCCTGGCCGCGGCATACCGCCGGGCGTGGAGAACGCCGGCGGTGGTCGCGGTCCGGACACCGGGGCGGCCCCCGCCGGAATGTTCCGGTGGAGGCCGCCCCGGTGTCGCGGGACCGGACGAACCGCTACTTTCCGGTCTCGCGCTCGTAGGCCTTGAGCACCTCGTCGGTCGGACCGTCCATCAGCAGCTCGCCCTTCTCCAGCCACAGCACCCGGTCGCAGGTGTCCCTGATCGACTTGTTGCTGTGGCTGACCAGGAAGACGGTGCCGGCCTCCTTGCGGAGCTCCCTGATGCGCTTCTCGGAGCGGATCTGGAACTTGCGGTCACCGGTCGCCAGCGCCTCGTCGATCATGAGGACGTCATGGTTCTTGGCGGCCGCGATGGAGAATCGCAGGCGTGCGGCCATGCCGGAGGAGTACGTACGCATCGGCAGGGTGATGAAGTCGCCCTTCTCGTTGATGCCGGAGAAGTCGACGATGCCCTCGTAGCGCTCGCGGATCTCCTCGCGCGACATGCCCATCGCGAGACCGCCGAGCACCACGTTGCGCTCACCGGTCAGATCGCTCATCAGCGCCGCGTTCACCCCGAGCAGCGAGGGCTGCCCGTCGGTGTAGACCTTGCCGTGCTCGGTCGGCAGCAGGCCGGCGATGGCCCGCAGCAGGGTCGACTTACCGGAGCCGTTGGTGCCGATGAGGCCGATCGCCTCGCCCCGGTAGGCGGTGAAGGAGACGCCGCGGACGGCGTGCACCTTGCGCACCCCGCGCGATTCGCCCTTGCCGCGCCGCATGATCCGGCTCAGTGCCGCGGTCGCGCTGCCCCTGCCGCCGCCGGCGCCGTTGACGCGGTACACGATGTGCACGTCGTCGGCGATGACGGTGGGGACGCGCCCGGGAGTCTTGTCGTCAGCCACGGCCGTACCGTTCCTCTGCCTTCCAGAAGTACACGAAGCCCACCAGGCCGATCAGGACCGCCCAGGCAAGCGCCACGATCCAGACGTGTGACGGCAGGTTCCCCGAGCCGTAGCCGTCGATCAGCGCGAAGCGGACCAGGTCCATGTAGATGGCCGCCGGGTTGTACTGCAGAACGTTGGCGATCCAGTCGGGCTTGTCCTTCAGCATCACCGGGATGGAGAACATGACGCCCGACGCGTACATCCAGGTCCGCATGACGAACGGCATCAGCTGCGCGAGGTCGGGGGTCTTGCTGCCCAGCCTGGCCATGATCAGCGCCAGACCGGTGTTGAAGACGAACTGCATGACCAGCGCCGGGACGATCAGCAGCCAGGAGGGGCTCGGGTAGCTGCCGAAGGCGATCGCCACGGCCGCGAGCACGATCATCGAGAACAGCAGCTGCTGGAGCTGCTGGAGCGAGAACGAGATCGGCAGCGAGGCGCGCGGGAAGTGCAGTGCCCGGACCAGTCCCAGATTGCCGGAAATGGCCCGCACACCCGCCATCACCGAACTCTGGGTGAAGGTGAAGACGAAGACGCCGGTCACCAGGAACGGAATGAAGACCTCCTGGGTCATTCCCTTCCTGGTCCCCAGGATCAGCCCGAAGATCAAGTAGTAGACCAGGGCGTTCAGCAGCGGTGTGGCCACCTGCCAGAGCTGGCCCAGCTTCGCCTGGCTGTACTGGGCGGTCAGCTTCGCCCTGGAGAACGCCAGGATGAAGTGGCGCCGGCCCCAGAGCTGCCGGATGTACTCGAAGAGCCCTGGCCGGGCGCCGCTCACCGTCAGGCCGTACTTGGCGGCCAGGGCGGCCGAGGTCAGGCCGTCGTCGGCGGATGGTGGGGTGCTCAATGCGACCGCACCATCATGGGTTGTGTCACTCACCAGATGAAACTCTCGTATTCAGGATGCGCAGCCAGTCGCGGGCGCGGCTCGGAGCGGACAGGTCCCGTGAAGAAAACGTACGTCCCATGCTCTCAGAGGTGAGCCTCTCAGATCACGGGAGGTCGGCCCAGTCTGGTCAGCCGCCAGACCGTGCGCCATTTCATCGGGCGGCGGGTGCCGCAGGGCGTGGCCCAGCCTTCCCGGAAGCCGCCGAGCCAGGCCTTCAGCGCCGGGCCCGAGGGCTTGCGGACCAGGGTCAGCAGCAGCCACACCCCGAGGTAGACGGGGACCAGCGGCGCGGGCAGATTGCGACGGGCCAGCCAGACCCGGTTGCGGGCCACCATGCGGTGGTACACCGCGTGCCGCGAGGGGGCGGTCGTCGGGTGGTTGAGGACCATGTCCGCGCGGTAGTCGATCATCCAGCCGGCGTCCAGCGCCCGCCAGGCGAGATCGGTCTCCTCGTGCGCGTAGAAGAACCGGCCGGGCAGCGGACCGACCTCGGCGATGACCTTGGTCCGTACGGCGTTGGCGCCGCCCAGGAAGGTCGTCACACGTGAGGAGCGCATCGGGTCGGCGGCCCGCAGCCGGGGCACGTGGCGGCGCTGGGTGGCCCCGGTGTCCGGGTCGGCGATGCGGAAGCTGATGATGCCCAGCCCGGGATCGGTCGCGAAGGCCTGCCGGCAGAGCTCGGCGGTGTCGCTGAGCGGCAGCAGTCCGTCGTCGTCGAGGAAGAGCAGGGCGTCCACGTCGGCGCCGGACGGGCCGAAGGCCTCGATCCCGACGTTGCGGCCGCCGGGGATGCCCAGGTTCTCGGGCAGCTCGACGGTCCGCACCCCCGCGGGAACGTCCGGCACGGGGGCGCCGTTGCCGACGACCACCACCTCGATCCGGTCGCCGTCCTGCCCGGCGACCGAATCGAGGAGAGCGCGGAGCTCGTCAGGGCGGTTGCCCATCGTGATGATGACCGCGCCGAGTTTCATGGGGGTGCTCACTTCAGCCTGCTCGACGCCAGGATCGACACGAGGTGCAGGAGCGTCTGGAGGAGCGCGATGCCGGCCAGCACCGCGACCATGAGACGGCTGAAGAACAGGTCGTCACGGACCGCGTCGAGGACGGCCGCCACCAGGATGACCAGGGACGCCTCGACCCCGAGGATGAGCCGGTGGAACTTGAGCGCGCCGGCGGCACGCCGGGCGAACGCCATGCCCGAGGAGCGCGGCTCCGAGGCGGCCTCCTTGACCGGCGGCAGTCCGCCCTGGTGGCGCGCGACACCCACGAGGTCGGTCTCGGCCTTGATCAGGATGGCGCCGAGGGCCGCGAGCGTACCGAGGAAGGCCCAGAGCCAGTCGATCCGTCCGCTGCCCCACAGGTCGGCGGCGCGCAGGCCGAAGCCGACCAGCACGGCCGCGTCGCAGAGGTACGCGCCGACCCGGTCCAGGTAGACCCCGCCCAGCGAGAACTGCTTCTTCCAGCGGGCCACCTCGCCGTCGACGCAGTCGAGCAGCAGGTAGAGCTGGACGGCGAGCACTCCGAGGAGCGCGCCGGGGATGCCGGGGACGAGCAGGGCCGGTGCGGCGAGCACGCCCGCGACCGTCATCACGTAGGTCAGCTGGTTGGGCGTGACCCTGGTGTTCACCAGGTGCCGGTCGATGCGCAGCGAGATCTCGCGCATGTAGAGCCGACCCGCCCAGTGCTCACCGCTGCGCCGGTCCTTCACACCCGGCGGGTGCACGACCGGACGGAGTTCAGCTATGGATGGCTTTTGCATAGTCGGCGTACGCGTCCCTGATCTGGTCGGTGGACAGGTTGAGGTGTTCCAGGATCGTGAAGCGCCCCGGACGGGTCTGCGGGGCGTAGTCGACGGTCTGGACGAACTCGTCGGCGGTGAAACCGATCTCTTCGGGCACGACCGGCAGCCCGTGGCGGCGCAGGGTGGCCGCCATGTGCAGCGACTCCTCGCGGGCGCCGCGCAGATACATGGCGAAGCAGGCGCCGAGGCCGACCTGCTCGCCGTGGCTGGCGGCGCGCTTGGGGTACAGCAGGTCGAAGGCGTGGTTGATCTCGTGGCAGGCGCCGGAGGCCGGCCGGGAGTCCCCGGCGACGGACATCGAGATACCGGTGAGCACCAGGCCCTCGGCCAGCACCTTGAGGAAGGCGTCGTCGCCGATCCCGCCGGGGTGGCGCAGCACGGCCTCGCCCGCCTGCCGGGCCATGGCCGCCGCGAGTCCGTCGATCTCCTCGCCCTCGACCTCGTGGGCGAGCTCCCAGTCGGCCACGCAGGAGATGTTGGAGACCGCGTCGCCGATGCCGGAGCGCACGAAGCGGGCCGGTGCCTGGCGGACGATGTCGAGGTCGATGACCACGGCGATCGGGGTGGGTACTCCGTAGGAGCCCCGGCCGTTGTCGTTGTCGAGCGTCGCGACCGGCGAGCAGAGGCCGTCGTGGGCGAGGTTCGTCGCCACCGCGACCATGGGCAGCCCGACCCGCGCCGCGGCGTACTTCGCCACGTCGACGATCTTGCCGCCGCCGAGGCCGACCACGGCGTCGTACCGGTTGCCCTTGATGTCGTCGGCCAGCTTGACCGCCGAGTCCAGGGTGCCGTCGGTCACGGGGTACCAGTGGGCTCCGGGCAGCGCGGGCGTCAGCCGCTCGCGCAGGGCACGCCCCGAGCCGTCGCTGATCGCGACGGCGAGCTTGCCGGAGGCGGAGATCCGCTGGTCGGCGAGGAGGCCGGCCAGATCGTCCAGGGCGCCGCGGCGGATGTCGACGACGACCGGGGACGGGATGAGCCGGGTCAGTACTGGCACGCGATCTCACGACCCTTCGCGAGGTCGTCGTGGTTGTCGATCTCCACCCACGTGACTTCGCCGATGGGGGCCACGTCGATGGTGAAGCCGCGGTTCACGAGCTCCTGGTAGCCGTCCTCGTAGTAGAGGTCGGGGTCGCGCTCGAAGGTCGCCTTCAGGGCGTCCGCGAGCTCCTCGGCCGCCTCGGGCTCGATGAGGGTGACGCCGATGTACTCACCGGTCGCGGTGGCCGGGTCCATCAGCTTGGTGATGCGCCGCACACCCCTGCCGTTCTCGGTGACGACCTTCATCTCCTCGTCGGCGAGGTGCTTCACCGTGTCGAGGGCGAGAATGATCTTCCGCCCGTCGCCGCGGGCGGCGAGCAGGGTCTTCTCGACGGAGACCGGGTGGACGGTGTCGCCGTTGGCCAGGATGACACCGCGCTTGAGTACCTCGCGGGCGCACCACAGGGAGTAGGCGTTGTTCCACTCCTCGGCCTTGTCGTTGTCGATCAGGGTGAGGGTCACGCCGTACTTGGCCTCGAACTCGGCCTTGCGGTCGTACACGGCCTCCTTGCGGTAGCCGACGACGACGGCGACCTCGGTGATGCCTATCTCCGCGAAGTTGGCCAGCGTGAGGTCCAGCACCGTCTTCGCGGCACCGTCCTGCTCAGGACCCACAGGCACGAGCGCCTTCGGAAGCGTGTCGGTGTAGGGGCGCAGACGCCGTCCAGCACCGGCTGCCAGTACGAGGCCGATCATGCGGGTTCTCCTTCGTCGTGAACGGCGGGTGCTCCGGAGGACACCCAGAAGCGGATGGACTCCACGAGCACCACCAGTGCCACCGCCACCGCGAGAGTGGTGAGTGCCACGGTGAAAGCCGAATGCTGAGTGAATACGGCGGCGAGTACGGCCACCACCAGGGTGCGGCCCTCGTGCCCACCGATCGTGCGTACCAGCCACTGGGGCGGCGCGCCGGTGCCGCCGCGAATGCGGTACACCGTGTCGTAGTGATGGTAGGCGACCGCCGAGACCAGCCCGAAGGCCGCGGGAAGGGCTCCCGGGACATCGCTGCGGGCCGCGAGGATCAGGACCGTGCAGTACTCGGCCGCCCTGAATATCGGGGGCACGAGCCAGTCGAGTGCGCCCTTGAGCGGGCGGGCCACCGCCACGCCGGAGCAGATGGCGTAGAAGACCGCGGCGAAGATCATCTGCTTGCTGCCGAAGGGCTGCTGCAGGGCGGCGGCGATCAGTGCTCCGGCGCCGACGAGTGCGATCACCGGGGCGCTGAAGGCGCCCGGGATCCGGGGGCCGTGGGCCGCGACGAGCTGGGCGAGGGGTCCGGAGTCGGCCAGCTCGGCGAGGGCGCGGGCGGCCCGGTCGGTGCGCTCCGCCTTGCGGGTCAGCGAGCGCAGCAGCCGGCCTGCGGTCGTGTAGCAGGCGGCGAAGGCGCAGCCGATGAGCAGGGCGTAGAAGACGATCCGGGGGGTGGTCACCGCGGTCAGTACCGCGATCATCGCCCAGCGCTCACCGATCGGCAGCACGATCATCCGGCGTACCCAGACGGTCCAGCCGACGCTGTCGAGCCGGTCGGAGAGTGCCGCCGTGGGGCTGGAATTGGCCACCGCGTCGTGGTTGGCCTCGTTGAACGAGAAGTCGATGACGTGGCGGCAGGCCTGGAGCACCATCGCGCCGAGGGCGAGTGCCCATACGTCGTCGCCGCCGCGGGCGGCACCGAGCGCGAGGCCCGCGTAGTAGGCGTACTCCTTGGCCCGGTCGAAGGTCGCGTCCAGCCAGGCGCCCATCGTCGAGTACTGCAGGGAGTAGCGGGCGAGCTGCCCGTCGGTGCAGTCCAGGACGAAGGAGAACAGCAGCAGCAGACCGGCCGCGATGTAGCCGCCGCGGGTGCCGGTCGCCGCGCTGCCGGCCGCGATCAGCGCGGTCAGCAGGGACGCTGTGGTGACCTGGTTCGGCGTGAGGCCACGGCGGGCGCACCAGCGGGCGATGTAGCGGGAGTAGGGGCTGATGCAGAACGTGGTGAAGAAGCCGTCGTGGGCCTTCACCGCGCTGCGCAGCCGCACCGCCTCGTCGTCGACCGAGGCGCGGGCGCTCTCCGCCTCGGCGCGCGCGGGTGCGTCCGTCGGTACGGCGGCGACCAGCGAGCCCAGCTCGGGGCGCTGTACGGGGATGCCCCCGGCGTCCATGGTGACGGCGAGGCGGCCCGGCACGGTGCGGTCGGTGACCGGTGCGGCGGGCGCGCCCGTGGGGACGCCGGCGCCGACGGCCTCGGCCGTGGTGTCCAGGGCCCGGACGAGCGCGGCCCGTGCCTCCGGCTGCGCGGTGAGCGCGCCGGGCACGGTGGCGGCGGGGAAGCGGGGGTCGGTCAGTCCGAGCCGCAGGGCGTGGACATGGCCGACGAAGCGGGGGTCGACCAGCGCGACCCGGCGGTCGGCGGGGACGGCCGAGAGCAGTCGTGCGGCCTCGGTCACATCGGCGGCGACCTGTACGTCGAAGCCCAGTGACCGCAGGTCGTCGGCGAGCGACGACCCGGGTACCGGTGCACCGGTGAGGATGGCGGTCGACAGACGAACTCACTCCTTGGTGCTGACGGGGTCGGCGCGCGACAGTGCGGCCCGGATGCGGGCCGGCGGCACGTCGGCAGAGGCTATCGGATGAACGGAAGCGCGAGTTCACTGACCGTTTGCACTCTGTTCGGGGTGGACCGGCATCATGCGACGCCGTCCGCGATCATCATCGTCGATCGCCGCCTCGCCTGACAAAACGCGAGGGTGCGGCCCCGGCCGGGCTTCTCGCACCACCTCACTGACCTGCGAGCATTTGCGCAGGTCAGAGCATATGACAACGGTGTTCAGTGCCGTGTTGCCGGATACCCCCCACCCGTAGTTCACTGGCCTTGCCCGGGCCGACCGCGTCCGGGACCCAGCAACGACCGGGAGGCGTTCCCCATGGGGGCAGGGCACGACCACGGGCACACACACGGCGGGCCGCCGCCCACCGGCACGGCGGCGGCCGCGTACCGGGGGCGGCTGCGGATCGCGCTCGGCATCACACTCACCGTGATGGTCGTGGAGATCGTCGGCGGGGTGCTCGCCGACTCGCTCGCGCTGATCGCCGACGCGGCCCACATGGCGACCGACGCCCTCGGCCTGGGCATGGCGCTGCTGGCGATCCACTTCGCCAACCGGCCGGCCGGGGTGAACCGCACCTTCGGCTACGCCCGCGCCGAGATCCTCGCGGCTCTGGCCAACTGTCTGCTGCTGCTCGGCGTGGGCGGCTTCCTGCTCTTCGAGGCCGTCGAGCGCTTCATCACCCCGGCCGAGACCCGGGGCGGGCTGACGATCGCGTTCGCCCTGGTCGGCATGGTCGCCAACATGGTCTCGCTGTCGCTGCTGATGCGCGGGCAGAAGGACAGCCTCAATGTGCGCGGCGCCTATCTGGAGGTGCTCGCCGACACGCTCGGCTCGTTCGCGGTGCTGGTCTCGGCGGGGATCATCCTGGCCACCGGCTGGCAGGCCGCCGACCCGATCGCCTCGCTGGTCATCGGCCTGATGATCGTCCCCCGTACCGTGAAGCTGCTCAGGGAGACGCTCAACGTGCTGCTGGAGTCGGCACCCAAGGGGGTCGACATGGGAGAGGTGCGGGCCCACATCACCGCGCTGCCCGGCGTGCTGGACGTGCACGACCTGCACGCCTGGACGATCACCTCGGGGATGCCGGTGCTCTCCGCCCATGTGGTGGTGCGCCAGGACATGCTCGACTCGATCGGCCACGAGAAGCTCCTCCATGAGCTGCAGGGCTGCCTCGGCGTCCACTTCGACGTGGAGCACTGCACCTTCCAGCTGGAGCCGAGCGGTCATGCCGAGCACGAGGCCAGGCTCTGCCACTGACCGGCCCCCGGCCCCGGTCCGCCGGGCCATGTAGGGTATTCGCAGAGGCGTTCGGCCTCCCCATGTGCGAGAGAGGAGCTGAGGTTGATGACCGTCACGACGGCGCCCGCCCGGCGCAGCATCCGGTCCTTCCTCATCTCCCGGGTTCTCGGCTAGCGCCTCGACTCCCACCGGGTCGACCCGTCCGGCCGGAACCCTCGCAAGCAAGGGTTCCCACGTTGACCGACAACGATCACGCCGTCCGTATCGAGGCGTTCTTCTCCCTGCACCACGGCCTGCCCCGGCAGAGCCCCGGCTCCGATGCCACCACCCGGCGGCTGCTGGAGCTCACCGGCCCGTTGCCGCACCGTCCGCGCGTCCTGGATCTGGGCTGCGGGCCCGGCCGCGCCGCGCTGCTCCTCGCCGCGGAGGCGGGTGCCGAGGTGACCGCCGTCGACCTCCACCGGCCGTTCCTCGACGAACTGCGCGGGGCCGCCGCGGCCCGCGGGCTCGGCGACCGCATCCGTACGGTCCGGGCCGACATGGCAGAGCTGTCCGGCCCCGACTTCCCCGACGGGTCCTTCGACCTGGTCTGGGCCGAGGGGTCCGCGTACAACATCGGTTTCGACACCGCGCTGCGTGACTGGAAGCGGCTGCTCGCCCCGGGCGGCTCCCTCGTCGTCACCGACTGCGTCTGGACCACGGACGCGCCGACGGCCGGGGCGCGCGCCTTCTGGGAGCAGCAGACGCCGATGCGCCCCGTGGCGGGCAACACCGCGGCGTCCGTCGCGGCCGGTTACCACGTCCTCGGGGTGCTGGTGCAGCCCGACAGCGACTGGGACGAGTACTACGTCCCGCTCGCCGGGCGCGTGGAGAGCGCCGACGCGTCCGCTCCCGGCATGGAGTGGGCGCTCGCGGCGACCCGCGAGGAGCTGGCCGTTCGACGCGACCACGGCACGGAGTACGGCTACGCCGGCTATGTGCTGCGTCCCGCCGACTCCCGCTGGACGACCCGGCCGGAGACGGCGGCGGACGCGGCGGCCGTCCACGCGGTCAACGCCGCGGCGTTCCCGACTCCGGACGAGGCCGATCTCGTCGACGCGCTGCGCACCGATCCGGCGGCCTGGCTGCCCGGCCTCGGCCGGGTGGCGACGGACGGCCCGGACGGGGACGTCGCGGCGTACGCCCTGCTGACCCGGTGCCGGGTCGGGGACGCTCCGGCGCTCGCGCTGGCGCCGGTGGCCACGGTCCCGGAGCACCAGCGCCGGGGCGCGGGACAGGCCGCGGTGCGTGCGGTGCTCGACGCGGCAAGGCTGCGCGGCGAATCACTCGTCCTGGTGCTCGGTCATCCCGAGTACTACCCGAGGTTCGGTTTCGTGCCGGCGTCGCGGTACGGGATCCGGCCGGGCTTCGACGTACCGGACGAGGCGATGATGGCCCTGGTACTGGACGAGTCGGCGCCGGTGCCACGGGGCACGATCCGCTACCCGGCCGCCTTCGGCGTCTGACGCACCGTCCGGTCCCGTCGCGCCCCGTGGTGCGGCGGGACCGGACATGCCAGACCCCGAGGTGCGGACAAGCGGCTTTTGTACGGCAGACTTGACCGGAATCGACGGGACCGGCGCACCGGGCCGGGACCATAGCGAAGGATGGGTATGCCGACCACACCAGCCACCGCGGCGCACAGCTCGTCGAACGGCACAGCAGAAGCGATCATGCTCGAACTGGTCGACGAGGACGGCGCCACCATCGGTACGGCGGAGAAGCTCGCCGCCCATCAGCCGCCCGGTCAGCTGCACCGCGCCTTCTCCGTGTTCCTCTTCGACGAGCAGGGCAGGCTGCTGCTCCAGCGCCGCGCACTCGGCAAGTACCACTCCCCCGGTGTCTGGTCGAACACCTGCTGCGGCCACCCCTACCCCGGCGAGGCCCCCTTCGCCGCCGCCGCCCGGCGTACGTACGAGGAGCTCGGCGTCTCGCCCTCCCTGCTGGCCGAGGCGGGCACGGTCCGCTACAACCACCCGGACCCGGCCTCGGGCCTGGTGGAGCAGGAGTTCAATCACCTCTTCGTGGGCATGGTGCAGGACCGGCTGGACCCGGACCCGGAGGAGGTCGGCGAGACCGCGTTCGTGACGGCCGGGGAGCTCGCCGAGCGGCACGCCCGCTCGCCGTTCTCGGCCTGGTTCATGACGGTGCTGGACGCCGCGCGTCCGGCGATCCGGGAGCTGACCGGGCCGTCCGCCGGCTGGTGACGGACGGACGGCACCCGGGTGCGTCGTCGGGTACGGGCGCTCAGGGCCGGGGATTCAGCGGCAGCGCCGCCCAGATGATCTTTCCGCCGCCTGCGGTGTGCTCCACATCGCAGGCCCCGCCCGCTTCCCGGGTGATCTCCCGGACCAGCAGCAGACCGCGTCCGCCGGTCTGCGCGTAGTCCGTCTCCAGGGCCGTCGGCCGGTAGGGGTGGTTGTCCTCGACGGACACCCTGATCCACTCCTCGCCGACGGCCACCTCGACGGCGAGCTCCGGCGAGAGCAGCGCGGCGTGCTTCACCGCGTTGGTCACCAGCTCGGAGACGATGAGCAACAGCCCCTCGGCGACGTCGTCGTCCAGCGGCACGCCCTGGCGTTTCAGCAGATCGCGCACCGCGTGCCGGGCCTGCGGTACGGACACGTCCACGGCCGGAGCGGTGAACCGCCAGACTCCCTCGTACGGGACGGGCCGGGCAGGGACACTCCCGCGGCTCTCCATAGTCCGGTACCCGCTCTCCACTCGGTGGTGACTGCACGTCGAAGTACAGAGTGCGGGGCGTAGTCGGACCGGGCCGTGCCACTGACCACAAGTCGACTTCTATCGGCGGCTTTTGGCCGGACAGGGCACCAATGAATCAGCCTTTGGACCGTTTCTGCTCGTTTCCCCGGGGTTGGTCGGTCGGCTCGCCGGTCACCCTCTGTTCCGAAACCATCGAGACGATGCGACGGCCGCCCACACCCATGGCGATCAGGCCGAGCCCGTCGAAGAGCAGCGCCAGTGAGAAGAAGAGCCCCAGTACGTAGAGGCTGCTGTGCGGCCAGTCGAAGAGCACCAGCAGACCCAGCAGCAGGCCGAAGGCTCCTTGCAGCAGCGTCCAGCCGAACTGCGGGCCGCGCACCACGACACTGCCCACCAGGCGGAACAACCCGCCGGTCAAAAAGAGCAGCGCGGCGAACATGGTCAGCGCCTCGGCGGTGCCGTGCGGGTGGCGGATGACGACGACCCCGGCGGCGATGTTCAGCGCGGCCACCACGACACCCAGCCAGAAGTAGTCGCTGCCGCGGGAGTCGATGGCGTGCAGCAGCCCGACGATGCCGCCGAGCAGCAGCAGCCAGCCGAACAGGATCATCGAGGTCAGTGTCGCGACACCGGTGTAGACGAGACCGACCAGGCCGGCCACGACGAGCAGGGTGCCGAGCAGGGCGAGCCAGCCGAAGCTGCGGCTCAGTCTCCTGCCCTCGGTTGCGGGATCTGCCACGGGAGGCTCCTCACGGTGCGTACCTGGTCCCGGACCCCTTCTTGATCATAGGTTCGAACCGTACGGATAGCATCCGGCACATGGACCGTACGGAACCCGGGCTGGAGCACGCCGTCGCGGACGGCGTCGCCACCGTCGTGATCAGCAATCCCGCCAAGCGCAACGCGATGACGGCCGCGATGTGGGGCGCGCTGCCCGGGCTGCTGGAGCGGCTGGCGGCCGACCCCGGGGTCCGGGTGCTGGTGCTGACCGGCGCCGGGGACACCTTCTGCGCGGGCGCGGACATCTCCTCGCTGCGGGATCCGCAGGGTGATCCGCAGGCGCTCGCGGTGGCGGCCGAGGAGGCGCTGGCCGCGTTCCCCCGGCCGACGCTCGCGGCGATCCGGGGGTACTGCGTGGGCGGTGGCAGCCAGCTGGCGGCCGCCTGCGACCTGCGGTTCGCGGAGGAGGGCGCGTCCTTCGGGATCACTCCGGCCAAGCTCGGCATCGTGTACGCCGCGTCGTCGACGCGGCGTCTGGTGGCGCTGACCGGCCCGGCCACGGCGAAGCATCTGCTGTTCTCCGGTGAGCTGATCGACACCGAGCGGGCGCTGCGCACCGGTCTGGTCGACGAGGTGCTGCCGGCCGGCGAACTGGACAAGCGGGTCGAGGCGTACGCGCGCACCCTGACGGCCCGCTCACAGCTGACGCAGGCGGCGGCCAAGGAGTTCGCCGACGGCCGCGAGGACCGGGACGAGCACTGGGCCCGGCAGGCGCGCCGCAGCGGCGACACCGCCGAGGGTGTCGCCGCCTTCCTGGAGCGGCGCACACCGGATTTCACCTGGACCACCGGGCCCTGACGGCCCGCGCCGCTACTGGAGCAGGTAGTGGCGCTGGGCGCGGAACCTCTCGACCATGGCCGCCGGGGCCTTCTGCGGCGAGCCCGCGTCGTACGGCGGCTGCGGGTCGTACTCGGTCAGCAGCTGTACGGCCATGGCGTGCTCGTCGCCCGAGATCCGGCCGGCCAGGGTGAGCCCCATGTCGATGCCGGAGGAGACGCCGGCCGCGGTGACGTACTTGCCGTCGACGACGACCCGCTCACCGGTCGGCTCGGCGCCGAACTCCGTCAGCACGTCCAGCATGAGCCAGTGCGAGGTGGCCCGCCGCCCGCTCAGCAGTCCGGCCGCCGCGAGCAGCAGCGAGCCGGTGCAGACGGAGGTGGTCCAGGTGCTGGTGGCATCGGCGGCGCGCAGCCAGCCGAGCAGCGCCTCGTTCTCCATCTGGTCGCGCTGGCCGGGGCCTCCGGGCACGACCACCACGTCCGGTGCCGGTACGTCGGCGAAGGTCCGGTCGGCGACGAGCGTGAGGCTGCCGGTGTCGTTGTGTACGGGGCCGGTCCGCTCCGCGACGAACACGGTCTCGGCGCCGGGGGTGCGGGCGAGCATTTCGTGCGGGCCCACCGCGTCGAGCGCGGTGAAGCGGTCGAAGAGGACGATGGCGATCTGCATGGGTTCCCTTTCGTGGTCGAGCGGTCGAGCGGTCTAGTCGGTCGGCCAGGTGGCAGCGGTCGAGTCGGTCGGCCAGGTGGCAGCGGTCACGTCGGTCGGCCAGGTGGCAGCGGTCACGTCGGTCGGTCAAGTGGCAGCGGTCGCGTCGTGGCGCGTCGATCGGTGGCGGGGTGGGGGCGGAAGCGTCGGCGGTATTCGGCGGGGGCGGTGCCCAGGGCCTTGACGAACGCGCGGCGCATGGCCTCCGGCGTGCCGTAACCGCAGGCGCGTGAGATGCCGGCGACGCCGTCGGTGGTGTCCTCCAGCAGCCTGCGGGCCTGTTCCAGGCGTACGCGGTCGACGTAACGGCCGGGCGTGAGACCGGTCTCGGCCTGGAAGGCGCGGGCGAAATGCCGGGGGGAGAGGCGGGCGCGGGCGGCGAGCGCCTCGACGCCGAGGTCCTCGCCGGGGTTCTCGGTGATCCAGTGCTGGACCTCGCGCAGTGGTTCGCGCCGGGCGGTCTGGGCGACGAGCTGGGCGCTGAACTGGGCCTGGTTGCCGGGCCTGCGCAGGAAGACCACGAGGTGCCGGGCGACGGTGAGCGCGATACCCCTGCCGTGGTCCTCCTCCACGAGCGCGAGGGCCAGGTCGATTCCGGCGGTGACGCCAGCGGAGGTGGCCAGCCTGCCGTCGCGTACGAAGATCGGGTCCGGGTCGACCTCGACGGCCGGGTGGTCACGGGCGAGGTGCTCGCAGACCGTCCAGTGCGTGGTCACCCGGTGTCCGTCCAGCAGTCCGGCCCCGGCGAGCAGCAGCGCGCCGGTGCAGACGGAGACGAGCCGCTCGGGGCGCGGGGCGTGCTCCCGCAGCCAGTCGACGAGTGCCGGGTCGGGGTCGCGGGTGCCCTCGCCGCCGGGGACGAGGAGGGTGTGGGGCGGTTCGGCGTCGGCGAGGCTGCTGTCCGGGACGAGGACGAGGCCGCTGCAGGTGCGGACCGGGGCGCCGTCGAGCGAGGCGGTGCGCAGTCGGTACCCGGCCCCGGGGAAACGGGAGGCCCCGGCGAAGACCTCCACCGGCCCGGTGACATCGAGGCTCTGGACGCCGTCGTAGAGGACGACGAGTACGGATCGCTGCGTCATGGCCACGATCCTCGTCGGCCCGGAACGTGGCCGCAATGACGAAGAGCCCACCTTTTCTGCCATCGCGCGACCCTCGCGTTTTCGGTGCCGTCCGGGGGTTACCGGGCGTACCGACCAGTCGGTAATGTGCTCGTATGAGTACTCTGCCGCCGCGCGCCGGACGCCGCTGCCACAACGCCATCAACCCGCTGCACTCGACGGTCTACTTCTCCCCCGACCTCGGCAAGGAGCTCGGGGAGCTCGGCATCGACGACCCGAACTCCGCCTATTTCGCCGCGCGTTCGGCGGCGATGGGAGCCGTCGGTCCGGGCACCGTCACGGCGGCGTTCTACAACTTCAACCACGAACTCGTCGCCCGGCATCTGCCCGCCGTGTGGTCCGTCGCCGCACCGCAGGCGGTGCTGGACGCCCGGCTGCGCGCCGCCGACACCACCCTGCGGCGGCTACTGGGCGAGGAGGTCATCGCCTCCCCGGAGCTGGCCGAGGCGGCCGGTCTGGCGCTGCGCGCCGCCCAGGGATGCACCCGACACGCCCGGCCGCTCTACGCCGCCCATGCCGATCTCCCGGTGCCCGAGGAGCCGCATCTGGCGTACTGGCACGCCGGCACGCTGCTGCGGGAGCACCGCGGCGACGGCCATCTCGCCGCGCTCCTGACCGCCGGGCTCGACCCGCTGGAGGCGCTGGTCAGCCACACGGCGACCGGCAAGGGGATGTCCTCGCGCTGGGTGCTCACCACCCGCGGCTGGCACCGCGACGACTGGGACGCGGCGCGCGAGCGGCTGCGCGGACGCGGACTCCTGGACGCAGAGGGTGAGTTGACGGAGGCGGGCGTCGCGCTCCGGGCGGAGCTGGAGGAGGCCACGGACCGGATGGACGCGGCCCCCTACGATCACCTGGGCGCGCAGGGTGTGGAGCGGCTGACCGAGCTGGCGCGCGGGTTCCTGTTCACGGCGGCGTCGGCGGGCGCGTTCCCGGCCGATCTGATGGGCAAGGACTGACCCGCCGGCCGGACCGGCCCGCGGACGGGGCCCCGGGGGTGGCCGGGCGACACGGCGCCCGGCCACCCGGCACAATGCAGGCCAAGGGGCCCCGCCCCGGCAAGCACAGCCAGTAGAGCCAGTACGAGAAGGCGAGTCGGTAGAACCGTGACGACGTCCATCGAAGGCAGGATCGCCGAGGAGCTCGGCGTACGCGAACGGCAGGTGAAGGCGGCCGTCGAGCTGCTCGACGGCGGGTCGACCGTGCCGTTCATCGCGCGCTACCGCAAGGAAGCGACCGAGATGCTCGACGACGCGCAGCTGCGCACGTTGGAGGAGCGGCTGCGGTATCTGCGGGAGCTGGAGGACCGCCGGACGGCGATCCTCGAATCGGTGCGCGAGCAGGGCAAGCTGGACGAGGCTCTGGAGGCGCAGATCCGGGCCGCCGACACCAAGGCGCGCCTGGAGGACATCTATCTGCCGTTCAAGCCCAAGCGGCGCACCAAGGCGCAGATCGCCCGCGAGGCCGGGCTCGGACCGCTGGCCGACGGCCTGCTCGGGGACCCGTCGGTGGAGCCGCTCGCGGCGGCCGCCGCCTTCGTGGACGCCGGCAAGGGTGTCGCGGACGGCGCGGCCGCGCTGGAGGGGGCCCGAGCCATCCTCACCGAACGGTTCTCCGAGGACGCCGATCTGATCGGTGAGCTGCGTGAGCGCATGTGGTCGCGCGGGCGGCTGGCCGCCAAGGTGCGGGACGGCAAGGAGGAGGCGGGCGCGAAGTTCGCCGACTACTTCGACTTCGCCGAGCCGTTCACCGCACTGCCCTCGCACCGGGTGCTCGCGATGCTCCGGGGCGAGAAGGAGGACGTGCTCGACCTGGTCATGGAGCCGGAGGAACCCTCCGAGACCCCGGGGCCGTCCACGTACGAGAACATGGTCGCCCGGCGCTTCGGTGTGGCCGACCGCGGCCGACCCGGCGACAAGTGGCTCCGCGACACCGTGCGCTGGGCCTGGCGGACCAGGATCCTGGTGCACCTGGGCATCGATCTGCGGCTGCGGCTGCGCACCGCGGCCGAGGACGAGGCGGTGCGCGTCTTCGCGTCGAACCTGCGCGATCTGCTGCTCGCCGCACCGGCCGGGACGCGCGCCACACTGGGGCTGGACCCCGGCTTCCGCACCGGCGTGAAGGTCGCCGTCGTCGACGCGACCGGCAAGGTCGTAGCGACGGACGTCATCCACCCGCACGTCCCGGCGAACAAGTGGGACCAGTCGCTGGCCGCGCTGGAACGGCTGGCCAAGGCCCACGACGTCGACCTGATCGCGATCGGCAACGGCACGGCGTCCCGGGAGACCGACAAGCTCGCCGGTGAACTCATCGACAAGCACCCGGAGTTGAAGCTCACCAAGGTGATGGTCTCCGAGGCCGGCGCGTCCGTGTACTCGGCGTCGGCCTTCGCCTCGCAGGAACTCCCCGACATGGACGTGTCGTTGCGCGGGGCCGTCTCCATCGCTCGGCGGCTGCAGGATCCGCTCGCCGAGCTGGTGAAGATCGATCCCAAGTCGATCGGGGTCGGCCAGTACCAGCACGACCTGTCCGAGGTGAAGCTGTCGCGCTCGCTGGACGCGGTCGTCGAGGACTGTGTGAACGGTGTCGGTGTCGACGTCAACACCGCTTCCGCACCGCTGCTTTCGCGGGTTTCCGGGATCGGCTCCGGGCTCGCCGAGAACATCGTCGCGCACCGCGACGCGAACGGCCCCTTCCGGTCCCGCAAGGCGCTCAAGGACGTGGCGCGGCTGGGCCCGAAGGCGTACGAGCAGTGCGCGGGCTTCCTGCGCATCCGGGGCGACGATCCGCTGGACGCGTCGAGCGTGCACCCGGAGGCGTATCCGGTGGTGCGGTCGATGGTGAAGCGGACCGGCGGCGATGTCGCGTCGCTGGTCGGCAACACCGGTGTGCTGCGGTCGCTGCGGGCCGACGACTTCGTGGACGAGAAGTTCGGTCTGCCGACGGTCACCGACATCCTGAAGGAGCTGGAGAAGCCCGGACGCGACCCGCGGCCCGCGTTCAGGACGGCCACCTTCAAGGAGGGCGTCGAGAAGATCGGCGATCTGGCGTCCGGCATGGTGCTGGAGGGTGTGGTCACCAATGTCGCGGCGTTCGGTGCGTTCGTGGACATCGGCGTGCACCAGGACGGCCTGGTGCACGTGTCGGCGATGTCGCGGACGTTCGTGAAGGACCCGAGGGACGTCGTGAAGCCGGGCGACATCGTGAAGGTCAAGGTCATGGACGTCGATGTGCCGCGGAAGCGGATCTCGTTGACACTGCGGCTGGACGACGACGCGGCGGCCGGCGCGGGCGCCCAGAGCGGCGGCCAGCGCCGTGAGCGCGGCGGTCAGGGCGGCGGCCAGGGCGGCCGGCCGCCGAGGCAGCGCCAGGGCCAGGGGCAGGGCGGCCAGGACCGGCGGGGCGGCGGCTCCGCCCGTCAGGCACCCGCGCCGGTGAACAGCGCGATGGCGGACGCACTGCGGCGGGCCGGGCTGACGGACCCGAACCAGGGCGGCAGGAAGCGGTAGCGGTTCCGGGGCGGGGAGGGGTGAGCCTGTGACGGCCCCCTCCCCGCCCTTCCCCTCCTCGCCACGGGTCCGGTGGGTACGCCCCGGACCACGGACCGGCGCCCGCTTCTCGGTGCGCCCCCACTCTCACGTCTCGGGCGTGCCCGTTCCCCGGAGCCGCTCAAGAAGTACGGCGAGGACTTCGCCACCCGTCCGTCGCCCGTCGGCCCGTTCCGGTACGACGAGCGAGGCGTCGGCGGCCGGATCGAGCCGACGAAGGACCCGCAGTACCACGACGCGGACAAGGTCCGTCTCGACCGCGTCATCCACAGGATGATCGAATTCGCCGTCACGCAGCAGTGCGTGGCCGCCGTCGCGGTGGGCGAGGAGGTGGGCGGCGCGCCGGCGGGTCCGCACGGGGGCCTCCTGCGGATGCGGTGCCGGGGCCGTTCCGGCCGGACGGCGGTCCTCGGCCGAGGACGCACCAGCACTTGGCCTACCCAACTCCGCGGCCTCCGAGCAGTTCGGGCGCACTGCCGGAAATGCCCTGCCCGACGAGGGTGCGGGGTCGGGAGGCGCGACCTCTTCGGGATACCGGGGAGGAGGGTGGATGGTCCGCGTCGCCGGGTACCGGGCCGCCGGTGACGGCCCGGTACGGGATCAGAGCTCCGTGACCCGTCCCGCCGCCACCTCGACCCGCCGGGTGGTGCGTACCGCTTCCAGCATGCGCCGGTCGTGCGTGACCAGCAGCAGCGTTCCGGTGTACGAGTCGAGTGCCGACTCCAGCTGCTCGATCGCGGGCAGATCGAGGTGGTTCGTGGGCTCGTCGAGCACCAGCAGGTTGACGCCCCGGCCCTGGAGCAGGGCGAGCGCCGCCCGGGTGCGTTCGCCCGGGGAGAGCGTCGTGGCGGGGCGCATCACATGATCGGCGCGCAGGCCGAACTTGGCGAGCAGGGTGCGCACTTCGGCCGGTTCGGTGTCGGGCACGGCGGCACAGAACGCCTCCAGCAGCGACTCCGAGCCGTGGAAGAGCTTGCGTGCCTGGTCGACCTCGCCGACCACCACGCCCGAGCCGAGCGTCGCCTGGCCGGAGTCCAGCGGCAGGCGGCCGAGCAGCGCGGCGAGCAGGGTGGACTTGCCCGCTCCGTTGGCGCCGGTGATGGCGACCCGGTCCGCCCAGTCGATCTGCAACGACGCCGGGCCGAAGGCGAAGTCCCCGCGTACGGCCTGCGCTTCGCGCAGGGTGGCCACGACCGAACCGGAGCGGGGCGCGGCGGCGATCTCCATCCGCAGTTCCCATTCCTTGCGCGGTTCCTCGACGACATCGAGCCGTTCGATCATGCGCTGGGTCTGCCGGGCCTTCGCGGCCTGCTTCTCGCTCGACTCGCTGCGGAACTTGCGGCCGAGCTTGTCGGAGTCGGTGGCCTTGCGGCGGGCGTTCTTGACGCCCTTGTCCATCCAGGAGCGCTGCATCTGGGCGCGCCCTTCGAGGGCGGAGCGCTTGTCGGCGTACTCCTCGAACTCCTCCCGGGCGTGCCTGCGGGCGCGCTCGCGCTCCTCCAGATAGGCCGCGTAGCCACCGCCGTACAGATTGATCTGCTGCTGGGCGAGGTCCAGTTCGAGGACCTTGGTGACCGTGCGCATCAGGAATTCGCGGTCGTGGCTGATGACCACGGTGCCCGCGCGGAGCCCGGAGACGTAGCGTTCCAGCCGCTCCAGGCCGTCCAGGTCGAGGTCGTTGGTGGGCTCGTCGAGCAGGAAGACGTCGTAGCGGGAGAGCAGCAGGGAGGCCAGGCCCGCGCGGGCGGCCTGGCCGCCGGAGAGCGCGGTCATCGGCAGGTCGAGGCCGACGGTCAGTCCCAGCTCGGCGGCGACCTCGTCGGCGCGCTCGTCCAGGTCCGCGCCGCCGAGGGCCAGCCAGCGCTCCAATGTCTCGGAGTACGCGTCGTCCGCACCCGGTGCCCCGTCGACGAGGCCCTGCGTGGCGGCGTCCATCGCGGCCTGGGCCTCGGCGACGCCGGTGCGGCGGGCCAGGAACTCCCGCACCGTCTCGCCGGACCGCCGTTCCGGCTCCTGCGGGAGGTGGCCGACGGTGGCGGTGGGCGGCGAGAGCCGCAGCTCGCCCTCCTCCGGCCGGTCGAGCCCGGCGAGCAGCCGGAGCAGGGAAGATTTTCCGGCGCCGTTGACTCCGACGAGACCGATCACGTCACCGGGCGCGACGACGAGGTCGAGTCCGGCGAAGAGTGTGCGGTCGCCGTGTCCGGCGGCGAGGTCCTTGGCGACGAGAGTGGCAGTCATCAGGGTGTCGATCCTAATCGGCGCCGGGGGCCGAGCCGCCCGGCCGGTCGTGCTCCGGCCGGGCGGCGGGCTTCCTCAGCCGTCGCCGGGCGGGTCCGCCGGGCCGGCGGGGTCCCGCTGGGGTCCGTGGCCCTCGTGGAGCCCGGTGGTGATCCGGCTGCCGCCCGGACCGATCCGGATCTCGAAGTCACCGGCGTACTTCGCGTGCCCTTCGATGACCGCGGATTCGACGGCTTCCACGCCGAATTCGCGCCGGACGATCAGCGGGTCCTGGCGCAGGTCCCGCATCAGCGCCACGCACATGCCGATCATCACGACGGTGAACGGCGCGGCGACCAGGATCGTGAGGTTCTGGAGTCCGGCGAGCGCGTCGCCCTTGCCGTTGCCGATGAGCAGCATGATCGCGGCCACCGCTCCGGTGACCACGCCCCAGAAGACGACGACCCACTTGGCGGGTTCGAGGATGCCCTTCTGGGAGAGCGTGCCCATCACGATGGAGGCGGCGTCGGCGCCCGAGACGAAGAAGATCCCGACCAGGATCATCACCAGCAGGCTCATCACGGTGGCGATCGGGAACTGCTGGAGCACGCCGAAGAGCTGTGCCTCCTGGGTGACTGCGTTGCCGAGCCTGCCCGCCTCCTGAAGGTTGATCGCCGTACCGCCGAAGATCGCGAACCACACCAGGCTGACGGTGCTGGGCACCAGGATGACGCCGCCGATGAACTGGCGGATCGTCCGGCCGCGGCTGATCCGGGCGATGAACATGCCGACGAAGGGCGTCCAGGAGATCCACCAGGCCCAGTAGAAGACGGTCCAGTTGCCGAGCCACTCGGCGACGTCGCCCTTGCCGGTCGCCTCGGTACGGCCGGCGAGCTGGGCCAGATTGCCGAAGTAGGCGGCGATCGAGGTGGGCAGCAGGTCGAGCACGATGATGGTGGGGCCGGCGACGAAGACGAAGACGGCGAGGACCAGGGCGAGCACCATGTTGGTGTTGGAGAGCCACTGGATGCCCTTCTCCACCCCGGAGATCGCGGAGGCGACGAAGGCCACGGTCAGCACGGCGATGATCAGCACCAGCAATCCGGTGCCGGTCTCCTCCTTCCAGTGCAGTTCGTGGAAGCCACTGCCGATCTGGAGGGCGCCGAGTCCCAGGGAGGCGGCGGAGCCGAAGAGCGTCGCGAAGATGGCGAGGATGTCGATCAGCCGGCCGAGACCGCCGTGGGCGTGCCGGGCTCCGATGAGCGGCTCGAAGACGGCACTGATCGTCTGCCTGCGGCGGCGACGGAAGGTGCTGTACGCGATGGCCAGACCGACCACGGCGTAGATGGCCCAGGGGTGGAGCGTCCAGTGGAAGAGGGTGGTGGCCATCGCCGTCTGCATCGCCTCGGAGGCGTCGGCGGGGTGGGTGCCGGGCGGCGGGGCGGTGAAGTGCGCGAGCGGCTCGCTGACCCCGTAGAACATCAGGCCGATTCCCATGCCGGCGCTGAACATCATGGCGACCCAGGACACGGTCCGGAATTCGGGTTCCTCGCCCTCCTGGCCGAGGACGATCTTGCCGTAGCGGCTGACGGCGAGCCAGAGGGCGAATACCACGAAGCCGGACGCGCCGAGCATGAAGGCCCAACCGCCGTTGTGGATGAGCCCGTTGAGCATGGAACTGGAGATGTCCTCCAGCGAGTCGGTGGCGAGGGCTCCCCAGACCACGAAGGCGAGGGTGAGCACGGCGGTGACGCCGAACACCACCCGGTCCGTCGTGGGGTGCCGGTTCTGGGCCGGGTCGCCGGGGAGGTCCGCCGTCACCGGCAGTTCACCCCGGCCGCCCGTTCTCTGTTCGTCCTGCGACACGGATGGCACCTTTCACGGAAGCAATGATTTCGCTCTCCGTAGGCAGTACCACACGCAGCGCTCACCTTCCGGGACCAACAAGCGGTACCGGTCGGCCCGCCGGAAGGCTCAGCGGCAGGCGCCGGACACGCCTTCGAGCCAGTCGCGGGCCGCGTCCCGCTGCTCCGGCGTGAACGCCGCCTCCAGTTCGGCCTCGCGGCGGTCCACGGCGACGCGGGCCCGCGCCAGGAGCGTCCGCCCGGACTCGGTGACGTGGATGCGGTGGCTCCGCCGGTCGTCCGGATTCGGGAGCCGTTCGATCAGCCCCTCCCGTTCGAGACCGCCGAGCATCTCGTTGGCGGCCTGCCGGGAACTCGCCACCTCCCGGGCCACGTCCGCGACCGACATCCCGGGCTGCGCCTCGGCCATCATCAGCGTGGCGTACTGGGAGGTCGACAGCCCGAACTCCTTGAGCTCGGCCCCGATCGCGGACCGCATGTTCAACCAGACCTTGCGGACCATGAAGGTAAGGGATCCGACCGCGTCCCGATGGGAATCCAACGCACAGCCTCCTCGGAGATTGACAGGTTCTTGACGATTACTCACAATGCCAATCGTCAGGTTCTTGTCGATTTTATCGAAGGTCCCCATGACGACACCTCTGACGCTGCCCGGATCCAGGCAGCGACTGACCCTCGCCGTACTCCTGTTGTCCTCCTTGCTGATCTGGCTGGACAACACCATCCTCACCACAACCTTCGAGACCCTCGCCGACCCGGTCCGGGGACTGGGTGCCGACCCCGCCCAACTGCAATGGGCCACCGGTTCGTACACCCTGGTCTTCGCCACCCTGATGTTCACCGCGGGCGCGCTGGGCGACCGCTTCGGCCACCGGAACGTGCTCGCCACGGGAATGGCGGTCTTCGCGGGTGCCTCGGTATGGGCGGCGTACGCCGGTGACACCACCCAGCTGATCGGCGCCCGGGCCGTGATGGGTGTGGGCAGTTCACTGATCATGCCCGCCGCCATGGCCGTCCTCATGTGGACCTTCAGCGGCGCCGCACGGGAAACGGCGATCGGGTTCTCCTCGGCATCCGCGGGGGTCGGGATCGCGGCGGGCCCGCTGCTGGCCGGAGTCCTCCTCGACCACTTCTGGTGGGGTTCGGTCTTTCTCGTCAACATCCCGGTCGCGGTGGTGGCGTTGGCCGGGATCGTGACGCTGGTGCCGAACTTCCACAGCCCCGCTCCGCGACCGCTGGACCCTGCCGGGCTGCTGCTGTCGGTCTGCGGACTCGCGTCCCTGGCCTACGGGCTGATCCGTGCGGGGCAGGAGGCCTCCTGGGGCGCTGCGGACGTCTGGGGACCGGTCACCGCCGGCCTGATCCTGCTGGCCTCCTTCGTGCTCGTCGAACTGCGGGCCCGGCAGCCCGGCTTCGATCCCAGGCTGCTGGCCCGGCGCATGTTCGGCGGCGGCAACGCGGCGCTCGGGATGCTGCTCTTCGCCATGACGGCGGCCGGTTTCTACGGCGCCTTCTACCTGCAGGGCGCACGCGGGCTCTCACCGCTGGAGGCGGGCCTGGTGTTCTCCCCGGCGGCACTCGGCACGATCGCGGGGGCGCCGCTCGGTGTCCGTCTGGTCCGCCGCCGGTCGTTGCGCCCGGTCACCGTCACGGCGCTCACCACGGCCGGTCTGGCCATGGGCACCTCCGCGTTCTTCGGGCTGCACACGCCGCTCGTCCTCAACGGGATCGTGTATCTGGTCCAGGGCCTTTCGATCGGCATGGTGATCGGCCCGGTGACGGCGGCGCTGATGAGCACCCTGCCGCTGGAACGGGCCGGCGCCGGATCGGCCGTCACCAACACCGTGCGCCAGACCGGCAGCCTGCTCGGGATCGCGGTGGGCGGCACGGTCATGTCGATCGTGTACCGACGCACCGTCGAGGCCTCGCTGCACGGTGAGTCCGGCCCGGTGCGGGACCGGGCGCGGATCTCCGCCGAACAGGCCCGGCATGCCGCCGCGGCGGCATGCCGGCCCGCGCCGGCCCGCGCCGCCGACGACGCGTTCGTGCACGCCATGCACGTCACCGCTGTGTGCACGATGACGATCGCGCTCCTCGGGGCGGCCCTGCTGTTCGTGACCCTGCGACCGGCGCGTGAGCCGACCGGACCGGCGCCGCGGGACGCCCGGGAGCCGGCCGCCCGCTGACCGCGAAGGCCCCTCCCCCAGGGGCCTTCGCGGCCGGAAGAGGCGTTACGCGCCACCGCTGCCCGGGACGCGGGCGGCGGGGCGCGGCGGGGCGACGCCCCGCACGCCGGCGGTCCCGGGGCTGTCCGGCACCGCCGCGGAGCCCGTGGTGGCGCGGACGAAGGCTCCGGCGCCGCCGACGAACGGCAGCTTCGCGAAGGTGCGGGCCAGGTCGAGGGTGAGGGTGGGGGTGGAGTCCGGCGGGTCGATGAGGTCGCGGTCGGTACCGGCGAGGATCAGGGCGAGGCGGTGGCCGGCGGGGACGACATGGTCGGTGGCGGCCAGGTCGACGGTGAGGGTGACGGCCCTGCCGGGCACGAGGGGGCGGCCCCTGTGCGCGTCGGCGTACGTACCCAGGTCGGCCCAGCCTCGGCTGACCACGGTCCGGTCGACGGTGATGGTGTCGGCCCTGGTCTCCTTGTAGCAGGAGCTGTCCCCCGTGGTGCTCGCGCCCCAGCAACTGCGCTCGGTGAGGGTGGTGATGCCCTCGCCGGACCCGCCGTAGTCACGGATGGTGTCGGGGCCGATGTCCACCAGGACCGCCGAGAGATGGGCGGTCGTCGTGGTCGGGGTGGCGGTGACGGTGACCCTGGAGGAGCCGGCGAGCCGCAGGTCGGTGGCGAGCGGTGCGGTGCGGAAGCCGGCCTTGGCGCCGGTGGTCCGGTCCAGGTCCGCGGCCCACTCCGTCTCGCTCCGCGCCGGATCGTCGGTGAACGTCTCGGTGGCGCCGGGGCGGGCGGGCTTCAGGCCCAGAGTGCCGACGCCCGGCGCGTTCCCGGTGCCGGGGCGCACGGTGGTGGTGCGGGTGCTGCGGGGCGGCCAGACCCGGTCGGTGGACCACTGGCCGGGGTGGCGTTCGACGTCGGCCATCGGCTCACGGTCGATGCCGTTGTCGTAGCCGAGCAGGTAGTGGTCGAACCAGCGGTGCAGTGTGTCGACCCACTCGGCACGCCGGTAGTCGAACGGGTCGACGTGTCCGGTCTGGGAGAGCCAGATCTTGCGCTCCACGCCCCGGTCCGCGAGCGCGTCCCACCACTGGCCGAGGTGCTTGGTCCGGACGTTGAGGTCCTGCATGCCGTGTACGGCGAAGACACTGGCGCGAACCTTGCGGGCGTCCTTCACGTAGTCGCGCCCGGCCCAGAGCCCCGTCCAGTCACCGGTGCGCGGGGCGCCGTCGACGAGCCGTTGCTGGACCGAGGCGCAGCGGTCCTGCGCCTCGGGGCTCTCCACGTAGCCGGAGAGCCATTCGGGACCGCTGCCGTAGAGGGGCGCGCCCTGCGCGAAGTAGTAGTCGTACCAGGACGAGATGGCGCCGATCGGCACGATGGTCCGCAGCCCCTCGACGCCGGTCGCCGCGACGCCGTTGGCGACGGTGCCGTCATAGCTCTTGCCGATCATCCCGGTGCGTCCGTCGGACCAGCCGGCCGAGGCGCGGGCGGAGCCGGTGCGGGTGGTGTAGCCGCGGGCGCGGCCGTTGAGCCAGTCGATGACGGCCTTGGCGGACTGGACGTCGGAGCGGCCCCCGACGTCCACACAGCCGTCGGACCGATTGGTTCCGGCCAGATCGACGGCGACGAAGGCGTAACCGCGCGGCACGAAGTAGTTGTCGTAGTGGAGCGGGAACTGCACCGGCCGGCCGTCGGCGTCGTAGGTCTTGAGCTGGCTCTCGTTGCCGCGCCCGCAGCAGGAGTAGTACGGGCTGGCGTCCATGATCACGGGGATCTTCCGGCCCTGCCGGGCGGGTTCGCGCGGCCGGACGATGTCGGCGGCGACGCGGTCGCTCCGCCCGTCCCCGTCGCCGTCCAGGCCGGTGTCGACCCAGACCGATTCGCGGACGGCGTCCCCGTACGAGTAGACCGGCCTGCTCTCCGGCGGCCGGGCCTTCCCCGGGCTCGCGCCCTGGGCGCCGGCCGGTGAGAGCAGGACGGCCGTCAGGGCGACGACGGCCGCCACCACCAGCGATCGGAATCTCGAACGGGGGCCTCGCGCACGAATCGGCATGGGCGGAAGGTACCCCGGGTCAACTCCCCGGCGACAGAGGGCGATCAGCGAGATGAATTGCGTGATCACGGCGCAAATCCGACGGGCCGGAGTGGCGGCCGAATGGCGATCGTGTGACAGCTGTGGCCATGGACACGACTGTCGCGGCAGCCGCTGAATAGTGTCGACGTGACGGTTCGAGAGATCATTCGCCCCGACGACTTGGAGCATTCCGTGCACCGCAGATTCATCGTCCCGAGCGCAATCGCGGCCTCGCTGCTGCTGGCGATCCCGGCCTCGGCCGCCGAGGGCACCGTGGGCGCCCCGGGCATCGGCGACCCCTACTACCCGGCCAGTGGCAACGGCGGCTACGACGTGTCCCACTACGACCTGCGGCTGAAGTACCGGCCCTCGACCGATCTGCTGGAGGGCACGGCCACCATCCTCGCCACGACCACCCAGGAACTCACCCGTTTCAACCTGGACTTCGGGCTGGACGTCGCCGAGGTACGGGTCGACGGCAAGAAGGCCGGCCATGTGAAGAACGGCGAGCAGGAGCTGGAGATCACCCCGGCGGCCCCGCTGGCGAAGGGCCGGTCCATCTCGGTCGTCGTGCGGTACGCCGGGAAGCCCTCCGAGGTGAAGATCAACGGCTGGACGTCCTGGGTCCGCACCCCGGACGGCGCGGTGGCCGCCCAGGAGCCGGAGTCGGCCGCCTGGTGGTACCCGAGCAACGACCACCCGCTGGACAAGGCGACGTACGACATCTCGGTCTCCGTCCCCGACGGCACCCAGGCGATCAGCAACGGCACGCTCCAGTCGCAGAGTTCGAAGCTCGGCTGGACCCGGTTCAACTGGCGCTCCGCCCAGCCGCAGGCGACCTACCTGACGACGCTGGCGGTCGGGAAGTTCGACATCACCACGGACACCACGTCGGACGGGCTGCCGGTCCTCAACGCCTACAGCAAGGACCTGGGCGCCAACGCCGGCGCGGCCCGCGCCAGCATCGAGCGGACCACCGAGGTCGCCGAGTGGCTGACCGGCATCTTCGGGCCTTACCCCTTCGACGCGCTCGGCGGCTACGCCCCCAATGTGACCAGCGGCTTCGCCCTGGAGACCCAGACCAGGCCGTTCTACAGCCCCAAGCAGTTCGCGAACGGCTCCAACGTCTCGGTCGTCGTCCACGAGCTGGCGCACCAGTGGTACGGCGACAGCGTCTCCCTCAAGGGCTGGAAGGACATCTGGGTCAACGAGGGCTTCGCCCGCTACAGCCAGTGGCTCTGGTCGGAGAAGGAGGGCGAGGGAACCGCGCAGGAGCTGGCGGACTACACCTACGCCCTGCACCCGGCCGACGACCCCTTCTGGAAGGTGAAGCCGGGCGACCCGGGCCCCGACAACCAGTTCGACGCGGCCGTCTACGACCGGGGCGCGATCGCCATCCAGGCGCTGCGCAACGAGCTGGGCGACGAGACGTTCTTCGCGCTGCTGAAGGGCTGGCCCACCGAGCACGCGCACGGCAACGCGAGCGTGAACGACTTCGTGGCGTACGCGGAGCGGGTCTCGGGCAAGCCGCTCGCCGCCCTCTTCGACGCCTGGCTGTTCCGCGCGGAGCGGCCCGCGGCCCCGGCGGCGGCCGGCCCGCACGCCCTGCACGCCGCCGGGCAGCCGGCCCGTCCCGCCTCCTGGAAGAAGATCGCGGCGACGAACTCGGTGCACGAGCACCGCTGACCGGAAAGCGGACCGGGTCCGGACACCGTCGCCCCTCCTCCTCCATGTGGGGCGACGGTGCCCCCGGCGGCGGGCCGGCGGCGCCGGATAGGCTGATGGCGTCGGTGCTGTCCGGCCGCCCCGGCCGTTTCCGGCCCGATTCCGCGTGTACGAGGAGCGTCCCTTGCCCGGTCCGTCCCACGGCCCCGCCGCCGATGCCCGCCCCACCCTGGAGGCGGTGGCGGCCCGCTCCGGGGTCTCCCGGGCGACGGTCTCCCGGGTGGTGAACGGCGGGGCCGGGGTGCGCAAGCCGCTGGCGGACCGGGTGCGCAAGGCGGTCGAGGAGCTCGGCTACGTACCGAACCACGCGGCCCGGACCCTGGTCACCCGGCGCAATGGCGCGGTCGCCGTGATCATCGACGAGCCGGAGTTCCGGATCTTCTCCGACCCGTTCTTCTCCCAGCAGATCCGTGGCATCAGCCGCGAACTCACCCTGCACGACTCCCAGTTGGTTCTGCTCCTGGTGGAGGGCAGCGGGGACTTCGACCGGGTTGCCCGCTATCTGGCCGGTGGCCATGTGGACGGTGTGCTGGCCTTCTCGCTGCACACCGACGACGAACTCCCCGCGATCATCCGCAGGTTCCGGGTGCCCACCGTGTACGGCGGCCGTCCGGGTCTGCCGGGCGCCGCGTCCGAACTGGCCGTCCCGTACGTCGACTGCGACAACCGCGGCGGCGCGGCCGCGGCCGTACGCCATCTCGTCGCGCTGGGGCGCCGGCGGATCGCGCACATCGCCGGACCGCCCGACCAGACCTCGGCCCTGGACCGGGTGGACGGCTACCGCGATGTGCTGCCCGACAACGATCCGGCACTGCTCGTGCAGGGCGATTTCACCGTCGAGGGCGGCGCGCGGGCGATGGCGGAACTCCTCGATCGTCACCCCGGCCCGGACGCGGTCTTCGCCGCCAACGACCTGACGGCCTCGGGCGCCCTGCGGGTGCTGCGCGAGCGCGGCCGCGCTGTGCCGGACGAGGTGGCCCTGGTCGGCTTCGACGACATGGTGTCGATAGCCGAGGCCACCGATCCGCCGCTGACGACGGTCCGTCAGGATGTCGAGGGAATGGGCCGGTTGATGGTGCGGATGCTGATGAGCCGGCTCGACGGCGGGACCGGGGGCGGCGAGCAGGATTCGGTGATCACACCGACCGAGCTGGTGCGCCGGGCCTCCGCGTGATCCCCCGCCGGGCCGCCCGCGCCCTGCGCGCGTACGGGAGGTAGCGCAGCCGCTCGGGGAGCACGGGCACCACGCGCCGCACCACCCCGCTGAAGCGCCGCAGTCTGCGCTCCTGCCGGTCCGTCCACTCCAGCCCGATGGCCTCGCGTGCGTCCGGCGGCATCAGCCCGATGGTGACGAAGCGCCGGAACCGGGCCAGCGGCGGGAACAGCACCGGCCACAGCGCCTTCAGCAGCAGCCTGAGCAGGAGGGGCCCGCGGTCCGGCGGCGGGACGGGACGGTCGACGGCGACCAGGTCCTCGACGACCGCGGTCGCCTCGATCTCGTCGGCGAGCACCTTCCGGTAGTACGGCCAGAACTCCTCGATCGTCTGCGGCATGTCCCGGTCGTGGATGCCGAGGATCCTGCCGACCTGGAGCCACTCCCGGTACAGGGCGCGCTCCTGTGCCGGGGTGAGCGGCCGGACGAGATAGCGGGCGGCGTGCTGGTAGACCGGGAAGCCCGTGGCGTGCACCCATGCGTAGTTGGCGGGCGACAGTGCGTGGTAACGGCGCCCCCGGGTGTCGGTGCCCTGGATGGTGCGGTGCAGGGCGCGCAGCCTGCGCCCCTCCTCGGCGGCCGCCTCGCCCCCGTAGACCCAGAGCTGGAGCGAGCGCAGGGACCTCTCGCCGCGCCCCCAGGGGTCCGTGCGGAAGACGGAGTGTTCGTCGACCCCGGCGCCGACCGCCGGGTGTGCCACCTGGAGGGTGAGCGCGGCGGGCAGCATCAGCAGGGCCCGGATGTCGCCGGAGAGGCTCCAGAGCACACCGCCGGGCGGGGGCGGTGCGGGGTCGACACCCCTGGCGGGTTCGCTGCTCATATGTGCTCCCGACGGTCGGCGGACACGCGGCTCGGCGCCCGGCCCCTGCGTGATCCAGTATGCGAGGGCTTCGGCAGTCGTGCGCACCGGCCCCCGCGGCACACCGCCGCATGCCCGGTCGTCGGCGGTGTTGACGGGACTCGTGAAACAAGTCGATAGTATTTGTAACTTTGACTCCCGGACCGGACGATCCGTCATATCCCTTGTGCACCAGTCGAGTTGATCATTCGAACAGCGACAACCCGGGAAGGCGGACCCGCAGGGAGTCGGCACACGGACAGGAGGGCGCACCATGGGCCGATACAGCCGCCTGCACGAGATTCGCCGGATGGATCCGGCGCACGACTACGCCGAGATCCTTCGGTTGATCTCCCGGTACGAGTTCCCCTGGGACTACCGGCAGGGGGTGAGCGTCGCCTTCCTCCGGGACTACGGCGTTCCCCGGATCTCCGTGCTCCTCGACCGGACCCAGGAGTTCGAACGGGCCGGGCAGAAGCGGTTCGACGACACGGTGCTGATCGGGTACGAGATGGCCGCCGACGGCTTCGACTCGGAGCGCGGGCGGGCGGCCGCGCGCCACCTCAACCGGATCCACGGCAAGTACAGGATCCCGAACGACGACTTCCGCTACGTCCTCGCGACCACGGTCGTGGGGCCGAAGCGCTGGATCGACCGGTTCGGCTGGCGGCCGCTGTGCGCCCAGGAGGTCCAGGCGCTGGTGGAGGCCGGCCGGAAGACGGCTTCGATGATGGGGATCGAGGGGGTCCCCGACACGTACGAGGGGTTCGAGCGGCTCCTCGACTCCTACGAGGAGCGGATGTTCGCGTACGACCCGGCGAACCGGCGGGTCGCGAACGCCACGTTCCGTGTGATCGCCAGCTGGTACCCGCGTCCGTTACGGCCCTTGGTGGCGAGGTTCGCGCTCGGGCTGCTGGACGAGCCGCTGCTGGCGGCGCTGGGCTTCCGGCCGCAGCCGCGGTGGGTGCGGACCTCGGCGTCGGCGGCCCTGCGGCTGCGCGCGCGTTGTGTGCGCAGGCTGCCGGCCCGGCCACGCAGGTTTCCCGCTCGCCCGCAGCCCCGTTCGTACCCCTTCGGCTGGCGGCTCGACGACCTCGGACCGCACTGGGCCCGCAACCGGCCCGTGGAACCCCTGCCCGACGAGACGGACGGCCACGCCGGTGGCGCTACCCGGCAGCGAGCAGCGGCACCAGATAGCGGCGGGCGAACTCCCGCACCTGGGTGTCGTCGTCCAGCTCGAAACAACTGACGGGATTGAGGAGGAAGGAGACGGTGATCCGCACCATCAGTTCGGCGACCGGGGTCGGATCGCTCGCCGGCCTGCCCTCCGCGCGCCGGGCGTCGCGCAGCCGGTCGGCCAGGTACTCGCGGATGGCGAGGAAGGCCGGTTCGCTCTCCAGCGTCAGGAACGGCAGCATCGTCTCGGGCTCCAGCCTCAGCAGGCCGCCGATCAGCGGATGCTCGCGGATGTGCCGGAGAACCGCGGTGAAGCCTTCGACGAGCCGGTCCTCCGTCGTCGGCAGCGCGGCCACGGCGTCGTCCACCTCCACGACGAAGCGGCGGTACTCGCGCAGCAGGCAGGCGGAGACGAGGCTGTCCTTGTTGCCGATCCGCCGGTACACGGTCACCCGCGAGACCCGGGCGCGCTTGGCGACGTCGTCGACGGTGGAGCGGCGCAGCCCGAAGGTCATGAACTGCTCGCGCGCGGCGTCCAGGATCTGCTCGCTCAGCGCGTCGGAGGGCGGCGTCGTGCCGAGCGCCAGGGCCAGCCGTGTCTCGTCGGTGCTCCGTGCCGTCATGGCCCCTCTCCCGTTCCGCCGCGTCCACCCCCACCATAGGAGTCGATACGGAGTGACTCACCCCGTATCCCTGTATCAGCCGCGCGGGCCTCGGCGCGGGCGGGGCGCCCACCGGGGTCCGGTGGGCGCCCCGACTCGGGTGCGCCAGTGCGACGGGTACTACTCGCAGGTCCCGGCGAACGTCTCGCGGGTCACCACGTCGGTGGCCGCCGCGGTCGTGTCCAGCCAGGCGACGCGCCGGCCGTCACCGAGCGACGGGGCCAGCTGGGAGCCGGAGGAGCAGGAGACGCGGGTGTAGTTGTCGAGGCCCGCGAGGACATCGGAGGTCTTCGCGACCTTCACCTTGGTCGGTCCGCTCCAGGAGCCGAGCGCGCCCCAGAGGTCGTACGTGGAGTAGGCGAAGTACTCGTCGTTGACCGAGAACTGGGCGACGTACGTGGACGAGGGGTAGCGCAGCTTCGCGGCCTGGGTCAGGTCGCCGAGCGGTGCCGACATGAAGTTCGTGCTCGGGATCAGGAAGCCGCCGGTCTCACGCCAGAACACCCGGTCCGAGGTGATCTGGATGTCCGAGACGTAGTCGAAGAGGAAGCCGGCGATGCGCTTGGTCTGTGTGGTGCCCTTCGCGATGTCGTGGACGTGGACGTAGGTGCCGTCGCCGCCGGCCCAGGCGATCCGGCCGTTCTTCATGGCGAGGCGGGCGGCCTTGGTGCCGGCCTCCGGGGTCAGGTTGACCGTGGTGCCGTCGGCCTTGCGGAGCATGACGTCCTGCTCGCCGTCGGCGGTGGTGCTGATGTAGGCGAGCGCTCCGTTGTCGGTCACCGGCTCGGTCTCGTCCGCGTCAGGGCGGTCGACGAGCTTCTTGATCGCGCCCTGGCCCTTCTCGCCGGTCCGGTAGATGCCGATGCCGTCGGCGGTGATCCGGGTGAAGACGATGCGCTCGTCGTCCAGGGAGGGGTCGAGCAGATAGGCGTCCTTCTGGGCCAGTTCGTGCTTCGGCTTCTTGCCGAAGCGGCCCACGGTGATGCCGAAGGCGCCGCTGCCCTGGTCCCAGGCGATGGCGTCGCCGTGGCTGATGGCGTAGACGTCGCCGTTGATCTGGGCGGCCTGCTCGTCGACGCCGCTGTAGACCTCGTAGGCGGGCAGGATGTCGGCGCCGATGGTGGTGCCGTCGTGCGTGCCGCCCTTCTTCTCCCAGCCGGTCTGGATTCCGTGGTCGTCGAACGCCTTGGCGATGACGGCGAGATCGGCCTTCGAGACGTTCAGGGACCTGGCCGCGAGGGTGACCGCGTTGCGCATGTCGGTGAAGCCGGACAGCGGCGTGAGGTAGTTCTGCGCGGACCGGTAGACGATCTGGTCGGCGAGCTTGGTGTCGAGGTTCTTGCGCATGTCCCACAGCGCGCCGCCGACGATGGTGGAGTTGTAGTGCACCCCGCCGTTGTCGATGTCGAGCGTGATGGGCTGGTAGTCCTTCTGCGCGTCGCGTCCGTCGTTCAGGTCGCGCAGGGCGCACTCCTCCAGCGGCTTGGTGCCGTTGCAGAGGTACTCACCGATGAGGCCGGACGTCGGGTCGCTCATCGCGACGCCCTTGTCGGCGGTCTCCATCGCGTTGCCGAAGTAGTCGGATATCGCCTCGTTGAGGGCGCCCGACTGGTTGAGGTAGACCAGGCCGGCGGAGTGCTCGGTGACCCCGTGCGTCATCTCGTGGCCGACGACGTCCAGGCCGACGGAGAGCGGTACGCCGTCCATGTGGCCGTAGACCATCTTGGAGCCGTCCCAGAAGGCGTTGGCGTAGTCCTTGCCGTTCGCGGCGACGTTGACGACGGAGTAGATCGTGCCGCCCTTGCCGTCGACACCGTCGCGTCCGATCTGGTTCTTGTAGTACTCGTACACCTTCGCCGCGTTCAGGTGTGCGTCGACCGCGCCCGACGAGGTGTTGGCGCCGTCGAAGCGGTCGCTCGCGGACGTGCCGAGCCGGATGTCGTCGGTGACCGGGCCGCCGGCGACGTCCGTGTACTGCTTGCGGTTCGCGTCGTACGTACGGATCTGGCCGCCGGTCCGCGGGTACATGGCGCGCGTCGAGTCGACGAGCGTGTACGAGCCGTCCGCCTCCTTGTTGAGGTCCAGTTCCGCCTCGCCGCCGTCGACGCGTACGCCCGTCCCCTGCGCGGGCGACGCGTCCGCCGCGTCGATGTTGTTGTACGAGAGCGCGATGCCGCCCACCCGCGCGTCGACGTACACCTCCTGGCGCACCGGGCTGCCGTTCGCCCTGCCGCCGGTGACCGTGAAGTGCCAGGCCAGCCTGCCGCCCCGGGCGTCGGGGAGCACGGACAGGCCGTGCGCCCCGGTCTTCGCGCCCCGCACGCCGGACAGGCCGCGGTCGAGCGTGAACATCCGCTGCTTCGCGGCGGCTTCGGTCACCTTCGGCGTGGTGGAGACGGTGAGGTCCGTGTAGAGCGTGCCGGTCGCGGACGTGATCTGCTGACCGCCGTCCGCGGCCCGGGTCTGCACCGCGTACTCCGCGCCGAACACCGGGACGCCGTCGTGCTTCTGCTGGAAGCGCACCGAGGACTGCTCGCCGTCCTTGGTGGTCCTCACCGTCTTCAGGTCGGAGACCGGAACCCTGTACGTGTCCTCATGGGCCTTGATGTGGGCCCGGGCGGCCTCGGCCGGGGTGCCCTCGCGTGCGGTCCTGTCCAGGCCCTGTGTCATCGCCGGGGCGACACCCACCGGGTCCGTCGCCGGCGCCGTGGCGGTGTCGGCCGCCCAGGCCGGCGCAGCCAGCAGTGACGCGCCGGTCGCGGCGGCGACCACTCCGGTCGCCAGCATCCGCAGCACGTTCGTTCGTCTCACGGGACCTCCCCATCGCACACCTGCGCCTGAACCACGGGGGCTCGGGCGTTGACGTGCTGATCGTTCGCCATGGGGGGTTACGTGAACAAGGGATGGAGCTGGCGCGAAAGTGCCGTGGCGTAATTGCGCCTCAGGAGTTGTCCGTGACAGGCGAGTTGTCCGAGGCGTCGGTCAGCCATCCGGCCCGTGCGGCGTACCAGCCGAGCTGGAAGCGGGTCGCCGCACCCACTTCGTCCATCAGCGCGTGCAGCCGCCGCTGGACGGTGCGGTGCCCCATGCCCAGCTGACGCGCTATGGCCGCGTCGGTCAGGCCGACGTGGAGGAGAGCCACGATCTGCCGGTCGATCGCCGCGACCGGGGCCTCCCGTTCCTCCTCGGTACCGGAGGCGCTCAGGCGCCAGCCCTTGTCGAAGTGCTCCTCGAAGAGCGATACCAGAGCGGTGAGCAGACCTGTCCGGTGCACGACGAGCGCCACCGGTTCGGCCTCGCGCTCGGGGTGCAGCGGCAGCAGGGCGACACGGCGGTCCACGATGGCGAGCTTGATCGGCAGCCGGTCCGTGACGGAGATGTGCTGCCCCTGGGCGACACAGGAGGCCAGTACGGCCGCGGTCGCCGGATGCTCCAGCCATTCACGTTCGACGACGCTGCGCACGTCCACACCGCGCCGCACCATCTCGGCGTCGACCTCTTCGTGGTTGTCCTCGAAGCTCAGCACCGCGGGCACGTGCCTGGCCGGCACCAGCGTGCACACCTCGGTCCTGGCCTGACGCTGCATGCTCAGCAGGCGACGCCGGATCGCCGCCGGACCGGACAGCACCTCCACCGGCGCTCCCGACGCGTGCGACTGTGCGGCGCGGTGGCGCTCGGTGAGGTCTCCCACCAGCGACTCGACCCGGTGCAGCGCGGCCCGGCGGGCTTCGAGCAGCGGCCCGAGCGCGAGGACGGGCGAGGCGGCCCGGTACCGGACGGTGCCGTCGGTGTCCGGCCGCGAGGCGCTGGCGAGCCCGCGATCGACGAGTGAGCCGAGCGCACGCGCCACCGCCGGGCCGGCCAACGGGCTCACGAGAGCGCCGGGCTCGCTGTCGGGGCGGTCCACCAGCAGGCGGTAGACCGCGTCCTCGTCCGCTCCGAGGCCGAGCAGGGTCAGCAGGGACATGTCCACCGGCTCGCGCGGTGCGGCTGCTTCGGGACGCCCGGACTCCCCGCGCCCCGTCTCGGCACCCGTCACCGGCCCCACCCCTTCCCGCCGCCCCTCGACCGGGGTCAGATTATCCGGCGGAACACGGCCGGACAGCCCCCGAGGGCTGTCCCGCAATTCCTGGCGGGACGGCCCTCAGTCGAAGTCGTACACCGTCACCGATATGCCCCGGCCGGTCAGCCGCTGCTCTATCAGGGGCTCGATCCGGGACCACTTCCCGCCCGCGAGCCCGCAGCCGATCCGCGGCATGTGGACCGAGGCCCCCAGCTCGCGGGCCCGGCCGGCCACCGCCTCCAGGGCCGTGTCGATCGCCTCGTAGCGCACCGGAACCCCGTTGCTGCCCGTGCGCATCCCCCGCTGGCCCACCATGTTCGCCACCCAGATGTACGGGCTCACCTGCACGAACTGCACCGCGCCGAGGGCGAAGTCATTGCCCGCGCGCTCCCGGTGCCAGCGGCGGTAGGCCGCCTCGGGCTCGGGCCAGCGGCGCGAGACGGCCAGGACGAACCCCTTGCCCCAGCCGCCGAGGTCGTTGCAGACATGGACGATCAGCTTGGCGCCCCGGCCATGGGGCGCGGTCGCGTCCCCCCGTACATACGCGATCTCGGACATGGCATCAGGCTACGTCCCGCCTCTGACACCGAGCACTTTCACATCAATGGTGAGACAGCAATACTGTTGCACCGGGGCGGGCCACGCGTACAGCCGCTCGCCCTCAGGGTCGGACACGAGGAGCAGACATGGCGACCGGCACCGAGGAGCCGACGCTCACCGTCGACGAGCTGGCGGCGCGCGCCGGTGTCACGGTACGCACCGTGCGTTTCTACAGCACCCGGGGTCTGCTGCCGCCCCCGGTGATCGGACCGCGACGGGTCGGGCACTACGGCCACGAGCACCTGTCCAGGCTGGCGCTCATCGAGGAGCTCCAGCACCAGGGCATGACGCTGGCCGCGATCGAGCGCTATCTGGAGCAGTTGCCTCCGGACCTGAGCGCGCACGACCTGGCGATCCACCGCGCGCTGGTGGCCTCCTGGGCACCCGACTCGGCGGAGGACGCGACGCGGGCGGAGCTGGAGCGGCGGGCCGGCCGGGCGCTGACCGAGCAGGACATCGCGCGGCTGGCCGCGATGGGTGTGCTGGAGCGCGCGGAGCCGGTCGACGGGAGCTACCGGATGGATCCGGGGCTGCTGCGGCTCGGCGTGGAGCTGCTCGGTGTGCCGATCGCCCACGAGACGATCCTGGCCGCCCGTACGGTGCTGCTGGAGCACTCCCGGTCCGCCGCGCAGGACCTGACCCGGCTGTTCCGGGACGAGGTCTGGGGTCCGTACCGCGAGCGGGAGGCGGATCCCGAGCACGTGGCGGCGATGAAGTCGCTGTCCGCCCACATGCAGCCGATGGTGCTCCAGGCGCTGGTGACCGCGTTCCAGCGGTCGTTGAAGCAGGAGCTGCGGGCCGCGTTCACGGCGGAGTGAACGCGGCCCGCGGGGTGGGCGCCGGCCGTGCGGCTCAGTCGTGGAAGATCTCGCCCTTCCCGGCCTTCTCCACGAGCAGAGCGGGCGGCAGGAAGCGGTCGCCGTACCGCTCGGCGAGCTCCCGGGCGCGGGCGACGAAGCCGGGCAGACCGCCCTCGTAGCCGTTGATGTACTGGAGCACGCCGCCGGTCCACGGCGGGAAGCCGATGCCCATGATGGAGCCGATGTTGGCGTCGGCGACGGTGATCAGGACGTTCTCCTCCAGGCAGCGGACGCTGTCCAGCGCCTCGGAGAACAGCATCCGCTCCTTCATGTCGATGAAGGGGACGTCCGTGTCCGGCTTGGCGAAGTGCTCCCGCAGTCCGGGCCAGAGGCGGGTGCGCTTGCCCGCCTCGTCGTATTCGTAGAAGCCCGCGCCGCCGCTGCGTCCCGTCCGGCCGAACTCGTCGACCATCCGGTCGATGACGGCGTCCGACGGGTGTCCGGGCCAGGTGCCGCCGGCCTCCTCGACGGCCCGCCTGGTCTCGTTGCGGATCTTGCGGGGCAGGGTCAGCGTCAGCTCGTCCATCAGCGAGAGCACCTTGGCCGGGTACCCGGACTGTGCGGCGGCCTGCTCGACGGAGGCGGGCTCGACGCCCTCGCCGACCATGGCGACGCCCTCGTTGATGAACTGGCCGATCACGCGCGAGGTGAAGAAGCCGCGCGAGTCGTTGACCACGATCGGGGTCTTCTTGATCCGGCGGACCAGGTCGAAGGCGCGGGCCAGGGCCTCGTCACCGGTCTGCTCGCCCTTGATGATCTCGACCAGCGGCATCTTGTCGACGGGCGAGAAGAAGTGCAGCCCGATGAAGTCGGCCGGCCGCGAGACGCCTTCGGCGAGGACGGTGATGGGCAGGGTCGAGGTGTTGGAGCAGAGCAGCGCGTCCGGCTCGATGACGTCCTGGATCTCCTGGAACACCTTGTGCTTGAGCGCGGTGTCCTCGAAGACGGCCTCGATGACGGCGTCGCAGCCCGCGAGGTCGGCCGGGTCGCCGGTCGGGGTGATCCTGGCCAGCAGCTCGTCGCGCTTCGCCTCGGTGGTGCGGCCCCGGGAGAGCGCCTTGTCGAGCAGCTTCTCGCTGTACGCCTTGCCCTTGGCCGCCGCCTCGGCGGAGACGTCCTTGAGCACGACGTCGATGCCGGCGCGGGCGCAGGAGTACGCGATGCCGGCGCCCATCATCCCGGCGCCGAGCACGGCGACCTTGGTGACCTGGCGCTCCTCGATGCCCTTGGGGCGGCTGGCACCGGAGTTGACGGCCTGGAGGTCGAAGAAGAACGCCTGGATCATGTTCTTCGCGACCTGGCCGGTGACCAGCTCGGTGAAGTACCGGGCCTCGATGGTCAGCGCGGTCTCGAAGTCCACCTGGGAGCCCTCGACCGCGGCGGCCAGGATGTTGCGGGGCGCGGGCATCGGGGCGCCCGCGAGCTGCTTCTTCAGGTTGGACGGGAAGGCCGGCAGGTTGGCGGCGAACTTCGGGTTGGACGGGGTGCCGCCGGGGATCCGGTAGCCCTTGACGTCCCAGGGCTGCTGGGACTCGGGGTGGGCGTCGATGAAGGCGCGGGCCTTTTCGAGCATCTCCTCGCGGGTGGCGGCGACCTCGTGGACCAGGCCGTTCTCCAGGGCGCGCGACGGGGTGTACTGGGTGCCCTGGAGGAGGACCTTCAGCAGCGCGTCGGCGATGCCCATCAGGCGTACGGTGCGGGTGACGCCGCCACCGGCGGGCAGCAGTCCGAGAGTGACCTCGGGCAAACCGATCCGGGAGCCGGGGGCGTCGAGGGCGACGCGGTGGTGCGAGGCGAGCGCGATCTCGTAACCGCCGCCGAGCGCCGCGCCGTTGATGGCGGCGACGACGGGAATGCCGAGGGTCTCGATGCGCCGCAGCGAGTTCTTGATGGCGGTGCCGGTGTCGAAGGCGAGCTGGGCGTTCGAAGGACCGATCCTGATCATGTCCTTGAGGTCGCCGCCCGCGAAGAAGGTCTTCTTGGCGGAGGTGTAGATGATGCCGCGGATGGCGTCCTTCTCGGCCTCGGCGCGGTCGGCGACGGCCGCGATGGAGTCCTTGAACGCCTGGTTCATCGTGTTGGCGGACTGGTTCGGGTCGTCGAGTACGAGGGTGACGACGCCGGTCTCGTCCTGTTCCCAGCGGATGGTCGTGCTCTCGGTCATGTGTCTGTCTTCTCCGTAAGCAGGGGTGGCCGGGGACGGTCAGAGACGCTCGATCACGGTGGCGATGCCCATGCCGCCGCCGACGCAGAGGGTGGCGAGGCCGTACCGCTGGTCGCGGCGCTCCAGTTCGTCGATGAGGGTGCCGAGGATCATCGCGCCGGTGGCGCCGAGCGGGTGGCCCAGCGCGATGGCGCCGCCGTTGACGTTGATCTTGTCGAGGGAGAGCCCCATGTCCCTGGCGAAGCGGAGGACGACCCCGGCGAACGCCTCGTTGATCTCGACGAGGTCGATGTCGTCGATGGTCAGCCCGGCCTTGCCGAGGGCCTTGCGGGTGGCGGGCGCGGGGCCGGTGAGCATGATGGTGGGCTCGGAGCCGGAGACGGCGGCGGAGACGATGCGGGCGCGCGGCGTGAGTCCGTAGCGCTCGCCCACCTCCTTGTTGCCGATGGCGACGAGTGCGGCGCCGTCGACGATGCCGGAGGAGTTGCCCGCGTGGTGGACGTGGTCGATCTTCTCGACCCAGTGGTACTTCTGGAGCGCCACCGCGTCGAAGCCGCCCATCTCGCCGATCGCGGCGAAGGACGGCTTGAGCGCGGCGAGCGAGTCGGCGGTGGTGCCGGGCCGCATGTGCTCGTCGTGGTCGAGCACGACGAGGCCGTTGCGGTCCTTGACGGGGACGACGGAGCGGGCGAAGCGGCCGTCCTTCCACGCTTCGGCGGCGCGTTCCTGGGAGAGCGCGGCGAATTCGTCGACGTCGCGGCGGCTGAAGCCCTCGATGGTGGCGATGAGGTCGGCGCCGACGCCCTGCGGAGCGAAGCCGGTCTCGAAGTTGGTCATCGGGTCCATCGCCCAGGCGCCGCCGTCGGAGCCCATCGGTACCCGGGACATCGACTCGACGCCACCGGCGAGTACGAGGTCCTCCCAGCCCGAGCGGACCTTGGCGGCGGCCAGGTTGACGGCCTCCAGACCGGAGGCGCAGAAGCGGTTCTCCTGGACGCCCGCGACGGTGTCCGGGAGTCCGGCCGCGATGGCGGCGATCCGGGCGATGTCGGAGCCCTGGTCGCCGAGCGGGCTGACCACGCCGAGGACGATGTCGTCGACGGCCGCCGGGTCGAGACCGGGGAAGCGGCTGCGGATCTCGTGGATGAGGCCGACGACGAGGTCGATCGGCTTGGTGCCGTGCAGGGCGCCATTGGCCTTGCCGCGGCCGCGCGGGGTGCGGATCGCGTCGTAGACAAACGCTTCGGTACTCAAGACAGCAGCCTTTCGAGGGTGGTTGTGCGACAGGATCAGGCGAGCAGCGAGCGGCCGATGATCTCCTTCATGATCTCGGTCGTGCCGCCGTAGATGGTCTGGATGCGGCCGTCGGTGAATGCCCTGGCGACCGGGTATTCCGCCATGTAGCCGTATCCGCCGTGGAGTTGGAGACAGCGGTCGGCGGCGCGCTTCTGCAGTTCGGTGGCCCACCACTTGGCCATCGACGCGTGCACGGCGTCGAGCGTGCCGTCGGAGTGGTCGACGATGCAGCGGTCGATGAAGGTGCGGGTGACGGCGCACTCGGTGGCCATCTCGGCGATCTCGAACCGGATGTGCTGAAGCTTGGAGAGCGGCCTTCCGAAGACCTCGCGCTCCTTGACGTACTTCGTGGTGATCTCCAGGAGATGTTCCGCGGCGGCGATCCCGGCGACCGCTATGCCCATCCGTTCCTGTGCCAGATTGGTCATGAGATGGATGAAGGCGCCGTCCCGTTCGCCCAGCAGGTTCTCCTTGGGCACGCGGACGTCGTCGAAGAACAGCTCCGCGGTGTCCTGGGACTTCTGGCCGATCTTGTCGAGGTTGCGGCCCCGCTCGAAGCCCTCCGCGCCGCGTTCGACGACGATCAGTGAGAGCCCCTTCGCGCCACCCTCCGGGGTGGTCCTGGCGACCACGACCACCAGGTCGGCGAGGATGCCGTTGGAGATGAAGGTCTTGGAGCCGTTGAGCAGCCAGTGGTCGCCCTTGTCCTCGGCGGTGGTGCGGACGCCCTGGAGGTCGGAGCCCGCGCCGGGTTCGGTCATGGCGATGGCGGTGATGGTCTCGCCGCTGCAGAATCCGGGCAGCCAGCGCCGCTTCTGCTCGTCGGTGGCGAGGCCGGTGAGGTAGGGGCCGATGATGTCGTTGTGCAGCCCGAGCGCGAGGCCGGGGGTGCCGGCCCGGGTGAACTCCTCGGCGAGGACGGCGCTGTAGCGGAAGTCGGTGTTGCCGCCGCCCCCGTACTCCTCGGGCACGGCGAGGCCCAGCAGCCCCTGCCGGCCGGCCGCGAGCCATGCCTCGCGCGAGACGATGCCGTCCTTCTCCCACTGCTCGTAGTGCGGGAGGACCTCCTTCGTGAGGAAGGTACGCACGGTCTCGCGGAACGCCTCGTGCTCTTCGGTGAAGATCTGCCGCTGCACTGCGTGCCTCCTGGAGCCAGTTCTTGACGGTGGGGGCCGGCCGGTCCGGTGCGGGCCGGCCGGGGTTCGCTTCGGGCCGCTCGTCAGCCGGCGTCCCGCCCGGGGGGCCGCGCGATGCCGGGTACGCCCCAGTCGGCGGCCACCTCCGCGGTGTCGGCGCCGGGCCGGGCGGGTGCGCGGCGTACGGAGACGGGGGTCGCGGAGAAGCGCGGGGCGGGCGCCGGCTGGGTGAGCCCGTCGTGCTCGACGAAGGTGGAGCGGGCGGCGAGGTGCGGGTGGTGCGGCGCCTCGCGGAGGGAGAGGACGGGGGCGACGCAGGCGTCCGAGCCCTCGAACACCTCGGTCCACTCGGCACGCGTACGGGTTCTGAACCGGTCGGCGACGACGGTGCGCAGTTCCTCCCACCGGCCGATGTCGCTCCGGTCCGGCGCGTCGTCCCCGATCCCGAGGAGTCTGCCGAACTCCTCGTAGAAGCGCTGTTCCAGCGGCGCGACCGCCATGTACCGACCGTCGGCGGTCTCGTACGTGCCGTAGAAGGGGCAGCCGCCGTCCAGGAGGTTGGAGCCCCGCCGGTCCTGCCAGCCGCCGGCCGCCAGCATTCCGTGGATCATCATGGCGAGGTGGGAGGCACCGTCGACGATGGCCGCGTCCACGACCTGGCCCCGGCCGCCGGAGGTGCGGGCGTGCTGGAGGGCGGCGAGCACACCCACGACGAGATAGAGCGAGCCGCCCGCGTAGTCGCCGACCAGGTTGGCCGGGACGGTGGGCGGCTCGCCCGGCTTGCCGATCATGGAGAGGGTGCCGGTGAGCGCGATGTAGGCGACGTCGTGGCCGGCCCGCTCGGCGAGCGGCCCGTCCTGGCCCCAGCCGGTCATCCGCCCGTAGACGAGCCTCGGGTTGCGGGCCAGCGCCGCGTCGGGGCCGACGCCGAGGCGTTCGGCGACGCCCGGCCGGTAGCCCTCGATCAGGATGTCGGCGCGCTCGACGAGATCGAGCACCCGGGCGGCTCCGTCCTCGGCCTTGAGGTCGACGAGCACGGACCGTTTGTTGCGGTTGGTGAGGTCGTACGCGGGGTCGATGCCCAGCCCCGCACCGCCGGGCCGGTCGACCCTGACGACGTCGGCGCCGAGGTCGGCCAGGAGCATCGCGGCGAACGGGCCGGGGCCGATGCCTGCCAGTTCGACCACCCGCACCCCTGACAGCGGGCCGTGCGAGCCGTGCTCTGTCGTTGCCATCGAGCCCCCAGCGGTATGACACAACTGATGTAACAGCGATGATGCTAAGAACGCGCCGCGCTCCGCACAACCCCTTGGGGCGAGCAAGCGCTTAGTTCTTTCCCCGGATCCTCTCCCACGGGGGCCGCCCGGCCGCACACCGCCACGATCTCCTCCGCTAACCTCTGCCTGCCACATCGGCGCCGGCCCCGCGGAGGCACACATGAACAGGCAGAACGGGGCAGAACGCCCCTTTGACATAATCCTCTTCGGCGCCACCGGCTTCGTGGGCGCCCTCACCGCCGAATATCTCGCCGCCCACGCACCCTCCGGCTGCCGCTGGGCCGTGGCCGGACGCGACCGGGCCAAGCTGGAGCTCCTGCGCGAACGGCTCACCACGATCGACCCGCGCTGCGCGGAGCTCCCACTGCTGCACGCCGACGCCGGGGACGAGCACGCGCTGCGCGAACTCGCCGAGTCCGCCCAGGTGGTGGCCACGACGGTGGGCCCCTACGTCTGGTACGGCGAGAAGCTGGTAGCGGCCTGCGCCGAGGCGGGGACGGACTACGCGGACCTCACCGGCGAGGCGGAGTTCGTGGACCGGATGTATCTGGAGCACGACGCGCGGGCCCGCGAGACCGGGGCCAGGATCGTGCACGCCTGCGGCTTCGACTCCGTACCGCACGACCTCGGGGTCTACTTCACCGTCCAGCAGCTGCCGCGGGACGTACCCCTGACCGTCGACGGCTTCGTACGCAGCAACGCCGTCTTCTCCGGCGGCACGTTCGCCTCGGCGCTCACCGCGATGGGCCGGGGTACCCGGATGCTCAGCGCCGCCCGGGAGCGCCGGCTGCATGAACCGCGGCTGGTCGCCCGCCGCGCCCGCGCCCTGCTCGGCACCCCGCACTTCAGTGCGGAGACCGGCACCTGGGCGCTCCCGCTGCCGACACTGGACCCGCAGGTCGTCGAACGCTCGGCGCGGGTGCTGGCCCGCTACGGCCCCGACTTCCGCTACCGCCACTTCGCCTCGGTGCGCCGTCTGCCCGTGGCGCTCGGAGGCACGGCCGCGGTCGGCGCCCTGCTGGGCGCCGCGCAGGTCCCGGCGGCCCGGTCCTGGCTGATGGGCCGGTACGAGCCGGGCAAGGGGCCGGACGCGGAACGCCGCCGGCGCAGCTGGTTCACCGTGCGGTTCGTCGGCGAGGGCGGCGGGCACCGGGTCCTCACCGAGGTCTCGGGCGGCGACCCCGGCTACGACGAGACGGCGAAGATGCTCGCCGAGTCCGCGCTCTGTCTGGCCCTGGACGAGCTCCCGCCGACATCGGGGCAGGTCACCACGGCCGCCGCGATGGGGGACGCGCTGCTGGGGCGGCTGCGTTCGGCCGGACTGCGCTTCCGGGTCGCGTCGGCCCGCTGAGAGACGGTCACCCGGGGCGGGTGGGCGGCTCGCCCCGTGGTGACCCGTGCCGGCCGGGGACGCGCACTCGTACGGGTGATGTCCACCGCGCGCCCGGATCCCCCCGCACCACGGGCGACGGGCCCGCTACCACCCGTTCCGCCACGTATGCGCAGGCAGGAGCACCTTTGGGAAGGGGTGGGCGCGGAGCGGCCCTCCGGGGCCGGCGGGCCGGCCGCTCCTCGGCCGTCCGGTACGGAACGGGGCTTTCACTACGATCTGCGTCCCGCGGGTCGGCACACCTGGGCACGTTCCCGATGCACGGCGTTGACCTGCGGCTACGCACACGGAGAGTCGGGGAAGAACCATGACGGACAACACTGTGGCGGGCCGTGACGAGCAGCCGGGGCGCGTGCTCGCCGAGTTGCTGAGGAACTGGTGGGAGTCGTCGGCCCGCGACGGCCGCGAGAAGCCCACTCAGCAGTCCCTCGCCAAACGGCTCGGTGTCGACCAGACCACCCTGTCGCGCTATCTGAATCCCGCCCACGCCTCCAACGCCCCACGCAGGATCGTCGAGCAGCTGCACTCGGCGCTGCGGGCTCCGGCCGACGACCTGGTCCGGGCGTGCGGCCTGGCCGACGCGGCGGCGGGGGCGGCCCCGTCCCGCAGGCGCCCGGCGGCCACGGCCACGGCCGCGCCAGGAACGGCGTCCGTGCCCGCCGGACCGGCCGGCCCGCGCGGGGCGGCGACCCGTTGGCGGGACCGCTCCCCCGTCGCGTATCCGACCCTGGCCGTCGCCTCGCTCCTCCTGCTCGTGCTCGGCGCCTTCGTGTGGTGGCTGGCGCCGACCGCCGGACAGAGCGACGCCAAGACCACGGCGCACGTGTCGGACCGCCCGTCGCAGGGCACGGACTGGCCGTTGGCCCGCATGGGCGATGTGCTCTGGAAGGCGCGTACGGTGCAACTGCTGCTGCGGGCCAACGGCTTCGACGTGAAGGTCGACGCCGACTACGGTCCGGCCACGGCACGGGCCGTGAAACAGTTCCAGTCCGCACACGGTCTGACCCCGGACGGCAAGGTCGGGAAGGACACCTGGCCCCTGCTGATCGTCACGGTCGACTCGCGCGCCACCGAGCCCGACGCCGTCACGGCGGTGCAGTACCTGCTGCACCACGCCGGGGTGCCGACCGACAGCACCGGTACGTACACCCCCTCGACCATGCGGTCGCTCAAGGAGTTCCAGGAGTCCCGGAACCTGCCGGCGACGGGTACCGGGGACGAGGACACCTGGCGCGCGCTGCTCAACGCCCAGGGCCCGGATCTGCACACCTAGAGGCCCTGGCCACGGGCGGGCGGACAGGGCGCGGCGGTGCGCCGTGGGCTCAGAGCGCCCAGGAGACCAGCGTGCAGATCATCGAGACGGCCCAGACCACTCCCGCGATCATCCCGAGTGTCATCCCTATCGCGACCCGGCGCTGAGCGAGGTAGACGGTGCCGGGTCGCGTGGACGTTCGATGTTCGTTCATGCGTACAAGCTTGCCGGTGATGATCGGCAAACGGTATCCGTACGCGTACTCACGCGCCCCGCGCCGTCAGGCGGCCGCCTCCCGCAGCGCCTTGCGGCAGAGCGAGTCGGCCCTGCGGGTGGTCTCCGGCTGACGGAAGTCGCGGGCCAGCAGCAGGGTGTGGGCACAGGCGTTGTCCAGGCCGGTCCGGTGTCCGACCGACACGAATACGGGCTTCACGCCGTCCTGGGTACGCAGCGCCCGGCCCACCTCCTCCTCGCCGTCGAGCAGCGGGGACCAGTCGCCGCGACGGGGGCCCGGCTGCTCGTACGAGAAGGTGAACGGGTTCTTGGCGACGCCGATCACCGGGAGGCCGGTGAGCACGCCGAGGTGGCTGGCGAGTCCGAAGCGGCGCGGGTGCGCCCGGCCGTATCCGTCGCAGATCACCAGTCCGGGGTCGACCGGCAGGGATTCGAGCGCGGCCAGCACCGTCGGGATCTCCCGGAAGGCGAGGAGGCCGGGGACGTACGGGAAGGTGACCCGGCCGACGGCGGTGGTCTCGGCGACCACTTCGAACGTCGCCCCGTCCAGGACGACCGCCGCCGCGACGACGACATCGCGCTCGTCGTCGTAGGCGACGTCCACCCCCGTGACCCGGCCGGTTCCGGGCGGCGGGCCGGGTTCGTCGAGCACCACCCTTGAGCGCAGGGTGTCCTGGACGGCCCGGGCTTCGGCCTCATCGGCGGGCATCGGAAGGTTCGTCATGGTGCGGCCGATCCTATGCGCTGCCCCCGGGGCGGGCCCGGGGGCCGCCGCGGCCCCGCGTCCCCGTAGCCTGGCGGTCATGTTTGTACTCGAACTGACCTACACCGCCCCGGTCGAGCGCGTCGACGAACTGCTCAAGGACCATGTCGTCTGGCTGGACGCGCAGTACGCGGCGGGAGTGTTCATCGCGTCGGGCCGCAAGAACCCGCGCGACGGCGGGGTGATCCTGGCCGTCGGGGACGACCGGGCGGGGATCGAGAGGATCGTCTCGCAGGATCCGTTCTCGGTGCAGGGCGTGTGCGCGTACCGCATCACCGAGTTCATCGCGACAAAGACCTCCGACGAACTCGCTCCCTACCGGCAGCAGTTGCCCGGATAGCGGGGACGGGGCGGACAGCCGTGCCGTGGAGTACGCACGCCGTCGACCTCCGGTCCGACCGCGTGATCAAGACGTTTCGGCGCGGCAGCCACGCGGAGTGCGAGCGGGAGTGGCGCGCGCTCGGACTTCTCGCCGCGTACGCACCGGGCCTGGCCCCGGTCCCGCACAGCGTGGACCTGGCGGCGGAGGAACCGGTGGTGGTGATGGAGCGCGTGCCGGGTGAGCCGCTGCGCGGCCGGCCGCTCGACGATGGACGGCTGCGGGCCCTGGCCGCGGCCGTCGGCGAGCTGTACGCGGCGGTCCCGGCCGATGTCCTGGCCGGGGTCCCCGTGCGGCCCGGCCGGCAGCAGCGGCTCGTCGCCCGGATCCGTGCCTGGGTGCCGCAGGTCCGCCCGCGGGCCGGCGACGCGGTGGTCGAGGCCATGGACCGTGGCCTCACCTGGCTCTCCCGTTCGGGCATGGACCGGGCCGACGCGCCACACGTCCCGGTGGTGTTCGGTCCGGGGGACGGCAACCTCGCCAACTATCTGTGGGACGGCACTCGTGTGCGGGTGGTCGACTTCGAGGACTCCGGTCTCAGCGACCGGCCCTTCGAACTGGCGGAGATCACGGAACACGTGGGCGGCTGGATCGGCCCGCCGCTCGATGCGGGGGCGTTCCTCGATCTGTTCGACCTGACCGCCGCCGAACGTGCGCGGCTGCCGGAATGTCGCAGGCTGCTGGCGCTCGTCTGGTTGTTCCTCCTGTCCTTCGACGACCCCCGGCATCCCCGCAACCCGCCGGGAACGGCCCAACGGCAAGCAGCCCGGCTGTCCGGGCTGCTCGCCTGAGCCCGGCGGAGCCACCGGCGGAGGCCGCCCCGCCGTCCGCCCGACGGCGCGGGGAGGCGGCGGGGAAGCCCCGCGGACCCGCGGTGGTCCCGGCTACCTGGCCGGACGCTGTCCCGCGTGTGCCACGCGGCCCTTCTCCCCCGCGGCCCAGCAGCCGCCGTCCGGGGTGCAGTCGACGGTGTCGTACGAGCCGGTGTCGACCGTGCGCCAGGTGCGGCCGCCGTCCGTCGTGAGGTCGGTGCCGGTCGGGCCGACCGCCAGCGCGCCGGACCTGCTGTGCGGCAGCCAGGCGACGCCCGAGCGGTAGGCGGTGGGCGGGGTGACGGCCCGTTGCCAGCTGCGGCCCGCGTCGCCCGTCACGGCCGCGGCGTCCGGCGACGGCTCTCCGGCGCGGTAGTCGCCGCCGACCGCGATGCCGTGGTGGCGGTCGCGGAAGGCGAGCCCGAAGACGCCGCGGGCCGGGTCGCCGGCGGGGACGGTCGATTCGGTCGCGGTCCAGGTGAGCCCGCGGTCGGCGGAGTGCAGCACCCGTCCGGTCGCGGCGCCTCCGGTGGCGAGCCAGACGTCCCGGGGGCCCGACGAGACCAGGCACTGGCCGCTTGCGGCGAATCCCGCCTCACCGGGCTGGGCCGGGGGCATGCCCGCGTCGGGCAGCACCCGCCAGTTCCGGCCGCCGTCCGAGGTGGACAGGATGCGGTACTTGCCGTCCACGGGATCGCTCATCGCCAGTCCGTGCCGGCTGTCGAAGAAGGTGAGGCAGTCGTAGAAGGCACGCGCGTCGGTGTTGCGGAACGACTCCGTCCAGGTCGTTCCCCCGTCGTCCGTGCGGAACACCCGGGAGGCCTCGCCCTCCCCGATGGCCAGGGCCACCGCGCGCCGGCCGTCGAACGCCTCGATGTCGCGGAACTCCAGCGCCTCCCCGGCCGCGCCCGGCGGCGACACATCGCGCCAGTGCCTGCCCCCGTCCAGGGTGCGCAGCACCGTGCCCCCGGTACCCGCGACCCAGGCGGTGCGGCGGCTGACGGCGGAGAGGCCGCGGAAGCGGGCGTCGGTCCCGGTGTCGGTGAGTGTCCAGGCCGGCCGTTCGCCGGGCCGGTGGTGTTCCCACGGTGCCGCCGCGGCTGCCGGTGTGGCCAGTGCCGCGGTCAGCGCCGCCGCACAGAGCCCCCAGGACATCAGTCGTCTCGTCTTCCCCTTGACCCTCATGGCGCTGGAAGCTAGCCCACGAGCCGTGCCCAGTCCAGGGCACGCCGCCGGGGAGCGGACGAGCGGCGGGTCCTGGCGGTGATACAGCTCACGCCACCCTCCGGTGCACGGATGAGGGACTTCCCTCGTCTGTATCAGTGCCGGGAACCGTTCATCTGGCCGAGAAAGGGAGCAGGTCTTGTCCACAGTCATCGAGCAGTCCGTGCAGGCCCGCATGGTCGCGTCCGCGCCGCGGATGGAGACCCTTCCCGCCACGCTTCACTACGACCCGAAGGATCCGTTCGCCGTACGCATGGCGTTTCCCGCTCCGGCGACCCTGGAAGGCACCGAGGTCGCCTGGGAGTTCTCTCGCGAGCTGCTGGCGGCGGGGATGGACGGGGCGGCCGGTGTCGGGGACGTGCGCGTCAGGCCGTACGGCTACGAGCGCACGGTCCTGGAGTTCCATGCCGTCGAGGGAATCGCGATGGTGCATGTCCGCACCGCGGATCTGCGCCGATTTCTGGAGCGGGCGCAGGAAATGGTGCCCGTCGGCGACGAACACCGGTTCCTGGATCTCGACCGCGGCCTGACCGATCTGCTCGGCGGTTCCTGCTGAGTCCCCTCGTCCGGCGGGGCGGGCCCCGGGCCCGGCCGTACGGGCGGAGCGTCAGCTGTGGAGTAAGGCCCAGGCCTTGCAGCCGCCGGACGGGGTCAGCGCGGGCGCCAGCCCCCAGTCCCCGCCGTGTGCGCCGACCGCGGCGGCCAGCAGCCACATGCTGTCGCTGCGGCGCTCCCGGCATTCCTCGGACCTGACGGCCGAGCCGTGGGAGGGGTGCTGGTCGTAGAGCGTGATGCGGAGTGCGTCGAACTGCCAGTGCACCCGCAGCAGCATCTCCCGGTCCGGGGTGAACCGGTAAGCGGTGGCGACCAGTTCCGAGGCGGCGAGTACGGCCGTCTCCCGGAGGTCGGCCAGGCCGTGCCGGGAGAGAAGATCACTCACGGCGCCGCGTGCGAGGCCGGCACAGAAGGCGCCGCCGGGCAGTGCGAACGAATAACTCAGGTTGTCCGCCACCGGTGGGTGGGGCCCGGCCGATGAGACGGCCGGAAGACAACGCAGTGCGCCCTTCATCAAGATGCTCACATTTCGGTAATTGTGGTGACGATCACACATAGGCGTGATCGCCGCGTGTGAGACTGGCGCTACCGACCGTAGCGCACCCCGGAGCACAGTGCTACTACTTGTGCGGTTCCGGTCATTTCGCTCCCACTCCCGGAAGGGACCGCACCTTGCCGCCCAGAAGCACCCCGACCGCCCGACAGCAGCGACTCGGGTACGAACTACGCAAACTGCGCGAGCAGTCGGGCATGCCGGTACAGCAGGCCGCCGCACTGCTCGGCGTCGACCGCACCCGCATCCCGAACATCGAATCGGGACGGTTCGGCATCAGCGCCGAACGGGTCCGCACCCTCGCCTTCAACTACGGCTGCCCGGACACCGGCCTGGTCGACCTGCTCGCCGAGATGGCCCAGGAGCGCGCCAGGGGCTGGTGGGAGGAGCACCGCGGACTGCTGCTGCCGGCACTGCTCGACATCGCCGAACTGGAGTACCACGCGGTGGAGTTGACGACCTCCACCACCACACACATCCCCGGCCTCCTGCAGACCGAGGAGCATGCGCGGGCAGTCTTCGACACGGCCGATCCGCGACTGCCCGGACCCGATCTGATGGCCCGGCTGTCGCTGCGGCTGCGCCGCCAGGAGGTACTGGAGCGGGACCGTCCGCCGATGTACGAGTCGGTGGTCCACGAGGCGGCGCTGCGCATGCAGTTCGGCGGCCCGAAGGTGGCGCGGGCCCAACTGGAGCACATCCTGCGGCAGTCCGAACGGGACCGGATCACGGTCCGGGTGATCCCGTTCGCGGCCGGCGGTTTCCCGGGCGCCGGACAGTCGTTCACCTACGTGGGCGCCCCGGTGCCGCAGCTCGACACCGTGCAGCTCGATTCCTCGCATGGTTCGATGCTGCTGGACTCCGACATGCAACTGCGCCGCTATCGCGGCCTGTTGGAGCGCCTGCGCACACTCGCGCTACCCGTCGAGGAGTCGCGCGACTTCATCCGATCCATAGTCCAGGACCTCTGAGGAGCGACCATGACCGATATCTACTGGGACGAGGCATTCTGCAGCGAGGGCGCCAACTGCTTCCGCTTCGGGCTCGACGACCAGGGCAGGGCGTACATCGGCTCCACCACGGACACCACCACCCATGTCAGCGACTCCGTGGAGGCGCTGCGCGCGCTGATCTCCGCGGTGAAGTCCGGCGCGGCGGACCACCTGCTCTGACCGCACGACCCGACCGCGCCCGAGCCCCCCGCGACGGTTCGCTCCGAGTACGCCGACACCTCTGAGCGCCCCGCAGCCGGGGGCCGGCCGGTCCCGGTCATCCGGAATTCAGCGTTACAGATCCCCCGCCGCATGCCGCACCGACTCCCGTTCACGACCCCGCACACACCCCGGGACCTGCGCACATAACGTTACGTAACCGGGCATCGTGAGAGCGGGCTTGGCGGTGGCCTTACCGCCGCTTTAACCTACGGTCTCGTAACCTACGTATCCGTAGGTAATTCTCCCGTCCCCAGGAGTCCCCCGTGACGATCACCGCTCCCCACCTCGGCAGCCCGAAGGCGTGGACCGACGCCCAGCTGCTGTACGCCCTGGAAGAGGTGGTGGAGAAGGAGCTCAACCGCCATCTCAAGGTCGCCAAGGACTGGATGCCCCACGAGTACGTGCCGTTCTCCGACGGACGGAACTTCCCCGGCGTGTTCGAGGACGGTGAGGCCTGGCAGGCCGACCAGTCCAAGGTCACCGACATCGGCAAGATCGCCCTGGTGGTGAACCTGCTGACCGAGGACAACCTCCCGAGCTACCACCACGAGATCGCCTCCCTCTTCGGCCGTGACGGCGCCTGGGGCACCTGGGTGCACCGCTGGACCGCCGAGGAGGGCCGGCACGGCATCGTGATGCGGGACTACCTGCTCACCTCGCGGGCCGTCGACCCGGACAAGCTGGAGCAGTTCCGGATGGCGCACATGGCGGAGGGCTTCGAGTCGGACAACCGGCACTCGATGCTGCACTCCGTGGCGTACGTCGCGTTCCAGGAGCTGGCCACCCGCGTCTCGCACCGCAACACCGGCCACCAGTCGGGCGACCCGGTCTGCGACCGCATGCTCGCGCGGATCGCGACCGACGAGAACCTGCACATGGTCTTCTACCGCAACCTTCTCGGTGCGGCCTTCGAGCTCGCCCCGGACCTGACGATGCAGGCCGTGCGCGATGTCGTCGTCAACTTCCGGATGCCCGGTCACGGCATGCCGGGCTTCGAGCGGGCCGCCGCGCAGATGGCGATCGGCGAGATCTACAACATGCGCATCCACCACGACGACGTGATCCAGCCCGTGCTGCGCTACCTGAAGATCCTCTCCATCGACGGCCTGGGCCCCGAGGGCCTGAAGGCGCAGGAGGAGCTGGGCCTGTACATGGGCGGTCTGGACAGCGAGGCGGCGAAGTTCGACGAGAAGCTGGCCGCCCGCAAGGCACGGATGGCCGCGCGCGCCGACGCCTGACTCCCCCGGGTCCGGCAGCCCCCGTCCGACGTTCGGGCGGGCGGGGGCTGCCGGCTCTCACACCGTTTCGCGCAGGTCCCGCGCGTAGTGCTCGATGGCCGCCCGGTACTGGCGCACATACGGGTCCGTGCTGCTGGTCGCGAGCAGTTCCAGCAGCAGCCGCATGGCCTCGTGGTGCTCACCGGTGTTGAACAGCGCCATGGCGAGAAACGTCCGCAGTGCCCCGTCGTCGGGGAACCGATCGACACCGCCGCGCAACACCTCCACGGCCTTCTCGTACTGCCCGAGCACCCGGTACGTGCTCCCGAGGCCCAGGAGCGCGCCCCGGCGGTCCTCCTCCGAGAGCCCGGTCCCGCCGAGGCCGCGTTCGTAGAACGGCACCGCCTCGGCCTCCAGTCCGAGCACATCGTGGGCCCAGGCGGTCTGATAGGCGATCTCCGCGTCCGCGGGGAACTCGGCGCAGAGGGCCAGCAGTCGCTGTCTGGCCTCCTCCCGGTGGCCCTCGGTGCGCAGTCGCACGGCCGCCGCGAGCGAACTGTCCCGGTCGTCATCATTCATACGGGCATCGTCCCAGGCCGACGAGGCGCTCCGGCCACGGCCCCCGCCCCTCGCGTCGGCGGAAATGGCCGGCAGGACGCGCGGCAGCCGGCCGCGCGGTGCCGGGAAGGCCGCCGGGACGCCGATCTCCGGTCCCCGGTCACGCCCGCCCCGCTCCAGGAGCGCGGCCCGGACCGTCGGGCCCCCGGAGAGTCTCGCGGCCGGGACACGGCCGGCCGGTCACGCACCGCCGACGATGCCGTCGTATCCGCTCAACCCGGATCCCGTCGGCTCACGCGAACGCCGCGACGGATGTGCGCAGTTCCGGATCGTCGCACGGGCAGCGTGTGTCCGGCCCCGGGATCGCCGCCCTCCGATCCGGACGGATGGCCTCAGTCGCGTCCGGTTCTGCGCAGCCGGTCCCGCTCCTTCTCGGACAGCCCGCCCCAGACGCCGAAGCGCTCGTCGTTGGCGAGGGCGTACTCCAGGCAGGCCTCGCGCCCCTCACAGGCGTTGCAGAGCTGCTTGGCCTCGCGGGTGGAGCTGCCGGGGGCGGGAAAGAAGAACTCGGGCCCCGCCTGGGCGCACAGCGCAGTCTCCTGCCAGGCGAGTGCGGGGTCGGCCGCGGTGTTGATCAGCATGCGGACCACAGTGCCCGGTCGCGATAAACGACCGATCAACGCTTCATCAATGCGGCGCGCCGACGAGTTCCGGTCAGCATTTCGGCGGCGTGCACTTGGGTTCCGGTCGAGCTCTGCGGCGGCGTGCGCTTGGGTTTCCGGTCAGCTCTGCGGCGGCGCGCTCTTGATCAGAGCGAATTCGGCACCGTCCGGATCGGCGGCCACCGCGAACTCTCCCACACCTTCCATCGCCATGGGTTCCAGGGTCAGCCGGCCGCCCAGCCGCTCCACGTCCGCGGCCGTCTCGTCGCAGTCGTCCACCTCGAAATAGGGCAGCCAGTGCGACCCGGCCGCCGCCCTCGTCTGCACCGTGTTCAGCGGAACGAAGCCGCCGAAGCCCGACTCCTCACGCCCGCCTCGGGTCCGGATCACCGTGTAGGAACCGCCGCCCCCGGGGTACGGCGTCCGGACGCTCTCCCATCCGAAGACCGCGTTGTAGAACGCGGCGGCCGCGGGCACGTCCGGGGTGTACAGCTCGGCCCAGCAGAGACTTCCGGGGACGCCCACAGCCCCCAGGCCCGGATTCTTCCGAGGCTGCCAGATGCCGAAGAAGGCCCCTGCCCGGTCCTTGAATCCGGCCATCCTGCCGAAGTCCAGGACATCCATCGGCGCGAGCGGTACGGTGCCGCCGGCCTGCTCGACCGCGTGTGCCGTGGCATCGGCGTCGGACGACCGGAAGTACACCGACCAGGACGGCTCGCCCTGCTCCTCGGTGACCGTCATCGCGCCGCCGACCGTCCTCCCGTCCAGCGTGAACATTCCGTAGCCCCCGGTCTCCGGACCCCCGGCCGCGAACTCCCAGCCGAACAGGCCGGTGTAGAAGTCGACGGCCCCGTCGAGATCGGGTGTGCCCAGATCGGTCCAGTTGGGCGCTCCGTCGACATAACGGGTGGTGAGCATGGCCGGCTCCTTCGAGGTGCCCGTGCCGTGGGGCACGGCGGTCCTTCCCGACGCTCCGAGTCTCGCACCGGGCACCGGCCGCCGCAGCCCGCGCCCGGTGCGGCGGGCGCGCGGACGCCCCTCGCTCGGCCACCGGGCCGGGACCGGCCGATCCGCACCAAGGAACCGGTGTCCGACATCGGTCGCAGCAGCTGGTGAAACGTATTATCAACACCGTTTGAAACTGTCTGAACGAGCGCATCGTGCCCGCCGGACTGCGCGTCGGGGAAGCCATCGCGGCGCGGCGCCCGGCCGAGCGGCCGGACGGCGTCGTCGCGGCCAATGATTCGGTGGCCCTTGGCCTGATGCAGTCCCTCGGGAACCGGGCCGGGCTGCGCGTCCCCGCCGCCATCGCGCTGGTCGGCTTCGACGGCATGGAGTTCGCGGCCACCACGACGGTTCCGCTGACGACCGTGCGGCGGCCCCGCGACATCTTCGGGCGGACCGCCGTCGACCTGGTCCGGGACCAGGCCGAGGCCGACGGTCCGCTGCGGTCCGCTGCGGTCCGCACCATTGTGATCCAGCCGGAACTCGTCGTCAGGGAGAGTTCGCTGCGCCGCGGGCGTCCGGGCGCGTGGGCGGCTCGTCACTCGGGGTGAAGGACATGAACCGCTCGGTGATGTCCGGCGGGGCCTCGGCCCCGAACCGGTCGACGGGGTCCGCGCCAAGCCGGTCGCCCAGCTCGACCGGCCCGTCGAGGTGGTGCGGGAGCCGGCCGCGCGGGAGGTGACCGAACCACGGCCCGGGTCTTCGTCCCCGACCTCGGGCAGAACATGGTCGGCTCCGTCCGCCTCAAGGTCTCCGGTCCGGCCGGCACCACCGTTTGGCTGCGTCAAGCCGAGGCGCTGAAACCCCGACGGCACGCCGTACACGGCCAAGCTGCGCTCGTCCCGCGCCACCGACAGGTACACCCTCAAGGGCGGCGGCCCGGAGACGTACGAGCCGCGCTTCAGTTCCGTGGATTCCGCTACGTGGAGGTGACCGGATGTCCCGGCACCCCGCCCCCGGACGCCGTCACCGGTCTCGTCATGCACACCTCGGCACCCTTCACGCTCGACTTCGCCACCGATGTCCCCATGCTCAACCAGCTGCACGACAACATCACTTGGGGCCTGCGCGGCAACTTCCTGTCCGTGCCCACCGACACCCCCGCCCGGGGCGAGCGGCTCGGCTGAACCGGTGACCTCAACGCGCTCGCCCCGACGGCCGCGTACGTCATGGACTCGGCGCGCTTCCTCACCAAATGGCTGCGGGACCTGCGCGACAGCCAGTGCGACGACGGCGCGTTCCCCGACGTGGCCCCTCGTGTGGGGCCACTGGCCCGGGGGCGGGCCGGGGGGACGCGGGAGTGACCGTGCCGTGGGCGCTCCACCGCGCCTACGGGGACGTGCGGGTGCTGGAGCCCAGCCGGCCCTCGATGCCGAGGTGGCTGGAGTACCTGGACCGGCGCAGCGAGGGCTGTCCGCGCCCGGCCGAGGGCTACGGCGACTGGCTCAACATCGACGACGAGACGCCCAAGGACGTCATCGGCACCGCCTACTACGCCCACAGCGCCGATCTCGTCGCACGGACCGCCGAGGTGCTGGGCGAGGATCCGGCACCGTACCGTGCGCTGTCCGGCAGGTCCGGGACGCGTTCCGGACGGCGTACGTCTCGGCGGGCGGCCGGGTCAAGGGCGACACCCGGACCTCGAACGAGGCCCCAGCCCGCTTCGATTCGCCGTACGGTCCGGTCTCCACGGGCTGGAGCACCGCCTCGGGCACCTTCCGGCTGGAGGTCTCGCTGCCCGTCGACACCATCGCCGAGGTGTGGATGGCGGCGTCCGCCGCATCGGAGGTGGCCCACGGCCCGGCGCGGTTCCCGCGCCTGGAGGACCGTTGCGCGGTCTTCGCCGTCGGCTCCGGCACGCATCGCTTCTCGCGCTGAGCGACACCGTTCCACGGGCGGGGCGGGGCACTCTCCGGTGCCCCCGCCCCGGCCGGTCAGCGGGTGACACCCAGCGCGGGAAGCACCGTCTCCGCCACCCGGTAGGCCTCCTCCAGCAGCGGGTTGCCGGAGAGGATGAAGGTGTCGACGCCCAGCTCCTCGAACTCCTTGAGGCGCTCGACGACCTGGGCCGTCGAGCCGACGACCGCGGTGCCCGGCCCCGGCCGGAACAGGCTCATCCCCGGCCACATGTTGGGGTGCGTCTCCAGCTCCCGGGCGTGCGCCGGAACCTTGCCGCCGTGCTGGCGGAACTGACGCTGCCAGCCCACGCCGTCCTCCCCCGCCCGGTCGCCGAGCTGCCGGGCGTACGTCGCCCCGCTCGTCACGTCGAGCAGCCGGTCGGCCGCCGCCCAGGCCTCGTCCTCGGTGTCCCGGACGATGAGGTGGAGGCGGAGCCCGGTCCTGAGCGTGCGGCCGTGGGCGGCGGCCCGCGCCCTGACCCGCTCCAGCTTCTCCTTGAGCAGGTGCGGGGGTTCGCCCCAGGTCAGGAAGACGTCGACGTGCTCGGCCGCCATCTCGATCCCGGGGGCGGACGAGCCGCCGAACCAGAGCGGGATGTGCGATTCCTGGACCGGCCGCAGCTCCCCGAAGGACGCGCCCGCGTTCTTCAGGTCGTAGAAGCGGCCCTGGTGGTCGAAGACCTCACCCGCGGTGAGCCGCTTCACGATCGACCAGTACTCGGCGCTCAGCTCGTACCGCTCGTCGTGCTCCACGTGGAGTCCGTACTCCCGGAGCGACCTGGTGGAGCCGTTGACGACGTTGAAGCGGAGCCGGCCGCCGAAGAGGTTGTCGAAGCTGAGGGCCATCTTGGCGAGCAGGGTGGGCGAGATCAGCCCGGGGTGGACGGCCAGCAGCGGCTTGAACGCGGTGCTGGTGGAGGCGGCCAGCGCGCTGCCGAGCGGCCAGACGTCGTACAGGTCGGTGGCGAGCAGCGCGCCGCTGTAGCCGAGGCGTTCGACCGTGCCGGCGAGCTGGGCGAGGTAGCCGAGGTCGACCGGCCGCCGGCCCTCGGGTTCCCAGGGGTAGGCGCCTTCGCGCGGGATGACGTACCAGAGGACTTCGGTCGCCATGTCGTCATACCGCCTTGTCCGCGCCGGAGCCGGAGCCGGCGCCCCGGCCGGCGCCGGCGAGGGCGTGGGCCACGTTGACCGGGCGGTCGATGAAGCCGGTGCGGTGGAAGATGTCGGCCGCTTCCTGCTGCTCCGCGACGAAGGCGTCGGTGACCGGCTCGATCCGCCACGGCAGGGCGCGCAGCGCGGTCTCCCAGTCGTCGGCGCTCCCGCCGAGGTCGGCGGCGGCGATCTCGGCCGCCCGGCGGGGGTGGGCCGCCGCCCAGTCGTCGGCCCGCCGGAGGGCGCGGGTGAGCGCCTCGACGACCTCGGGGCGGTTCTCGGCCAGGTCGCGGCGGGCGAAGAAGACGGATCGGTCGGTGATGACGTCGCCGGTGCGGATCAGGGTGCGCAGCCCGCCGGTGCGGCGGGCTGCGGCCAGTTGGGCGCCCTGGGCCACCCAGGCGGCGACGGCTCCGGTGCGCAGCAGTTCCTCGCTGTCGGCGGTGCCGCGGACGGCGGTGATGTCGTCGGCGTAGGAGAGCCCGGTGTCGTCGAGCGCCTTGGCGACGAGGTGGGTCTGCCAGGAGCCGATCGCGAGGTGGACGGTGGTGCCCTTGAGGTCGGCGACCGTCCGTACGGGGCTGTCCTCGGGGACCAGGAGCGCGCCGTGTCCGGGGCGCGGGGCGGAGACGGCGGTGTAGACGATGTCGTGGCCGGCGGCCTGGGCGGTGACCGGCGGGGTGGAGCCGGTGCCGCCGAAGTCGATGACGCCGCGGCTGAGGAGTTCGCCGGTGCGGACGCCGTCGGTGTACGGGTGGAAGACGACGCTCTCGCCCAGCGGGGCCAGCTCCTCCTGGGCGAGGCCGAGCCGGGTGAGGTGGTACAGGTGGTAGAGGGACGGGTTGCTGCTGTGCACGCCGATGGTGACGGTCATTCAGATCACTCCTGCTTCGGTACGTTCGGGGGCGGTCGAGGGCTGCGGGGCCGTCGCGACCCCGAGCTCGTCGAGGAGGCGTCGGCGCAGGGCTCCGAAGGCGGGGTCGCCGGGGTCGCGCGGCCGGTCGACGGTGACCGGTTCGTCGGTGACGAGGCGGCCGTCGCGCAGTACGGCGACCCGGTCGGCAAGCCGTACGGCTTCGTCCACGTCGTGGGTGACGAGGAGGACGGCGGGCCGGTGCTTGCGGCACAGCTCGCCCACCAGGTCCTGCATCTTCAGCCGGGTCAGGGCGTCGAGTGCGGCGAACGGCTCGTCGAGCAGCAGCAGCCCGGGTTCGCGGACCAGGGCGCGGGCGAGGGCGACGCGCTGTGCCTCGCCACCGGAGAGGGTGGCGGGCCAGGCGTCGGCGTGCCGTTCGAGACCGACCTCGGCCAGGGCCCGCAGCCCGTCCGCGGAGCGGCCGCGCGGCAGGGCCACCGTCACATTGGCGAGGACCTTCTTCGACGGTACGAGGCGGGGTTCCTGGAAGACGACGGTGCGGGCCTCGGGGACGAGGACCTCTCCGCCGTCGGCTGCGTCGAGTGCGCCCAGGATGCGCAGCAGGGTCGTCTTGCCGCTGCCGCTCGCGCCGAGCAGGGCGACGAACTCGCCCCGTGCGATGTCGAGCCGGAGGCCGTCGAGCACGGCGCGGTCGCCGAAGAAGCGACGCAGTTCCCTCACGCGTACGGCGGGTCGGGGGGCGGTTCCGGTCATCGGGTGGCTCCCTGTGTGGTGCGCCAGGGCATCAGTACGCGTTCCAGCAGCCGTACGACCATGTCGGCGGTGAGTCCGAGCAGCCCGTAGACGAGGATGCAGACGGCGAGGATGTCGGTGCGGGCGTAGCTCTGGGCCTGGGACATCAGATAGCCGATGCCTGCGGTGGCGTTGATCTCCTCCGCGGCGATCAGGGCGATGACGCTGAGGGTCATGGAGAGCCGCAGTCCGGCGAGCAGCGACGGCAGGGCCCCGGGCAGGACGACTTCGCGGACGAGGGCGAAGCGGCCCATGCCGAAGCTGCGCATCGCCTCGATGAGTCCGGGGTCGGTGTTGCGCACCCCGCTCGATGTCGACACGTACATCGGGAAGGTGGTGGCCACGGCGATGAGGAGGATCTTCGCGGTCTCGTTGATCCCGAACCAGACCATGAACAGGGGCACCAGGGAGAGGAACGGGATGGTGCGCAGGGTCTGGATGGAGGAGTCGAGGAGTTCGTCGCCCAGGCGGGTGAATCCGGTGGTGACGCCGAGGACGAGTCCGGCGGTCAGCCCGACGAGGAGGCCGAGTCCGGAGCGGGTGAGGGAGGTGGTGAGTGCGTCGGGCAGCTGCCCGTTGCCCCACAGCTCCCCCACGGCGCGCAGCACTTCGCCGGGCGACGCGAGTACGTCGGGGGTGAGGACTCCTGTGGCGGACGCCGCCCACCACAGGAGGAGGAGGGTGAGCGGGCCGAGTGTCCGGACGGTGGTGGAGCGGGTCCGGCCGCGGGCCCCGCGCCGTTGCGGGCGGGGCCGGACGAGGCCCTGGTCCATGGCGGCCCCGCTCATTTCAGCTTCTCGACGTCGAGGAGGTGGGCGGCGACGTCGACCTTGCCCGGGGTGACCTTCTGCTCGGCGTAGAAGCCGGCGACGTCCTCGAAGCGTTCGATGTCCTGCTGTCCGATGGCTTCGACCGTGCCGCCCTTGCGGGTGAACGCGATCTGGACCTCCTTCGCCTTTCCGGTGACGGCGGTCGGCCCGGCGTCGGTGAAGACGTTCAGGTACGCGGCCGGGTCCTGCTTCTCCTTGGCGCCGGCGTCGTGGAGGTACCGGTAGAGCGCCTTGACGACCCCGGGGTGCTGTTCGGCGAAGCCGGTGCGCACGGCGTTGAGGCTGTAGTTGTCGGAGCCGATCTCGGCACCGTCGGCGACGAAGTGGGCCTTGCCGCTGCCGATCTCGGCCACGGCGTACGTCGCCCAGACCGCCCAGGCGTCGACCTTGCCCGCGTTGAACACGGCGGCCGTCTGGTCGGGCCGCAGATAGACCCGCTTGACCTTCCCGGCGGGGATCCCGGCCTTGGCGAGTGCCTTCAGGAGCAGGTATTCGCCGGTACCGCCCTGGTTGACGGCGACCTTCCTGCCGACCAGGTCGGCGACCGATCCGATGCCGGAGCCGTTCTTCACGAGGATGCCCTCGCCGGCGGCGTCCGGGGCGACGGCGGTGAAGAACTTGAAGCCGGGGCGCTGGGCGAGCGAGGTGATGCCGGAGGTGATGGAGCCGGTGGCGATGTCGAGCCGGTCGGCGTTCATCGCCTGGGCGGCCGGGGCGAAGGGTCCGGCGCTGCCGGTCCAGCGCACCTCGGCACCGGCCTTCGCGAGCGCCCTGTCGAGGCTGCCGTCCTTCTTGCCGAGGGCGAGCACTCCGGAGTTTCCGGGGTCGGGGATGCGGATCTCGACCGTGCCCCCGGCGCCGGAGCCGCTGCCGGCCCCGGACGAGCCGCAGGCGGTGAGGGCGAGGAGCGCGGTGGCCGTGACGAGCGCGGGGGCGGCGGCCGTGCGCAGTGGTCGGGGAAGGTTCATGGTGCCGGGGGTCCTCACAACTCGGGGGCGAAGGCGCGGTGGGAAGCAGCCAGTGCGGTGGCGCGGCGCAGTGGCTCGGGGTCGGTCCAGGCCGCGATGTCGACGGGTCCGGGCAGGAAGCCGTGGACGCGCAGCCCGGCCTCCTGCTCGGCGAGCAGGGTCAGGCGGTCCGGGGCGAGATCGGGGTGGAGGGTGAGATGGGTGCCCGGCCGGTAGGCCCCGGCGACGCCCTCGGCGCCCGCGCCGGTCTCGGCGCCCAGGATCCGGGCGACCTCGGCGGGCTGTTCGGCGGCCCAGTCGGCGGCCCTGAGCAGGACGGCGAGGAAGCGGTCGACGAGGCCGGGGTGGTCGTCGAGGAGCTGCTGGTGGACGGTGATGGGGCGCGGGGTGCCGTTGTTGACGCGGAACCGGCGGTCGGCGAGCTCGTCGAGTTCGACGGCGACCTCCGCCCCCGCCCGCCGGGCGGCCTCGACGGCCAGGGCGCCCTTCACGTACACGGCGTCCACGTCACCGCGCCGCAGCGCCGCCAGTTCGGCACCCCACTGGTCCCGGTGTCCGGCGCCGGGCACGTCCACGAACGTGGCGTCGTCCGTCCCGAGTCCGGCGGCGGCGAGTACGCCGTCGAAGCCGCGCAGGGCCATGGCCCGCCAGAAGTCGATGGCGATGTCGTGCACGGGCGCGGCGAGCCGCAGTCCGCGCAGTGCCTCGGCGCCCCGGATCCCGGAGCCGGGACGGACCAGTACGCTCTGCCGCTCCTCGATCCAGGTGAGACCGATCAGCCGGGTCCGCTCCCCGCGTGAACGGGCCCACAGCGCGGGTACGTTGCCGCCTTCACGGAACAGGCCCGGCAGGGCGTGGGTGTAGTGGGCGGCCCGGTCGGCGCTGGGTGCGCCGTCCTGGAGGGACCGCACCTCGATCCCGTCGGGGGCGAACTCTTCGGCGAGCCACCGGCGGTCGGCGGCGATGCCGGTGGCGGTGGGTACGGGACAGCGGGTGAACCAGAGGGTCCGGGGCAGGACGGCATGCGTCATGGAGTCTTCCCGAGGGGTCGGCAAAGCAAGGGGGCGCGCGGCGAGACGGTGTGGCGGGCTGCGCGGCAGGTACGTCGGGGGATGGGACCGCGTACGGCGAAGCGCCCCGGACCGTGTCGGAACGCGGCGGGGTGAGGCCCCAGGGGGCTACGAGGGGGAGCGGTCAGCGACAGGCGGCGCTGGAGACCCGCGCCAGGTCGATGTGACGGCGCAGCGTCAGAGCGAGCGGGACCGGGGCGGCGTGGACGGGGGGCGCTGTTCGGCGGCCGGCCATGGCACTGCTCCCTTCCGCTCGTCGGTGATGACCTGGTGCAGACTGCCACGGACCCGGACCGGCCCACAACTCGCTTCCCATGATGTGGGATTGAATATGAACGGAGTATTTCTCAGCCGGGAATCCGCACCGCTCAACTCCCGTAATGTGGCAACTACACGCCCCGAACCCCTCACGAGCGGAGAGTGGACCGACATGACCGAGGCCGCGGCGGCGCCTGCTCCCGGTGGCGCCCAGGCCGTCCGGCGTGCCCTGGACGTGCTGCACTGCTTCCACGACAACGGCCCCGATCTCAGCGCCTCCGACCTCGCCCGCCGCCTCGGGCTCTCCGCCTCCACGGCACACCGGCTGGCCCGCACCCTGCTCGGCGCGGGCTTCCTGGAGCAGGACGCCCGCACCTCCCGCTACCGGCTGGGCCCCGCCGTCACCGAGCTGGGCAGGCTCTCGTACCACCAGCGGGGCCTGCATCTGGCCGCCCCCGAGCTGACCGATCTCGCCGAACGCACCGGCGCCACGGCCGACCTGGCGCTGCGCAGCGGCCCCCACGCGGTGATCGTGGCGGGCGGTTCGGTGACGCCGAAGGTGGGGCTGCGCAGGCCGCTGCACTCCACCGCGCTGGGCAAGGTCCTGCTGGCCTGGGCCCGGCCGGGCGAGGGCGGACCCTCCTCGCTGCCCCCGCTGCCCGCGTTCACCGACCGGACGATCGTCGAACCGGGCGCGCTGGAGGCCGAGTTGACGAAGGTGCGGTCCGACGCCTACGCGCTCAACGACGGCGAGTCGGCGCACGGGGTGCGGACCCTGGCGGTCCCGGTCCTGGACGGCGCCGGTCATGCCCGCTTCGCCCTGGCGGTCCGGGCCACCCCGTCCGTGATCACGGACACGCGCACCGACTGGTTCCTGTCGCAGGCCCGCTCCTGCGCGCGGGCCCTGGAGGTCCTGCTGCTCTCCCCCGCCGAGCGCCGCCCGCCGAGGCCCTGAGCAGCCCGGTCTGTCGGTGCCGCGTGGCACGATAGGACCCGTCCGGGCAGGTGCCGGGCAGGACGGCAGCCGGGCTGCGCGGACAGAGGGACGTACATGACACAGGCCGGAGCGACGGCGGACGGGGCACCCACGGGAAGGGCCGCCCGAGAGCTGCTGGCCCGGGCCGACGGGCTGCTGGAGACGGCGCGCGCCGTGCTGGCCGATCACACCCGGGCCGTCGATGCCGTGCACACCGCGCTGAATCCGCTGCTCGACTCCCTCGTCCGCCGGGAGCTCGCCACGATCCCGGCCTCCAGGCTCAAGGACGTCACCGAGGGCAGGCTGCGGATCGGCGCGGTCGAGCAGGCCGGGTTCACCACCGTCGGCCAGGTGCACGGGACCAGTCGCTACGAGCTGCGCCAGATCCCCGGGGTCGGTGCGCAGACCGCCGACCAGGTGCTGGCCGCGGCCGGGCAGATCGCCCACGCGGTGCGGGACACGGTCACGGTCCGGATGGACGTGGACGCCCCGGACGACGCCACGACCGCGCTGGTCGTCGCACTGCACCGGCTGGTCGAGGCCGGTCCCGACGTGCGGCGGGCAGTGGCCGCGGCGGGCCGGCTCGTCGGGCGCCTCGAACCCCTGCTGGCCGCCGCGGGACCGGCGCGGGGGCGGCTGCGCTTGGTGTTCACCGGGCGCCGAACCCGCTCCCGGGCGCTGGAGGCGGTCGCCGGGGTGCGAGCCGCCGTCGCCGAGGCCGACGAGCGCGGGCTGGCCCTGCTGTTCGGGCAGGTCTCGGTCGATCTGCTGCGGGGCGCGGAGTCGGACGTCGCGGCCTGGGTGGACTTCGAGCTGCGCTCGGCCGAGTACTACAGCCTGATCGCCGAGATGTCCGGCACCGGACCGGACCGGGACGCTGCCGAGGGGTTCCTGCCCTCCGGGATGGCGGACCGGGTGCGCGGTCTGCGGCTTGACGACGCCCATCTGCGGGTCTCGCTGCGCGGCTACCAGTCGTTCGGCGCCCGGTTCGCCCTCGCGCAGAAGCGGGTGATCCTCGGTGACGAGATGGGACTCGGCAAGACCGTGCAGGCCATCGCCGCGCTCGCGCACCTCTCGGCGCGGGGCGAGACACACTTCCTGGTGGTCTGCCCGGCGAGCGTGCTGATCAACTGGGCGCGCGAGATCCGTGCCCGTTCCACTCTGCGCACCCTGGCGGTGCACGGCCCCGAGCGGCAGTCCGCATTCGACGAATGGCGTCGCGGCGGCGGGGTCGCCCTCACCACGTTCGACGCCCTGCACACCCTGCCGGCCGCCGCGGACTGCGGCACCCGGCCCGGCATGCTGGTGGTCGACGAGGCCCATTACGTCAAGAACCCCGCCACCCGCCGGTCCCGGGCCGTGTCCGGCTGGACGCAGCACACCGAACGGGTGCTGTTCCTGACCGGCACCCCCATGGAGAACCGCGTCGAGGAGTTCCGCAGCCTGGTCCGTCACCTCCAGCCGGAGCTGGCCCCCTCGATACACACCACCCACGGGGCCGCCGGTTCGCTCGCCTTCCGCAGGGCTGTCGCACCGGCCTATCTGCGGCGCAACCAGGTGGACGTGCTGACCGAACTCCCGGCGCTGGTGCAGGTCGACGAGTGGGAGGAGTTCAGCCCGGAGGATCTCGACGCCTACCGCGAGGCGGTGGGCGCCGGGCATTTCATGCGGATGCGACGGGCCGCGTACGCCCGCCCCGCGACGTCCGCGAAGCTGAACCGGCTGCGCGAGCTGGTGACCGAGGCCGCGGCCAACGGCCTGAAGGTCGTGGTGTTCTCCTACTTCCGTGAAGTGCTCCAGACCGTCGGACAGGCCCTGGAATCACCGGTGTTCGGCCCGCTGTCGGGGAGCCTCGCGGCCGCCCGCCGCCAGCGGCTGATCGACGATTTCGCCGCCGTGGACGGCCATGCCGTGCTGCTCAGCCAGATCCAGGCGGGCGGAGTCGGACTCAACATGCAGTCCGCCTCGGTGGTGATCATCTGCGAGCCGCAGATCAAGCCGACGATGGAGCACCAGGCGGTGGCCCGTGCCCATCGGATGGGGCAGATACGGACCGTCCAGGTGCACCGGCTCCTCGCGGCGAGCAGCGTCGACGAACGGATGCTGGACATCCTGGCCCGCAAGGAACGGCTGTTCGATCTGTACGCGCGCCGCAGCGACGTCGCCGAGACGACGCCGGACGCGGTGGACGTGTCGGACGGGGCACTGGCCCGCCGCATCGTCGAGGAGGAACAGCTGCGGCTGGCGACCGGGGCGGACGCCGTGGCTCCGGAGGTGCCGGAGGTGCCGGAGGGCTGACGCCGCTGGGACGTGTGCCTGCCCCGGCAGCGTCCCGGCACCGCGGAACCTCCGCGTCAGGAGCGGTGTGCCGCCGGATCGTGTGCCGCGGCGCCCTTGGCCGATTCCTTCGGCGTCTCCTTCGCCGATTCTTTTGGCGAATCCTTCGGCGATTCCTTCGCCGCGCCCTCGGATGCCGTGCCGTGGGCCGCCATGTGGTGCGGTTCGTACCCCGGCACGGTGCCGTCCGGCTTGGCGACCAGCAGCAGGCCGGCCATGCCCATGTCGGAGTGGCTCTGCACATGACAGTGGTACATCCAGGCACCCGCGCCCACGTGTTCGCCCGCGACGACCTGGAAACCGAAGGAGTCCGCCGGGCCGACGATCTTCGTGTCGACGACCCGGCTCGGATCGTCGGGGCCGGTGAGGAGGCCGGTCCGGTTGTCCGCCCAGCGATGACCGTGGATGTGGAACGTGTGGTAGTACTCGCCGTGCGTGATCATGACGACTTCGAGCCGGTCCCCCACCGTGGCCTCGAAATTCGGGCTCTCGTGGGCCGGTCTGTTGTTGATCGTCATGTCGTTGAAGACGATCGTGATCGTCTTGTCCGGCAGGATGTCGCCCTTGCGCCGGACGATCAGCGGACCGTAGAGGCCCTTGCGGATGCCGCCGGTGCCGTGATCCGTGCCGACGACGTGGTCGTGGTAGTGCCAGTAGCCCGCGCTGCCCGGCTGCCAGGTGCCGTCCTTGCGTCGGCCGGGGGCATGGGTGCGCCAGGTGTAGGTCCGGGTGGCGCCGGGTTCGACGATGCTCTTGTTCAACCGGGTGCCGTCGCTCGCGATGTCGTAGTCGACGCCGTGCGCGTGGAGGCTGGCCGCCACATCCGTCGTGTTCTCGAACTCGATGTGCAGGGTGTCGCCCTCGTTGATCTCGATGAGCGGGCCCGGGATCGATGCCTTGCCCTTCTCCAGGCCGTATCCGAGCTGACCGTCCGCCAGCTTCTCGGCGTACAGCTTGAGATGACGGACCACACCGCCCGCCGGGGCGGTCCCCACCGCGGGTTCCGCCGAGCTGGCGTCGATCGCCCCGAGGGACAACGATGTCAGGCCGGTTGTGGCCGCCACACCGCCGCCGACCAGCAGCCGCCGGTTGAAGCTCCTTCTGTCCATGCCGAACTCCCCATCGATCCAAGGAATTTGGAGCGCCGAGCCGCCCCGGACGGGCCACACCGTAGCCGGAGGAACCGAGTTTATCCACAGTCAGGACAAAGTTCGTGTAATTGCCGCCATAGCTATTGGCGAACCACGAAAAGAGGTCTAGCTTCATGCGCTGTTGCAGTGACCAAAGAGGGGTGGGTGACCACATGCAGCGCGCACCACATCACAGGTCCGGATCGCGACGCGGACTCGCGGCGGGCCTCGCGGCCGGCGCACTGACCGCTTCCCTGCTCGGCGCCAACGCGGCCGAGGCCAAGCCCTATCCGGAGCCGCCCGGCTCCCTGGCGACAACGTTGTCCCTGCCGTCGCCGCCGGGCGGCGCCGACGTCAAGGTACTGGTGTTCCACGCCTCGGCCACCGAGGAGTCCCCGACGGTCGACGCCGGGATCGCGGCGATCGAGAAGATCGGCCTCACCGGCCCGGAGTCCGGCCGGTTCAGGACCGTCGCCACCGACGACCCGGCGGTCTTCACCAACGGCAAGAGGCTCGGCAAGTTCAACGCCGTGGTCTTCCTGACCGGCGGCGGCGACGTCCTGGACCCGGAGCAGGAGGCCGGCCTGGAGGCGTACATGGAGGCGGGCGGCGGCTTCCTCGGCATCCATGACGCCGCGCGCACCGAGCCGTACTCGGACTGGTTCACCGGCCTGGTCGGCGCCCGACCGGCCGCCGACAGCCCGGCCGCCGTACAGCGTGCGACGGTGGAGATCGGTGACCGGCAGCATCCGGCGACCAAGAACCTCCCGCTGGAGTGGAAACGTCCCGACAAGTGGCTGAACTGGACGAAGAACCCGTCCGGCGACGTGCACACCGTGGCCCGGGTCCGCGAGATCACCTACAAGCCCGGCGCGAGTGCCAACGGCTGGGACCACCCGGTCTCCTGGTGCCGCGACTACGACGGCGGCCGGTCCTTCTACACGGCGATGGGCGGTACGGCCGACAGCTTCGCCGAGACCGACTTCCGCGACCATCTGCGCGGCGCGCTGGACTGGACGACCCGGATCTCGCAGGCCGACTGCAAGGCGACGATCGACTCCAACTACAGGGCCGAGCGCGTCACCAAGCCCAATCAGCCGGGGCAGAACGACCAGATCGGCGAGCCGCACGGCCTGGTCACCGCCCCCGACGGACGGGTGCTGTACATCGGGCGCGGCGGCGCCGACAGCAGCAGGCCGGTCGTCACCGACTGGAACGACCCGGACATCGGCAAGGGCATGGGCCAGATCCATGTCTACGACCCGAAGACCGGAAAGGTCACCCTGGCCGGTGAGCTGACGATCTTCGGCAACAAGGGCGGCGGCGACGAGCTGGTCAAGGTCGAGGAGGGGCTGCTCGGCATCGAGCTGGACCCGGACTTCGAGAAGAACGGCTGGGTGTATCTGCACTACACCCCGCACTCGAAGCTGGACCGCGACAAGCAGACGGCGGTGCGCCAGGTCTCCCGCTTCACCATGGACCCGACCACCAACAAGCTGGACCTGTCCTCGGAGAAGGTGCTGCTGAGCTGGCCCGTCCAGGTCCACAGCTGCTGCCACGCGGGCGGCGGGATGGCCTGGGACTCCAAGGGCAATCTGTACATCGCGACCGGTGACAACAACTCCTCCGGCTTCAGCGACGGATACTCCGGGAACAACCCGCAGCCGAACTACAAGGGCCTCTCGTTCGCCGACGCCCGCCGCACCGCGGGCAACACGAACAACCTCAACGGGAAGATACTGCGGATCCACCCCGAGGACGACGGCACCTACACACTCCCCGAGGGCAACCTCTTCACCGGCAAGGAGCCCGACGAGGGCGGCGGCAGGACCCGCGGCGAGATCTATGTGATGGGCGTGCGCAACCCGGCCCGGATCTCCGTCGACAAGTCGACGGACACGCTGTACGCGGGCTGGGTCGGCCCCGACGCGGGCGCGCCCTCCACCACCTGGGGCCCGGCCAAGTACGACACGTTCGCCGCGATCACGAAGGCGGGCAACCACGGCTGGCCGTACTGCATGGGCAACAAGCAGCCCTACCGGGACCGCAATCTTCCGGACCCCGCCAAGCCGCTCGGCTGGTACGACTGCGACCATCCCAGGAACGAGTCGCCGAACAACGACGGCCTGGTGAACCTGCCGCCGGTCACCGCCAACACCATCTGGTACTCGCCGCAGGGCGGCGGTGTGGACTACCCGCGCGACGCCAACGGCATCCCGAGCTACAAGGTCGAGGACCAGAAGCAGCTGCTGCCGTGGCTCAAGGGCGGCGGCCAGGCAACGATGAACGGCCCGGTCTACCGGTACGACGCCGCGAGCACCAGCGCCGACAAGTGGCCCTCCTACTGGGACGGCAAGTGGTTCGTCGGTGACTTCTACGACGACACCCAGCCCCGGCACGCCGTGCTCACCGACCCGAAGACGGTCGGCAAGGGCGGCCTGCCGACCCACGCCGAGTCGCTGCGGAAGATCATTCCGGTCGGGGCGGACGGCATCCGCAACCTGATGGACTGGAAGTTCGCCCCGGACGGTTCGCTGTACGTCCTGGACTACGGGCGCGGCTTCTTCACCTCCGACTCCAAGTCCGCGCTGTGGCGCGTGACGTACAAGGGCGGCGGTCCGACCCCGGCCGCCGGGGATCTGGCCAGGAAGGCGGCAGTGCAGTGAGACATCGTCCGGTCCTCTCCCGAAGGCGGTACCACCCCGTCAGGCTGTGGCTCGCGCTGCTGGGTTCGTTCCTGATGGTGCTGGGGCTGACCTCGACGGCGGCGTACGGCCGCGCGGCGGCTCCCGGAGAAGCGGATGCGGCGGCCGAGCAGGTCCTCACCTGGACCGCGGGCGACCCCATCGACCACTATCTGTCCGCCCCGAAGACCGCGGTCGCCGGCAAGGCGACCATCGTCTTCGAGAACAGCGCGGCGACCGGCAACACCACCGGGATGCCGCACACCCTCACGTTCAGCGTCTCGGACCCGGAGTTCAACAACGACGTCACACTGAACATCCTGGCCAACCCGGGCGACGACCAGGGCGGCAGGCACACCGCCGAGGTCACGCTCACCCCCGGCCGGTACTTCTACCACTGCACCATGCCGGGGCACGAGGCGATGCAGGGCATTCTCACCGTGACCGACGGCGGTGGCGGCGAGGACACCACGGCGCCCGGCACGTCGGCGAAGGTGGACGGTGACAAGAACGCCGACGGCGCGTACATCGGCCAGGCGACGGTCACCGTCTCGGCCACCGACGACGGCTCCGGCGTCGACACCGTCGAGTACGCGGTCGGGGCGGACGGCGCCTGGCAGCCGTACACCGCGCCGGTCGTGGTCGACCAGGTCGGTCCGCACACGATCCGCTACCGGGCCACCGACAAGGCCGGCAACGCGGCGGCGGAGAAATCGGTCGACTTCGCGGTCGCCGCACCGCCGACGGACGACAGGACCCCGCCGGAGACCTCGGCGACCGTGTCCGGCGAGAAGGACGACCAGGGGCAGTACCTGGGCATGGCGACGGTCACCGTGACCGCCTCCGACACCGGGTCCGGCGTCAACACCATCGAGTACGCGGTCGGCGCGGACAGCGCCTGGCAGCCGTACACCGCACCGGTGATGGTGCACGAGACCGGTACGCACACGGTCCGCTACCGGGCCACCGACAAGGCCGGCAACGCGGCGGCGGAGAAGTCGGTCGAGTTCACCGTGGTCGCACCGCCGACGCAGGACAAGACCCCGCCACAGACCTCGGCGAAGGTCGAGGGCACCAAGAACTCCGACAACGCCTACATCACCAGCGCCAGGGTGACCCTCACCGCGACCGACGCGGAGTCGGGCGTGGACAGGACCGAGTACTCGCTCGACGGCGGCCCGTACCTCGCGTACACCACCACCGTCATCGTGGACCGGGTCGGCTACCACACCGTCGCGCACCGGGCGACGGACAAGGCCGGCAACACCTCCGTGGCGAAGCAGGTGTCGTTCACCGTCGCGGAGAGCGGGGGCGTGCCGGCGCCGAACTGTCCGGAGTTCGACGAGCGGCTCACCGTCATCGTCGGCACGGTCGACACCGGTGTCCCCAACCGCATCACCGGCAACCGCTGCACCATCAATGAACTGATCGAGGACGAGAAGGACTGGTCCTCGCACGCACTGTTCCTCAAGCACGTGGACGGTGTCCTGGACAAGCTGCTCACCGCGGGTGTGATCGATGCCCGGGAGCACAAGAAGATCTACCGGGCGGCCAAGCAGTCCAGCATCGGCGGACCGGGCCAGGACGAGGGCTACCGGAAGCTCTTCGACGGTACGGCCGAATCGCTGGCCAAGTGGCAGCAGGTCGGCGGCGGGAAGTTCGGGCTCAACGCGGACGGCTCGATCACCAGCTCCACGACCGTGGACGGCATGGGGATGCTCTGGTTCCCGGGCCGGCAGTACGGCGACTTCTCGCTCAAGCTCCAGTGGCGCGACGACGCCCCCGGCGCCGGCAACGCCAACGGAGGTGTGTTCGTCCGCTTCCCGAACGTCCATGACAACCCGGAGGAGTCCCGCCCGGAGTGGGTCGCCATCAAGTACGGCCATGAGGTGCAGATCCTCGACAGGCCGGACGGCGACATGTACAAGACCGGCTCGCTCTACGGCTTCGACCGGATCGGCCTGGCCGGCGCCGGGGTCACCCCCAAGGGCACCTGGAACGACTACGAGATCCGGGTGGTGGACCAGCACTACTCGATCTACCGCAACGGTGTCCTGCTGAACGAGTTCGACAACGACCGCGGCCAGGTCTTCGAGCCGCCGCGGGGCGACGACCCGGGCACCGACGGCAGGCGGTACTCGTCCGGCTACATCGGACTCCAGGTCCACAGCACCTCGGACGTCATCTCCTACCGCGACATCCGTATCAAGGAGCTGTAGCCCGGGACCGGTTCAGGTGGCCGTGGCCGCATGCTGAGGCATGTGGTCACGGCCTCCCGGGTGCCGGTGGCGCCACACCCAGAACACCGTGCAGGAGACCAGCAGCCAGCCGGCGAGCACCAGGTACGGGAAGATCCGCTGGTGGCCCTGGTAGTAGACGGCGGCATGCTGGGCATTGACCGAGGCGCCCGGCGGAAGCCAGCGGCCGATGAACCCGAGCACCGAAGGCAGCAGCGGCCAGGACACCGCACCGCCGGAGGACGGGTTGCCGAGCATCACCATGAGTCCCCAGGTGGGGATCATCGCCCAGCGCCCGATCAGAGTATTGAACATGGTGAAGACCATGCCCGTGGTGAACATGGTGAGGGCGAGGATCATCCACGACTGGACGAACGGCAGGTCGACGGAGCCGAGCAGCCAGTCCACCACCGCGGCGATGGCGAACCCGCCGAGCAGGGCGTAGGCGATGGTGAACCCGATACGCTCCAGGGGCTCCAGTGCCTTGGCGTGCACACTCAGCTGGATCGCACCGACGAACCCGACAACCACCGCGGCGAGCGAGATGTAGAAGAGAGCGAGGCCGCGCGGATCGCCCCGCTGCAGGGGCTTCACATCCGTGACCTTCACCGGCACATGGACCGCTTCCCCCACCTTCAGCGTGGACTCGGCGAGCAGTTGGGCGACCGAGGCTCCGGACGCGCTCGCGATGTCCAGTCCGACCCCGCCGTTCCCGGACCGCAGGATGGCGAAGACCTTCTGCTCCTCCAGCGCGGTGCGGGCTCCGGTTGCGGTGGCGTACTCGTGCAGCACCAGCGAGGCGTTGAGCTCGTCCTCGAGCCGGTCGAGGAAGACCTTGTCGCGCGGGGTGTCGAGCCGGCCGACCACGGCGGCGGGGATGTTGCGCGGGGTCGGGTTGGCCATCGCGTACGTGTAGGAACCCGCGAAGAGCCCGGCCGCTGCCGCGATGATGAACAGGAGCACGACGGCGGGCAGATACGGGGACGCCTTGAACTCCGCCCATCGGCCACCGCGGGCCGGGGGCCGGGCATGCGCCCCGTGCGGTGCGGCGGGCTCCGCGTCGTCGGGCGCGCTCATCCCGCGGCGTCCTCGTCGTGCCGGGCCCGGCTCGGCTGGACGCGCTTCGGCTCGCCCGGCATCTTGGGATACTCCGGCGGGTACGGCATGTCTCCGAGTCCGCGTTCCCGCTCGTCCCGGTCCGCCAGCTCCAGCAGCCCGTCGAGCCGGAAGGCGTGTTCGTCCATGCCGGCGTGCACGTCGCCCACTTCGGCGTAGCGCTTCGGCATGGTCCTGATGTCGAAGTCGCGCGGTTCGGCGTCGTCGATCTCCTCCCAGCGCAGCGGTGCGGAGACCGGGGCCCAGGGACGCGGGCGTACGGAGTAGGCGGAGGCGATCGTGCGGTCGCGGGCCGTCTGGTTGAAGTCGACGAAGATCCGCTCGCCGCGCTCCTCCTTCCACCAGGCCGTGGTCACCCGCTCCGGCATGCGGCGTTCCAGTTCCCGCCCGGCGGCGATGGCGGCCCGTCTGACCTCGGTGAACGTCCACTCCGGTGCGATCGGGACGAAGAGGTGGAGGCCCCGGCCGCCGGAGGTCTTGGGCCAGCCGCGCAGCCCGTGGCCGTCGAGCACGGACCGCAGCTCGTGGGCGGCGCGCACCGCGTCGGCGTAGTCCGTGCCGGGCTGCGGGTCGAGGTCGATGCGGAGTTCGTCCGGGTGGTCGGTGTCGGCGCTGCGGACCGGCCAGGGGTGGAAGGTGAGCGTGCCGAGGTTGGCGGCCCAGACGACGGCGGCGAGCTCGGTGGGGCAGATCTCGTCGGCGGGCCGGCCGCTCGGGAAGGCGATCCTGGCCGTGGGGATCCAGTCGGGAAGGTTCTTCGGGGCCCGCTTCTGGTAGAAGAACTCGCCCTCGACGCCGTCCACGAAGCGCTGCAGGGTGGTGGGCCGGTCACGCAGGGCCCGGGTGATGCCGGGCCCCACCGCCAGGAAGTACTCGGCCACGTCCCTCTTGGTGTAGCCCTTCTCCGGGAAGTAGACCTTGTCCGGATTGGAGAGCCGTACGGCCCGTCCGCCGGCTTCGAGTTCCACTGCTTTCACCGCTGCGCCCATGACGGTCACGGTAGGCCGGGCTCACATATGGCGCATATCGGGAGACTTGTGTCAGGTGATGCGTGAGAATCGGCCCATGGATCTGCCGGTGATGCCGCCCGTGAAGCCGATGCTCGCCAAGTCCGTGTCCAGGATCCCGCCGGGCATGCAGTACGAGGCCAAGTGGGACGGCTTCCGCGCGATCGTGCACCGGGACGGCGAGGAGGTGGTGATCGGCAGCCGCACCGGCAAGCCGCTCACCCGCTACTTCCCCGAACTGGTCACCGCCGTCCGGAACAGTCTGCCGCCGCGCTGTGTGATCGACGGCGAGATCGTGATCGTGTACGAGGGGCGGCTCGACTTCGACCGGCTCAGCGAGCGCATCCACCCCGCCGATTCCCGGGTGCGGCTGCTCGCCGAGCGGACCCCGGCCAGTCTGATCGCCTTCGACGTCCTGGCGGTGGGCGACGACTCGCTGCTCTCCACCCGGCAGTCCGACCGCCGCGCCGTGCTGGAGGCGGCCCTGTCCGACGCCTCGCCCCCCGTCCACCTCGCCCCGGCGACCACGGACCCGGCGCTCGCCCAGGAATGGTTCGAGCGGTACGAGGGCGCGGGGCTCGACGGTGTGGTGGCCAAACCGCTCGATCTGCCGTACCGCCCGGACACCCGGGTGATGTACAAGATCAAGCACGAGCGGACCGCGGACTGCGTGGTCGCGGGGTACCGCCTCCACCGGAGCGGCCCGGTCGTCGGCTCGCTGCTGCTCGGCCTGTACGACTCCGCGGGCGTGCTCCAGCACGTCGGCGTCTGCGCGGCCTTCTCGATGAAGCGCCGCGAGGAACTGGTCGGGGAGCTGGAACCACTGCGGGTCGGCTTCGCCGGTCATCCCTGGGCGGCCTGGGCCGATGCCGAGGCCCATGAGCGGGCCCGGCTGCCCGGGACGCAGAGCCGCTGGTCGGGGAAGAAGGACCAGTCGTGGGTGGCGCTGCGCCCGGAGCGGGTCTGCGAGGTGGCGTACGACCACATGGAGGGCGACCGCTTCCGGCACACCACCCGGTTCCGCCGCTGGCGGCCGGACCGCACCCCGTCCGGCTGCACCTACGAGCAGCTGGAGGAGGTGGTGCGGTACGACCTGGCCGAGGTGCTGTCAGCCGGCGGACGCTGAGCCCGACGGTGTGGCGCACGGGTCCTCGGTGGTGCCCGGGTCGGGGTCCGGGGACTCGGTGGCTCCGGCCGTCCCGGTCGGGTCCGGTGACGGTGATCCGGTGGGGCAGCCGGGGCCCGGTTCGGTGGTGCCGGGATCGGGGCTGGTGCCGGGGTCCGGGGTGGCCGGTCCGCTGTCGGTGGGATCGGGTGATCCGGTGCCCGGTTCGGTGGGGTCCGGGGAGAGGGTGGGGTCCGGGGAGCCGGTCGGCGATCCGGAGGGCTTCGGGGTGGTGGACGGCGAGGGCTGGTGCGAGCCGCCGGGCTGCGGGCCCACCACGATGCCGCCGTCCGGGGCGCCGGGACCGCCGACCGGGTGCTTCGGCTTGTTCGGTCCGCCGGCGCCCGGGCTCCTGGGGACGGTGCCCTTGCCGTCGGCCACCGGATGGATGCCCTTGCGGTAGAACTCCAGCCAGGACAGCACGGTGCGCAGATAGGTGTCCGAGTGGTTGTAGCTGAGGATCGCCCGGTCCAGATCGGCCTTCACCGAGAGATCACGCGGTCCGGCGCATAGGTACTCTCCGGCGGCCAGTGCGGCGTCGTAGATGTTGTTGGGGTCGCGGCGCCCGTCACCGTTCCCGTCCCGGCCCCAGTGGGCCCAGGTCGACGGGATGAACTGCATCGGGCCGACCGCCCGGTCGTAGCGCCGGTCGCCGTCGTACGCGCCGCCGTCGGTGTCCGGGATGTTCGCGAATCCCGCGCCGTCGAGCACCGGTCCCAGGATCGGTGAGAGCGTCGTGCCGTTGGCGTCGACGCGGCCTCCGCCCGCCTGGCCGGACTCGACCTTGCCGATCGCCGCGAGCAACTGCCACGGCAGCCAGCAGCCGGGGTCGGTCCGCCCGAGTGTGCTCTGCGCCTTGCGGTAGGCGGCGAGCACCGTGGCGGGGATGCCCGCCTCGGACCACGAGCGGGCGGCGGCCGGGCTCTGCTTCCTGCCGGCCTTCGGTGGCTCCGGCGACTGCAGCGGCGGCAGTTCGGTGTGGTACGAGTCGTCGTTGGGGACGTGCGACCACTTGACCTCGTCGGTCTCCGGGGCCTCCTTCGGCGGCGCTTGGTGAGCGACGGTCCCCGGTGCCTGGGACGCGGTGAGCGCGGCCATCGCGGCGACCGCGACCGCCGTTCCGCCGAGTCCGCGGCGCATCGTGCCGTTGAACCTCATGCGTGCTCTCCTCTCCCCCGGGTCACCGGGTGAACGTATCGATGGCGGAGATCCGCCAGGTGCCGCCGCGTCGAACGGCGTCCACGGCGAACATGGCCGCCGCGTAGGTCGTCTCGTCCGACTTCCCGGTACGGGTGTTGCTCTGGTCGGCGAAGATCAGCAGCCGGGCCCGGTCGCCGTCCAGCAGCTCGACACCGCTGTCGGTGACGGTGGTGGTCAGCACGAGCTTCTGCTTCTGCCCCTGGGCCCGGACCTGGGCGAGCATGTCCTTGTGCTGCTGCACCGCCTTGTCCACCAGATGCGTACCGGCCGCGTGTTCGGACTTCTGGGGCGAGGCGTAGTCGTAGGAGAAGACCGCACCTACGGCGTCGGCGATCTGGCCCTTCACCTCGCTGGTCCGGCTGATGTCGGTGAGGGCGGTGTTCTGCCGGGACGGGTCGTCGCGCAGACTGCCGGCCGAGGCGAACGCCCAGGCGGCGAAGGCGCCGAGCAGCACGGTGAGGGCGCAGAGCGCGGCGGGCAGCCGGACCCGGAGGCGGGCGGGCCGTTCACCCTCCGGTCCGTTCTTCCGCGGGGCCGCTGCCGGACCGGCGTCGTCCCCGGCCCCGTCCTGCGCGGCCTCGTCGTCGGCGCCGGTGTCCTTCGCGGCCGGGTCCGGCGCCGGTCCGCCGGGTTCGGTGTCCGGGGTCGCGGTCCCGCGCGCCGGGGCGGCGGCGCGCTCCGCGGCGACGGTGGCCAGGCGGCGCTGACGGTTGACGAGGTGACGGGTCGTCGACATGTCCGGTGGTCCTCTCGGTGTCGGGGTGGGAGTCGCAGGCGGTCGGGCGACCGCCGCTCAGCCGGCCGTGTTGCCGACGGGTGCCTGGCCGAGGGCGCTGAGCTTCCACCCCTCGGAGGTACGGCTGAGCCGGCCGAGCATCCGGCTCTCCTTCACCGCGGGCTTGCCCTTCGGCGCGGTCACGGTGACCCGCAGCGCCACCATCACTCCGGCCTTGCCGGCCCGGTCGTCCAGTTCGGTCACCGCCCCGGACAGGATCCGGGCGGTGCTGACCGTCTTCGCCTCCTGGATCTGCTTCACGAACGCGTCCCGCCCGTCGACGAGTTGCCGGTGCAGATCGCCGGTGGTGGAGTCCTCCCAGCTGTCGAGTCCCTTCGCCAGCTTCCGGTGGTCCAGCGTGTTCATGTTCTGCACGGCCTGTTCCCCCGCCGCCAGCGCCTCGTCGCGTGCCTGTGCGTAGGCCGCCGACTCGTCGTGCGCGGCCTCGTAGCGGGAGACTCCGCCCCAGGCCGCCGCGCCGGCCGCCACGACGGTCAGCACGACCGCCGCCGCCGTCAGCGGGTTCCTCGTGATCCGTACCCGTGCCATTGCTGTCTCTCCCCTGCCGGCCGATCCGTACCGAGTTGCGCGTGTGTGGGTACTGCTATCTGGAGGTGATCTCGACCACGGTCCAGTGGCCGTCCCGCAGTTGGGCGGTGACGGAGAGCTGGGCGGCGGCGGTGGTGGCCGGCTTGCCCTCGCGTTCGTAGACCTGGTCGAGGAAGACCAGCAGGTGGGCACTGTGCTCCGTCAGCCGGGTGACCCCCGCGCGCACGACATGGGTGGTGAGGGTCAGCTTCTGGTCGGCGGCCTGCTTCTCGACCTGGCCGAACAGGGCGGCGTACTGCTGGAGCGCCTTGCCCGCGAGCAGTTGCTTCGCCGACTCCTTGGTGACGGCGGTGGCCCGGGGGCTGTAGGAGAAGACCTTGCCGAGTGCGTTGCTGACGTCTCCCGCGACCCGGGTGGTGGCCTCGCTGTCGGTCAGTGCGCGGTTGGCGGTGGCGGGGGTGTCGCGCAGCGCTCTGCCCTGGGCGAAGAGCACTCCGCCGGCCACGAGGAGTACGACGGCCAGGACCGCCGCCGCGACGCCCGGCCACCGCCGGGCGGGGGCGGGCGCATCCGGCTGCCCCTCGTCGGTGGCGGTACCGGGCTCCGCCGCGGTCTCCTCGTGTTTCTCGACGTCCCGCGCGTCCACGTCCGTGCTCACGACCGCCGTCCCTCCCCGCTGTTTCATGCGCCGCTCCCGACCGGGATCGCGGTGAGCGCCTTGACCTTCCAGCCGTCCGCGGTCCGGGACAGCGTGGCCTCGAAGCGTTTGCGTTCGGTGCCGCTCCTTCCGGTGCGCGGGGTGACCTCGACATCGACGGTGGCGATCAGCTCCGCCGTCCCGGTCCGCTCGTCGAGCGCGGTGAGCGCCGCGTCGGTGACCTTCCCCCGTGCGGTGGCGCCCGCCCGGACAAGCTCCTTCGCGTCCTTGCTCCGGGTGCGTGCGAGCTGGTCGTGGAGCGGTCCGGTCGAGGAGTCGAGCCAGGCGCCGAGTCCGGCGTCCACGGTCCGGGCGTCCTTGGCGTCGAGGCTGTTCAGCCGGGCCAGGTGGTGCTTGCCGTCGGCCAGCGCGGCATCGCGGCTCTTCGCGTACGCCAGGCTGTCGTCGCCGCGCGCCTGGGCGTACGACCAGCCGCCGAGGGCGCAGATCACTGCCGCGGCGAGCAGTGCCGCCCAGCCGGTCAGGGTCCTGGTCCGGGGCGTCATCGGCCGTCCTCCCGTCCGAGGCCCAGCAGTCCGGCCATGCCGTCGTCGGCCGGAGCCCGGCCGGTGACACCGAGCGCCCCCGGGAGCCGCCTCTCGGATCCGTTCCCCAGCAGCATCGAGCCGGGCCGGGCGGGTTCGGGCACGGCGCCGCCCTTCGGCGCGTTGGCGCTGCCGCGGACGTTGATGCCGGTGCCGGGCGAGGAGGTGCAGCGGGCCTTGGTGTTGACGGGCGGGCCGGCCGAGGTGTCCAGACCGCCGCGGTAGACGGTGCCGCCGTATCCGGCGGTGCAGGGCAGGGGTTCGAAGAAGGTGACCGACATGCCGAACCGGGCGCCCTTCTCGTCGATCGCGCTGGATCCGGCGGCGGCCACCGCGGGGAGTTTCACCAGGAGTTCCTCGATGCCGCGCTGGCGGGTGACGGCGACTTCGGAGGTGGTGAGGAGGTTGGCGACGACGACGCCGAAGCTCGGGTCGAGGTCCCGCAGCAGTCCGCTGATCTGTCCGGTCGCGTCGGGGGCTACCGCGATCAGCTTGCGCAGATCGGTGTCGGACCCCTTGAGCTGTGCGGCCAGTTCCGCGGCGCCGGAGGCAAAGCCCTTGAGTGCCTCGCCCTGTTCGGCCTGGGTGCGCAGCACCGTCCGGCCGTCGGCCATCAGCCGGGTGTTGACCGGCAGCGCGTCGTCCGCCGCCCGGACGAACTCGCTCCCGGTGTCCAGCAGTACCTGGAGGTCGTCGCCGCGCCCCTCGAACGCGGTGCCGAACTCGTCGACGACCGTGCGCAGGGATTCCAGGTCGACCGAACCGGCCAGGTCGTTGACGCTGGTGAGGACGTTGGTGACGGGGGCGGGGACGGTGGTGTCGGCCTGGTCGATGACGGATCCGTTCGCCAGGTACGGGCCCTCGGTGCGGGTGGGCCGCAGGTCGACGTACTGCTCGCCGACCGCGGAGAGGCTGGCGACCACGGCCTTGAGCCCGTCGGGGATCTTCGGGGCGTCCTTCTCGATGCGCAGTTCGGCCTCGACTCCGTCGTCGGTGAGCTCGATCGGCCCGACCCGGCCCACCGAGACACCGCGGTAGGTGACGTTGGAGTGGGTGTACAGCCCTCCGGTGCGCGGGAGCTGGACCTTGACGGTGTAGTAGCTGCGCAGGCCGATGTAGTGGCCGAGGTCGGCGTACCGCACTCCGAGGTAGCCGAGTACGAGCACCGCGATGATCAGGAAGGAGATGTTCTTGAGCCGGACGGCGAGGGTGATCATCGGCTGCTCCCGTTGGTGCCCGCCGTCGGGACCGCGGGCAGCGGCAGCGGCAGTGCCTGCCCGGACCGGCTCGGAGCGGCCGTGCTCCCGGGAGCGGCCGCCGGGACGATCGGCGGGACGATCTGTGTGCCGGGCATGGCCGTCACATCCAGGTAGACGTTGAGGTAGTCGCCCTTCACCCCGCGCAGCACCTCGTCCGTGAACGGGTAGGTGAGCAGCACCTGGAGGGAGTCGGGCAGGTCGCGGCCGGAGTCGGCGAGCGCCTTGAGGCTGGGGGCGAGGGCCTTGAGGTCGGCGATCATGTCGGCCTTGCTCCTGTTGACCGTGTCGACGGCCACGGTGGAGAGGGTGTCGAGCGAGCGCAGCATGGTCAGGAGCGAGCCTCGCTGCTTCTCCAGGACCTTCAGGCCGGGGCTCAGTCCGGTGAGGACCGTGCCGACGTCCTGCTTGCGGGTGGCGAGGGTGGCGGAGAGCCGGTTCACCCCGTCGAGGGCGTCGGTGATGTCCTTCTTGTGGTCGTCCAGGTCGGTGACGAGGGTGTTGACCCGGCCGAGCATGGAGCGGACCTGGGGTTCGCGTCCGGCGAGCGCCTTGTTGAGCTCGGTGGTGATGGTCTTGAGCTGGTTGACGCCACCGCCGTTGAGGAGCATCGACAGGGCGCCGAAGACCTCTTCGACCTCGGGGTTGCGGTTGGTCCGGGTCAGCGGGATGCGGTCTCCGTCGGAGAGTCTGCCCCGGGCGGAGCCGCGTGCCGGGGCGGCGAGCTGGATGTACTTCTCGCCGAGGAGGCTGGACTGTTCCAGGTGGGCGTAGGCGTTGGCGGGCAGTTCGACCTTGCCGTTGACGCGCATGGTGACCTTGGCGTTCCAGCTGCCGGAGCCCAGGGAGACCTTGGTGACCCGGCCGACGGCGACGTCGTTGACCTTGACCGATGCCTGCGGGGCGAGGCTGAGCACGTCGGCGAATTCCGCGGTGATCTCGTACGGGTGGTCGCCGAGGTCGGCGCCGCCGGGCAGCGGCACCTGGTCGATCCCGGTGAACGACGGCAGGCCGGAGACGGTGACGACGAGGGCCAGGCCGACGCCCACGGCCAGCACCGCGGCGATGCCGGTCGTGCGGGCTCCGGGTCTGCGCAGCGCACGGCTCATCGGTTCGCCCCCTTCTTTTCCGTGACGGGCTTCGCCGGAGTGCCGTAGACGGTGCCGACGGCCGGGAGCGGCAGGGCGGGCAGCGCCTTGCGACGTGCGCCGTCCACCGGCGTGAGGCCGGCGAGTCCGCTCGCGCCGGTGAGCGGTCCCATGGAGAGCTCGTTGAGGTTGGTGCGGCCGTTGAGGGTGCGGTTGACCGGGTCGTAGGCGTTGACGACGTTGCCCGCGGCGAGCGGCAGTGTGTCCATCGACTCGGCGAGCGAGGCCCGCTGGTCGACCAGGGTCTGGGTGAGCGGCACCAGGGCGTCGACGTTCGCCTTCAGCGCGCCGCGGTTCTTCTGGATGAAGCCCTTGACCTGGCCGAGTGCGGTGCCGAGCTCCTTCAGTGCCGCGCCGAGGTTCTCCTTGTCGTCGGCGAGGAACCCGGTGACCGAGTTGAGCTGCTGTTCGGCGGCCCGCACATTGCCGTCGTTGTCCTTCAGCATGGTGGTGAAGGTCTGGAGGTAGGACAGCGTGTCGAAGAGGTTGCCGCTGCTCCTGTCGAGGGTCTTGGTGGCCTTGCCGAACCGCTCGATGGAGTCCCCGATGGCCTTCCCGTTGCCGTCGAGGTTCTTGGCGCCGGTGTCGAGGAGTCCGGAGAGCGCGCCGTCGGCGTTGGCGCCCTCCGGGCCCAGCGCCTTGGAGAGCTCGGTGATGGAGTCGTACAGCTGGTCCACCTCGACGGGGGTGGCGTTGTTCGCGGCAGGCAGTACGGCGCCCGCCGCGAGCTCCGGCCCGCCGTCGTAGGCGGGGGCGAGCTGGACGTAGCGGTCGGCCACGAGGCTGGGTGCGACGACCACGGCGTGCGCGGCCTTGGGGACCTTGACGCCCTTGTCGATGCGCAGGATCACCTCGACCTCCTTGCCGCGGGGCGTGACCGACTCGACCCGGCCGGCCCTGACGCCGAGGATCCGCAGGTCCGATCCTGCGTAGACGCCGGTGGCCTGGTCGAAGTAGGCGGTGACGGTGGTCGTTCCCTCGTCGTCCAGGGCCATCACTCCGGTGGTGGCCGCGACGGCCACCACGGCGAGTCCGGCGCCGATGCCGACGATGCGCTTCATTCTCATGTCAGCGGCCGCCTTGCTGCTTGGGTGGCTTGCACTCGGCCCCGGCCGGGGTGCCCGCGGGCACGTACTCCTTCGGGACGACTCCGCAGACGTAGTTGTCGAACCAGCGGCCGCTGCCGAGGGTGTTGCCGACGAGCCGGCTGTACGAGCCGGCCAGCGAGAGCACCTTGTCGAGGCTCTTGCGGTTCTTCACCAGTACGGCGGTGACCCTGCCGAGCGAGTCCAGGGTGGGCTTCAGCTGCTCGTTGTTGTCCTTGACCAGGCCGGTGAGCTGGGTGCCCAGGTTCCGGGTGCCGGTGAGCAGCAGGTGGATGGAGTCGCGACGGGCCTGGATCTCGCCGAGGAGCAGATTGCCGTCCTTCAGCAGGATCTCGAAGCTGCTCTTCTTGTCGGCGAGGGTCTTGGTGAGCTGTTTGCTGCCCTTGAGGAGGGTGGCGAGTTCGGCGTCCCGTTCGGAGACGGTCTTCGAGAGGGCGGAGAGCCCTTCGGCCGCGCTCTTCACGTCGGGCGGTGAGTCCTTGAAGGTGGCGGAGATCGTCTCGAAGCTCTTGGCGAGCTGCGCGGTGTCGATCTCGCCGATGGTCTCGCCGAGTCCGTTGAACGCCTGGGTGACGTCGTACGGGGAGGTGGTGCGGCTGGCCCGGATGCGCTCGTCCGGGTCCTGCGGGGCGTTGCCCAGCGGGTCGACGGCGAGGTACTTCTCGCCGAGCAGCGTCTTGATGGCGATGCCCACGGTGGAGGAGTTGCCGATCCAGACGTCCTTGACCTTGAAGCTGACCTTCACCTTGGGGCCGTCGAGCGAGACTCCGGTGACCTCGCCGACCTTGACTCCGGCGACGCGTACCTCGTCGCCCTCGCTCAGTCCGGCGGACTCGGTGAAGTCGGCGCTGTAGGTGGTGCCGCCGCCGATGAAGGGCAGCGAGTCCACGCGGTAGGCGCCCAGGCCGACGAGTGCGAGGACGAGCAGTCCGACGACGGCCACGGCGACGGGGTTGCGTTCCCGTACGGGTTTGATCCTCATGACTGGCACCTCGGCTTCCTTACCTCGATGCCGGTGGGCGGGGCGCTGCCGTCCTCGGTCGTCACTCCGCCGACCTTGGCCTCGCAGAGGTAGAGGTTGAGCCATGAGCCGTACGAGGTGAGCCTGCTGATCGCCGCCATCTTGGCCGGGGTCTTCTGCAGGAAGTTCTCGATCTGCGGGGTCCCCTTGCCCAACTGGTCGGACAGACGCCCGAGTTGCCTGATGTCGCTCTTGAGGGGCGCCCGGCCGTCGTCGAGGAGGTCCGCGGTGACGGTGGTGAGCGCGCCCATGGCGGTGACCGCCTGGCCGAGCGGCTTGCGGTCGCCGGCGAATCCGGTGACGAGCTTCTGCAGGGTGACGACGAGGTCGTCGAAGCCGGCCTCGCGGTCGTTGACGGTCTTCAGGACCGTGTTGAGGTTCTTGATCACCTCGCCGATCACCTTGTCCTTGGCGGCGACCGTGCCGGTCAGCGAGCCGACGTGCGAGAGGATGCTGTCCACGGTGCCGCCCTCGCCCTGGAGCACCTGGACGATGGATCCGGCCAGCTGGTTGACGTCGGGCGGGGAGAGCCCCTCGAAGAGCGGCTGGAAGCCGTTGAAGAGCTGGGTGAGGTCGAGCGCCGGAGTGGTGCGGGAGACCGGGATGGTGGCTCCGGCGGCGAAGCTCCGGCCGACCGGCCCGGCCCCCTGGTCGAGGTCGATGTAGCGCTGGCCGACCATGTTGAGGTACTTGATCGAGGCGGTCACCGACGCGGGGAGCTTGCGCCCCTTGCGGACGGCGAAGCCGACCTCGGCGAGCCGTTTGTCGGCCACCCGGATGGATTCGACCTGTCCGACCTCGACCCCGGCGATCCGGACGCTGTCGCCGACGACCAGCCCGGTGGCGTCGGTGAACCTGGCCCTGTACGTGGTGGTGTCGCCGACGCTCGTGTTGGCGATGGAGAGTGCCAGCACGGTGGTGGCCAGCACGGTCACCAGGATGAAGGCGATGGACTTGGTGAGCGGAGCGGCGAGAGAGCGGCGCTTCACTTGAGCTTCACCTCCGCACCGCGGAAGGCCGGACCGATGAGCACGCTGCTCCAGTCGGGCAGGGTCTGCGGCTGGACTTTCAGTGAGGGAGCGACCAGCTCGTTGACGAGCCGGCTCTCCTGCGGGGAGTTGGGCATGCCGAGACCGGACTTCGGGTCCGACGGCGCGGCGCCGGCCGGTTGCTCGGCGGGGGCGGTGCCGGGTGCGGTGACCGGCGTCGCCGCCCGGGTGTCCGCGGTCGGCAGGGCCCTGCCCACGTACGGCACGGAGTAGCAGTGCGGTCCGCCGGTCGCGTCGTAGACCGGCGTGTCCTTGCCGGGCACGTACTTGCCCTTGGACTTCACGGGCTTGACGGTGACGTGGAGTCCGGGCCTGTCGGTGCCCTTGCCGAGCGCCTTGTCCATGGCCGGGACGAAACCGGCCAGGGTGCGCAGGGTGCAGGGGAATTCGGCGGAGTACTTCGCCAGCAGTTCCAGCGTCGGCCGGCTCTCGGCGGAGAGCCGGATCAGGTTGTCCTTGTTCTCCCGCAGGAACGAGGTGAGGTCCTGGGCGGAGGCGGTCGTGGACCCGTACAGCCCGGCGAGCTGTGCCTGCTGTTCGGCGATGGTGCCGCTGGTGGTGGTGAAGTCGGTGAGCGCGTCGAGCACATCCGGCGCGGCGTCCCCGTACACCTTGCTCACCTTGACGAGTTCCTTGATGTCGGCGTTGAGCGTGGGGAGTTGGGGGTTGAACTTCGCCAGGTGGGCGTCGAGCGTGGCGAGGGTGTCGCCGAGCTTCTCGCCACGGCCTTCGAGGGCCTGGGAGACCGCGCCGAGGGTGGCGGCGAGCTTCTCCGGCTTGACCGCGGTGAGCAGCGGCAGGACGTTGTCGAGGACTTCCTCCAGCTCGATGGCGTTGCTGGAACGGTCCTGCGGGATGACGGAGCCGGCCCGCAGCGGCTGGGTGGACGGCAGCTCGGGTGGCACGAGGGCGACGAAGCGTTCCCCGAAGAGCGTGGTGGGCAGCATCTGGGCGGTCACGTCGGCCGGGATCCGGTCGAGCTTGCCGGGGTCGATGGCCAGGGTGAGCCGGGCCCCGTCCCCGTCGGCCGCGATGTCGCGGACCTGGCCGACGACGACGCCGCGCAGCTTCACGTCGGCGTTGTCGTGCATCTCGTTGCCGACGCTCGCGGTGCGTACGGTCACGGTGGCGTCGTCGGTGAAGTCCTTCCGGTAGACCGAGACCGAGACCCAGACGAGCACGGCGGGTACGAGCAGGAAGGTGACTCCGGCGAGTCTGCGGCGGACGGTCTGCGTCCGGTGGGAGTTCATCAGCCGGCCACCTTCACCGTCGTGGTCGCGCCCCAGATGGCGAGGGAGAGGAAGAAGTCGGTGACGCTGATGAGCACGATGGCGTTGCGCACCGACCGTCCGACCGCGACCCCCACTCCGGCGGGACCGCCGGTGGCGTGGAAGCCGTAGTAGCAGTGGGCGAGGATCACCATCACGCTGAAGATCAGCACCTTGAGCACCGACAGCAGCACGTCGTCCGGGGAGAGGAAGAGATTGAAGTAGTGGTCGTAGGTGCCCGCTGACTGCCCGTTGAACAGGACCGTGATGTAGCGGGACGCGAGGTACGAGGAGAGCAGCCCGATCGCGTACAGCGGGATGATCGCGACGACCCCGGCGATGATCCGGGTGGAGACGAGGTAGGGCATGGACCGGATCCCCATCGCCTCCAGGGCGTCGACCTCCTCGTTGATCCGCATCGCGCCGAGCTGGGCGGTGAAGCCGGCGCCGACGGTCGCGGAGAGCGCGAGTCCCGCGACCAGCGGGGCGATCTCGCGGGTGTTGAAGTAGGCGGAGATGAAGCCGGTGAAGGCGGAGGTGCCGATCTGGTTGAGGGCGGCGTACCCCTGGAGGCCGACGACGGTCCCGGTGAACAGGGTCATCGCGACCATCACACCGATGGTGCCGCCGATGACACCGAGACCGCCGCTGCCGAAGGCCACTTCGGCCAGCAGCCGCTGGACCTCGCGCAGGTAGCGCCGCAGGGTTCGCGGCACCCAGATCAACGCGCGTACGTAGAAGGTGAGTTGTTCGCCGGATCGGTCGAGCCAGCTGAGCATCGACATCGGTCAGCTCCCCTTCGCGGGGACGATCTGGAGGTAGATCGCCGTGAGGACCGTGTTCACGAAGAACAGCAGCATGAAGGTGATGACGACGGACTGGTTGACCGCGTCGCCGACGCCCTTGGGGCCGCCGCGCGGGTTGAGTCCGCGGTAGGCGGCGACGATGCCCGCGATGAAGCCGAAGATCAGTGCCTTGACCTCGCTGATGTACAGGTCGGGAAGCTGGGCGAGGGCGGAGAAGCTGGCCAGGTAGGCGCCGGGGGTGCCGTGCTGGAGGATCACGTTGAAGAAGTAGCCGCCGAGCGTGCCGACGACGGAGACCAGTCCGTTCAGCAGCACGGCGACCAGCATGGTGGCGAGGACCCGCGGGACGACCAGGCGCTGGATGGGCGAGACGCCCATGACCTCCATCGCGTCGAGTTCCTCGCGGATCTTCCGGGAGCCGAGGTCCGCGCAGATGGCCGAGCCCGCGGCGCCGGAGATCAGCAGGGCCACGATGATCGGGCTGGCCTGCTGGATGACGGCGAGGACGCTGGCGCCGCCGGTGAACGACTGGGCGCCGAGCTGCTGGGTCAGCGAGCCGACCTGGAGGGCGATGACCGCGCCGAACGGGATCGAGACGAGCGCCGCGGGCAGGATGGTGACGCTGGCGACGAACCAGAACTGCTCGATGAACTCCCGCACCTGGAAGGGCCGTCGGAAGACCTCGCGGCTCACGGTCGCGGCCAGTGAGAACAGCTTCCCGGTCTCGCGCAGCGGGGAGAGCAGCCGGTTCGGGGGCTTCTGCGCCGGCTGCTTCGGCGCCACCGCACCGGTGGGCGGCGGCTCCGGGGGCCGCACCGGCATGGGGGCCGTCACAGGCGTTCACCGCCCACGGCCGGGGTGTAGCTCTTCATGATGGCCGTGCGGGCCGCCTCGGGCAGCTGGCCCATCATCGACAGGACCCGTTCCCGGCGGCGCACGGCGGCCTGCCGTACGGGCATGCCGGGCGACGGCTCCAGCTGGGGTACGACGGTGCGCGGCCCGTTGGCGGAGCTGATGCCGACTCCGTACCCGTTCATCTCCTCGGCCGCGAGGGTGGCGGCGTCCTTCTCCTCGGCCATCCCGATGGGTCCTTCGCGGCGTCCGGCGAGGAACTGGGCGACCACGGGCACATCGCTGGTGAGCAGCACCTCGCGCGGTCCGAAGGTGACGAGGTTGCGGCGGAAGAGCATGCCCATGTTGTCCGGGACGGTGGCCGCGATGTCGAGGTTGTGGGTGACGATCAGCATCGTCGCGTCGATCTGCGCGTTGAGGTCGATGAGCAGCTGGGAGATGTACGCGGTGCGCACCGGGTCGAGTCCGGAGTCCGGTTCGTCGCAGAGGATGATCTGCGGGTCCAGGACCAGGGCGCGGGCCAGGCCGGCCCGCTTGCGCATCCCGCCGGAGATCTCACCCGGCAGCTTGCCCTCGGCGCCGAGGAGGCCGACGATGTCGATCCGCTCCATGACGATCCGGCGGATCTCCGATTCCTTCTTGCGGGTGTGTTCACGCAAGGGGAAGGCGATGTTGTCGAAGAGCGACATCGATCCGAAGAGCGCGCCGTCCTGGAACATGAGCCCGAAGAGTTTACGGGTCTCCATGATCTCGCGTTCCGGACTGTTCACCATGTCGACGCCATTGATGAGGACGCGCCCCTGCTCCGGCTTCAGCAGACCGATGATGGATTTCAGGAAGACGGTCTTTCCGGTGCCGGAAGGCCCGAGCATCACACTCACTTCGCCGGCGGGCAGCGTAAGGGTGACGTCCTGCCAGATGTTCTGCTTGCCGAAGGACTTCGTGAGGCCCTCGACGACTACTTCGATTCCCATCGGTCCTCCTTCGAAGTTGTTGTGAACGAAGTCATCTGTCAGCGCTCCGGCTCTGAGAAATGCGTTGGCGGCTCGTCACACATGCACCAGGAGGCGCACGCTATGTCCGTCGAAACCGCCAGGACAAGCCGTTGAGCAGCGGAAATCAACGAACCGGGCTCTCGGTGTGGATCATTTGTCACCGAGTGACAAAGCCGGATGCGGGCTTTGTCGAAATCTGCGCAAGGTTTCCGGCCCACGAACCGGGGCCCCGCGGCCGGTGAACCGGAGCCACCGGGGCTCCAGAGGTACCGAACAGGCAGCAGCGGATGCGTTTCCCCGCTGCTCAACGGGACGCTACGGCCCGGTAACCAGCCACCGCAATACCGGTTCGTAAACTTTTTGCACGCCATTCGACGGCCTTTTTGTTTTTGTGAACGAGTGAGTATTGCGCATCGCCCGTTTGTCGATAAGTGAGCCCTTCGGCACACCGGTATGCAAACGCCCGCCGCGCCCGGAAGAATGTGCCGGGCGCGGCGGGCGGCATCGCTGATCTCCGTACTCCGCGAAATGAGGTACCGGAGAGGTGCCTACCGCGCCACTCCCGCGTGCCAGCTCTCCGAAAGCAGCCGGCCGGCGTTGGGGGCCGCCGCACCGGGCAGTGCCAGTCCCCCGGTGTACGTGGCGGCGTTGTTGAGCACCAGGTTGTTCTTTCCGGCCGCCGACGGCAGCGCCGTCTTCAGGTTGACCGCCCAGTTCAGCTCACCGAGGGTCAGGGGGCCGCAGCCGCTCACCCCGGGGACGGCGAAGCCCGCGTCGCCCTGGTCGTTCCCGGTCAGCTCGATGCGGTTGAGCGCACCGCCGGTGTTCGCCGCGCCGTTGGCGTCGAAGCGCTTGCTGCCGATGGCCGGCTGGGTGAGGTTCTGCGGGCGCAGCACGATCGGGTCGGACGTGGTCCCGATGTAGCACTTCGAACCCAGGAAGGGGTTCTCCAGATGGATGCGGACCGGGATGTCGACGATCGTCTTCCCGCTCTGCATCCCTGCGGCCACGTCGAAGTTCCTGGGCGTGCCGGCCGACTGGACGGTGGCGACGACCCGGTTGAGGCTGTTGTCCGTCAACTGCCTGCAGATGTCGCTGACCACCGGAATCCCGCTCGGGCACATGATGCCGAGCAGGCCGCCGGGTATCTCCGTCGGCGCTCCCACGATCGCCCCGCCCGCGGGCGGCACGACCTTGGACTCACCCGTCGCCGTGTTCCGTACGACGCCGAACTGGAGGTCGTTGGCACCGGTGGTCGCCAGGGTGTTGCCGAGCTTGATGGAGCCGCTCTCGGAGTGCGAGGCCACACAGATCGCGATGTCGGTCTGGCCGTCCGCGGCCAGCATGGCCGGGTCGTCGACCGGACACCGGGTGAAGGGCGCCCAGTTGCCGTTCATCTCCTGGGCGGAGGCGGCGCTCGCCGGCGAGGTGCTCAGGGGAATGCCGACGGCGACCGCCATCAGCGCGCCGAGGAGGGCGGGTCTGACGCTTTTCGGGGCAGCTCGCATGGTTGGTCCAGCCTTTCTGGGGGTCCGGGAGTCAGCGCTTGCGGAACAGCTCTCAGCGTTCGGGCTCGGGCTTCGGCGGCTCGGGACAGTTCGCCGGAACGCCTTCGACACACAGCGGGGACTGCATCATTTTCGTGTAGTTGCCATTTCCGGAGACCGAGGCGGTGAAGAGGTTGTCGAGATCCTCCGTGACCCCGCATCCGGTGAACGGGGGCACATCCGCGTAGCCGGTCAGCGGTCCCCCGGTCTTCACCGTGTAGCCCTCGGGGCCGCCCACGCCGGACGCCCCCTTGCCGACCAGCTTCAGCGTCATCGGGCTCGCACTGCGGCAGTCGGGGCCCACGTCCAGCGGCTCCCCGTTGACCTCCACGTCGTAGAGGCGTGCGCGCATGGGGGCGATGGCGGTCGTCGTCTCCTTGTACTTCTTGGTCTCCGGGTCGGGGGCCGAGTCGCCCAGCGTTCCGATGTCGATCCTGCCTTCGAGGATCAGTTCCACCTTCGCCGTCGTCGGCATGAAGCCGAAGGTGAGGAAGGTGGCCTCGGCCGGCGGCATCTGGGCCCTGCCCTGATAGTCGAGCGTGCCGTCGGTGGTCAGCCAGCTCTTCACGCCTGTCGGGCATTTGAGGAAGGAGACGGACGTGTTCAGGTTGAGGCGAAGATGTCCGGGGTCGCTGAACTTGATCGCCCCGGCCAGTTTGTTGACGTTGGAGTATCCCGCCATGTAGCCGTGTGCCTGCTTGGGCACCTGCGGGAGCGGACCGGTCATGACCGTGCAGTCGGCGGGTGGCTGCACACCCCCGGACGGCAGATCCGCTGCCCGTCCGGCCTTCGCACCGCCGGACGGGTCGGGGCCGGTGTCCCCGGACGGCTCGGGGGCGGCCCCGGAGGGCGGCGTGGTTCCGCTCTCCGGTGGAACGGTGACCGTGGCCAGTTCCGCGCTCTGGTCCGGATCGGCCTTGCACGAGAGGGCCAGCGGGGGCGGCGCGTCCCCGGCGCCCTCGGCGGCGCGCGGGGCGAGGCCCACGTCCAGCTGCCCCAGGGCGAAGAGCACGTCACCGCTGGACCTCGGCGTGATCGTCGGAACCTCGCCCGTCGCCCGGAGTGCGAGGTCGCCCGTGGCGGGGAGAGCGGTCTCCGGGATCTCCAGTCCTTGCCAGGGCACATCCGTCGACTCACCCCGTTGCGAGACCTCGGTCAGCATCCGGGCGGATCCCGAGACGGCCACGGGTTCGGCCCCCGGCGAAGCGGAGAGCACGGAACGCGGGAGCTCGAAGGAGAGGGCCACGTCCTGGATCCGGATCGCCGACCCGACGCTCGTGGTCACCGGCAGCTCGGCCGCGATGTGCACCGTGACCGGCTGTGCGCCGGAAGGAAGGTCACAGGTGTAGGCGACGTCCGCCTCGGCGGTCCGGGTGTCGGTCGCGGCTCCCGTCCCCGGCATGAATCCCGCCACGAGCGTCACCGCACCGACTGCGGCGATGCGCGCGGCGCGCCGCGGGTCCGTGGTCCTTGTTCTCATCTCGGCCTACCTGCCGTCGTCTCGGTGCTCGGCACTCGTTGCGTGTTGCGAAGGGACCTGCCGACGGCGGGCCGCGGAGAGGAGGTGAACCTCCGCTCCGCGGCCCTTCCTTGCCACCGGTTCCGGTCCGGACCGGTTACGGCGAGGTGATGGTGAGCGGCGCGGCGACCTTGTACGTCGCGTCGAACGTCGCCGAGTCACCCGCGTTGAGCAGCCCCGAGCAGTTGTCGGCGCTGTCGACCTTCAGGCCGGTGCCGGTGTTGATGTCGAGTTCGCCGGTGGCGTTGTTGTACGTCACGTTGCTCACGGACCCGGAGATCACGGCCTTGCAGGTGCCGAGGATGGTGTCACCGGTCAGGTTGACCTTGACCCCGGACAGGCTCCCCGAGGTGACGCCACCGCTGTAGCTGCTCGCGTCGATGCTGATGGTGGCACCCGACGCGAGTGCGGCCGTGAAGTTCGAGCCGAGCGGTCCCGGGCACGGGCTGGCCGCGGATCCCCATGCGGCGGCGGTGATCTTCGCGATGCCGACGCCGGTGGAGTACGTACCGCTCGGAGCGGTACCACTGGCAGTACCCACCGAGCAGTCCACCTGCTGGCTGGTGTTGGTGTCGACCAGGGTCGCCACCGTGCCGGCCTTGAGCTGGGCCGTGAAGGTGCCGTTCGCGTTGGGGTTGACCACGGTCCACTGCGCGAGGGCGGTGGCCGAGGCCGACGTGGCGGCGAAGCCGAACGCGGCTGCGGCGACGGTCGTGGCGAACAATGCTCGTCTGAGGGTGTTTCTCACGGAACATACCTCCGGGAAGTGGAGTTGGACGTACCCGATTACCTCGCACCACACCCTGGGAATGGGTCCGGCACGAGGGCGGCTCACATCGTGGAACGCAGAAGTCGATGGACTCGACTGCGTGATCGAACTCCGTGCGGATCGAACGTTACGAGCCAGTAGCCCAACGCGGCAATACCCGGCGCAGAAAATCCCCGCACCTCCCAGCAAAAGCATTCCGCCTTAGCGACAACTCAGCAGATCGCCGCGATTTTCTATACGAAAGTGAGTAGTTACGGCTGTGTCATGCGCCCCGGCCCCCGCCGGACACTCACCCCAGGCGCAGTCACCAGCGGCGGGCCGGCCCGCCGACCGGCCACGTACCCGCCGGTAAGATCGTCGGGACCTCGGCCGAATGACGTCCTGGCGCACGGTGTCCACCATGCGGCCGGACCCCCGCAGGGCGTCACCGAGCATCGCCCCGGACCACGGTCCACACCGACACCGGCGGACCGCCGGTGAATTATCCATTCCGGCCGACCGGTTTTGACATTTGCCCGCCGACCCCAAAGGATTCCCCTTCTCCGAATAGCGAGCTCCCCGTGTAATTCCGCACCCAGGAGGCAGCAAATGGCCGCGTCCCGCTACGACCGCAGCACTCCGGGAAGATGCACACCAGCGGCACGAATCAGCACCAATCACCCGGACGGGAATCCATGACCCGCGGTTGCTTTCTTGTCGCAGGGAGAGCAGATGTCCGAAAAACATTGTCCTGAAGTGAGCACCGGCTTCCCACCTGCACCGAAGCACCACAACGCGGCCGAGATATGTGCCCCTTGCACTTCGATCTTGTCCAAGTAGTGGGCACGACCGCTGACTTGGTCTATCTTCATCGCGAACTTGGTACGCACCTGTCGGTTCGTGGGAGCGCTTTCCCACCGCCTGTCCCCCCACCGGGCGCCGGAGAGCAGGGGGGTCAGTCATGCCTGAACTCATTCAGCCGTTGGACACGGGGGACCCGCTGGGACCACTCCCCCAGGAATTCGCCGCCATCATGCGGCCCGAACTGCCGAGCCTGATCAAGGAGATCGGCGTCGAGGTCACCCGGGCCTACCCGGAATACGCCCGGCTGCTCGACGGCCCCAACGGACAGGCCATCAGGGTCGGCGTGGAGCAGAGCCTCTCCTCCTTCGTGGACCTGGTCGCCGAGCCGTCCGCCTCGACCTCGTTGCGCGACGACATGTGCCGCCGCTTCGGACGTTTCGAGGCGTACGAGGGCCGCACGATGGAAACGCTCCAGGGCGCCTACCGCCTCGGGGCCCGGGTCGCACTGCGCCGGGCCAAGAAGGTCGGCCGGAGTCACAACTTCTCGCCGGCCCTCATGCTCAGCTTCGCCGACGCGCTCTTCACCTACATCGACGAGCTCGAATCCCTCTCCAGGGAGGGCTTCCTGGAAGTGCAGTCGCAGACCGGCGAACAGACCGAGGCCATGCGCCGGCGCCTGCTGCATCTGATCCTCGCGGGACGCCCCTCCCCCCGGACCGCCATCGCCGAGTTGTGCGAACAGACCGGATGGGCGCTGCCCGACGAAGTCACCCTGGTCGCCGTCCGCGCCCCCGCCACCCTGGACCGGGCCGCGGCCGACCGCGATCTGCTGGCGGATCTCAGCGCACCGCAGCCGCACTTATTGATTCCCGGAGCTTTCGACGACGCCCGAAGACGGATGCTGGACGAGGCGCTCCTGGGCACCCACGCCGCGATCGGCCTGACCGTGCCCGTCGCCCTGGCCTCGGACTCGATCCGCTGGGCCCGGCGCGTGCTCGAACTCGTCGACGCGAAGATCATCGACGACGCACCCGTCGTCCTGTGCGAGAACCACCTCATCACCCTGTGGCTGCTCTCCGACCCGGTCCTGGTCGACCAGCTCGCCCGGCGCGAACTGGCCCCGATCTCCGGAATCAGCGCCACTCGCCGGGAACGGCTGGTCGACACCCTGCGGATCTGGCTGGACACCCGCGGCACCGCGGCCCACATGGGCGAGTTGCTCGACGTCCATCCGCAGACGGTCCGCTACCGGATGCGCAATCTGGAGTCCATCTTCGGCGAGCAACTCACCGATCCCGAGAGCCGTTTCTCCACCGAAGCCGTGCTGCGGGCGCTCCAACTGCGGGCCCGGGGCGACGAAACACCGCTCTGAGTCCGTTTCCGGCCGGATCACGGTCCTCACCACGAGTCAACTTACCTACGGGTAAGGCGAAATAGACGGTCACTCTCAAACGGTTGCCACACGGAGACGTTCTCAACGAGAAACCCGGAACCGCGTCCCGTACATATGGAGAAGTCGGCCGCCGCACCCGGCGGCCGGGCCGAGAACCGCCTCCTGGCCGACCATTCCGAGAGGGAACCCCCCCCCATGACCGCCTCACACCTCCTCGTCCCCGTACCGATTCCGGACCGGGTCGCCGCGCTGATCGGATCCTGCATCCCGCCGCACATCCTCCAGGCGGAATTCGACGCCGACTGCGCCGCGCGCGAGGTGCGCAGGTTCCGCGGCCCGGGACTCTGCGACGAGGACCGGGCCGACCGCGAGCAGGCGCTCTCCGACCTGGCCCGCGCCAACAAGGTCCTCGCCGCGCACCACCCCCGGCTCGCGGTGCGGCCCGGCAGCCCCTGGTGACGCGCCCGCACGGCCCGCCTTGTGGAGGGACGGCCCGACACCTACCTTACTCAGAAGTAAGTTTACTTTGGAGTAAGGAACTGGTGTGGCCGACAACAGCAGCGGCAACCTCACCGCCAGTTCCGCCCGGAGGCGGCGGGCGCGCTGACGGCACTGATCCGCTGGAAGATCACCGGCGACAGCGAGGTGGTCTACGAGACCTCGATCGACAGGGGCACCTGCACGGTCGGCGAGGGCAGGTCCGGGGCCGAGCCCCGCACGACGCTGGTGATGGCGGACGCCGAGTTCCTCAAGCTGGTCTCCGGCAACGGCAATCCGGTGACCATGTTCATGATGCGCAAGCTGAAGGTCGCCGGCGATGTCGGCCTGGCCGCGGGGCTGACCCGCTACTTCGACATTCCGAAGGCCTGATCCCATGAGCCACTTCTCCCTCGCCCTCACCGAGGAGCAGCAGGATCTGCGGGACTGGGTGCACGGCTTCGCCGCCCGGGTGGTCCGGCCCGCGGCCGCCGAGTGGGACGCCCGGGAAGAGACCCGTGGCCGGTCATCCAGGAAGCCGCCCGGATCGGGCTGTACGGTTTCGAATCCCTCGCGGACATGTACGGCGACCCCACCGGGCTCTCCCTCCAGATAGCCGACGAGGAGCTGTTCTGGGGCGACGCAGGGATCGGGATGGCGCTGTTCGGCACCTCGCTCGCCGTCGCCGGGATCTTCGCCCCCGGTACTCCGGACCAGCTCGCCGAGTGGGTACCGCAGTGCTACGGCGACGAGGACGACCCGAAGGTCGCCGCGTTCTGCGTCTCCGAGCCCCAGGCCGGCTCCGACGTCTCCGCCATGACCACCGGGGCCCGTTACGACGGGGCCTGTGACGAATGGGTGCTCACCGGCCAGAAGGCCTGGATCACCAACGGCGGGATCGCCGGGGTCCATGTGGTCCACATCCGCTGACCCCCGCGTCCAGCCGCCCTTCCGGTGCGGGTGCCCCGGTCTCAGCCGGCGACCGGGGTGAACCGGACCGGCAGCGACCGCGGGCCGCGGGTGAAGACGCCCTGCTCGCCGGGGGTGAATCCGTCGGCGAGCCGCAGATCGGGCATCGCGTCGAGCAGCAGGTTCACCCCCGTCTCCACCTCCGCCCTGGCCAGCAGCGCACCGACGCAGAAGTGCCGGCCCAGCGCGAACGCCAGATGGTCGGCGGCCGCCGAGAAGGCGGTGGCGCCGGTCAGGTCGGTGCGGAAGATGTCGAACCGGTCGGGCTCGTGGTAGCGCGCCCCGTCGCGGTTGGCGGAGCCGATCAGACAGGTGACGGTGGCCCCCGCCGGGACCGTTCCGCCGCTGAGTTCCACCTCCTTCGCGGTCTGACGCATGATCATGTGGACCGGCGGGCTGTGACGGAGGGTCTCGGCGAAGGCCCGGTCGATGAGGCCGCGGTCCTCCCGTACCGCGGCGAGCTGCTCGGGGTGGGTGAGCAGATTGGCGAAGACGGAGGCGATGGCCTTGTCGGTGGTCTCACCTCCCGCCGCGAGCAGCAGGCTGCAGAACGCCTTGATGTCCTCGTCGCTCATCCGCACCCCGTCGACCTCGGCGGCGCAGAGCGTGGAGAGCAGGTCGCCGCCCGGCTCGTCCCGGCGCCGCCGGATGACCGGGATCATGTACTCGGCGAACTCCCGGCGGGTCCGCTCACCGGCCGCGGCCACCTCCGGGTCGCCCGCCAGATTGCCGAGGAAGGCGATGACGGTGGTGTACCAGCCGTGGAACCGGTCGTGGTCCGCCCGGTCCAGGCCGAGCATGTCGGCGATGACGAGGACCGGCAAGCGGGTCGCGAAGTCGGCGACGAGATCTGCCTCTCCGGTGTGCCGGAAGGCGTCGATCAGCTCGCGTGCGTTGCGCTCGATGACCGGCAGGAACTTCACCTGGAGGTCCGTGCCCCGGAAGGCGGGGGCGACCAGGGCCCGGCGCACCGCGTGCTCGCGGCCGCTGAGCTGGAGGATCGTCCTGCCGTGGACGGGTTCGATCTGCCAGTCGTAGTTGTCGGTGGTGAACTCCCCCGCCCGGTCCTTGAACACCCGCTCCACGTCCTCGTACCGGGAGACGAGATAACTGTTCGTGGCCTCGTGACGGATCAGCGGCGCGCTCTCCCGCATGATCCGGTACGCCCCGTAGGGATCGGCCGCGAAGGCGGGCGAGAGAATGTCGGGCAGGGACGGCGATCCCGGTGCGACCGGCTCGTGCGGGGCAGGGGTCATGACGCTCCTTGAGTCGTGAACGGGCAACGCCGTCAAGGTTATTGATCAGCCGTCCACCGACACACCCTCTGGGGGAACGCCATGCCCGCCGGTTCGCGACCGTCCGTCCTGTTCGTCACCGACCTCGCCTACCGGGCGCGGGGCCGGCGCTACTGCGACGAGGACATCCGGCTGACCGCCCGGCTGCGGGAGGAGTTCGACGTCGCGCTCTGTCACCCCCGGGACGCCGCCGCGCTGCTGGACGGTTTCGACACGGTCGTCATACGCAACAGCGGTCCGGTGCTGCACTACCAGGAGGAGTACGACGCGTTCCGCGCACGGGCGCGGGAGCTGGGCACGAGGGTCTACAACCCCCTGCACGGGCGTGGGGACATGGCGGGCAAGCAGTATCTGGTCGATCTGAGCAGGGCCGGTCATCCGGTGATCCCCACCGTGGACCGGGCCGCCGATCTGGGGAGGCTGCCGGAGGCCCCCGAGTACGTGGTCAAGCCGAAGCTGGGGGCGGACTCGGCCGGGCTGCGGTTCGTGAGGGAGGCCGCGCTGCCGGACGGCGGGGACGGCACGCTGCTGGTCCAGCCCCGGATCGACTTCCGCTACGAGGTGTCCTTCTACTACGTCGACCACGACTTCCAGTACGCGCTGTACGCCCCGGACCCGGAGCGGCGGTGGGTGCTGGAGCCGTACGCGCCGGACGCGGCCGATCTTGCGTTCGCCCGCGGCTTCGTGGAGTGGAACAGCCTCGAACACGGCATCCAGCGGGTCGACGCCTGCCGGACCGCGCGGGGCGAGCTGCTGCTCGTCGAGCTGGAGGACCTGAATCCGTATCTGTCGCTGGACCGGGTGGCGGAGCCTGTACAGGAGGCCTTCGTGGCCCGGATGAAGGCCTCCGTGCGGGATCTGCTGGGCTGACGCCCCGTCCGGCCGTCCCCCACATGCGGTAGCGGCGGGGTGGTGTGAAGGTGCAAGCGTGACCACTGCCAGCGAGACCGCCGCCGTCGCGCAGAGTGCCGCCGCGCCGCCCGTACTCGATCCGCGCCGCCGGAACATCGTCTTCGCGACGATCGTGCTGGGGATCCTGCTGGCCGCCCTGGACCAGACGATCGTCGGCACCGCGCTGCCGACGATCGTCTCGGATCTGGGCGGCGCGGCCCATATGTCCTGGGTGGTGACCGCGTATCTGCTCGCCGAGACCGTGGCGACGGTCCTGGTGGGCAAGTTCGGTGATCTGTTCGGCCGGAAGATCATCTTCCAGCTGTCGGCGATCATCTTCATCACCGGCTCGTTCCTCTGCGGTCTCGCGACCAACATGACGTTGCTGATCGTCTGGCGCGGGCTGCAGGGCATCGGGGCCGGCGGGCTGATGGTCACCTCGATGGCGCTCATCGCCGATGTGATCCCGTTGCGCGAGCGTGGCAAGTACCAGGGCGCGATCGGCGCGGTCTTCGGGGTGTCGACGGTGATCGGGCCGCTGCTCGGCGGGCTCTTCACCGACCATCTGAGCTGGCGCTGGGCGTTCTACGTCAATGTGCCGATCGCGATCGTGGTGGTCATCGCCGCGGCCCGGACGATCCCCTCGGTGAAGGCCGCGGGCAGACCCGTCATCGACTATCTGGGCATCGCGATGGTCACGGTCGGCGCGAGCGCGCTCATCCTGGCGACGAGCTGGGGCGGCAACGAGTACGCGTGGGGCTCGCCCGTCATCCTCGGTCTCTTCGCGGGCGGTCTCCTCGCGCTGGCGCTGTTCTGCGTCGTGGAGTTCCGGGCGCAGGAACCGATGCTGCCGATGCGGCTCTTCCGGAACCCGGTGTTCACGGTCTGCTCGGTCCTGAGCTTCATCGTGGGCTTCGCGATGCTCGGCGCGATGATCTTCCTGCCGACCTATCTGCAGTACGTGGACGGGGACTCGGCGACCCTGTCCGGCGTGCGGACGCTGCCGATGGTCCTCGGGCTGCTGGTCGCCTCGATCTTCAGCGGCAACGTGGTCTCCAAGACGGGCCAGTACCGGATCTTTCCCATCGTGGGCTCGCTGATCATGGCGGTGGGTCTGTATCTGCTCTCCCGGATGGGCCCCGGCACCGGGGTGTGGCTGGAGTCGCTGTACATGCTGGTGCTCGGAACCGGCATCGGTCTGGCCATGCAGGTCCTGACGATCGCCGTGCAGAACACGGTGGACTACGCGGACCTGGGCACGGCGACATCGGGCGTGACGTTCTTCCGTACGCTCGGCAGCTCTTTCGGCACGGCGGTCTTCGGTACGATCTACGCCAACGCGCTGAAGCCCAATCTGACCGACGGCGTCGCGGCGGCGGCGCGGGCGGGCGGTGACCCCGCGGTGCTGGCGAAGGCGGCGCAGAGCCCGGCGGGCCTGCACGCTCTGCCCGCCGCGCAGTCCGCGCCGCTGGCCCAGGCGTACGCGGACACGTTGCACACCGTCTTCCTGTGGACGGTGCCGGTCGCGGTGCTGGGGTTCTTCGTCGCGCTCTTCCTGAAGCAGGTGAAGCTGCGGGACACGGCCCGGGTCGGCTCGACGGACATGGGCGAGGGCTTCGCGCAGCCGGGCAACGCCGACTCGGCCAAGCTTCTCGAATTCGCCGTGGCCAAGATCCTGCACGGGGCGGGTCCGGACACGGCCCGGCGGATCATCGCGGACTCGGACACCCGGCTGGACATGGCGGGTGCCTGGGCGGTGATGCAGGTCGAGCTGTTCACCCGCATGGTCGGCCACGCGGGTCTGCGGCTGATCGCGACCCGGCACCGGCTGCCGCCCGAGGTGCTGGTGCCGGTCTTCGACCGGATGATCGAGGAGGGCTACCTCACCGGCGACGGTCATGTGTTCACGCACACCGCCGCCGGGAGCCGGGAGGCGGCGGCGATCACCGATGCCTGGGCACGGTGGCTGGGAGAGCGGCTGGACGAGCACGGGACGCGGGCGGACGACCGGCAGCTGCGGGCCGCGGTGGACGTGATCGCCAAACGGCTGCTGGCGGAGGATCTGGCACAGGAACTGTCGCCGCGGAAGGCCCTGGCGGGAACGGCGGGCTGAGCGGGACCCGCCGCCGTCCGGTCACGTCAGTCGGCGAAGACCGCGGTCGCGTACACCCAGGCACCGTCGTACCGGACGAAGCGGCTCTTCTCGTGGAGGGAGTCCGGCCGCCCGTCGTCCGTGTAGTGCGCGCGGAAGGTGACCGTGCCCGTGGTGTGGAACGCACTGCCGTCGGTCGTCTCCAGCACCTCCAGCCGCACCCATCGCAGCCCGGGGTCGAAATCGACGGAGGGCGGCCGGGTGTCCGGGTGCCAGGTGCGCAGCAGATACGCCTCGTCGCGGACGACGAAGGCGGCGTACCGGGAACGCATCAGCGACTCGCAGGTCGGCGCGGCGGCGCTCCCGGCGTGCAGCCGGCCGCAGCAGTGCGCGTAGGTCGCGGGCAGGCCGCACGGGCAGGGCGATTCCGCGGTGACCGCGGGGGTGCGCGCCGCGGCGGGGGCGGGCCGTCCCGGTCGTTTCGTGCGTCGTGACATGCGTCCATTGTGACCTGCGGCGAGGCCGGCTCAGGGGACCGGGGTGAACCGGCGGCGGTACTCGCCGGGGGTCAGTCCGGTACTGCGGCGGAAGTGGGTCCGCAGATTGGCCGTCGTACCGAGTCCGCTGGCCCGGGCGACCACGTCGAGGCGCTCCTCGCCGCGCTCCAGCAGCCGCCGGGCGAGTGTGATCCGGCGTTCGGTCAGCCAGCCGAGCGGGGTCGTGCCGAGCTGGGCGCGAAAGCGGCGGTGCAGGGTGGCCGGGCTGACGGCGGCGTGGGCGGCGAGTCCGGTCACCGTGAGGTCCGAGCCGAGGCGTTCCCCGGCCCAGGCGAGGAGCGGGCCCAGTGAGGTGTCGGGGACATCGGGCAGCGGGTGCTCGGCGAACTGGCGCTGGCCGCCGTCGCGGTGGACACCGAAGACCAGCCGACGGCTCACGGCCGCCGCGATCTCGGCGCCGTGGTCCGCGCGGATGATGTGGAGTCCGGTGTCCAGGGCGGCGGCGCTCCCGGCCGCGGTGATGATCCGGCCCTCGTCGACGAAGAGCACGTCGGGGTCGAGCCGGACCAGTGGGTGGCGGGCGGCGAATTCCTCGGCCCAGCGCCAGTGGGTGGTGGCCCGCCGGCCGTCCAGCACCCCGGCGGCGGCGAGCGTGAAGGCCCCGGTGCAGAAGCTGACCAGCCTGGCGCCCCGGGCGTCCGCCCGCCTGATCGCGTCGAGGACGGCCGGGTCGGGTGCGGCGACGGGGTCCGGGCGGTTGGGGACGATGACGGTGTCGGCACGGTCGACGGCGTCGAGTCCCGCGACGCCGGAGAGCTGGAAGAAGCCGTGGTGCATGCGCACGGTCGGGGTCTCGGCGCAGAGCTCGAACGTGTACCAGGGCACGGGCAGCTCGGGACGGCGCAGCCCGAAGAGTTCGGTGGCGACACCCATCTCGAAGGGGTTGGAACCGGCCGACACGATCATGGTGACCCGGTGCGAGGATTCTTGCGTCATGTGCGATTCCTAGCACTCGACGGGTGCGGACACCACGCCGAGGATGGGGATCATGAGCGATGAAACGACGAAGAACAGCCCCGGACCGGTCCTGCTGAGCGATGCGCTCGGCACGTTCGAGACGCTGTGGAGTCCGCGGATCGTGACCCGCGTCAACGATTACGACGTACGGCTCGCCAAGGTCCGCGGCGAGCATGTGTGGCACGTCCACGAGGACACCGACGAGTTCTTCCAGGTGCTCGACGGCGCCCTGGACATCCACCTGCGCGAGACGGACGGGGAGCGGACCGTCACCCTCGACCGGGGCGCGGTGTTCGTCGTCCCGCGCGGTACCTGGCACAAGCCGCACTCCGCCGCGGGGGCCTCGCTGCTGCTGTTCGAGCCGTCGGGTACGTCGACGGTGGGCGACCGGCACGACGAGGTTCCCGGCCATGTGGACGCGACGACCGGGCATGAGCTGGGGAGCTGAGCGGGCGGGCGCCTGCCTGGTCCGGCACCGTGCCGGATCCGGTGGTGGCCCAGGGCCTCCTGGTCCGCAGCGGCCCGGAACCGGACGGACCAGGGGGGTGCGGCGTCGGTCAGGGCTTGCGGGCGACGCCCGCGTAGCCGGGGATCGGCTCGCCGCCCGGGACCTCGACGACCTCACCGAGCTCGGGGTGCCAGTCCGCGGAGAGCGAGACACCGGGCTCGACCGGTTCGAGCCCGTGGAAGAACGTGGTGAACTCGGCGTGGGAGCGCAGCCGCAGCGTCATCCCCCGGGCCCGGTACATGGCGGACGCCTCCGCCGCGCGCTCGGGGTCGAAGTCGCCGGTGGTGTGCGAGAGCACCAGATAGCTGCCGGGGGCGAGCCGTTCGACGAGCCGGTCGACGAGTTCGGCCGCGCCGTCCTCGTCGTCCAGGAAGTGCAGCAGGGCGAGCAGCGACAGGGCGACCGGCCGGTCGAAGTCCAGCACCCGGCCGGCCTCTTCGAGGATGGCTTCCGGCTTGCGGGCGTCTGCCTGGATGTACTCGGTGGCGCCCTGCGGAGTGGAGCGCAGCAGGGCAGCCGCGTGGGCGAGGACGATCGGGTCGTTGTCGCAGTAGACGATGCGGGCGTCCGGGGCGGTCGCCTGGGCGATCTGGTGGAGGTTCGGCTCGGTCGGTATGCCGGTGCCGATGTCCAGGAACTGGCGGATGCCGTTCTCGGCGAGCCATCGGGTGGCCCGGTGCATGAAGGCCCGGTTCACCCGGGCCATGTCCCGCCCCCGGGCATCGAGGGCGAGCAGCTGCCGGGCCATCTCTTCGTCGACCGGGTAGTTGTCCTTGCCGCCGAGGAACCAGTCGTACATCCGGGCGGGATGCGGCTTGGTGGTGTCGATCTCGATGGCTCGGGGGTCGTGCCCGGTCATAGCGCGCTCCAAGGGTCCAGAGGTCGGCGAACAAGCAAGAGTCTGGGGCCGGGACGGCCCCGGCGCCGCGGATTCGGGCAAGAAAACCGGTCCGGGTGCGGGGCCGGCCCGCCCGGGGGCCGTGGAATCAGGTGAGCAGGAAGTCCGCCTGACCGGACTTGGCGCCCTGGATGAAGGCGGCGATCTCGCGTGGGGAGTAGATCAGGGCCGGGCCGTCGGGATCGGCGGACTGGCGTACGGCGATCCTGCCGTCGGACAGCTTCATCGCTTCGACGCAATTGCCTCCGTTCCCACCGCTCCACGGCTTGTGCCAGCCCTCGGAGCCGAGTTCGGCGGCCGGCATGCCGTTGTATATGGGATCCATCACAGCTCCTTGCGGAAGTCCCGGAGGATTTCCTTCGTGCGTTGTGCAGTTGCGGCCTGAGCCGCCATGCGGTCCATGACTTCGAGGTAGGAGGCCACCTCGGGGCGCGCGTCGAAGTAGACGGCACCGGTCAGGTACTCGCTGTAGACCATGTCGGGGAGTTCGGGGACACCGAAGCGGAAGAGGACGAACGGGCCGTAGGTGCCCGGGTGGTGTCCCGTCGAGAACTCGGCGATCTGCAGGGTCACATGCGGCAGCTCGGTCGCTTCGAGCAGCCGGTCGATCTGTTCCCGCATGGCCTCGACGCTGCCGACGGGACGGCGCAGCACCGTCTCGTCCATCACCACCCACAGCTTCGGGGCGTCCGGCCGTGTCAGCAGGGACTGGCGCTGCATCCGCAGTGCGACATGGCGCTCTATGTCCTCGGGTCTGGTCTGGCCCACGGCTCCGGTACGCATCACCGAACGCGCGTAGTCCTCGGTCTGGAGCAGTCCGGGGACGAAATGCGGCTCGTACATGCGCAGGAGGCTCGCGGCGCCCTCCAGGCTGACGTACATGCTGAACCAGTCGGGCAGCACGTCGTGGAACCGCTGCCACCAGCCGGGCTTGTTGGCCTCCTCGGCGAGCTCCACGAAGGCGTCGGCCTCGTCGTCGCCGACCCCGTAGGCCTTCAGCAGCATCTGTACATAAGGGATCTTGAGAGCGACCTCGGCGGTCTCCATCCTGCGTATCGTCGCAGGTGCGACCCGCAGCACCTTGGCAGCCTGGTCACGGCTCAGGCCGACGCGCTCCCGCAGATCCTGCAGGCGCTTGCCGAGAACGACCTGACCCACGGTCGGGGCGGACCGCGGTTCGCTCACTTCAGACCTCCCCATGCGCTGTTTTTGAGCAGTGTGCCATGTGCGGGCCGACCAGAACACAGCCACTCTGAAAATTTCAGAGTGCCCCTTGCCAAGTGTTCACGACAGGGGGAGAGTTGGTGAGTGAACCAGTTCACGATGTCGCGACCGCCCTCATTCCCATGGGTGTGCGGAGCGTGACGCAGCCCCCACTGTGAGGAATCGGTTGTGGCACCTGGCAGTGCGCTCATCCCCCGGCTCATGGATCTCAGTCCCGGGACGGAGGCGCTCCGGTACTGCTTCGCCCTGCCCGCGCACCCCGAATCGGTGGCGGGTGCGCGGCGGCTGACCAGGGCCCGGCTCGACCAGTGGCAGCTCGACGCGGACGCCCATGACTCGGCGATCCTGATCGTTTCGGAACTGGTCACCAACGCGGTCGTGCACACCATGAGCGCTCGCGTGCTGTGCGAGCTGCGCTGTCTCGACGGACGGCTGCGGATAGCCGTGCAGGACCAGGGACACCAGCCGGGCGGGCCGCAGCTGCGCCGTACCTCCGACGACGAGCACGGACGCGGCCTGCTGCTCGTCGACACGATGTGCAGTTCCTGGGGTTCCCGCGACGCGGGCAACGGCTCGGGACGCATCGTCTGGGCGGAACTGCCGCACGGCTCGGAGCGCTCATGCTGAAGAACGCGATGTCCCATCTCCTCGGCAACCGGCGCCCCCGCGAGCTGCGGCCCGCGGTCGGCACGGTCCGGCTGCCCCTGCCGCCCGCGCTCTCGGCGAGCCTGGGGTGCGACGCGGTGGGGGTGCCCGCCCGGTACGGCTTCCGGCTGATGTCCCACCTGCCGCGCACCGGCTGCGTCTTCGCGGACGCCGAGCGCTGGTGGTGGATCGTGCCCGCGGGCTCCGACCTCGATCTGGACTGGCCCTCGCAGGCCTGCTACGCGAAGGGGGCTTTCGTCCCCGCGGTCCGGCCCCGGCTGATCCACCAGCCCGACAACCGCACGCCCTACACGCCGCCCATCCCGCTGTTCCTGATGGTGTGCCAGGTCACCGGGGTGGCGCCGTCCTGGGCCCCGTCCGGCGGGGAGCGAGCCGTTTCCGCTCCGTGACGACGGGGGGGGCGGGGCCACCGGATTCCGGTGAGGCGCGGACCGATGTGTACGAGGCGGCGGGGCGGTGCGGTGCGCCGGGACGGCCGCGCGCCGAAACGGCGCCCCCCGGACCGTCACCGTCCGGAGCCGTGCCGTGCGATGCGATGCGAACAAGCGCCTCGGTCGGCGCGTGACCTGCGGTTCTGCCCGCAGGTCACCCCGGTCACGCTGCGTTGTCAGTGCTCCGTTCTAGTGTGGCACCACTGATCGAAAAGCCCGCTGCGGAGCGGGCTGCGGGCGGGAAGGGGGCGGAACTGTGCGCCGCTGGGAATATGTCGAGGGCACCGCGTCGAAGTTCTGGGAGACCGAGGCCGAGGGCGCCGTGGTGACGGTGCGCTACGGGCGGTGCGGGAGCGAGGGCCGTACGCAGGCCAAGGAGTACCCGTCGGCCGAGGCCGCCGCCGCCCAGGTCGTCAGGACGATCGCGGAGAAGGAGAAGAAGGGGTACCGCGAGGTCGGGGCGTCCGCTTCGACGCCCGCCGCCCCGGACACCACGACCGTCACCGGTACGGCTCCGGCGGAGGCCGCCACCGCCTCCGACACCGTCGCGGACGGCAGCGCCACCGTTCTCCCCGACGAGGACACCTTCACCCTGCCCGACAACTGGAAGCGGGTGCTGCACCCCCGGCGCGGCGGAGTGCGCCGCGGGCCGGCCAAGGCGAAGCGCGAGACGTTCGAGGCGATCGGGACCAAGCTCACGGAGGACGCCGCCTGGATCGCGGAGTTCGCGGACTCGCCGCGTTCGGACACCGCGGCGGCCGAAGCCCTGCGCGCGCACCTCGACGGAGCCCCCTGTCCGGCCGGCGCGGCCGCGCTGACCGCGATCATCGACACCTCCGGATGGGCGGACTTCTGGTCCGAGCGCTACGGCCTCCCGTTCGCCGCACGGGCCGCGACCGAAGTGTTCTCGGTCGACGCCGACTGGCAGCAGAACGGCCTCACACGGGGAGCGCCCCGGCTGAGGGCGCTCCCGGGCCCCCGCCACCAGTACTGGGCCTGGCACCACCGAGCACCGATCGACCGGGTCCGTGCGCTGCTCGCGGCAGCCGACGAAGCCACCTACCGGGCGGCGGTCGAGGCACTGGCCGAGTGCCGCACCGACACCCTGCGAAGGATCATCGTCTGCTATCTGGTCCCGAGCGAGACCGGCTGGGTCGACGAGCTCTGCGCGGATCCGGCGGTGCACGCCGAGCAGGACCGCACGCTGCGTGCCATGGTGTTCAGCTCGCTGTACTCGGCCGACCAGATGGCGCTGTTGCCCTACCGCCCGGACTACACCCTCGGTGTCGCCACCATCGCCACGGTCGCGGAGGGCGTCGGCCCCGCCATCGCTCCGGCGCTGGCCGACACGCTCGACGGCACCCACTACTACTCGGACACCGTGAAGCTCGCCGCCGGCGCCCTGGTGGAGCTGCCGACGGACGACGCCTTCCTCGGCCTGCTGGCGCATGCGGACTCCAAGCACGTCCGCCCCTCGCTCCTCGAAGCCATGCGCCGCTATCCGGTACGGGCGGTTCGGCTGCTCGCCGCCGGGGCGGCCAGCGGTCCGGCAGCGGCGTCCCGGTCCCTGCAACTGCTCCGGAGTCATGTCGGTGCCCACCGCGACGTGGTGTCACTGGCGCTCGGCGATCTCGGCCCCGAGGTCGTGGAGATCATCGAGCCGCTGCTGAACCCGGTGGATCTGGTCGCCGACGCACCGGTGGACGCCCTGCCTGCCGTGCTGACGGCTCCACCGTGGTCCCGGCCCCGCACCACGGTCAGGGCCAAGCCCGTGACCGGGCTGACCGCGGTCTCCGAGCCCGTGCTGGAGTGGCTGCCCGAGGAGCGGGAGGCCTGGGCGGCCACCTCCTCCTGGTACACGCAGAACCGCGACAACGGCGACATGCACGAGTACATCGACGTGCTGCGCCAGGAGTCGCCCCCCGGTGATCTGCGCTCGGCGTGGGTGTTCGTGCACGGCGACGAGGACGTGGTCGCCCCGCTGCTCGCCACCTGGGATCCGGACGATCTGTGGGACGGCGAGGACACCCTCAAGCCGATCGCCGCGCGTTTCGGCCTGGCCGCGCTGCCGATGCTGCTGCGCGCCGTTCCCAGGCAGCCGAGCGCGCTCGCCCCGCTGTTCCTCCCGTACGTCGACGCGGACGTCGCCCGGCACATGGCCGACTGGGCGGTCCGGCTGAAGTCCACCGCGTCGACCGCCCGTGCCTGGTTCGCCCGGCACGGCGTGGCGGCCGCGCCGCTCCTGGTCCCGGCCGCCGTGGGCAAGGCGGGCGCCGCGCGGCTCGCCGCCGAGCAGGCGCTGACGTCGATCGCCACGACGCACGGCGACGAGGTGGTGCGCGAGGCCGCCCGGACGTACGGTCCGCAGGCCGCGGCAGCGGTGGACGAACTGCTGGCCGCCGATCCGCTGGAGCGTGCGCTGCCCGCCAGGATGCCGGTGCTGCCGGGTTGGGCGGAGCCCTCCGTGCTGCCGCAGATCGCGGTCCGGTCCGGCGGTGCGCTGCCGGTGGCGGCGGTGCGCAACGCCCTGATAACGCTGGCGCTGTCGAAGCCCGGTGAGGTGTATCCGGGGGTCGCCGCGCTGACCGGGACGGCCGAGCCCGCTTCGCTCGCGGAGTTCGCCTGGGCCCTGTTCGAGCAGTGGCGGATGGAGAACATGCCCGCGAAGGAGTCGTGGGCGCTGCACGCGCTGGGGCTGCTCGGTGACGACGAGACGGTCCGCCGGCTCACTCCCGTGATCCGGTCCTGGCCCGGTGAGTCGGCGCACCACCGGGCCGTCGAGGGCCTCGATGTGCTGGCCGCCATCGGCAGCGATGTGGCGCTGCTGCATCTGCACGGCATCTCGCAGCGGGTGAAGTTCAAGGGTCTCAAGGTACGGGCCGGGGAGAAGATCGCCGAGGTGGCAGCAGGACTGGGGCTGACCGGCGAGCAGCTCTCCGACCGCCTCGTGCCCGACCTCGGGCTGGACACCGACGGTTCGACGGCCATCGACTACGGTCCCCGTTCGTTCACGGTCGGATTCGACGAGCAGTTGCGACCGTATGTGCTGGACGGGGACGGCAAGCGCCGCAAGGACCTGCCGAAGCCGGGCGCCCGCGACGACGCGGAGCTCGCCCCTGCGGAGCGCAAGCGGTTCATGGCACTGAAGAAGGACGTCCGGACGATCGCCTCCGATCAGGTGCGGCGTCTGGAGGCCGCGATGGTGACCGGACGTTCCTGGACCGCGCAGGAGTTCCAGGAGCTGTTCGTCGGCCATCCGCTGCTGTGGCACCTGGTGCGCCGGCTGGTGTGGCTGAGCGACCTGGAGGACGGGACGCGCAGCGCGTTCCGCGTCGCGGAGGACCGTACGTTCGCCGACGCGGAGGACGACGTCTTCGTCCTGGCCGATGACGCGACGGTGCGGCTCGCGCACCCGCTGCACCTCGGTGACGAACTGGCCGTCTGGTCGGAGCTGTTCGCCGACTACGAGATCCTGCAGCCGTTCCCGCAGCTCGGGCGGGGGGTGCTCGCGCTCTCCGAGAAGGAGACCGACGAGTACCGGCTCACCCGGTTCGAGGGGCTCAAGGTTCCGATCGGGAAGGTTCTCGGGCTGCAGCGGCGCGGCTGGGAGCGCGGGGTGCCGCAGGACGCCGGGGTGGAGCGCTGGATCTCCAAGCGGCTGGGCGACGACTGCTTTCTCGTGATCGCGCTGGACCCGGGCATCGCGGTCGGCGTGGTCGACATGTTCCCCGACCAGACCCTGGAAACGGTCTGGCTCGACAACCGGCCGGACGATCACTGGAGGCGTGGCGAGTATCGGCACCGCTTCGCCGGCCTGGACGCGGTGGCCGTGTCCGAGTTCCTGAACGACCTGGCCGAACTCACCGAGGACGTGGCGTCGTGACCGCGCGGGAGGAGACCCGTGCCGGGGCGCCGGGCGGCGGGGCGGAGCCGGTGCAGCGGCCCCCGGCCGAGGTCCGGTACGCCGAGGAGCTTGCGGCACTGCGCGCCGGCGACCGTGATCCGCGTCCGCCGGGCTGGGAGCTGAGCCTGCGTGCGGCGCGCCGGTTCATCATCGGTGACGCGGACACCGGCATCGGCCGGAAGTTCGTCGGCAACCCCTCGCTGGTGGACCGGGCCCTGGTGACGCTGGCGACGAACCGCGGGCTGATGCTGGTCGGCGAGCCGGGCACCGCCAAGTCGCTGCTCTCCGAGCTGATCGCGGCCGCGGTCAGCGGCGACTCGACACTGACGGTGCAGGGCGGCGCGGCCACCACCGAGGACCAGATCAAGTACGGCTGGAACTACGCGTTGCTGGTCGCCGAGGGGCCGTCCATGCGTTCGCTCGTACCGGCCCCGATGCTGCGCGGCATGGCGGAGGGCAGGCTCGTCCGGTTCGAGGAGATCACCCGCTGTCCGCTGGAGGTGCAGGACTCGCTGCTGTCGCTGCTCTCCGAGCGGGTGGTGGCCGTCCCCGAGCTGACCGGGCCGGACGGCATGGTCTTCGCCCGGCAGGGCTTCAATGTGATCGCCACCGCCAACACCCGGGACCGGGGCGTCAACGAGATGAGCGCCGCGCTCAAGCGGCGGTTCAACTTCGAGACGGTCTTCCCGATCCCCGACCTGGACACCGAACTGGCCCTGGTCGAGGCCGAGGTGACCACCCTGCTGCGGCGCTCCGGGGTGGAGCCGCCGCCGGACCGGGATGTGCTGGAGGTCCTGGTCGGGACGTTCCGGGAGCTGCGCGCCGGAGCCGGTGAGAAGGGCGGTGCCGGTTCGGACCGCCCGTCGGCGGTGATGAGTACGGCGGAGGCCGTGTCGGTCGCCCACGCCGTGGGGGTGCGCGGCTGGTTCCTGCGCGGTGAGCCGGGCAGCGCCGCCGACGTGGTGGCCTGTCTGGCGGGTACCGCGGCGAAGGACAGCCCGGAGGACCTGGCCCGGCTGCGCCGCTATCTGGAGCAGCAGGTGCCGCGGCGCCGCGGACCGCAGTGGAAGGCCCTGCACGACGCACGCCATCTGCTGGCCGACTGATGTCCGCGGTGTTCCTGGGGGTACGTCACCACTCCCCCGCCTGCGCACGGCTCGTCGAGCGGACCGTCACGGAGCTCCGGCCCGCCCAGGTGCTGATCGAGGGTCCGGCCGAGATGAACGGGCGGCTGGACGAGCTGCTGCTCGGGCACGAGCTGCCGGTCGCGGTGTTCAGCCACTACCGCGACGGAGAGCGGGCCTCGACGTCCTGGGCCCCGCTGTGCGACTACTCGCCGGAGTGGGTGGCGCTGCGGGCGGGGCGGGCGGCCGGGGCGCGGGTGCGCTTCATCGATCTGCCGGCCTGGCATCCGGCGTTCGCCGAGCGCACCAACCGCTACGCCGACGCGGAGGCGCGATACGCGGAGGCGACGGAGCGGCTGTGCCGGCGGTTCGCGGTGGACTCCTCCGACGCCCTGTGGGACCGCCTGTTCGAGGTGGAGCCGGACAGTGGTCTCGCCGAACGGCTCGACGCGTACTTCGCACTGGTGCGCGGTGACGCGGAGGCCGACGCCGGCGACCGGGCGCGGGAGTCGTACATGGCCGCGTGGGTGCGGGCTGCCGTGGCGGCGGCCGGTGACCGGCCGGTGCTGGTGGTCACCGGCGGTTTCCACCAGCCGGCGCTCCGCGCGCTCACCGCGTCCGGTGCGCGGGGCGGCGCGGACGGCGACGGCTGGGAGCGGGGCGCGGACGGGTGGCCGGTGGTGCCGGCCCCGCCGGACGGTGCCATGGCCGGTAGTTTCCTCGTGCCGTACTCCTTCCGGAAGCTGGACGCGTTCGCCGGGTACCAGTCGGGGATGCCGTCCCCCGGCTACTACCAGCAGGTGTGGGAGGCGGGCCCCGAGGCCGCGGCGGACGGCCTGCTGCGCGTGGTCGTCGAACGGCTGCGGGCCCGGAAATACCCGGTGTCCACCTCCGATCTGATCGCCGCCCGCAGCCTGGCCGAGGGGCTGACGGCGCTGCGCGGCCATCCGAGCCCCGCCAGGATCGATGTGCTGGACGGCCTGGCGGGCGCTCTGATCACGGACGATCTGGACCGGCCGCTGCCGTGGACCGGCCGGGGCTCGCTGACGGCCGGGGCCCATCCCGCGGTCGTCGAGATGGTCGCGGCCTGCGGCGGCGACCGCACGGGGCGGCTCCATCCGCGGACTCCGGCGCCGCCCCTGGTGCATGACGTGGCGGCGCAGCTCGCCGGGCTGGCGCTGGACGGCGGCCCGGAGGCGACGTACCGCCTCGATCTCACGGACGCCACCGACCTGGAACGCAGCCGGGTGCTCCACCGGTTGCGGGTGCTGGGTGTCCCCGGCCAGGTGCGGACCGCCGGTCCCACGCACGGCGTCGACCCGGTGTTCACCGAGCGCTGGGAGGCGCAGTCCGTCCTGGGGCGCGAGGCCGCGCTGGTGGAGGCGGGGGCGTACGGGGCCACCCTGGCCGAGGCGGCCGCCGTCGCCCTCACCGAGCGGACCCGGAGCGGTCCGGCGGAGGCCGACGGTGCGGCGGGGGCGCTGTTCGACGCGGTGCTGTGCGGAATGGGCGGCTTCTCGGAGCAACTGCTCGAAGAACTCTCTTCCTCTGTGGGCGAGTTGCAGGTCACCGGCCCGCTCGGGGAGATACTCGCCACGGCTCTCGGGCTGTGGCGGCACGACCGGGTGTTCGGCATGGCGCGCGGTCCGCTGCTCGCCGCCGTGATCGGCGGGGCGACGGAGCAACTGCTGTGGCTCCTGGAGGGTGTGCGCGGCTCGTCGGGGGTGGACTTCCCCCGGCTGCGGGCGGTGGTCGCGGTGCGCGACGCGGTGCTGCACGCGCCGGAGTTGCTCCCCGTCACCCGTGAGGTGGTGGCCGGAGTCGCGCGGCGGATCGCCGAGGACCCTCAGGCCCCGGTCGATGTGCGCGGGGCCGCGTTCGGGCTGGCCCGGTCCCTGGGCCGGGCCCCCGGGGCCCCCGGCGCGTCCAGCGATCCGGCCCGAGTGGTGCGGGCGGTGGCGAGGTCCGGTGCCGATGCGCTCGGCGACTGGCTGGCCGGGCTGTTCGCGCTCGCCCGCGACGAGGTGACGGGCGCGGTGGGCAACGACGACGGCCGCGGAGCGGACGGCGCGTCCGAGTCGCTGATCGATGTGCTGGACGGCCTGGTCAGCGCGTTGTCCGACGAGGAGTTCCTGTCGGGGCTGCCCGCGCTGCGGCAGGCCTTCACCTTCTTCCCGCCGCGCGAGCGGGACCGGATCGCCGCGCGTCTGCTGGAACGGCGCGGAGTGCGCGGCTCCTCGCGTTCCCTGCTTCGGACCACCGCGGACCCCCTGCTGATCGCCCGGGCACGCGCCCTGGAGGAGTCCGTGTCCCGGCTGCTGACCCGCTACGAACTGGATGCCACCCCATGACCACGCCCGAACAGGCGCCCGACCGGGTACCCGGACCCGGCCCCGGACCCGAGGAGGGTTCCGGCATGGCTCCCGACGCGGGGCTGGAGCGCTGGCGGCTGGTCCTCGGCGCCGCCGCCGAACGGCACACCGGTCAGCCGGGTCCGGCCGACGCCGGCCGGGACGCCGCGCTCGACTGGCTCTACGGCCGCGACCCCGACCTCACCCGGCGCGGGATGCGCCGCTCCGGCTCGACCCCCCGGACGGGCGGCGACGGGCCGTCCGCGGTGACCGCGGTCGACTGGCTCGACGACATCCACCGGCTCTTCCCGAAGGAGACCGTCGAGCGGCTGGAACGGGACGCCGTCGAGAAGTACGGCATCCAGGAGATCGTCACCGACCCCGCGGTGCTGGAGCGGGTCGAGCCCAGCCAGACGCTGCTGCGTGCCGTGCTGCGTACCAGGCATCTGATGAACCCGCAGGTGCTGCGGCTGGCCCGGCGCATCGTCGAGTCGGTGGTGAGACAGCTCATGGCCAGACTCCAGCCGGAGATCCGCCGGGCGTTCCACGGCACCCGCTCCCGCCGGCCCAGCCGGGTGCCGTTGGCGAGGGACTTCGACTTCCGGCAGACCGTGAAGGCCAACCTCGCCCACTACCAGCCGGACGAACGACGCCTGCTCATCGAGCGCGCCCACTTCCACTCCCGCACCCGACGCCATGTGACGCAGTGGCAACTGATCCTGCTGGTCGACCAGTCGGGCTCGATGGCCGGATCGGTCATCCACTCCGCGGTGACCGCCGCGTGTCTGTGGGGCCTGCCCGGCCTCAAGACACACCTGGTCGCCTTCGACACCCAGGTGGTGGACCTGACCTCGGACGTGACCGATCCGGTGGAGTTGCTGATGCGGGTCCAGCTGGGCGGCGGCACCGACATCGCACGAGCCGTGGAGTACGGCGCGGGCCTGGTGGAGAACCCGCGCCGTACCGTGGTCGCGCTGATCACCGACTTCTACGAGGGCGGTGACCCGTACCGGCTGGTGCGGGCGGTGCGGGGGCTGGTGGAGCAGGGCTCGACCGTGCTGGGACTGGCCGCGCTCGACGAGGACGCCGACCCGGACTACGACCGGGTGACGGCCGGGAAGCTCGCGGCGGCGGGGGCGCACATCGGGGCGATGACGCCCGGCCGGCTCGCCGAGTTCGTCGCCGAGAGGCTGGGCCGATGACCGAGCCCATGACCGCCGCGGGGACCGGCGCCGCCGTGCGCCCCGATCTGCTCGCCCTCACCCCGCAGACGCTCGCGGCGCTCGCCAACCGGGGCCTGGTCAAGCGCGCCACGAAGGAGCTGGACGCGGGGACGGTGCCCGTGCTCACGACCGATCCGGACACCACGGTGCGGGCCAGGTTCGGCGACGGCACCACCTCGGCGCTGCCGCCCGGCACCGGCCTGGACGAGGGCGACTGCAGCTGCGCCGCACCGGGCGTGTGCCGCCATCTCATCGCCCTGGTGCTGGCCCATCAGCGCGGCGCCGGGGCCGATCCGGCCGGCTCCCCCGCCGCGTTCACCGACTGGTCCCCGGGCAGCACCGACGACGCCGCGCTCACCGGCGCGGTCGGCACCCGCCCGGTCGCCTCGGCGCGGCGCACCCTCGACCGGGGCTACGCCGCTCTCGTACACCGTCCGACCCCCGATCGTCCCGAGCCCCGGGTCGAGCTCCCCACCTGCACGGTGCGTTTCCCGGTGCCCGGCGGGATCGCCCACGCGTTGACGGACGCGGCCGCCGCGCTGCGAGGTGAGGTGGTGGCCCTGGCGGTCTGGGCGTTCCGGGCCGCCGACGCCACGGACACCGACGAGCGTTCCGTACCCGTCCAGGTCGGCGGCCGGGCCGCCGCACCGTCCGCGGCGCTGCCCGCGCTCGACGCGGCCCTCGGGCCGGCCGGCGAACTGCTGGCGGAGGGCGTGGCCCATGTCGGCCCGGTACACGGCGGAGCCCTCGCCCGCGCCGGCGCCGCGCTGACCGCCCGGTCGATGCACTGGCCCGCGGGCGCGATCACCGAGCTGGCGGACCAGCTCACCGCGTACGCCGACCGCACCGCCCAGTACCGCCCGGAGTCGGTCGCCGCCCTGCTCACCGAGGTACACGCCCGGCGGCGGGCCGCCGCGCATCCCGGCGTGCTCGGCACCCGCGAGGCCGGGGACACCCCGCTGCGCCGGGTCCGGCTGGTCTCCCTCGGCTGCCGCGTCCACGGCACCGGGCAGTCCCTGACCTCCGAGGTGTACTTCGCCCACCCCGGCGCGGGCACCGTCCTCGTGCTGCGCAAGGCCTGGACGGCCGCCGAGGGCAAGGAGCTGTCCGCCCACCGGCTGGCCACCCGTCGTGTCCTGGGCACCACACTGGCCTCACTGGCCACCGGAAGCCTGGTCAGCGAGAGCGTCCGGCGCACCCCGAGCCGTGCGCTGACGGTGTCCCGGGGCAGGCTCGGCACGACGACCGTCACCCCCGTGGGCGCGGCCTGGACCGAACTGCCCAAGCCCCTGCTGGTACGGGACGTGACCGCACTGGCCGCAGGCTGGAACAACAGGCCGCCGCGGCTGATCCGGCCCCGGGTCGAGGCGGAGGCGGTCCATGTCGTCGAACTGTCCGAGGTGGAGAGCGTCGGTTACGACCCCGCCGAGCAGCGCCTGGAAGCCGTGGTGCGGGATGCGGCGGGGGGCCGGGCGCTGGTGGCGTCGGAGTACCGGCCGGAGTGCCCCGGTGCGCTGGACGCCCTGGCCGACGCCCTGGAGGGCGGCGCCACGCACATCAGCGGTTCGCTGCACCGGTCCGGTGGTGGGGTGCGGATCGATCCGCTCGGGTTGCTCACCCCGGCGGGGCCGGTCGTGCCGGATCTCGCCGCCGGTGACGGCTCCGCGGCCCTGGCCGCGGTGGTGCGGCGGCCGTCCGATCCGCTGACCGCGGCGCTGGAGGAGGCGATATCCGCGATGTCGGCGGTGCCGCACAGCGGGCTGCGCCATCTCGGCATCCCCGCCCTCGCCCGGATCGACGAGGCGGCGACCGCGTTGTCCCGCACCGGCCTGACCCGTGCCGCGACGCTGCTGCGTGCCTTCACCGAGGCGCCGGCGGACGGGGCCCTGCCGGCCGGGGAAGCCCTCGCGGCCCGTTCCCGGGCGTGGCTGGACGCCCAGCTCCACCTCCTGGTCAGCAGCGAACTCCGCTTCTGCGAAACGGAGTCCGGGACACCCGGGAAACCATGGACCGTGTCCGGGTAGTACCTACGGGCGGTTCAGATAGGCGAGTTGGGGATGGACCTTGAGGTAGCCGTCGACAAGGCGTCCGGCCACGGTCACCGAGTCGACCAGCGGGTGCAGCGCGAAGGCCTTCACCGCGGTGGCGCGGGATCCGCTCGCCGCCGCGTCCAGCACCGCGCGCTCGACCGCCTTGACCGCGGTGACCAGCCCGACGGCGTGGTACGGGAGCGGATCGACGGCGACGGGGTGGGCACCGTTGGCGTCGACCAGGCACGGCACCTCGATGACGGCGTCCGCGTCGAGCACCGGGAGCGTGGTGCGGTTGCGGACGTTGAGGATGAGCGAGGTCCGTTCGTTGCGGGCGACGGCCCGCATCAGGGCGAGCGCCACCTGCTCGTAGCCGCCGGACTCCAGATCGCTCTCCTCCCGCTCCCCCACCCCGGCGACCTCCCTGTTCTCCGACATGTAGGTGGCCTCGCGCTCGGCGCGGGTGCGGTCCCAGGCGGACAGGGCGGGGGTGGCGGGGTCCTTCATCCGGGCGTAGAAGCCCTCCTGCTGCTCCCGCAGGAAGGCGCCGCGGGTCTGTTCGGCGTCCTGGTAGGCACGGACCGCTTCCCGGTTGAAGTAGTAGTAGTGCAGGTATTCGTTGGGGACGGCGCCCAGCGACCGCAGCCAGTCGGTGCCGAAGAGTCTGCCCTCCTCGAAGGAGCCGAGGAGTTCCGGGTCGGCGAGCAGCCTCGGGAGTTCGTCGCGCCCGTCGACGTACAGTCCTCGCACCCAGCCCAGGTGGTTGAGCCCGACGTAGTCGATCCGGGCCCGGTCGGGGTCGGCACCGAGCACCCGGGCGATGCGGCGGCCGAGGCCCACCGGGGAGTCGCAGATGCCGATGACCCGGTCGCCCAGGTAGTGGGACATGGCCTCGGTGACCAGGCCTGCCGGGTTGGTGAAGTTGATGACCCAGGCCTCGGGGGCGAGCCGCGCGATGCGCTGTGCGAGGCCGACGGCCACGGGGACGGTGCGCAGTCCGTACGCGATGCCGCCCGCGCCGACCGTTTCCTGGCCGAGTACGCCTTCGTCGAGGGCGACCCGTTCGTCGGCCGCCCGGCCTTCGAGGCCGCCGACGCGGATCGCCGAGAAGACGAAGTCGGCGCCGCGCAGTGCTTCGTCGAGGTCGGTGGTGGCGGTGACGGCGGGGGCGTCCGGGACACCGGCGGCCTGTTCGCCGAGCACCCGGGCCACGGCGGTGAGCCGGTCGGCGTCGGTGTCGTAGAGGGTGACCGCGTCGACGCGGCCTTCGGCGTGATCGGCGAGCAGCGCCCCGTACACGAGTGGTACCCGGAATCCGCCGCCGCCCAGAATTGTCAGCTTCACGCTTGTGCATGGTACGGGGGCGGGACCGGTCCGGGGCCCCGGCAGCGTGCGGCCCGGTTGCCGTGGACGCGAAAGTCCTCGGTCACCGGGCCGGACGCCGTTGCCGCTCCCGCTCCCGGGGGGCGTGTCGGGTCAGTTGCCGCTCCACCACCGGGAGACGGCCCGCCAGAGCCTCGCCGGTGCGGATTCGCCGCGCTGCTGCGGGATTCCTCCGACGGCGGAAGGGCCGGCGGCCGGGCTCCCGGATTCGTCGACGGCGGTGGCCGTGGGCGTCGCGCTCAACGGGGCGGTGGCCGTGACCCGGCCGGGTGTGGGCGCGGTGTGCCGGACGGTCGACTGCACCTCCCAGTCCTGGCGCGGCGTATTGGGCCTGCCCATGGAGGGCGGTTCCTTGTCGTCCTGCGGCGGGCGGGAGGCGAAGTCGGCCGGCAGCTCCACCAGGTGCCGGCCCATGATGTTGCCGACCCAGCTCAGCTCGCTCTCCTCGACGGCGAGTTCGAGGTCGGGCAGGCGCATCAGCAGGGCGTCGACACCGACGTCCGCGATGGCTCGCCCGATGTCCTGCCCGGGGCATTCGTGGGGGCCGCCGCTGAACGCGAGGTGGGCACGGTTGCCCGCCATGTCGTCGCCCAGATCGGGGCGGACCACCGGGTCGGTGTTGGCCGGCGCGATGCCGACGATCAGCGCGTCGCCGGCCTTGATCTGCTTGCCGCCGAGCTCGGTGTCGCCGACCGCCCAGCGGCCGAAGACCGCGGTGAACGGCGGCTCGTCCCAGAGCGTCTGCTCGACCGCTTCGGGGACCGTCATGTGACCACCGCTGAGCCTGGCCCTGAATCGGGGGTCGGTGAGCACCATCCGCAGGACGTTGGCGATCAGGTTGGCGGTCGCCTCGTAGGAGGCGATGAGGACCAGCCGGAGGTGCTCGCTGACCTCCTGGTCGTTCAGCCCGGCGGGGTGTTCGACGAGCCAGGTGGCGAAGTCTTCGGCGGGTTCGCGCCGGCGGCGCTGGACGAGCCGGGTCAGCGCGTCCAGCACATAGGCGTTGCTCGCGACGGCGGTCGCCGTGCCGCGGGTCATGTCGCGGGCGGCCTGGACCATCCGGTCGTTGTACTCCTCGGGCATGCCGAGGATCGCGCACATCACCATCATCGGCAGCCGCTCGGCGAACTGGCTGACCAGGTCGACCCGGCCCTGCTGGCAGAAGTCGTTGACGAGCCGGTTGCTGTAGCGGTTGACGTGGCGGCGGACGCCGCGGGTGTCGATCCGGCCCATGCTGTCGGTGACCGCGCCGCGCAGCCGCTCATGGGTGGCCCCGTCGGCGAACGCGCAGATCGGCTGCCAGGTGAAGATCGGGGCCAGCGGGTGGTCCGGGGCGACGCTGCCGTCCTGCAGCGCCCGCCACCGCCGGGAGTCGCGGGAGAACTGCGAGGGGGTACGGGTCATGTGCAGGTTCTCGCTGTGTCCGAGGACCAGCCATGCGGGTACGTCCCCGTGCAGCAACACGGGGGCCACGGTGCCGTGTTCGGCTCGCAGCTTGTCGTAGAGCCCGTGGGGGTCCCGCTCGGCCTCCGGGCCGTAGAACCGGCGGAGTCCGCCGGGGCCGACGCCGAGGCCGTGCGCCGGGCATCCGGGGGGCGGAACCGGCCCGGGGGCCGCTCCGGGCTCGTAGTGGAATGGGGTTGTCACGATCGCTCCAGGGATCAGGCCAAGTACCGGACGGATGGGGATGCGCGAGGGGGTTGGTTCTGCGGTCAGGCGAGCGGGAGGGCCAGACTGTGCAGATAGCGCATCAGAGTCATCAGCACGTCGCGGCTGGAGCCGCGCAGTCGGGCGTCGCAGTCGATCATCGGAACCTCGTCGGGGAGGTCGAGTGCGGTCCGCAGCGCCTCGACGGGGTGCTGCGGGGCGCCGGGGAAGGTGTTGACGGCGACGACGAACGGCACGCCGCGCTCCTCCAGTCTCCCGATGACGTCGAAGCTGACTTCGAGGCGGCGGGTGTCGACGAGGACCACCGCGCCGAGGGCTCCTTCGAACAGGCCGTTCCACAGGAACCAGAACCGTTCCTGGCCCGGGGTGCCGAAGAGATAGAGGATCAGCTCCTCACTGATGGAGATCCGGCCGAAGTCCATGGCGACGGTGGTGGCGGTCTTGCTCTCCACCCCGAAGTTGTCGTCCACGCCGACGCCGGCCTGGGTCATGGTCTCTTCGGTGGTCAGCGGCCGGATCTCGCTGACGGATCCGACCATGGTCGTCTTGCCGACCCCGAACCCGCCGACGATCACGACCTTCACCGCGGCTGTCGCCGTGGTGGGAAGGACGTCCTCGCGCCGGGGGCCGGTGATCGTGTCAGAGCTTCTGAAGTCCATGCATCACCGCTTCGAGAAGGGACCTGTCCGGGAGGGTGGCGCGGACGATGGGTGCGCGCGATTCGATGAGTCCGGCAGCGAGGAGTTCGGTGAGGAGCGAGGTCACCACGCTGAAGGGCAGACCGAGGTATGCCGAGATCTCGGCGACGGATAACGGTGCCTGGCACAGCCGCAGGATCACGGCCTGCTCGGGTTGGACCGTCGGCGTCGGCTGTGCCTGCGCGACGATCATCGTGACCAGGTCGAGCTGCGCCCGCTCGCTGCCGTCGGGATCGCCGGTGATCACGTACAGCCGTTCCGGATCGCTCAGAGCCGGATCGGCTTTTCGGCGTTCTCGTCGGGGAGAGTTCATCCGGCCTGCCCGTCGTGGCGCGGCGGGCTCGTCAGGTGGGCACCGATCCTGACGACCATGTCACGCATCCGCGATCCGACGAGCCCCGCGTCGACCGTCTCACCGGCGAGCACCGCGAGGTACGCGCCCGTTCCGGCGGCCATCAGGTAGAAGAAGCCGCCGGTGACCTCGATGACGACCAGCTTCATGAGCCCGTCGCTGTAGGGGATTTCGGAGGCGACGGCGGCGGCCAGGCTCTGCAGTCCGGCGCAGGCCGCCGCGAGGCGGTCGGCGACATCGGGGTCGCCGCCGTGCCGGGCGATGCGCAGACCGTCGGCGGAGAGCACCACGATCTGGTGGATGTCCGGTACGTCGTCGGCCAGTTCCTTGAGCATCCAGTCCATGTTTCCCCGCTGCTGGATCACTTCAGGTCTCCCTTGTCCCACGCATCGTCAGAGTCTTCGTCGGTCTTGGGGTCCTGCGGCACGCCGTTGACCGCGTTGGTGAAGGCCTCCAGCCAGAGCCCGGGAGGCTGCTCCTTGCCGCCGCCCTCACCGCCGGGACCGTGTCCGTGGCCATTGGTGTGGCCGTTGTGCCGGCCTGCGGCGGGTTCGGCGGGCTGGGCCGGGAGGTTGTGCGAGCCGAGCGGTGCCCGGCCGCGGCTGCGGCGCTGCGGAAGTCCGCCCGCGGTCCATTCGGTCACCACGGGGATGTCGTCCTCCATGGCGGCGGGGGGCAGGACCGGCCGGGTGGCGGGGGCGACCGGCCCGGTGGCGGGCCGCTGGGCCACGGGGGTACGAGGCTTGCGGCGGGCCGGCACGACGTGCTTCATGGCCTCCTGGTCGATGTCGCTGGTGGGCCTCGACGTGGCGCCGATGCCGTGGGCGATGCCGGGAGCGGGTCCGGTGGTGATCATGGCGCGGGGCACGATGAGCACGGCGCGGACACCGCCGTAGGCGGACTGCCGCAGGGAGACCTGGAGGTCGTACATCCGCGAGAGCCGGCCGACGACGGCCATGCCGAGTCGCGGGGACTCGCCGAGGTCGTTCATGTTGGAGCCGGCCTGGGCCCTGGCGAGCATGTTCTCGGCCCGCGAGCGGGCCTCCTCGCTGAGCGAGACGCCGCCGTCCTCGATCTCGATGGCGATGCCGGTCTGTACCTCGACGGCGGTGACGTGCACCCGGGTCTGCGGGGGCGAGTACCGGGTGGCGTTGTCGAGGAGTTCGGCGCAGGCGTGGATGAGCGGCTCGACGGCGGTGCCGATGATGGCGACCTTGGCGATCGAGTGCAGGTCGACCCTGGGGTACTCCAGGATCCGCGACATGGCGCCGCGCAACACGCTGAACAGCGGTACGGGTTTGGGCCACTGGCGGCTGGGCCGGGCACCGCCGAGCACCGCGATGGAGTCGGCGAGCCGGCCGATCAGTGCGGTGCCGTGGTCGATGCGGAGCAGGTCGTCGAAGACATCGGGGTTGCGCCCGTGGTGCTCCTCCATCTCGCGCAGTTCACTCGCCTGGCGGTGGACGATCGCCTGGACGCGCCGGGCGACGTTGACGAAGGCGCGCTGCGCGGAGTCGCGCATCGCCTCCTCGTTGTCGATGATGTGCAGCACCGTGTAGACGAGGGTGCGCTGGGCGTCGGGCAGGTCCCGGTACATCTCGTCCGCGTCGACGACGTCGCGGAGCACCTCTTCGGGCGAATTGCCCACGCGCAGCCGGTGGATGGCGGCCGGCAGCAGCTCCTTGCTGATCCGCACGGTCTCGTCGTCATGGGTGGCGATGCGCCGTTCCAGGTCGGCGAAGCGGCGTTCGTACACCGCGCGCTGGGTACGCAGGTCGCGCGCCCGGCGGGTGAGTTGGACACTCAGGGCGGCGACCACGACGGTGGCGACGGCACCGCACCAGACGACTGGTATCCGCGCGGCCGTGGAGACCAGTGCCGCCGCGGCGGCGGTGGCGCCGCCCATCAGGAGCACGGGCAGGAACACGGCACGAGCGACGGAGGATTCTCGGTCGATCGGCGGTGATTCAACACGAACCATCTAAGACCTCTGGCGGTTGATTCGGGAGGTATGCACGCTTGCAGGACAGTCGGGAACAAGCGCTCGAATTCATATCAACTCGACTTCACTGCGCGTGAGCTTAGTCAGATCGAATCAGTGCTTCGGCACATTCACCCAACCCCCTGCGCGAGCGCTCCAGCGGTAATACACTCACGAGTTTTTGCACGCACCGCCGTCAGGCGTGCACAGGGAGTGACAGGCGAGGCAATCCGCCGGTGCCGGGAGTCGGTCGTACCGGGGCGCGGGACAACGTAGGCTCGGAACAAGGAAGTTCAGGGATTTCGGTCCGGTTGGTCACTCACTTCCGTCCCTCAGCACGGGACAGACGCACAGGTGATCGAACTGCATCGAAAGGAGCACATTCGAGCGAAGGGGAACCGGCGCATCATGGGACCGAATCGGAGCTACACGATCGAATCGCTGGACACCGGGCTCCGGTTGATGCAGCTCTTCCTCACCCATGACACGCTCACCGTCTCCGAGGCCGCCGAGCTGCTCCGCGTCGGCCGTTCCACCGCGCACCGGGTGCTCAGCACGCTGGAAGGACGCGGCTTCGCGATCCGGGACTTCTCCGGCCGGGGCTACTCGGCCGGCCCGGAGCTGGTCCGGCTCGGCCGCCCGGCGGGGTTCGGCCCGGCCGTCCGCGAACGGCTCGCGGCAGTGCTGAAGGACGCGGTGCTGCGCACCGGCGAGACGGTGCAGTGCACGGCGCTGAGCGGCGACCGGATCATCGTCACCGACGCCCGCGAGTCCCCCCTGCCGGTACGGGTGATGCCGCAGCCCGGCAGTACACACCCCGCCCACGCCACGTCCGGCGGGAAGCTGCTGCTCTCCCGGATGGCGCCGGAGCAGGTCTGCGCCCTCTATCCGCGCGAGGAGCTGCCCGCGGCCACGCCGGACGCCCTCGCCTCGCGCTCCGCGCTGCTCGCCGAGCTCCAGGAGATCCGCTCCCTCGGATACGCGCTCAGCCGCGGGGAGTCGGTCCGGGGCATGCACACCGTGGCCGTGCCGCTGGCGGGGTCGAGCTGGCGGGACCGGCTCGCCCTGATGGCCTCGGCACCCGCCGATCGCGGGGACGACGCGACACTCGTCCGCCTGGCCGGAGAACTCCGCTCGTCCGCCGCGCTGCTGGACACGGACCAAGTGGTTCCGGCCCGGTGAACACGGGTGCGGGTGCGGGTGCGCCGGAGCGGACCGCCGGAGCGTGCCGTCCCGCTCCGGCGCCCGGTTCCGGCGGTCCGCTGCCGGCGGCGCCTACAGCCGGAGTTCGACGGCGTGTGCTTCCACCAGGGCGGCGATCCGTGCGAGGGCCTCTTCCGCGGGCCGCGACGCCGGCCGGCTTCCGTCGCGCAGGCGCAGGGCGACCTGCCCCTCGGCGGCCTCCCTCGCTCCGACGACCGCCTGGCAGGGCACCAGCCGGGCCTCCCGGACGCGGGCCGAGAGGGTGCCGCGTTCCGGTCCGGCGATCTCGGCCCGCAGCCCCAGTTCGGCGCACTGCCGGGCGAGCGCCTCGGCGTCGGGGAGTTCGGCGACGGAGATCGGGATGATCGCCAGCTGGGTGGGGGCCAGCCAGGCGGGGAAGGCCCCGCCGTGCACCTCGATCAGCTGGGCGACGGCCCGCTCCACACTGCCGACGATGCTGCGATGGATCATGACCGGCCGGTGTTTCGCCCCGTCTGCGCCGATGTAGTGCAGGTCGAACCGGTCCGGCTGATGGAAGTCGATCTGGACGGTGGAGAGGGTGGACTCGCGCCCGGCGCCGTCGGCCACCTGGACATCGATCTTGGGGCCGTAGAACGCGGCCTCCCCCTCGGCGGCCTCGTAGGGCACCCCGGAGCTGTCGAGCACCTCGGTCAGCAGAGCGGTGGACTTCCGCCACATCCCGGGATCGTCGACGTACTTCCCGCCCGGTCCGGGGAGGGAGAGCCGGTAGCGGGCCGCGCTGATGCCCAGTGCCCGGTACGCCGCGCCGATCATCTCCAGGGCGGCCCGTGCCTCCTCGGCGACCTGGTCCGGGGTGCAGAAGATGTGCGCGTCGTTCAGCTGGATTGAGCGCACCCGGGTCAGCCCGCCGAGCACTCCGGACAGCTCGGAGCGGTACATGCCGCCCAGCTCGGCCATGCGCAGCGGCAGTTCGCGGTAACTGTGGGAGCGGGAGCGGTAGATGACGGCGTGGTGCGGACACAGACTCGGCCGCAGCACGACCTGTTCCCCGCCCAGGTCCATCGGCGGGAACATGTCGTCGCTGTAGTGCGACCAGTGCCCGGAGATCTCGTACAGCTCTCGTTTGCCGAGCACCGGCGAGTACACGTGCCGGTAGCCGGCCCGCCGTTCGGCGGTGCGGATGTACTCCTCCAGGGTGTGGCGCACGGCGGCGCCGTCGGGCAGCCAGTACGGCAGTCCCGCGCCGATCAGCGGGTCGGTGTCGAACAGGTCCAGCTCGCGGCCGAGCTTGCGGTGGTCGTGCATGGCGGTCTCCTCGCGTCGTCGGGCGGGTGACCGCAGGAAAAAAGCCCCGGGGCACTCGCCCCGGGGCTTCTCACTGCACAGCTGTCAGCGCGCCGGGACACTCTCCGGCGTCGTCGTCATGGCAGCGCGCTTCATGCGGTGGACGTTAGCAACGGCGTACGGGAATCCGCACGGGGTTTTTCCGGGGCCGTCGGAGCCGCCCCCCCCGGGGGGGGCCTGCCCCCCATGCTCAGTGCCGGACGCCGCCGATGCGTCCCTCCAGTTGCACCAGCAGCTCGCTGAGCTGGGCACTGAGCCGGGCGCGCGACTGCTCGTCGAGACCGGAGAGCACCGTGCGCTCGTAGGCGAGCTGCCGGGGCAGCAGCATGTCCACCAGCGCGCGCCCCTCCTCGGTGAGGCGGATGTGGTTGACCCGGCGGTCGCGGTCGTCGCCGCGGCGGTCGACGAGGCCGCGTTCCTGGAGGATCCGCAGCCGTTTGGTGACGGCGGCGCCGGACGAGAAGGTCTCCCTGGCCAGTTCGCCGGGGGTGAGTTCGCGGTCGGTGCGGCGTACGGCGCCGAGCAGGTCGAACTCGGCTCGGGTCAGTCCGGCGGCGCGCAGCGGGGCGTCCTCCGCCTGCTGGAGCAGGGCGGCGCAGCGGTTGATCCGGCCGATGAGTTCCATCGGTCCGGTGTCCAGTTCCGGGTTGACGGCCTGCCACTGCCGTACCACCGAGGCGACGATGTCGTCGGTCACAGCGCTCCGTTCTCCGGGGCGCGGGCGATCGGCCCCCGCCGTATTGCTGTCGCGGCGAGCGTACGGTGTCCGGCCTGCTCGGCCGCGAGGACCCGCTCCTGGGGCAGCGCGCGCTGCCACCACTCGCCCGCGGCCGTGTCGTCCGCCTCGCGCAGTTCGACGAGCGAGCCGGTCAGCCTGCGGCGGGCGGCGTCGAGCGCGGCGGGCGTGGGCTGCGGGGCGGCCAGCGCGTGTACGACGTGGGCGCGGGCCAGGTCGGTGGCGGCGAGCGCCCTCTCCAGGCGTCCGGCGGCGCGGCGGTTGGTGACCAGCACGGCGGCGAGTATGCCCACCCCGGCGCCGATGACGGTGTCCAGGACCCGGTCGCCGACGAGTTCACCCGCCGGGTGGGTGCCGCCGAACTCCAGCACCAGCAGGGCCATCGGGGTGACGGCGACGGAGCCGAGCCAGTAGTTGCGGGTGATCAGCGCCTCGGCCGCGAAGCCGAAGAAGAGGCAGAAGCCGATGAGGGCCAGCGGTCCGGTGCGGCTGACCGGGAGGACGGCGGCGAAGACGAGGACGCCGAGCAGATTGCCGAGAGTGCGCTGGAGGGCCCGGTTCCAGGACAGGGTCACATTGGCCTGGTACAGGGAGGCGGCGGTGACGATCGCCCAGTAGGGGCGCCCGACTCCGACCGCCTGGGAGACGTACCCGGCCAGGGCGCAGCCGAGGAGCGCGCGGGCGCCGATGGGCAGCAGCGGGGATCCCGGGGCGAGGCTGCGCAGCAGCGCGCGGCGGGCCTCGCGACGGCTTCCGCTCCGCCGGGCGGCCCGTTCGGCGTCGATGCCGAACAGTTCCTCGGTCGTGCCCGGGGCGGGCGGCGGGGTGGGGACGGGACCGCGGGCGCGGGTCTGCCGGGCCCAGGCGCGGAGCTGTTCCGGGTCGGGGGCCGCCGGGCCGGTGCCGGGGGTGCCTGTGGTGAAGGCGGCTTCGGCGTGCACGACCAGGCGTTCGAGGTCCCGGCGCACGGGTGTGGGGCGTCCGGCGGCGAGCAGGGTCTGCCAGGCCGCGTGCACGGTGGCGGCCGCGGTGTGCCGGGTGCGGTGGCCCGGGTCGGCGAGGTACCCGGCGGCGGCGTCCAGGGCGCGGGCCGTCGCCCGGCGCTCCGGGCCCTCGCGGCGCAGGAGCGCGGGGCCGGCCGTGACCAGCCAGGCGATCGCGCCGGCGGCCAGGGTCAGCGCGAGATGGCCGGGCACCTGGCCGAGGTGCTGCGGGGCGAAGAGCGCGGCGGAGGTGACGAAGGTGAAGATCACCGGTCCGGGCGGACCGATACGGGTGGCGTCGCAGAGCGTCTTCTGCGCCGCGGCGAGCAGCGCTCCCACCGCGATGAGTACGGCGGTCGACCCGGTCAGCGAGGCCGCGACCAGGGCTATCGCCAGGCCGATGGCCATGGACACGACGACTCCGGCGACCGCGCGGGCGCGCCGGGCGTACGGCAGACCGTGGCCGTAGAGCGCGCAGAGCGAACCGGCCATCGTGTACATCACGAGGTCGAGCCGGTCGACGGCGAACAGCAGCAGATCCGGTACGGCGGTGGCGACGACCACGCTCAGCGCCGGTTTGAACCACATGTCCGAGGGCCGGGCGAGACGCAGTGGGGCGGCCAGCGGGAGTCTGCGGACCGAGGGCTGCCGGGACCGGGTAGTTGTATCGCTCACCCAAATACTTTAGCAGGTATTACACCCGTGAAACATTTCTTCTCCGATGGCCGCGCCCCGCGCGAGGTCATAGCGTTCAACTGCGCGAGAACCGGCGGGTGCGGGCACCCGTACGCGTCCACGCGCCCACGCATCCACGGAGGAACCGAATGAAGCTCACCGAACCGGTGCCCAGCGGCCCCTGCTGGATCGAGCTGAGCACCCCCGACATCCCGGCCGCCAAATCGTTCTACGCGGCCCTGTTCGGCTGGCGCTCGGAGACCGATCCGCGCGAGGAGGCGGGCGGCTACACGATGGCGCGCCTCGGCGACGCCCGGGTGGCGGCGCTCAGCCCGGTCTACCAGCCGGGCCGGCCGACCGCCTGGACGGTCTCCTTCGCCACCGAGGACACGGACGGCACCGTCGAGCGGGTGAAATCGGCGGGCGGCTCACTGCTGATCGGCCCGATGGACGTGTTCGACCAGGGCAGGTTCGCAGTGGTCGCCGATCCGTCCGGTGCGGTGTTCTCGCTGTGGCAGGGACGCGCCTTCGCCGGTGCCGAGCGGCTGAACGACCCCGGTGCGCTCGGCTGGGTCGAGCTCGTCACCCGCGAGGCCGACCCGGCGCTCGCGTTCTACCCCGCGGTCTTCGGATGGACGGTGACCGCCGCGTCGGACCGGTACACGCAGTGGGGCGTGGCCGGTGCGGACTTCGGCGGGATGCTGGTCATGGACGACCGGTTCCCGCCGGAGGCGCCGCCGAACTGGCTGCCGTACTTCGCCGTGGCGGATGTCGACGCCACGGCCGCCACGGCCCAGGGCGCCGGCGGCGAACTGCTGATGCCGCCGACCGACATCCCGGACGGACCGCGGATCGCGGTCGTACGGGATCCGCAGGGCGCGGTGTTCGGTATCCACCGGACGGGCGGGGAGGGCTGACGGCCCTCACCCCGTCGGTGGACGGCCGCGGGATCTCGCGGCACCGCCCGGACTTCCGCGCACCGCCGGCGCGCGGAAGCCGCTTCGTACCCACCGGTCCGGCATCCGCCCACAGCGGCGGCGAGCACGGCCCACCCCTGGAGTCCAGCCGATGTACGAGAGCGATGCCGGTCTGCTCGCCCCCGGGCGGGCCGGCTCCCCCGCCGAGACGGCCACCGGCGACAGCGCCTTCCTGCAGGCGATGCTCGACGCCGAGGCCGCGCTCACCCGCGCCCAGTCCGGCTGCGGACTCGCCCCCGCGGAGGCGGGCCGGGCGGTCACGGCCGCGGCGGCCGAGGCGGGCCGGTTCGACGTACGGGATCTGGCGCTGCGCGCACGCCCGGGCGGTGATCCGGTCGTCCCGCTGGTGACGGACCTCGCCGCCGCGGTGGAACCGGACGTCCGGCCGTATGTGCACCGGGGCGCGACCAGCCAGGACATCCTGGACACCGCCGCCATGCTGGTCGCCGCACGGACCCTGGCTCCGCTGCTCGACGATCTGGCGCGGGCCGCGGAGGCGGTGGCCCTGCTCGCCACCGCGCATCGCAACACCCCGATGGCCGGCCGGACCCTCGCCCAGCACGCGGTCCCGACCACCTTCGGACTCAAGGCGGCCGGGTGGCGGGCACTGATCCTCGACGCGCGGGACCGGCTCTCGGCCGTACGGGAGTCACTCCCCGCACAACTGGGCGGCGTGGCCGGTACGTTGGCCGCCTTCGAGGCGTACGCGCCCACCGAGGACATCGACGCGATCGATCCCGGTCTGCCCCTGGTCCAGGCGTTCGCGAGCGAACTGGGCCTGGCCGAACCGCTGTTGCCGTGGCACACCCTGCGCACCCCGATCGCGGACCTGGCGGGCGCGCTGGCCTTCACCGCGGGTGCCCTCGGCAAGCTGGCGGCCGATGTGCTCAGCCTTTCCCGGACCGAGATCGGCGAGGTCACCGAGGGGCAGGGCGACGGTTCGCCCGCCATGGCGCACCGGGCCGACCCGGTGCACGCCACGCTGATCGCGGCGGCCGCCCGCCGCGCCCCCGGCCTGGCCGCGACGCTGTACGGATCGCTCGCCGCCGAGGACGAACGGCCGGCCGGGGCATGGCACGCCGAGTGGGAGCCGCTGCGCGAACTGCTGCGCCTGGTGGGTGGGGCCGCGCGCCGCGCCGCCGAACTCACCGGTTCGCTGCGCGTCGTCCCGTACGCCATGCGGGAGAACCTCCAGCTCACCGACGGCCTGATCGTCTCGGAGCGGCTGGCCGCCGTGTTCGCCGAGCGGATCGGCCGCAGGCGCGCCGAGGAGGTTCTGGCCGGCGCCGCCGACCGGGCCCGCGCGGAGACCACGGACCTAGCCGACGTCCTCGCGGACGTGCTCGACGAGGTGCCCGAACTCGCCGGTCTCGACCTGGGCGAACTGACCGACCCGGCCCACTACACCGGCTGCGCCGGCCCCCTCACCGATCGCGCCCTCGACCGCGGCTGACCGGCCGTCGCCGCGCCGGGCCCCGCACGTCTCAGACCAGCCGGCCCGCGCGGGCGATCACCCGGCCCGCGCGTACCACCATGGACGGAACCGGGTGGTCCACGACGGCCTCGGGCAGCGAATCCGCCGCCACCAGGACGAAGTCAGCCGGGTCGCCGGTCTCCAGCCGGGAGGCGGGCAGCCCGAGCAGTGCGGCACCTCCCTGGGCCACCGCCTCGTAGCAGGCGGCGAGTTCGGCATCGGTGCGGGCGTCCGTGCGGTACGCGAGCAGATGGGCCCGGGCGATCATGTCGCCGTCGCCGAACGGCGTCCAGGCATCGCGCACCCCGTCGGAACCGACGCCGAGGCGCACGCCGCGCGGGGTGAGCCGTGCGGGGTCCAGGACCGGGTCACCGCCCAGCGCGCAGGTGACCAGAGAGACCCCCGCATCGGCCAACAGCTCGGCGAGCCGGTCGAGTTCGGCGCCCTCCAGCTCGGCCACGGCGAAGGCATGACCGAGGGTGACCCGTCCCTGCATCCCGGCGGCGACGGTGCGCCGGGCGATCTCGGTGATCTGGCGGATGCCCGCCGGTCCGCCGTCGTGCAGATGGATGTCGAGGGGTGCGCCCCTGCGTTCGGCCAGGCCGAACACGAAGTCCAGCTGGCCGTCCATGTCACCGTCGATGCCGATCGGGTCGAGACCGCCGACGACATCGGCGCCCTCGGACAGGGCCCGCGCCATGAGTCCGGCGGTGCCGGGCTCGCTCAACAGGCCGAGCTGGGGGAAGGCGACGATCTGAACGTCGAGGAGGTCCTTGCGGGCGTCGGCCGCCGCACGCACCTGGTGCACCCCCGAGAGGCCGTGGACGGGAGCGACATCGACATGGGCCCGCATGGCGCGGGTTCCACGGGCGATCGCCCGGTCCATCAGTGCGCCGGCCCGCACCGCCACCGGGTCCGTGAAGGCGGTCCTGGCCCGCACGTCGCCCTCGATCAGGTCCCGGAGCGTGTCGGCGGGTTCACGGCTCAGCCAGGGCCCGCCCCAGGTCGACTTGTCGGGGTGGATGTGCGCGTCGACGGGCGAGGGCAGCGCGAGGGCCCCCGCGGCGTCCACGGACGCACAGCCTTCGGGCAGCCGGGCCGGGTCGTACGCGGCTATCCGGCCTTCGCGGACCAGCAGGTCACGGGTGCGGCCATCGGCGCAGCGGACGGCGGTGAACAGGACATCGGGGCAGTCGGGGGCGGGCGTCGCCATGGGGCTGGGGTCTCCTTCGGTGGTGCGCGGGACGGGCGTCGTCCCGGTCAGGGCCGGCGCCGGGGGCCGGGGTGCGTGGGCTCGGCAGCGGTGCCGGCCCCGGTGTCCGCGGTGCCGGCGGCGAGCAGCTGCATCGCGGTCGCGCGGGTACCGGCCACATGGCGGCGGGCGATCCGTTCCGCCGCGTCCGCGTCGCCGCTCCGTATCGCCTCGTAGAGCAGTTCGTGCTCACCGCACATCACGGGGCCGTCGCCCGGCTCGGAGGTGAGGCTGAAGAGCCGGCGCAGCCGGCCGTCGAGCGGTGCCATCAGGCCCTGGAGCAGCGGGTTGCCGGACATGACGACGATCTGCTGGTGGAAGTCGGCGTGGACCGAGCCCAGTTCACGGGTCCGGCGGGGGGATTCGGCGGCGCGACGGGCCCGTTCCAGGAGTCTTTCCAGGGTGCGCAGTCCGGCCCGGTCGGCGCGGCGGGCGGCCAGCGAGGCGGCCAGTGCCTCCAGGTGTTCCCGGATGTCGAAGAAGTCCGCGGCCTCGGCCGGGCCGAGCGGGGCGACGAACGCGCCCTTGCGTGCCTGGGCCGCGATGAACCCCTCGGTCTCCAGCCGCTGGATGGCCTCCCGCACGGGTATGCGGGACACCCCGAGCTCGTCCGCGAGCTCCCGTTCAACGATCCGGTGCCCGGAGGGGTGGCGGCCGTCGATGATCCGCTCGCGCAGTTCCACATAGACCCGGTCGCGCAGCGACTGATGTGCCGCACCGATGGTGGCGGTGGGGCCGGCGGTTCGGCTGCTGCTCATGGACTCGCTTCCTGCCCGTCGGAGCCGGTCTCTTCCGGCTCCCGTGCCGCGATCATCGCAGATTCCGGAAACCTTCCGTACCCCCTTGCCTGGTATTCGGTATACCAGATAGCTTGAGCGCCGCGCCCAGTCGGGCCGCCCCTGAACTGGTCTTTTCCGCCGGCCCATGCCTGGAGCAGGCTTCGGCTTCGGCGTCCAGCCGCCCGTTCGCACCTGAGGAACCACCGATGACGCAACCCTCGACGGCCGTCCCGCCGCCCGCCTCCCCCGCCGCCCCCGGCCCTCGTGCCGCCGCGGATCCCGCCCCGCCGTCCGGCGGCCCTTCGGGAAGCCTCGCCAAGGGGCAGATCGGCACCTTCGACCTGGTCTTCTTCGTCGTGGCGGCGGCCGCGCCGCTGACCGTGCTGGCCGGGGTCGCGCCGTTCGCCATCGGGATCGGCGGCCCGGGCACCCCGCTCGGCTATCTGGTCTCCGGTGCGCTGCTGGTGCTGTTCGCCGCCGGGTTCACCGCGATGAGCCGCTATGTGCGCAACGCCGGTGCCTTCTACGCGTACGTCGCCCGGGGGCTCGGCCGTACCCTGGGCGTCGCCACGGCCTACCTGGCGACGCTCTCGTACAACCTCATCGCTCCCGGCGTCGCCGCCGGGTTCGGCTACTTCGCCTCGACGACCCTGAGCGATCTCACCGGTGCGCAACTGCCCTGGTGGCCGCTGTCGACCCTCTGTGTGCTGGGCACCGGGGTACTGGGCTGGCTGCGGGTCACGCTGAGCGCGAAGGTGCTCGGGGTGGCGCTGGTGCTGGAGGTCCTGGTGCTGCTGGTGATGGACGTCGGGGTGCTGGCGGACCGGGGGACCGCGGCCCTGGACATCACGTCGTTCGACCCGTCCGTGCTGTCCTCCTCGGGTGGCATGGCGGGGATGTTCGTCCTGGTCATCGGCGCGTTCACGGGCTTCGAGGCGACCGCGATCTACGCCGAGGAGGCGCGCGACCCGGAACGCACCGTGCCCCGCGCCACGTTCGTCGCCATCGGGTTCCTGGCGCTGTTCTACGCCGCCGGGGTGTGGATCCTGATGGGCGGCTTCGGTACGGACGGCTCCGTCTCGATGGCCCGGTCCTCGGACGGCCCGCAGCTCACGTTCCACACGGCCGAACGATTCGTCGGCCCGTGGCTCGCGGACTCCATGCATGTGCTGATCGTGGTCAGCGCGTTCGCCGCCACCCTCGCCTTCCACAATGCCGCGGCCCGCTACCTCTACGCCCTGGGGCGCGAGGGTCTGCTGCCGCGCCGGCTGGGCCGGGTCTCGGCCCGGCAGGGTTCACCGGTGACGGCGGTCGTCGCGCAGACCGTGTTCGGCCTGGTGATCGTGGTGGGCGGGGCGCTGATCGACGCGGACCCGTACGCCGAGATCTTCCTGTGGACCAACAGCACCGGCGTGCTCGGCATCATGATCATGCAGGCGCTGGCCGCGCTCGCCGTGTGCTTCTTCTTCCGCCGGGACCGGCGCTCCATGCCGGTCTGGCGGGTCGCGGTCGCACCGCTGATCGCCTTCGTGGGGCTCGCGCTCCTGTCGGTGCTCGCGACGCTCCACTTCGACCTGCTCACCGGGCGCACCGGCGCGGTCAACGCGGCGCTGCTGGTGCCGCTGCCGGTGGTGCTCGTGGCCGGGTTCGTGGTGGCCCTGCGCATCCGGCGTGCCGACCCCGGCCGATATGCGCGGCTGACCGAGGTGGACGTCGAGCGGGACTGAACGCCCCGCCGGAGCGGGGGCGGCCGGCGCTGCCGCCTCCGTCGCGGTCAGCCCCTCGCGCCGTCCCCGCGCAGCCGGGCATGGAGGTGCATGTCGTGCCAGCCGTCGGCGTGCAGGAGGGAGCGGCGCCGGGTGCCCTCCAGGGCGAAGCCCGCCTTGGCCGCCACCCGGCAGGAGGGCCCGTTCCGCACGGAGTGCGCGAGTTCGATCCGCTCGAACCCGATCTCGTCGAAGGCCCAGCGCGCGAGCGTCGAGACGGCCCCGGGCGCCACGCCCCGTCCGCGGGCGGCCGGCAGCACCCAGTAGGAGCATTCCGCCACGCCCATCGCCGGCATCAGGGAGCGGAGCGAGACCCGGCCGAGCACTTCGCCGGTCCCGTCGCCCGCTCCCCCGGGACGTACGACGGCCCAGTGGGCTCCGGTCCGGCTGCGCCAGGCGTCCTGCCACTGCCCGATCCAGTCGCGTGCCTCGTCCTGGCTGTCGGCCCGGCGCAGGTGCCAGTGCTGGATCGCCGGATCGGAGAAGGCCGCCACGACCGCCGGTGCGTCCCGGTACCGCCACGGGCGCAGCAGCAGGTCGCCGGCGGTGGTGAGCACCGGTTGTTCGAGGTCCGCGAGGCGGCCCGGAGGAATGTGGGGCGGCACCAGGTACGGCATGGGCACAGCATGGCACGGGGGCGGCCCGCTTCCCGGGCGGCACTCCCTGCCGGGCCGCCCCGCCGGTCAGCCGGCCTGTTCGTCGGTGGCCTGGACGTGGTCGGCGATGCCGACGACGAGGACCCGGGTGTGCGGTTCGATGGGCCGCCACCGGTGGACGAGGCCGCCCGCGCAGTAGAGCGTGTCGCCCTGTTCCAGGCGGTAGAAGTTGCCGTCCGCCTCGACCTCGGCCGAGCCGTCGGCCACGTACAGGATCTCGTCGTTGCGGTGCCGGAATTCCCGCGCCCAGTCGTGCGCACCGGTGAACTCCAGGGCGTGCAGCCGCTGGTGGCCCCGGACCAGGGGGCGCATCCGGCCGTCGCTCTCGCCCTGCGCCCCGGTCTCGCGCACGGCGGCGGAGCTGTGGCGGACCACGTCCACGGGCCGCGGGGCCTCGGCCGTGGACAGCAGCTGGACCGCGCTCGTGCCGAGTGCGTCGGCGATGCGCTGGAGGGAGCCCATGCTCGGCCGGGAACGGCCGTTCTCGATCTGACTGAGGAAGGGGACGGAGAGTCCGGCCCGCCCCGCGACCTCCGCGAGGGTCATCTCCAGGGCCCGGCGCCGCCGGCGAATTCCCGGGCCGACCAGCGGCGTGTCCGCCTCGCTCATCTCACTCACTCCGTGTCCTGCGTGCCGCACACCACAACCGGTGGGGGAGATAGCAGCCTACCGGGCCGGTTAATCTTTTAAGTCCCACCTAAAAAAGTTAACCGGGAGGACCGATTCATGCCCCTCGTGGACCAGAACCAGCGACGACGCCGCGGCACCGGACTCATGGCCCTGGACGAGGACGCCAGCTACGGCGGGTACACCCTCTTCGCCCCGCTGACCGGCGGCGGGGAGGTCTACCTCATCGACATGCGCGGTGAGGTCGTCCACCGGTGGAACCTCCCCTACCGCCCCGGCCGGCATGCCCGGATCCTGCCCAACGGCAACCTGGCCTACAGCGGTGTCCTCCCGGACGAACCGGCGCTCTTCCCGATGTGGCACAAGTACCGCGGCGGGATCATGCAGGAGATCACCCCGGACGGCACGGTCGTGCGCGAGCACCGCGACCGCTACCAGCACCACGACGCGTACCACTACGGCGACGGCCGTCTGCTCTACTCCGCCCTGGAGCCGCTGACCGGCGAGGCCGCCGCCGCGGTCAGGGGCGGTGTGCCGGGATCGGAGCCCGGGGGCACGGTGTGGGCGGACACCGTCGTGGAGGTGGACGCCAAGGGCCGCACGGTGTGGGAGTGGAAGGTCTCCGAGCACCTGGACCGCGACGCGTTCCCGCTGCACCCCGACTACTCGCGCGAGCACTACCCGCTGATCAACAGCGTGCTGCCGACCAGCGACGGCAACATCCTGGCGAGCTTCCGCTCCGTCTCGGCCGTCGTCGTCATCAGCCGTGAGACCGGCGAGATCATCTGGCGCAGCGAGCCCGGTGCCGTGTCGCAGCAGCACTGCCCGACCGAGCTGGAGAACGGCAACTTCCTGGTCTTCGACAACGGCGTCTTCCGCCCGCACTGGGACGTCCCGTTCAGCCGCGTCATCGAGATCGAGCGCGCGAGTGGCACCATTGTGTGGGAGTACCACGACCCGGCGCGCGAGTCGTTCTTCGCCCCGTTCATGGGCAGCGCCCAGCGTCTGCCCAACGGCAACACGCTCGTGACGGACTCCCCCGCGGGCCGCCTCTTCGAGGTGACCGCGGACGGATATCTGTGCTGGGAGTACGTCGTGCCGTACTTCGGCGGCTACCAGGAAGAAGAAGTGCGCAAGCTGTTCCCGTCGGAACCCAACGCCGTGTTCCGCTCCTACCGTTACTCGGCCCAGGAGCTCCCCTGGCTCGACGTCCCGAAGGGCTGAGCCGGAGCATGGCTTCCCCCGTCCCCGACACCGCCGCACCGGTCGCGTCCGTCGCGCCGGTCGACGAGCGGCTCCCCCTCCCCCGGCTGGCGCCCCTGGCGTTCCAGCATCTGCTCGCCGGGATCGCCGCCCCCGTCTCCTCGGTGATCCTGATCGGCACCACGCTCTCGCTGTCGGCGTCCCAGACGGCCTCGCTGCTCAGCGCGACGCTGGTGCTGTGCGGTGTCGGGGCGCTGCTCCAGTCGCTGGGCATCCGTCCGCTGCGGATCGGCGCCCGGCTCCCGTTCCTGATGCTGCCGGGCGGAGCGGCGGTGGCGATCTTCCTCCAGGTGGCGAAGGAGCACGGGCCGGCCACCGCGTCCGGTTCGGTGCTGATCGCCGCGGTCTTCCTGATTCTCGTGCTGCCGCTGTACGGGCGTCTGGTGCGGTTCTTCCCACCGCTGGTGATGGGCACCACGGTGGTCCTGATCGGCATCAACATGATCAAGATCACCGCGCCGATGATCGCCTCGGGACCGGGGCTCGGCTTCGCGACGCTCGGCATCACCGCGCTGTTCTTCCTCGTCATGCGCGGGGTGTGGCGGCAGATGTCGGTGCTGTTCGGTCTCGTGGGCGGCACGCTCGTCGCCGCGGTCGGCGGTACGGCGTTCCACCTGGCGCACGGCAGCACGTTCGCGCTGCCCGACCCGTTCCCGTACGGCACCCCGCATTTCGATCTGCTGGCCGCCGTGCCGCTGCTGGTCTTCGCGCTCGCGTCGCTCGCGGAGGCCACCGGCCAGACGGTGCTGAACAGTGAGGCCGTGGGCCGTACGCCGGATGCCGCGCGTGACGTGCCGCGGATCTCCCGGGCCGACGCGGTGACCTCGCTGGGGGCCGGGATCTTCGGTACCTCGCTGATGGTGACGAGCGCCGAGAACATCGGCATCGTCCAGCTCACCCGGGTCCGCAGCCGTTTCGTCACGGCGGGCGCGGGGGTGCTGCTGATCGTCTGCGGTCTGATCACACCGCTGACCCGGCTGCTCGCGGCCATCCCGGAGCCGGTGGTCGGAGCCGCGGGGCTGATCATCTACGCGGTGATCGCGACGATGGGGTTCGGCATGCTCAGCCGCGAGAACCTCGGCCACGGCACCAACGGCATCGTGGTCGCGCTGGCGCTCTGCGTCGGTCTGCTGCCGGTCTTCGCGCCGGAGATGTACGCGGGACTGCCCGTGTGGGCCCGCACGGTCTTCGGCAGCGGCGTCGCCGCCGGGGCGCTGGCCGCGGTGGTCCTCGCTGCCGTGTTCGGTCGCCTCGGCCCGAAGGAGGAGCCGCCGCGGGAGGAGCCGTCGACCGGACCCGTGGCGACGGCCGAAGCCCGGACCGAGGCCGGCTCCGCCCCGTAACGGGCCCGCCGTCACACCGGGTGCCCCCTGGCACGGAAGCTCGTGCCAGGGGGCACCCGCGCATCATCCGCCCCACTCACACCCGTCCCACCCCTCATTGAAAGTTCACACACCGCGTACGATGACGGCATGACCCGGCTGAGCGAACGGACCCACCGACGAGTGCGGGGCATCCGCGCGTCGGCCGTGCTCGGCTGGCTGTTCGTGCTGCTCGCCATGGTCTCGTGCTGTTCGATCACGGCCCCGGCCGCTCACGGCTCCGGTGACCACACGGCCGTCGCCCGCACCATCACACCCACGCACCAGGCACTCGCCCGGATCGTGGTGGCGGACTCCCCCGAGGACCGCGGCATGGGCAGCTCCTGCCACGGGACCTCCGAGCACTCCACGCCGGTCGTGCTGCCCGGCCAGAGCGCACCCATGGCGCTCCCCGGTGCGGCCGTCGTCGTTCCGGTCGCGCCGCTCACCGGCGCGGCCGCCATCCGCGGCCCGTCCAACGACGCCGTACGGGACGTCGACCATCTCCGTCTGCAGGTTCAGCGGATCTAGAGGCAGGCTCCGTTCCCCGGAACACCGGGGGACGGACTCCGCATGCCCTCAGCTCCATCCCTCTTGTTGAACCGAAGGACCCCCATGGCTTCCGCCAAGCAGCAGAACACCTCCGCCTCCGCACGCCGCGCCAAGCTGGAGGAGGCCCGCCGCAAGGAACGGGCCCGCGAGCGACGCAGCCGCGTCATCACCATCACCGCGTCCGTCGCCGTGGTCGCCGCGCTCGTCGCGGGCGGCGGCTACCTGATGTCCGCCGCCGACGACAAGGACAAGGCCGAGACCGCGGCCAAGTCCTCTCCGGTGAAGGGCGAGCGCACCTGGGACAAGCTCACCCAGAACCACGTCGAGAAGAAGGTCGACTACCCGATGAACCCGCCCGTCGGCGGCGATCACAACCCGGTCTGGATGAACTGCAACGCCGACGTCTACACCAAGGCGATACCGAAGGAGAACGCCGTCCACTCCCTGGAGCACGGCGCGGTCTGGGTCACGTACACGAGCAAGGCGACCCCGTCCGACCTGGAGAAGCTCCGCGAGCGGGTCAAGTCGACGCCCTACTCCCTGATGAGCCCGGTCGACGACCAGGCCGCCCCGCTGATGCTCAGCGCCTGGGGCAAGCAGGTCACGGTGGACGGCGCCGCCGACGCGCGCGTGGGTAAGTTCTTCACCAAGTACGTGCAGGGCCCGCAGACCCCGGAACCGGGCGCGGCCTGCACGGGCGGGATCGCCCAGTGACCTCCGCGATCCGCTCCTCGCGTCCGTTGGTGCTGGCCGGCGGTGTGGTGCTGCTGCTGGCGGTGGGTCTGGTCGCGCTCATGCTCGTACGGCCGTCCCCGTCCGCGGGCTCCGCCTCCGTCGCGGCCGCTCCCTCGGACACGTCGGTCGACGTCGGGTTCGCCCGTGACATGTCGGTCCACCATCAGCAGGCGGTCGAGATGTCGTTCATCGTGCGGGACCGCACCTCCGACGAGGCGGTGCGCCGGCTCGCGTACGACATCATCAACACGCAGGCCAATCAGCGGGGCATGATGCTCGGCTGGCTGGAGACGTGGGGGCGGGCGAAGTCCTCCTCGGCCGTTCCCATGAAGTGGATGAACCACCCCTTCACGCCGAGGGGCGACGGTTCGCTGATGCCCGGCATGGCGACCGACACCGAACTCGACGCGCTGCGGGCGGCGAAGGGCCGGGACGCCGAGGTGCTGTTCCTGAAGCTGATGACCCCGCACCACCAGGCCGGGGTGGAGATGGCCCGGGCCGCGGCCGGCTCGGCGGACACGGACGAGATCAGGAACCTGGCGGCGGGAATGGTGCGCGGCCAGCAGTCGGAGATCGCGCTCATGGCGGACATGCTCAAGGAGCGCGGCTCGAAGGCCTGAACACCGGACGTTCCGGCTCCCGGCACCCCACGCGGTCCGGGGGGGGGGGGCGCCCCCCCCCCCCCCCCCCCCCCCCCGGGCCCCCCCCCCGCCCCCCCCCCCCCCCCCCCGGGCGGGGGGGGCCCCCCCCNNNNGGACGAGCACACGGCATCCGAAAATCGGCCGGGGGGGGGGCGGCGGGGGCGCGGCGGGGGGGGGGGGGGGGGGGCGCCGCCCCCCGCCCCCCCCCCCCCCGGGGGGGGGGGGCGGCGCCCCCCCCCCCCCCCCCCCCCCCCCCCGGCCCGGTCACGACACGGCGACCTCCACCCGAGCGGGGACCGGCCCGGTCCCGTCCACAGCCCGAAGTCCAGCGTGATCCGCTGCGGGCATCCGCCTCGGACTCCCCGGATTCGTCCGGCATCCGGCCTGCGGAGATCCGCGCGGCATGACGCCTTCGCCTGCCATGTCAGCGCCGGGCTCGGCCGCCACTTCGATGCCCCCCGTGCTCACCGACAACGACACCGGGCTCGCCACGCTCGCGGAGGTCACCCGGGGCGCGGCCCGCGGCCTCGACAACACCGCCCGCCCGGGGTGGTCCCAGGACGCCGGCGGAGGGCTCGTCGCCGACGGATGTGTTCCGCGGCGCGGCCGCACTCGGCGGGGTGGCCCCGCTGCTGCACACCACCGGGCAGGAACCGGCCGGGCCGCTCGACGAGCGGCCCGTCCCCGTCGATGCCACCGGGACGGCTCGTCCCTCGTCACCCGGGCATCGTGGCAGGGATCGCGCCGGGGATCGCACAAGGGATCGCATAGGCTCGGATCCGACATGAAGAGCAACGTCACACCGCTGGGGCCCAAGGCCGACAAGGACACTGTGCGCCGGAGCAACCTCAGCCTGGTGCTGCGGGCCGTCCGTGACGAGGCCGAGGGCGGGGCGACCAGGGCCGGGGTCGCCGCGCGGGTGGGACTGACCCGGGCCGCGGTGTCCTCGCTGGTCGAGCAGTTGCTCGCCATCGGGTTCCTCACCGAGTCCGGCAAGACGTTCAGCGGGCAGGCGGGCCGCCCGGGGACCGCGCTCAAGGTGACGCGCACCGGGCCCGCCGGGCTCGGCGTGGAGGTCAGCATCGACTATGTGTCGGTGTGCGTCGTCGACCTGGCGGGCACCGGACGCGTCCGGCTCACCGAGCACCTGGACAACCGCGGCGCACCCCCCGAGGAGATCCTGACGCGGGCCGCCGGCATCGCCGCGCGCACCCTGGATTCGGCCCGCGAGCAGGAGCTCCTCCCGGTCGGGGTGGCGCTCGCCCTGCCCGGACTGGTCTCCGGCGGCACGGTGCGCCAGGCGCCCAACCTGGGCTGGAACCGGGTGCCGGCCGAGGAGCTCTTCGCGGCGGCGCTCGCCGGCGCCCGCCCCGGCCACCGGCCGCTGACGGTGACCTCCGAGAACGAGGCGAATCTGGCGGCGCTGGCCGAGCTCTGGTTCGGCGGACTCGGCGACCTGCGCAGCTTCCTCTATCTGACCGGCGAGATCGGTGTCGGCGGCGCACTGGTCATCAACGGTGAACTGCTGCGCGGGGCCCATGGATTCGCCGGCGAGATCGGGCATGTGGTGGTGGACGCCGGGGGTCCGCGGTGCCGGTGCGGCTCGCGCGGCTGCCTGGAGCAGTACGCGGGTCAGGCGGCGCTGCTGCGGGCTGCCGGGATCGCGGAGTCCGGTGGCGGCGCCGGGGTGGCCGAGCTGGAACGGCGCGCCCGCGCGGGGGACGAACGGGCGGTGGCCGCGGTCGCGGAGGCCGGCCGGATGCTGGGGCGGGTGCTGTCGGGGGCGGTGAATCTGCTCGACCCGGACGCGGTGGTGCTCGGCGGGATCTACCGGAACCTGATGCCGTGGCTGTCGCCGCCCGCCGACCAGGAACTGACCGGCCGTGTGGTGTCGGGCCTCTGGACCCCGGGGAGCGGGCGGCTGCGCGCCTCGTCCGTCGCGGGTGACGCGGCCCGGGGCGCCGCGGCACTGATGCTGACGGGGGTGCTGGCCGATCCGGTGGCGTACGCGGGGCGCCCGGCCGGCTGAGCGGCCGGGCGGTGCCCGGGGCCGGCGCACCCCGGGCACCGCCGAACGGTTCCCGGGGTCAGCGGACCCCGAGCAGGTGGTCCATCGCCAGCTGGTCCAGGGCCTCGAACGCCATCCCCCGTTCCGCCGCCGCCGTCACGTCGAACTCCTCGTACGCCGAACGGTCGGCCAGCAGCCCGGCGATGCCGTCCTCGGCGGTGCGACGGGCCAGTTCGTCGAGCCGGGACGCGCGCAGCGCCTCCTGGACGGCGGGGTCGGCCCGGAAGGCGGCGGCGCGCTCCTTGAGGATCAGGTAGTTGCGCATGCAGCCCGCGGCCGAGGCCCAGACCCCGTCGTGGTCCTCGGTCCGCGGCGGCTTGAAGTCGAAGTGCCGCGGGCCCGCGTATCCGGCGGTCTCCAGCAGGTCGACGAGCCAGAACGCCTGGCGCAGGTCTCCCGCGCCGAACCGCAGGTCCTGGTCGTACTTGATGCCGGTCTGTCCGTTCAGGTCGATGTGGAACAGCTTGCCCGCCCACAGGGCCTGCGCGATGCCGTGCGGGAAGTTCAGCCCGGCCATCTGCTCGTGCCCGGTCTCCGGGTTGACACCGACCAGCTCCGGTCGCTCCAGCCGCTCGATGAAGGCGAGGGCGTGGCCGATGGTGGGGAGCAGGATGTCGCCGCGCGGCTCGTTCGGCTTGGGCTCGATGGCGAACCTCAGGTCGTAGCCCTGCCCGGTGACGTATTCGCCGAGCAGGTCGAAGGCTTCCTTCATCCGGTCCAGGGCGAGCCGGATGTCCTTGGCGGCGCCGGACTCGGAGCCCTCCCGGCCGCCCCAGGCGACGTAGGTGGTGGCGCCGAGCTCGACGGCGAGGTCGATGTTGCGCAGCGTCTTGCGCAGGGCGTAGCGGCGTACGTCGCGGTCGTTGGCGGTGAACGCGCCGTCCTTGAACACCGGGTGGGTGAACAGGTTCGTCGTCGCCATGGGGACGACCAGACCGGCTGTGTCCAGCGCCTGCCGAAACCGCTTCACGATCCCTTCGCGCTCACTGTCCGTGGCGCCGAACGGGATCAGGTCGTCGTCGTGGAACGTGACACCGTACGCGCCCAGCTCTGCGAGCCGCCGCACGGATTCGGCCGGGTCGATCGCCGCGCGGGTCGCGTCGCCGAACGGGTCGCGTCCCTGCCAGCCCACCGTCCACAGTCCGAAGGTGAACCGGTCCCCGGGGGTGGGCGTGAAGCGTTCCGTCATCGTCTGGCCGCCTTCGGTGCCGTCGGGCCCGGATCAGGTCGAGCAGCCCGAGCTTTATTTGTTCACTGTCATGACTAATGATGCACGGGCCACCTCCGGCGCGTAAACCCTCGCGCTACCACTGTTCGACGGGGGTCCGGTCCCGTATTTTGTTTGGCGCACGACCGAAATCGGCAGGGCCCTCCGCACGGGGCCGCAGCACAGGAATGAGGGCGCCATGCCGCCGCGTACCGTCGTCATCGGCGTGGACAGTTCCACCCAGTCCACCAAGGCCGTCCTCGTCGATGCCGCGAGCGGGCGGCTGCTCGCCGTCGGCCGCGCGCCGCATGTCGTCCGGGGCGAGGCGGGGGCCCGCGAGAGCGATCCGGAGGTGTGGTGGCAGGCGCTGCGCGACGCCGTCGCCGCCGGGCTGAAGGAGTCCGGGGCCGCCGCGTCGGAGGTCACCGGGATCGCGGTCGCCGGGCAGCAGCACGGGCTGGTGGTCCTCGACAGTTCGGGCCGTCCGCTGCGCCCCGCGATGCTGTGGAACGACACCCGTTCCGCCCCGCAGGCCACCGCGCTCACCGAGGCACTCGGCGGCCCGGACGCCTGGACGGCACGGACCGGGTCGGTGCCGGTGGCCGCCGTCACCGCGTCCAAGTGGCAGTGGCTGCGGGAGAACGAGCCGGGCACCGCCGCCGCGACCGCCGCCGTGCGCCTGCCCCACGACTTCCTGACCGAACGGCTCACCGGCACCGCCGCCACCGACCCCGGCGACGCCTCGGGCACCGGCTGGTACTCCACCGCGACCGGTTCCTACGACCCCGGGCTCCTCGAACTCCTCGGCCTGGACGCCGCGTTGCTCCCCGAGCCGGCCCGGACCGGCGCGAGCCGCGTCGGCTCGCTGACCGCGGCGGCGGCCGAGGCACTCGGGCTTCCCGTCACGACAGCCGTCGCCGCGGGCACCGGTGACAACATGAGCGCCGCCGTCGGCCTCGGGCTGGGCGGCGCCGGTCTCGTCGACCACCCCGTCCTCAGCCTCGGCACCTCGGGCACGGTCTTCGCGGCGTCCCGGACCCGGCCGGCGTCCCCGGCGCTCTCCGGCTTCGCGGCGACGGACGGCACCTATCTCCCGCTGGCCTGCACCCTCAACTGCACGCTGGCCGTGGACAAGGTCGCCGCGCTGCTCGGCCTGGACCGCGACGACATCTCCCCCGGCGGCGAGGCGGTGCTGCTCCCCTATCTCGACGGCGAGCGCACCCCCGACCTGCCCACCGCCGCCGGACTGCTCACCGGCCTCCGGCACGACACCACACCCCGTCAGCTCCTCGGCGCCGCCTACGAGGGCGCCGTCGTCACCGTGCTGCGCGCCCTGGACGGACTCCTGCGGACCTGCGGCCTCGACCCGGCCGATCCCGAGGTGGCCGCCCGGCCGCTGCGGCTGATCGGCGGCGGTGCCCGGGGCCGGGCCTGGGTGGAGACGGTACGGCGGCTCTCCGGGCGGCCCGTGGTCGTGCCCGGAACCGGCGAGCCGGTGGCGCTGGGCGCCGCCGCGCTGGCCGCTGCCGCGGCCACCGGCGCGGACCCGGTGGCGATCGCCGGCGGCTGGGGCACCGGCGAGGACGTCCGGCTGCCGCCCGTCCGGCGGGACTCCGCGACCTGGGAGCGGGTCGGGTCGGTACTTGAGCGGGCCTCGGGGCCCTTGCTCGGCGGTTTCTGACGGTTCCCCAGCGGTCCGCGGACCGGTTTGGGGTAGCACGTCGATCTTCACTAGTATCCGGCGATGATCATAAGAAAAAGGCTGACGGCCGGGGTGGGCATCCTGCTCGCCACCCTGACCGCCGGGCTCGGCACGGCACTCCCCGCCGCCGCCGACGAAGCCCCCGCCAAAGCCTCCCCCAAGGTCGAGCTGGTGCTCGACGTCAGCGGCTCCATGCGGACCCGCGACATCGACGGCCAGTCCCGGATGACGGCCGCCAAGCAGGCGTTCAACGAGGTCCTGGACGCAGTGCCCGAGCAGGTGGAGCTGGGCATCCGGACGCTCGGCGCCGACTATCCGGGCAACGACCGCAAGGTCGGCTGCAAGGACACCAAGCAGCTCTACCCGGTCGGCCCGCTGGACCGCACCGAGGCGAAGACCGCGGTCGCCACCCTGGCCCCCACCGGCTGGACCCCGATCGGCCCGGCCCTGCTGGGCGCCGCCGACGACCTCGAAGGCGGCGACGCCACCCGCCGGATCGTACTGATCAGTGACGGCGAGGACACCTGCGGCCCGCTCGACCCGTGCGAGGTGGCACGTGACATCGCGGCCCGCGGCATCCACCTCGTCATCGACACCCTGGGCCTGGTACCGAACGCGAAGATCCGTGAGCAGCTGACCTGCATCGCCGAGGCCACCGGCGGCACCTACACCGCGGTCCAGCACACCGATGAACTCTCCGGCCGGGTGAAGCAGTTGGTGGACCGGGCCGCCGAGCCCGTCGTCACGCCGGTGGCGACCGAGGGCGCGAACAGCTGCTCCGCGGCGCCGCAGCTCAAGGCCGGCCTGTACACCGACCGCGAGAAGTTCGGCGAGCACCGCTGGTACCGGGTGGATGTGCTGCCCGGCCAGGAGCTGCGCGCCTCGGTCAGCGTCTTCGCCGACCGTGCCGTGAACAACGACTACGGCGTGCTGCTGCGCGCGCTGACCGTGCACGGCCGGGAGATCGTGCGCGGTTCGGAGTCGGGCACCGGCCGCACCGACGCGATCTCCTCCGGTCTGCGCTACCCCAAGGCCGAGCAGGACGACACGGACAGCGGTAACAAGCCGGCCGCCGAGACCGTGTGCCTCCAGGTCGGCAACTCCTTCTCGGCCCCCGCCTCGGTGAAGACCTCGCCCGGCATGCCGATCGAGCTGACCGTGGACCTGGTGGACTCCCCGGACCAGGCCGCCGACGTCGCCGCGTTCGGACTCGGCCGCGGCTGGTGGCTGCTGGGCGTCCTGGTGCTCACCGGGCTGATCGCGGGCCTGGTCGTCGGCTGGGTCTCGCGCTGGCGCTTCGCCGTCTGGAGGACCAACTGATGCGTAGGACACGTGTATTCGCGGGCACACTGCTCGCCGGGCTCGCCCTGCTGACCTCGGCGGGCGCCGCGGTGGCCGACGACCCGTCGGCGAGCCCGAGCCCGAGCGCCTCCGAGGAAGGTGCCGGACCCACCGAGGCCGGCACCACCTTCCGTACGGCGACGGCGATCAGGCCGGGCCAGCTCGCCACCGCCGGAGCGTCCACGGGTGACTACCTGTACTGGGTGTTCCCCGCCGACGCGGGCCAGCGGGCCACCGTCAAGGCGAAGATCACCCTGCCGCCGAGCGCCTCCCGGCACGGCACGTCGTCGTGGCAGGTCGATGTGTACGACGGGCTGCGGCGCCGCCAGGCCTGCATGTACGGCCGACAGACCGGCAAGGCCGCGGCCGACGCGTCGGCGGTCGAGCTGACCTGCGTGCTGCGCACCGTCCGTGCCTGGTCCGAGCCCTGGGCCAACGACCCGCTGCCGGGCAGCTACTACGTCCGGCTGACGGTCGTCGATCTGCCGTCGGCGGACCTCGGGCTTCCGGTGAAGACCGAGGTCGAGGTCACGGCGGCCGACAAGGGCGGCGCCGGCGATGTGGACGGCACGCTCGCCGAGCCGCTGGTCCCCGGTGTGTCCTCCGTCGCTCAGGCCTCCGACGACTCGTCCGACGGCGACGAGGACGGTTCGTCCGGGGTCTCGCTCGGCAGCGAGCCGGAGGACGGCTGGGCGTCCGGCTGGTGGACCGACCGCTGGCTGTGGACGGTCGGCGGCGGAGTGCTCGGAGCGATCGCGGCGGTGTTCGGCTACTCCCTCACGCGCGGCAACGGCCGCCCGTCCAGGGTCCCGCCGGGCGTCTGACCGCACACCCCGCCGGACGGGCCCCTCTCCCGGGCCCGTCCGGCGGTGGCGTACAGCGACTAGTCTCGACAACTCACGTACCGCACAAGGCCGATGACAGGTTCCAGGGCGTGCGGTACCCCTGAAGTCAGGTCGCCGCGCACCGGGTCGGTGCGCCACGAGGGAGCGGAGACATTCATGTCCACGGAGACCGGTCCGGCCATCGACGCCGAGCCGCGGACCCATCGGATCGTGCCGGGCCCCCGGGGGCTGCCGTTCCTCGGGAACCTGCCGCAGTTCGGGAAGAACCCCCTCGCCTTCTTCGAGCGGCTGCGCTCCCACGGGGACATGGTGGGGTGGCGCTTCGGCCCCAACTCCTGTGTGTACATAGCCGATCCGGACTGCATAGGCGAGCTGCTCACCGAGACGGAGCGCTCTTTCGACCAGCCGGCCCTGGGGATCGCCTTCCGTACCGTGATGGGCAACGGCGTGGTGGTCGCCCGTGGCACGGACTGGCGGCGCAAGCGTTCGCTGGTGCAGCCCTCCGTACGGCCCAAGCAGGTGCGCTCGTACGCGGCGACGATGGCGAGCAGCACGGTGGAGCTGGCGGACACCTGGTCGGGCGGTGAACGCATCGACATCAAGCGGGAGATGGCGGCGCTGACGCAGCGGATCGCGGTGCGCACCATCTTCGGTGTCGACACCGCGGCCGACGCCGAGGCGATGGGCCGGGCGATGGACGTGGCGCAGCAGGAGATCGGCAAGGAGTTCGCCGGGATCGGCGCGCTGCTGCCGGACTGGGTGCCGACCCCCGGCCGGGCCAGGATCAAGAAGGCCGCGGCGGTCATCGACGCCGAGGTGGGCCGGGTCGTCGCCCGTCATCGTGACGGCGGGGACGAGCGCCCCGATCTGCTGAGCCGGCTGCTGACGGCGGTCGACGAGACGGGGGAGCGCCTCACCGACCGGGAGATCCGCGACGAGACGGTCACGCTGTACATCGGCGGGCACGAGACGACCAGTTCCACGCTGGTGTGGGCCTGGTATCTGCTGGCCCGTGAACCGCGGGTGCGTGCCGCGCTCGCCGAGGAGCTGGACCGGGTGCTGGGCGACCGGGAGCCGGGGTTCGACGACTACGCGCGGCTGACGTACACCCAGGCCGTGGTCAAGGAGACGCTGCGCCTCTACCCGACGATCTGGCTGGTCACCGGTGTCGCGAAGGCGGGTGCGCGGATCGGCGGTGTGCCGATGCCGGAGGGCACCCGGGTGTGGACCAGCCAGTGGGTGACTCAGCGCGACGCGCGGTGGTTCCCGGAGCCGGAGGAGTTCCGTCCCGAGCGGTGGGATCCGGAGGCGGGCGACAGCATCGCGGAGTACGCCTGGTTCCCGTTCGGCGGCGGCCCCCGGGTCTGTCTGGGCACCAGGTTCGCGATGGTCGAGGCGGTGCTGATCCTGGCCGTACTGGCCCGCCGCTTCGAACTGGACGTGGACCCGGGCGTCATCGAGCCGGTCCCGTCGCTCACGCTGCAGCCCGACCGGGACGTGATGGCGACGGTCCGGACCCGGTGAGGCTCGCGGGGGCGGGCCCGGTGACCGCCCCGGGCCGCCCCGGGCCGCTCCGCTCCGCAGCGGCGCACGCCTTCCGGGCAGGCCCGGCCGCCCGTCCGGTCGGCCGCGCCTACGAGCACTGCGCGTGGATCCGGGCCGTGGCGCTGCCGGCGGCCCCGTCGCGGGAGCGCCGGCGGTGGCCGCGTTCAGCCGCGAGTCCGCGCCCGTGCGCAGCGGACGACCCGGCGGGCACGGCACAGCATTCCGGCACCGGATATACCGAAGCGATATGTCCGATCTGTCGCGGAGATCGGGTCGTACGGTTCACACTGTCCATGTCGGCCGCACCGACCGACGGGCCGCCCGGCCGTATCCGCAGGCTGTCGATCCACCGGGAGAAACACCATGCGTCTTGGCTCCGCTCTCACCGCCGCACTCGCCGTCGCGGCCACCCTGCCACTGACCGGCACCGCGGCATCCGCGACGAGCGGCGCCACGAGCCGCCCCGCGACCTGCCAGGAGAAGGCCCTGGCCGTGCACGCCGCACCCGGCGGGCAGCGGAACGTGGCACGGATCGACGTCGTGAACAACGGCGGCCGCACCTGTGTGGTGGACCGGATCCCCACGGTCACCTTCCGGGGTCTCGACGGTTCGGCCGAGGCCGTCCCGCCCGCCGGCAGCGCCCCCTACGAGCTGTCCCCGGGCGAGCGGGCGTACGCCGCCGTACGGACCGCGGACCCGGCGGCCACCGAGGGCCACGTCGTCGGGAGCCTCTCGGTGGCGGCGGACCCCTCCCATCCGGGTGTCACCTTCCACGCGGCCGCCGTGGGCATGCCGGAGGGGGTCCATGTCTGGATTCCGGTGACCACCCTGTGGCAGGAGTCGCGGGCAGCGGCGGACAGCGCGCTGGCGGACGCGCTGGGGTGAGGCGCGGCTACAGTCCGTAGCTCGTGCCGCCGACGGTCCGCCGGGGGTCGGGGGCGGTCGTCGCGCACAGCGGGCCGCCCTCGAAGCCGGCATTGACCAGGGCCGTGGCCCGACCCGCGGAGTCCACCAGCTTCAGGGCGTGCCACCGCGGCAGCCAGAACACCCGTCCGCGGTGGACCGTGAGCAGTTCGGAGAGGGCCGCCGGGGCGTGCGTCCACACCCTCGGCAGTTCCTCGGCGTGGTCGAAGGCGGCGCGCGGCGCGAACCAGCCGTCGGCGCCGATGTCACCGGAGGTGAGCAGCAGTTCCACGGCCTGGCCGGGCTCCTGGTGGCACTTCTTGGTGTGGATCCAGTGGACGTGGTGACCGGGGCCGTAGCTGGTGCAGCCGTCGTTCCGGACGAGGTGGGGGAGCATGGTGTTCCGCCTTCCCGAGATCATGGACCCCGGGTGCGCCGCCCCGATGATCCGCTGTTCCCCGCGCGCTGCGCACGGGGCCGGTCGTCACCCGGAGCACCCGCAGCGGAGCGGGGTGCCGTCCAGTTAGCCGGGGCTGTGCACTGGAACTCATGACCTGCGAGAACTGTATCCCACGGACGACGGTGCCCGACGGGGAGTCAGGTGCTCAGCCGCGCAGCAGCACGGGGAAGGCCTCCATGTCGTTCTGCGTCATCACCGGCAGCTTGCGGACCTCCTCGTCCGGGACCGCCGCCCGCAGCGCCGGGAAGCGCGCGAAGAGCGCCGGCAGGGCGATGGCCGCCTCCACTCGGGAGAGCGCCGCTCCGGGGCAGATGTGCGGACCGTGACCGAAGGTCATGTGGCGGATCGGAACCGGCCGGGTGATGTCGAAGGCGTCGGCGTCCGCCCCGTGCTGTTCGATGTCACGCCCGATGGCACGGTACGAGATCACCACCCCCTCGCCCTTCGCGATCACCTGGTCGCCCACCTGGATGTCCTCCGTGGCGAACCGCATCAGCAGATGGGTGGTGGGGGTGTCCCAGCGCAGGGTCTCCTCGATCACCGTCTCCCACGGTATCTCGCCGTCGAGGACACGGCGGAGCTGGTCGGGGTGGGCGAGAAGGGCCCGTACGGCGTTGAGGATCAGCCCGATGGTGGTCTCGTGCCCGGCGGCCACCATGGCCTTGAGGTTGCCCACCACCTCTTCCTCGGTGAGCGGTTCGCCGCCCTCCTCGGCCAGGATGAGCGCGCTGGTGAGGTCGTCGGTGGGACGCGCCTTCTTCTCCCGTACGAGAGCGGCGTAGAACACGTCCAGCTCGGCGAGCAGCGCCAGTCGTTCCTCGTGCGGGGTGAGCATGGAGAAGAACGCCTTGTACCGCTTCGTCAGCATGGGGTGCTCGGCCTCGTCCACACCCATCAGCATGCCGACGACGCGCATCGGCAGCGGCTGGGCGAACACGGACTTGAGGTCGACCACACCGTTCCCGCTCCTGCCGCTCTCTTCGTCGAGCGCGTCGAGCAGTTCCTCGGTGAACTTCTCGATGTCCGGGCGGATCTCCTCCAGCCGGCGGGGAGTGAGTGCCTGGGAGGTCTTGGCGCGCAGCCGTCGGTGCTCGGCGCCGTCCACGGTGAACATGGAGCGGCCGGCGTCGATCATGCCGATCAGCGGCCACTCGCGGGTGACCTCGCCGCGCTGCCACAGCCCCCAGGCCTCCAGGTCCTTGACCAGGCGGGGGTCGACGAGGAGTTGGCGGGCCGTCGCGTGCCGGGTGACGGTCAGGGCCGGAACGCCGAGCAGTTCGATCCTGGCGAGCGGACCGGCGTCGCGCAGTCGCGCGGTCTCTCCGTCCAGGTCCTGGACCAGCGGGTCGATGACGACGGGAGCACCGCTCGAAGCGGCACCCCGGGCGGCGGCATGCGGGCAGTTCACGACGGGTCTCCTGTCGGACGGACGGGGGCGAACCGGACGGGCAGCGCGGTCATGCCCCGCAGGAAAGCGGACTGCCGTCGGACCAACTCGGCCACCGGGACGGCGAGTTCGAGGTCGGGGAGCCGGTCGAGCAGCACCTCGATGCCGGTGCGGGCGATGATCTCGGCGATCTCCTGCGCGGGGAAGGGGCAGCGGTACTCGCCGTGGCTGAACGCCAGATGGGCACTGTTGCCGCGCTGACCGGACGGCCCGCCCGAGGCGGAGAGGTGCTGGCGGATGTGCGGATCGGCGTTGGCCGCGCCCAGGCCCAGCAGCATCATGTCCCCGGCGCGGATGCCGCAGCCTCCCAACCGGGTGTCGCGGGCCGCCCATCGGCCGGCGAGAATCTGTGTCGGGCCTTCCTCCCAGAGCACCTCGTTCATGGCTTCGGCGACGCTGTGCCGGCCGCCGGTGAGCGCCACGGCGAACTGGTCGTCGGTGAGCATCAGCCGGAGCGAGTTGCCGATCCAGTCGGCGGTGGTGAGGTGTCCCGCGGCCGTGATGGCCATCAGGTCGAGTACGTACTCCTCGTCGGTGAACTCCCCCGCGTACGCCAGCATGCGCGAGGTCACGTCGTTCCCCGGCGAGGCCCGGCGGGCAGCCAGCAGACTTCGCATGCTCTCGCCGAACCGCAGATGGGCCTCCTGCGCGCCCGGGCCGCCGTCGGCCAGGTCCCGGAGCACCTCGGCGATCCGCGGCCCGTCCGCGTCGGGGAATCCGACCAGGCGGGCGAGGACGAGCACCGGCAGCGGGACGGCGAAGTCGGCGATCAGGTCGGCCGTGCCCCGCTGACAGAACCCGTCGACGAGCCGGTCCGCCAACTCCTCGCAGCCCCGGCGGAGTTCGAAGTGCTCGACCTCTTCGAGCGCCTGCCCGACCATCGCGGCGTGGCGCCGGTGCTCGGCACCGGCGGTGAAGTAGATGGACGGCATCGGCCGGCCGACCATCGGCAGCAGCGGCCAGTCCTCGGGGATGTTCCCCCACTGGTTCCACAGCCCGACGTCCCTGGGGAACAACTCGCCGTCGCTGGTGACCTGGTGGAGTTCGCGGTAACCGATGACCAGCCAGGCCGGAACCCCTCCGGGCAGCTCGACGGGCACGACGGGACCGTGTTCGCTCCGCATGGCGCGGTAGGCGGCGTGGGGTTCCGTGTGGAATCCGGGTCCGCCGAGCGGCACGGCGGAGCGGCCGGGGCCTGCCGGGCAGCGCCCGGTGCCGGGCGGCGGGGAGGCGGTCGGATGTCCGGACACCGCGGATGCGGGCGTCGTCATCGTACGGAATCTCCTGTGACGAAGGCTTCGCTCGTAGCGGTGGTCGGTTGATCAACGCGCCTTCACTATAGGGAAATTCAGTGAGCCTTCGGGCACTATTTGCGACCGTTCTCGCCACTTTTCCGATCCAGTGAGTCCGTTTTCCAACCATGGCTGATCAAAAGGGCAGGGATGCACCCACCCCTCAACCGCCCGCCCCGGCCCTGCGCCCCCCGCCGCCGCACCCTCGCGAATTCCCGCTCCGGCCACTTTCCGAAACGTTGACCCGGGCACCCGGCCGGAACGCCGGACCGAACGTTGACATGCACCGGTCGCACGGTGAATTCTGATGCTCGAATCTCCAGAGTTCCAATCATGTCTGCGCAGGCATCGCCTATTTCACTGTTCGGTACGAACGGAGAACACTCCTTGCGGATACTCAAGAACCGTCCCGGTCAGGCAGCTGTCGGCACGCTCTCGGTGATCGTCCTCGCACTCACCGCCCTGACGGCACCCGCTCCACGGGCACAGGCCGCGGCCACACCCTCGGGCACCCTGGACAGCGCCACCAAGAACGTCACGTGGCAGAGTCCGGTCTACGCCAAGGGCACCGTCGACTCCCCCGCCAAGTGCGGCACGGCCGCCGAGGACCCGGAGAACGCGGTCTGCGCCCGGTTCGACCTGACCGTCGACCCGCCCGAGGGCCAGTGGGACGACAACCCCGAGGGCGGTGTCCCCGTCTCCATCCAGTGGGAGACACCCACGGACGACTTCGACATGTACATCTACGACTCGGCCGGCAAACAGGTGGCCTCCAGCGCCGGCACCGCCGACCCCGAGTCCACGGTCGTCCCGAAGGCCTCCGGGACGTACCACGTGGTGGTCGTCCCCTACGACGTGCACAACAATTCCTTCAGCGGAAAGGCGTACCTGCCCGAGGCCACCGACGCCGGGAACCTCACCGGCTTCAGCGGCTCGCACGGCAGGTACGAGATCGCGGCCGGTGGCCTCAAGGCGCGCGCCGAGTTCTTCACCGACGACACACTGCGGCTCCAGGCATCCCCGGACGGCGTACTCGCCGACCCGAAGGACAGCCACATGATCCGGCGGCAGCCCACCGCGCAACCGCACACCAGGTCCTTCGACGCGGGCACCTATTACGGCATCCGCTCCAAGGGCGTGGTGCTGCGCGTGTACAAGAAGCCGCTGCGCTTCGGCCTCTACAGGGCGGACAACCGCACGGCCGTCTGGCAGGAGGCCGATCCGCTGCGCTGGACCGGCGGCGGCATGCGGCAGAGCCTGAAGCGCGGGGCCGACGAGCAGTTCTTCGGCGGCGGCGAGCAGAACGGCAGCTTCTCGCACCGCGACCGGGTCATGAACGTGGGCAACAACACGGACTGGAACGAGGGCGGATACAACAACTCCCAGCCGTTCTACCTCTCCACGGCCGGCTACGGCGTGTTCCGCAACACCATGACGCCCGGCATCTACGACTTCGCCTCCCCGGTGAGGACCGGTCAGCAGGAACGGCGCCTGGACGCTTACTACTTCACCGGTGACACCAAGACGGTCATCGGCAAGTACACCTCCCTGGTGGGCAAGCCGTTCATGCCTCCGGTGTACGGGCTGGAGCCCGGTTCAGCCGACTGCTATCTCCACAACGCCAACCGGGGCGAGCGCCACACCCTGGACGCGCTGAAGGTCTCCGACAGCTACGTCGACAACGGCATGCCGCTCGGCTGGATGCTCGTCAACGACGGCTACGGCTGCGGTTACGAGAACCTCCCGGAGACGGGCACGGGGCTCAACAAGAACCACGCCCAGCTCGGGCTCTGGACGCAGAACGGTCTGCCCGACGAGGCCGCGGAGGCCAAGGCCGGGGTACGCGTGCGCAAGCTGGACGTCGCCTGGGTCGGCGGCGGCTACGGCTTCGCGCTGGACGCCTGCGACCAGGCCAAGGCCGGCATCGAGAACAACAGCGACGCCCGCGGCTTCGTCTGGCTGCCCGTGTCCTGGGCCGGTGCGCAGCGCTGCGGTGTGCTGTGGAGCGGGGACCAGAGCCTGTCCTGGGACTTCATCCGCTGGCAGATCCCGACGTACGCCGGAGCGACCATGTCCGGCATCGCGTACAACACGGGCGACGTCGGCAGCATCTACCGTCACGACCCCGAGATGTACACCCGCGACCTCCAGTGGAAGGCGTTCCTCCCGGCCATCATGACCATGGACGGCTGGGCCAGTGACATCACCACCAAGCAGCCACACGACCAGCAGCCGTGGCTGGACGGCGAGCCGTACACCTCCATCAACCGCAAGTACCTGATGCTGAAGGAGCGGCTGCTGCCGTACATGTACACCCTGTCGAAGGAAGCCACCACGACCGGTGTCGGCGCGGTCCGGCCGCTCGCGCTCGAATACCCCGACGACCCGGCGGCGCTCGGCCCGGACGCCAAGTACGAGTTCCTGGCCGGGCCCGACTTCCTGGTCGCGCCGGTGTACAGCGACACGGACGTCCGCAACGGCATCTACCTTCCGAAGGGCACCTGGACCGACTACTGGACGGGGAAGACGTACCAGGGCCCGTCCACCGTCAACGGATACAAGGCGCCGCTCGACACCCTGCCGCTCTTCGTCAGGGGCGGCTCGATCGTGCCGATGTGGCCCGAGGGCACCGTGTCCTGGGAGTCCCGGGACCGGACCCGGCTCGGTTACGACATCCACCCGCAGGGCACCACCGAGTACACGCTCTACGAGGACGACGGCGTGACCCGGAAGTTCACCGAGGGAGCCTCGGCCACCCAGCACGTCCGGGTCCAGGCTCCCGCCCACGGCAAGAGGGGCGGCACCACCGTCAGGATCGGTGCGAGCGTGGGAAGTTACCGGGGCAAGGTGTCCGCCCGCTCGTACGACCTCACCGTGCACGGCGAGCACGCGCCCTCACAGGTCGTCATGGGCCACACCCGCCTGCACCGGGTGAACTCGGCGGCGGAGCTCGCGAAGGCCGGCTCGGGCTGGTTCACCGACCCGGCGACCGGGGTCACGGAGGTCAGAACACCGTCCGTCTCCACCGGGCGTGGCTTCACGGTCGAACTGCGGAGGTAGACGACCCGCACCACGCCACCTGGCCGGGGGCCGTCCCGGGACGGCCCCCGGCCCCTGCGCCGGACGCTACGGCTTGCGGGCGACCGCGCCGTAGATCGGCACCGGCCGGGTCTCCACCGGAAGCTCACCGACGCTGAGTTCCGGATGCCAGTCGACGACCGGCACCAGACCGGGCTCCAGCATTTCCAGCCCGTCGAAGAACCGGCCGATGGCCCGGTGCGACCTCGGCACGAGCGTCACACCGCCCGCCGCGTACGAGGCCACCCCCTTCGCCACGCTCTCGGGGTCGAAGTCACCGGTGAGCTGTGACAGCACCAGGAAGCTCCCGGGGGCCAGCCGCTCCATCAAGCGCTCCACCAGCGCGTACGCCCCCTCGCCCCGGCCCGCTCCCTCCCCGTCGTCGACGAAGTGCAGCAGAGCGATGAGGGAGAGCGCGACCGGCCGGTCGAGATCGAGGAAGTCTGCGGCGAGTCCGAGGATCCGCTCCGGCTGCCGCGCATCCGCGTCGAGGTACGCCGTCACTCCCTCGGCGGTTCCGCTCAGCAGCGCCCCGGCGTGGGCCAGGACGATGGGGTCGTTGTCCACGTACACGACCCGGGCGTCGGGCGCCGTGCTCTGGACGATCTGGTGCAGGTTGGGCTCGGTGGGAATGCCGGAGCCGATGTCGAGGAACTGCCGTATGCCCTCCTCACCCGCCAGCCGGCGCATCGCCCGGTGCATGAACCACCGATTGTGGCGCGCGATGCGTTTCGTGTCCGGCGAGAGCCCGGCGATCTGCCTGCCGAGCTCCTCGTCGACGGGATAGTTGTCCTTCCCGCCGAGGAACCAGTCGTACACCCGCGCGGGATGCGGCCTGGTGGTGTCGATGCGGTCCGACGTCGGGTGGGCGGGAGGGGCGACGGACGACTGATGCTCACTCATGGAGACCTCCGGACACGAACCGATCAAGCTATGGCCTTAACCTACCTGGGCGTCGCGAGAGCCATGCCTGTACATGTCGCCCGGCACATCACCCGGCGCCGGCCCGGAGTTGGTTCCCGCTTGTCCCCCGCTTGAGCCCGGACGATATCGGGTCGCCCGGACGACGCCGACTCCGTAGGTTCTGGGGTGGAATCGAATCATCGTTCCCCCCGACCCTCCGGAGGCCCGCCTGTGACCGCCCCAACGCGTCGGCGGACGCGTGACCTTCGGCCTCTTGCCGCGGCCTTCGTGCGGTTCGTCGTGTGTGGTGGCGGGGTCGGACTGGCGTCGAGCGCTGCGGTCGTGCTGCTCAGCGGGCGAATACCGATGGCCGTCGCGAACGCACTGGTCACCGTCGTCTCCACGGTGCTCGCGACCGAGTTGCACCGGCGGATCTCGTTCCGGAGCGATCGCCGGGGGTGGCGGGTCCATCTCCAGTCCGGCGCGACGGTGGCCGTGAGCTATGCGTTCACGACGGGGGCGCTGCTCTGCCTGTTCGCCGTGCGGCCCGAGCCCTCGCCGCTGGTCGCGCAGTCGGTCTATCTGTCGGCGTCCGCCCTGGCGGGGGCCGGACGGTTCGTACTGCTGCGGGTCGTCGTCTTCGGGAACCGCGGCCGGAGCGGGCACGGCCGTGCTCCGCACGACGAAGCGTTGGACAAGTCCCCGGTGGCGATGGCCGTGTGACGCCCCCTCGGTGGCCGACGCGGCGATCGTGCTGGTTGACTGGCGTGACCGGCCGCACGGGCGAGCGGAGCCCGCGGACGGGCCGGGGTGGACGAGGGGCGTACGAATGGAGAACGGGCGGGCCGGGTGGGTCCGGGTGCCGGTGGGGGACGACTCGGCACGATGGGCCACCCGGGGAAAGTGCCTGCGGGTGCTGCTCGTCGTGCACAACGTGACCGCCGCGACGCGGCTGCTCGACGTGCTGCCTCTGTTCGACGACGATCTGCGGGTGCAGTTGCTGGCGACCTGCACGGGCTCCTCCGCGTTCGCGGCCGGCACGGCCGAGCTGCTGGCCGGCACGGGAGTGCCGGTACTGCCGTGGGAGCAGGCCGTCGAGACGGCGGTGGACCTGGTGGTCTCCGCCAGCTTCGGCGGTCAACTGGATGCGTTTTCAGGCAGGTTGGCCGTGCTCTCGCACGGCGTTGGATATACTAAGAGGCTGGCGACACCGGACACCGGATCGAGATCGGCGCCTGCGCCCGTGTTCGGGCTCGCGCCTCAATGGCTGCTGTCGCCCCGGGGCACGCCCATCGCGGACGCGCTGGTGCTCTCCCACCCCGAGCAGTACGAACGGCTACACATCGCCTGCCCCGAGGCCGCCCCGGCCGCCGTTCTCGCGGGAGATCCCTGCTACGACCGGATCCTCGCCGCACGGCCCCACCGCGAACGCTTCCGCCGCGCGTTGGGGGTCAAGCCGGGCCAGCGCCTCGTCCTGCTCAACTCGACCTGGAACCCCGAATCGCTCTTCGGCGACGGGGGGAAAGTGCCGGACGGGGGCGATGCCGTCGTCTCCCTGCTGAACCGCATATCCGACGAGTTCCCCGTAGACGAATACCGATTCGCAGCCGTACTGCACCCCAACATCTGGCACGGGCACGGTCCCGGTCAAATCCGTGCCTGGCTCGATCGCGCGCGGCGCGGCGGGATGGCGCTGATAGATCCGCTGACGGATTGGCGGCAGGCCCTGCTGGCGGCCGATGCCGTGATCGGGGACCACGGATCAGTCACCTATTACGCTGCCGCCCTCGGTACTCCGGTGCTCCTGGGGTCCGTGCCGCTCCACGCCCTGGATCCCGACGCGCCGATCTCCGCGTTTATGCGGGAGGCTCCGAGGCTCGATCTCGACGCGTCCTTGTCGGCGCAGATCCAGGAACTCATCCGCTGCCACCGGCCGTTGCCCGGTCCGGCCGAATTCACCACCTCCATGCCCGGCGAATCGGCGGCCCGGCTCCGAAAGCTCTTCTACTCGATGATGGGCGCGCCGGAACCCGATCGGCCCGCGACACTGGAGCCGCTCCCGCTGCCCGGGTACGGGGCCGGAACGGTCACCGTGCCGTTGCAGGTACTGACCCGGGTGCTCGGGACGGGAGAGATCGCCGTCAGCCGCTGGGCAGGGGCGCGGCCCGGGACCGGACCGGATCCCGTCGGCGAGTTGCATATCGCCGTCCACGAGGACACCCGCGAGGTGGACCGGCTGGAGCTGGCCGACGTCATCTTCCGGGAGGGCGAACCCGACGATCCGCGGTTCGGCTCGCCGTCCGTCTGGACCGCCGAGGTGCTCCGCTGGCATCCGGGCTGTTCCCTGGCCGCCTATGTGACCGGCCCGTCCGAGTGCGTGGTCCGGGTACGTGGCGAAGAACCGCTGCGGATGGTGGCGGTGCCCGACGGTGATACGGACGTGCCCGCAGCGAACTCTGCCGTGTACGCCTCCTCTTTGTACGCCTGGCTGGCCACGGGCGGTCACGAACTGGGCACGGTCGCACAGCGGCTGGCGCGGGCGGTGGCCCACGGAATCACCGTGCGTACAGGTGATCGGCTCCACCGCATACGGGTTGTTCCCCTTGCACCGGAGAAAGCAGCGGCCTGAGCGAGACGCAGGGTTCACTCGATAATGCAGGTCTCTCGCATGTGCCGCAGGTACAGCAACTCGTATTCCGCATTCTGCTCGTCGAGCTTCGTGATCGCCTTCTCGATCAGAGGCAGCGCTGCACCGGTGTTCTCTTCATCCAGCCAGATCTCGGCCAGACCTGTGAGCGCTCGCGCCGTGTTGTACGCATCGCCGCTCAACGCGAGGTCCCACCACGCTGTCTCCAGCTTCTCCCGGGCCTCCTCCCACCACCCGAGACCGCGCAGCGCCCTTCCTCGATTACGCTCCAGCAGGGCCCGGGCGCGCGGCAGGTCGGCGATGCCCTCGTCCCCCTCACCCATGGTGTCCAGGATGTCGCCCGCTTCCTCGAAGCACTCGTACGCCTCCGCGTAGTGCCACTGGCTCAGCCTCAGCAGCCCCAAGAACTCGACGGCCGAGGCGTGGCCCCGCTTGTGACCCGTCGCCGCCTCGGCCCGTGCCGCTGCCCGAGCCTCCGTCTCCGCCTCCTCCCAGCGCTTCAGCTCGGTGAGGGTGTGAGCGAGCTGTGCATGCAGCGCTCCAGCGTCGGGGCTCATGGGGAACTCCTCGTCGGCTTGGCGCACTCCGATGCGAAGCGCCGGCAGCAGCATCTCGTGATGGCCCGCCTTGAGCTGGAGCGGCCACAGCGCACGGCACAGGCGAATGACGGTTTTCGGGGCCTTGGACTCCAGCGCAAGGCGCACCGCCTCGACCAGATTGCCCGCCTCCGCGAGCAGCGCGTCGCAGGCGGCTTCCTGGTCTTCGTACCGCTGCCCGGCACGATCATCGACGGGCACCGGGACCCTCCAACTTTCCGGATGCGCCTGGTGGGCATCCGATTCAGCTACATCGACATAGTTGCTCAGGGTGTGCGCAAGAGCGGCCGAACACACCTCGGTCCCCTCTTCTCGAATCGCTGCTGCCTCGGCGTGCACGCGAACTCCGTGGCGGTAGTGGTATCGGGCGTTTCCCGTTTCGGCCACGCTGCGCTCCAAGAGCATCCGGTCGGCAAGGTCCTCCAGGATTTCCGCCGTGTCATCGAGGTCCTGGCCCGTGGTGCGTGAGGCGGCAAGGGCGTCGAAGGCGGGCCAGGCTCGGAGCGCCATCAGCCGATACAGCCTGGCGGATTCCGGTGGCAGAAGCCGGTAGTTGTCCTCGGCGACTCTCCATACCGCGTCGCCGTCCGCCTCGGCACAGCGTTGCGGAAGAGTGGGCGCGGAGAGCTGGCTCGCCGAGGCGCGCAGGGCGTACGGTGAACCGCTGCAGCGCTGGAGCAGCAAGGGAAGCTTGGCTCGGGCGGCGGCGACCGTGAACTTACCAGTGATGCCGGCGAGCAGCCGCACCGCGCTCCAGTCCGAGAGCGGGCAAACGGGCACCCGCACGGCGTCGATGCCGGGGAGGGGTTCCCTGGCGGCCAGAATCGTGAACACCCCTGGGGCCGAGGTGAGGAACGGCTCCGCCTCGCCAGCGGAGCACACGTGGTCAAGGACGACCAGGAGTCTCCGGTCCGCCACACAATCGCGGTAGAAATCACCGAGCTCGTCGGTTCGGGGCGGCATCTCCTCATTTGGCACGCCCAGTTGACGCAGCAGCTCCCGCAGCACGGTTCCGACGTCGCGGGCGCCACCACCGTCTCCAAGGCTCGCGTAGATCCGCCCGTCCGGGAAGAGGTCGGTCCGCTGTGCTCCGAATTGCACGGCGAGCGTACGGGAGCCCATTCCATCCGGGCCGTGCACCAGCGCACGCCGGGGCCGACCGTCCGGGCGGCGGGACGCCTCGCGCTGAAGACACTTCATCGCCTTCTTGCGACCGGTGAAAATCCTTACAGAGGCGGGGAAGCCCGACCTTCCTGACCGGACCGGAGCAGCGGTAGGGACGCAGTGCACCCGTGCCGCGAACTTGATCCAATATGCAGTGAGTTGCGGATTGGTGCGAACCTGATTGTGGATCATGCGGGCCACGCGTTCCCGCTCCTCCTGCGTCATGGGAGCGGGGATCTCACGGCCGACGATTTTCCTCACAGCCACACCGGTGGACTCCCAGTCCCCTTTGCCGGCCGCGTTGGCTGTCCTTGAGCTGACCGCACCGAGTACCGCCGAAATCGCCGTCACCGAAGTGGGATCCAGCATGTTGCACCCTCCTCGCTCCGGATATTCCGCGCGGTGCCTCTCTCTGGCATCAACGCCGGCAGCGTGCGGAGCAACATTAGCGCCAAACTGGGCAAATTACCCTGAACATCGCGATAATCGTGCCTACCGACGGTGGTCGGCCGTTCCTCAGCCCTGAAGACGGTCTCCCAACTGAACTCGACCTAGTCCAGCGCCATCACCGCACGCCACACCGTGTTGGATATCCTGGCGGTTGTTCCAGGTCGTCACGGCGAGCCCCGTCGGCCGCAGGCGCGCGGGCCGGGGGCCCGTCGAGGGGAGTAACTGTGCAGGGAGCCGCACACCGGGGTTCGCCCAGGAAGGCCGAGCAGGCCTGGCAGCAGGCGGTGGCGCTGCTGAACCAGGGCAATGAGGCGGCCGCCGCGGAACGGTTCTCGTTCGCCGCCGAGCAGGACCCCCTGGCCGCCGATGTCTGGCTGGGGCTGCATGCGACCGGGCAGCGCCAGAAGGAGGCGCTGGACGGGATGGTCCGGTCCTCCGGCTCCTTCGGCGCGCTGCGTTCGAAGTTCGGGATGCCGCTGCGCTCCCGGTTCCAGCTCGGCCACTACGTCACCTTCCGGCTGGAGAACGCCCGTGACCTCTGGGTCGCGGCGATGACCTCGCTACTGGACACCGGAAAGCTCGACGAGGCCTGGGCCGGGCTCTCCACGGCTCAACTGGACTGCGACGAGACCCGGTTCGTCTGTACGCGGTACGCCTTCCTCAAGGAGGACTGGGCCCTCGTGCTCCGGTTCGCCCCGGGGATCCGTGACGCCTTCCTGCACGACGAGGCACAGCTGTACGTGGGGGCGGCGCTGTTCGCGCAGGGAGTCTGCCACGAGGCGCTGAACGTACTGGCGGAGCTGCCGAAGAAGCTGGAGTCGGGGAGCCGGTTCGACGCGGAGGTCAAGTACTTCATGGGCCGGTCCCTGGAGTCGCTGGGCCGGCCCGAGGAGGCGCTGAGGCGGTACCAGTACGCGTTCCGGTGTGCGCCGGGCCTCTTCGACGTGGACGTGCGGGCGCAGGCGCGTTCCTCGGCTCCGACCGCGTCGTCCGTGGCCGGGGAGCCCTCCGCGCCCTCCCCGTCCCCCTCCTCCCCGTCCGCTTCGCCGCCCCCGGCGGCACCGCCGCCGCCCCGTACCCCGGCGCCCGCCCCCGTCCCCCCTGCCTCGGCCGCTCCGGGCACGGGGCAGGGCTCCGGGCCGGCGGAGCCGGACGGTGCGGACGGGCTGTCGCGCGAGGAGATGGCCCGTCTGCTCGCGGAGGCCCGGCAGGCGCTGGACGGCATGATCGGTCTGGAACCCGTGAAGCGGCAGGTGCTCACACTGATCGCGCAGCTGCGCATGGCGGCGCTCCGGGAGGAGCAGGGCCTGCCCAGCGGCGCCCGGCCCCGGCACTTCGTCTTCGCGGGCCCTCCCGGTACCGGCAAGACGACCGTCGCCCGCATCATCGGCAAGGTCTTCGCCGGGCTGGGGCTGCTGAGTTCCGGCCATGTCATCGAGGCCCAGCGTGTCGACCTCGTTGGGCAGCACCTCGGATCCACCGCCATCAAGACCAGCAAGGTCATCGACTCCGCGATGAACGGCGTGCTGTTCATCGACGAGGCGTACGCCCTGTCCAACAGCGGGTACAGCGGTGGCGACGCGTTCGGTGACGAGGCGCTCCAGGTGCTCCTGAAGCGGGCCGAGGACGACCGGGACCGGCTCGTGGTCGTACTCGCCGGGTACCGCGAGGAGATGACCGGTCTGCTCGCCGCCAACCCGGGGCTGGTGTCCCGGTTCAACACCCGGGTCGACTTCCCCTCCTACTCCGCGCAGGAACTGCTGCTGATCGCCCGGTCCGTCCTGGGCGATCAGGGCGACGTGCCCGACGCGGCGGCCGCCACCGCGCTCGGTGACCTCTTCGCCGCCGCCGTGGACGGCGGCATGGCCGACACCCTGGGCAATGCCCGCTTCGCGCGTGAGCTGTGCCAGAAGGCCGCCGCGCAGCGGGACCTGCGGCTGTACGCCGAGCACTCGGGCGGTTCGACGCCGACCCGCGAGGAGATCACCACCGTGCTCGCCCAGGACGTGACGGCGGCCCACCAGGAGCTCATGGAGTCCCACGGGAACCCGGCGTAGGGGCCGGGACACCCCGGGGCGTGGGCACGGGGCTCAGGACTCAGGACTCAGGGTGCCTTGAACAGCCCCGGGAATCGGAGTGCGAGCCAGGGCCTGCGGCCCCGGGCGAACACCCGGCCCCGGGCCATGGCGCCGTTCGGGCCGATGCGGCCGAGCGCCATCAGGAAGAAGGTGACCGGCTCGATGTGGATGGTGCAGTCCGGGCGGGCCGGCGGCCGGGGGGTGACGGTCACGGCGCCGTCGGTGAAGGTGACACCGAATCGGGCGCCGCCCCACAGACGGATCGTGTAACTGGCGGTGAGCCGGGCGGTGGCGGCGGCATCGGTGACCCTGGGCATCGCCGTGATCAGGAACGGCAGGGACAGGTCGACGCGCGTGCGGTCGATCATGTGGGGGCGCCCCAGCGCACGGGCGAGGTCGTAGCCGTGGCCGAGCATGTGCGTCAGCAGGTACGACCCCAGCACCTCCTGGCTCATCGGCCCCAGCGGCGTGGCCACGGTCCCGGTCGTCCCACCGGACCCGCCGCCGGTGCCGTCCCCCGTTCCGTCGCCCGCCCCGCGACCGGTCCCGATGCTGTCCGTCGAGCGCCGTTCGCAGGCCGTGAGGTACGCGTCGGTGTGTCTCACGATCAGCTCCGCCAGCGGCCCGGCTCCCCGCTCGCCGAACTCCGCGAGCCCCCGCTCATTGGCCGCGGCCAGGCTCTGCGGCGTTCCGTCCCCGTAGCGGCGTTCCCGGCCGGCCGCGATGTCGGCCATCAGCTCGTTGGCCTGTGCCAGGTGCGCCGCGGCCTCTCCCACGGTCCACTCCGACCGGGGCACCGGAACGCTCGTGTCCGCGGCCCCGCGCAACACCGCCGCGATGTCCTCCGCGGTGGCCCGCAGGGCATCGCCGAGCCCCTCGGGCAATGTGCCCCGTGCGTCGCGTCCGGTCGCTGATTCCACGCTTCTCCCCGCTTCTGCCGAGCCTGCCCGCCCGGTTGTGAACAGCCCGCCCGCAGGCCGCGTCCCTGGGTGCCCCACGGCGCCCGTGGTACAGAAGACCAGGTGGCAGGAGCTGCCACAAGTGCCCCAACGCCACGGCCCCGATCGGTTTCCGCCGCCGTACGGAGCCGGTCGAGCCGGCGCGGTCGCGTCGCGGCGCTCATTCGTACGGTTGCGGCAAGTCTGCCGGCATCCGATGTCTACCCACGGGTAACTCCCCCTGCTTTGATGGGCGGCACCACCTTCCGCCCCTCCCCCCACACGAGGAGATCCTGTGCCGAATCACGCGATCCGTCGTATCTCCGGCGCGACTCTGGCCGGTGCGCTCGCCGCGGCGACGCTGGCCGCCAACGCGCCGCAGGCGTCGGCGGCCGAGACTCCGTCGCTGCGCGTCCTCACGTACAACACGTTCATCTTCAGCAAGACGCTCTACCCGAACTGGGGCCAGGACCACCGCGCCGCGGAGATACCGAAGACCTCGTTCTTCCAGGGCAATGACGTCGTCGTGCTCCAGGAGGCGTTCGACAATTCCGCGTCCGACGCCCTGCTGCGCAACGCGTCCGCCCAGTACCCGTACCAGACCCCCGTGGTGGGCCGGAGCAGGAGCGGCTGGGACGCCACCGGCGGGGCGTACTCGGCGGTGACTCCGGAGGACGGGGGCGTCACGGTGCTGAGCAAGTGGCCCATCGTCCGCAAGGAGCAGCACATCTACAAGGACGCCTGCGGCAGCGACAGCTGGTCCAACAAGGGATTCGCGTACGCCGAGCTCGATGTGCGCGGTGCGAGGGTCCATGTCGTGGGTACTCACACGCAGTCGACGGACTCCGGGTGCAAGGCGGGTGAGGCGGCGGCGAAGCGCAGTCTGCAGTTCAAGCAGATCGACGCCTTCCTCGACGCCAAGAACATTCCGGCATCCGAACAGGTCGTCGTGGCAGGGGACTTCAACGTCGACTCGCGCTCCAGCGAGTACGCCTCGATGATCGCCGACGCGGATCTGACCGCCGCCACCCGCACCGGGCACCCGTACTCCTTCGACACCCGGGACAACTCGATCGCCGCCGACCGCTACCCCGACGACCCCCGCGAGGACCTCGACCACGTGCTGCACCGCGTCGGGCACGCGCAGCCGTCCGGGTGGACGAACGAGGTGGTCAAGGAGCAGAGCGCGCCCTGGACGGTGTCGAGTTGGGGCACCGGCTACACGTACACGAACCTCTCCGACCACTACCCGGTGGTCGCCTCGGCCCAGTAGCACCCCGGAGCGGGCGGAGAGCCGGCCGTGGGTGCGGGGCGTCCGCACCTGCGGCGATCCGGCCGGTGCAAGCGACATCAGCTGGACCACCGGCACGATCCGGCGCCATGAATGGTCTCTTCGTGGTCATCTACGATCGTTCGCGTGTGCGCAAATGTCATGGTCGCCGAAGACGACGAGAAACAGGCCGAACTCGTACGCCGCTACCTCGAACACGAGGGCCACGCGGTCACGGTCGTCGGTGACGGGCTCGCGGCGCTCGCCGAGGTCCGGCACCGGGAGCCCGATCTGCTGGTGCTCGACGTGATGATGCCGCGGGCCGACGGCCTGGACGTGGTTCGTGTGCTGCGCGCCGAGCACCGGGAGCTTCCGGTGCTGATGCTGACGGCCCGCAGCACCGAGGACGATCTGCTGCTGGGGCTGGATCTCGGCGCGGACGACTACATGACGAAGCCGTACAGCCCACGTGAGCTGATGGCCCGGGTACGGACCCTGTTGCGGCGAAGCCGGCGGGGCGCGGAGAGCACCGCGTCCGCCGCGGACCAGACGCTGAGGTGTGGTGCGCTGGTCGTCGACCCGGACCGGCACGAGGTGTCCGTGGAGGGCCTGCCGGTGGATTGCACTCCCGGTGAGTTCCGGATCCTCGCCGCCATGGCGACCGAACCGGAGCGGGTCTTCAGCCGGCAGCGGCTCCTGGAGGAGCTGCACGGCTTCGACCGCTACATCAGCTTCCGCACGGTCGATGTGCACATCATGAACCTGCGCAAGAAGATCGAACCCGCACCACGTCGGCCGATCCGGCTGCTCACCGTCTTCGGTGTCGGCTACAAGCTGACGGACCCGGCGAAGAACGCTCCGCGTGCGTCGTGACCGGCGGCGGAACCGGCCGCCGCTCCGCAAGAGCCTGTTCGGCCGTCTGCTGACGGTGTCCGTGCTGGTGGCGGCCTGTTCGGTGGCGGCCACGGCCTGGCTGGCCGTACAGACCACCTCCGGTGCCATCAAGCAGGAGCAGGGCCAGAACCTGACCGCCGACGCCCGGATCTACAACACCCTGCTCGGTTACGCGGCCGGCCACCCCACCTGGGAGGGCGTCGACAGCACCGTGCACGACCTGGCGCGGCAGTCCGGACGGCGGATCGCGCTCACCACCGAGCAACGCCGTCCGCTCGCCGATTCCGCTTCCCGGCCGGCGCCGCCCGCGCTGCCGCCCCAGGCATCGGCGATCGTCGACCCGCTGTCCGTGGACACGGCCCTGTCCCGGACGGTCGACCGGTCCGGGGACGCGGCCGACCGGGTCGACCCGCGCGCGGTCGGCCCGTTCCGGTTGCCCGCCGCCGAACGCAAGGCGTTGCAGCATGCCGCCGACCGGAGCGCGGTGTGCCTGAGCCGGGTCGGAATCGCGGCGGACGTGGTCACGGGTCCGAGCGGGCGTCCGCGCATGCAGATCGTGGGCAACGACCCGGACCGTGTGCAGAACACCCGGTGCACGACCGACGAGCTGGACTCCCCGACCGCGACCGAGCAGAAGGCCCTGGACGCACTCAATCAGCTCGCCGACGCCTGCCTGAAACGTCAGGACCGTCCGGGCATACAGCTCAATCTGGACCTGTCCTGGGGCTACGTCTCCGTACCGCAGGCCGCCGTCAAGGCCCGCGCCGCGACTCCCACACCCGCGCCGCCGCCGAGCCTGCGCACCGACGAGGACGACCGTGCCACCGCCTCGTGCGTGGACACGGCCCGCCGGGAACAGCTCAGCTCCTACGTCGCCTCGCCCGCCCTGCTGTTCATCGGCGACGAGGACGGCACGACCGTGCCCGGTTTCGACCTCTCCCCCGCGAACACCGCGAAGATCGCGGGCGCGGCGGCGCTGGTCCTCGCGCTCACCGTCGGGGCCACGATGCTCGCCGGATCCCGGCTGGCACGACCGCTGCACGCGCTGACGGGCGCGGCCCAGCGGATGCGGGAAGGCGAGGACTCCGAGCCCGTGCTGGTCACGGGCGACAACGAGATCGGCCGGCTCGCCGCGGCGTTCAACGACATGGCCGGCCACCGCGCGCGCCTGGAGGCGCAGCGCAAGGACATGGTCAGCGACGTCGCCCATGAGCTGCGCACCCCGCTGAGCAATATCCGGGGCTGGCTGGAGGCGGCGCAGGACGGCCTCGCGGAGCCCGACCCGGCGTTCATCGCCTCGCTGCACACGGAGGCCGTGCAGTTGCAGCACATCATCGACGACCTCCAGGACCTCGCCGCGGCGGACGCCGGCGCCCTGCGTCTGCACCCGGAGCGGGTGCGCGTCGAGGACGTGCTGGCACAGGTCGCCGCGGCGCACCAGGCCGGGGCCGAGACCGCCGGGGTGGCACTCTCGGCGCCGCCCGCTGCGGACGGCGCGCCGTCCCCCGTGTTGTGGGCCGACCCGGTCCGGCTGCGCCAAGCCGTCGGCAACCTGGTCTCCAACGCCGTACGTCACACCCCGCGGGGCGGACGTGTGACGGTGCGCGTGTACGGCGCGGGGGCGGTGGACGAGGCCGCGGCCGGCCACGAGGTCGTGATCGAGGTCGCGGACACCGGCATCGGCATCTCGGCCGAGCACCTGCCGCATGTCTTCGACCGCTTCTGGCGTGCCGAGAAGTCACGCAACCGCCGTACCGGGGGCAGTGGGCTGGGTCTGGCGATCGTACGGAAACTCGTGGAGGCGCACGGGGGTTCGGTGAGTGCGGCGAGCGTCGAGGGGCAGGGTTCGGTGTTCACACTCCGCCTGCCCGCGAACGCGGCGGACGTACCCGGTCCGACGAGCGCCGTGGAGCCGACGAGCGCCGTGGGGCCGACGAGCGCCGCGGGCCCGGCGAGCACCGTGGGGTCGGCCGACGAGTCCGCGAGCACCGCCGACCGGGCCTGATGCGATGACCACAACGTCCTGACAGCTTCTTCATAACTTCGGGCCAGCCTGTCGGCATGCCTCGTGCCCCGGTGCGAACCGGCACCCGGGCACCGACGAGGCCGACCTGGAATGGAGCGATGTCCATGCCCCACCGACTGTCCCTGCGCACCGCTGTCCTCGCCGCTGTCGCGGCCGGCGCGGTGCTCGTACCGTCCGCCGCAGCCTTCGCCGACGCCACGCCCTCGCCTTCGGCGCCGTCCGTGAAGAGGTCCGCGGCAGCCCGCGCGGAGGGCGGCGCCACCGCCGAACCCAAGAGGGGTGCACAGCCGTCGGCGGCGCCCCGTGGCGGTGTCGCCGCGGGCGACAGCCCGGCACCGGCCAAGGCCGAGCCCACGGTCAAGCGTCCGGGGGCCGCCGCTCCGCGTGGCGGCGTGGCCGCCGGTGAGCGACCGACCGGAACGTCCGGTGATCAGACCACCGTTCTGGCCGGATCGGCCGCGGCGGCCCTGCTGGTCGCCGGCGCGGGAACGATCGTGCTGCGCCGCCGCTCCGCCGCGCAGCGCAACGGCTGACCGGCCGGCAGCAACCTCGCCGAGTCGGCTGACTCCGCGGGCCGGTCGACGCCCGTGAGCAGTTGACGCCCCCTCGTGGCGCCGCCCTTCCCGGGCGGCGCCACTGCCGATTCCCGCCCACACCTGGAGCCCTCATGTTCCGCACCTCGCCCTCGCTCCGACGCGCCGCGCTGCCGCTGCTCGCCTGTCTCTTCCTCGCCGGCTGCTCCTCCGACGCCACGGACGGCCCGTCCGCCACCGCACCCGGCAGCAGCAGGACCGCCACGGTCGACGCTCCGGCACAGGCCGGCTCGACAGGGGCTGGCTCGACGAAGTCCGGTTCGACAGGGTCCGGTTCGGCGGAAGCCGGAAAGTCCGGGGATGCCCCGGCGGCCGCCCCCGTCCGCATCAGCATCCCGTCGCTCGGCATCGACAGCGAGCTGATGCGCCTCGGCCTCAACCAGGACGGCACCGTCGAGGTGCCTCCCGCCGAGAAGGGCATGACCGCCGGCTGGTACACCGGGGGCGCCGCTCCCGGCGAGCGCGGCGCGGCAGTCGTCATCGGACACAACAGCACCCGCTTCGGGAAGGCCGTCTTCCATGATCTGAAGAAGATCGCCGAGGGAGCGGACATCGCCGTCCGCAACGACCGCGGCGCGGAACTCCACTTCCGGGTCACCGCCACCGAGACAGTCAGCAAGAAGGCGTTCCCGACCGAGAAGGTCTACGGATCCACCGGCGCACGCACCCTGCGTCTCATCACCTGTGACGGCACTTTCGACGCCCAGGGCCACCCCGTGGACAACCTCATCGTGTACGCGAACCGGAGCTGAGGAATCCCCGCGCCGACCGCATCTCCGCGCGACCCGGTGGGCCGCGCGGCCCGTCGAGAACGAGGTGCCGGGCAACTGGCCGGACGCCGGGTCCGGTTCATGCCTTCCGAGGGCACCCGGGGGGACGGCCGGGCACGCCCGGCGAGTTGCTGGAGACGGCCGATGTGTCTCAGCCCTCCGGTGTGTGGGGGCCGGGCCGGGCTCGTCGCAGGGCCAGGGCCGCCAGCGCCTCGGGGGCGCCCTTCGGGCCTCGGATGCCCGGGAAGGCGTTGATGTCGACGACGACGGGCGCCCCCTCGCGGTCCAGCAGGTCGACACCGTAGACATCCAGGCCGAAGACCTCTCCCGTACGGAGGGCAAGCCGGGTCCAGTCCCGCGGCAGATCGCGCACCAGCGGCGCGGGCCGCGCGCCGCCCGGCGGCGCGCCCACGGCGGCGGGGCGTACCCCTGTGAACACCTCGCCCGCGATCACCCACAGTTTGTGGTCCCAGCCGCTGTTCGCGACGAACTCCTGCAGGACGACGGGCTCGTCGGACCACTCCGGCGACAGGCCCCTGAGCCCGTCCGGGCCGTCCACGCGGGCGACCAGGTCCGCACGTCTGCTGTGGCGGCTCTTGACCATGAGCGGATAGCCGTTCTGCGCCGGCTCCGCTCCGCCAAGGGCTCCGGACAGCGCGTCCAGGGTCCGTGTCCGGGGCATCGGCAGGCCGGCCTCCGCCGCCACTGCGGCGATCCGGCTCCTGTCCTGGCACAGCTCCGTCGCGGCAGCGGAGTTCACCACCCGGGCGCCGAGCGCTTCGAGAGAGCGTGCCAGCGCCAGCGCCCGGGGCGTGTGCGCCTTCAGGAGGTAGACATCGGCGAGTCCGTCCGGGGGCACCGGTCGCGACGGGGACGCGACTGCGCGATCCGGGTCCGAGAACGTCACCTGGTGCCCCGCCGCGACCAGTACGGCGGAGACCGCGGCGAGCAGCGGATGATCGGGTTTGTCGGTCAGCAGACACACCTTCATATCCGCGCGCCCTCGGGCACAGCCGCCACCATGTCCGCTTCGGTGCCGGGACCGAGTCCGACCACGAGATGCGGACGGGATCGCACCTGGGGGCCCTGCGCCGGCACGGGAACGCGCGGAGTGGCGGCGGGCGTTCCCGCCCGGTGGGCGCCGCCGGACCTGGCCAGTTCAAGGACGGCTCCGGCCAGCCGGGACGCGGCGTCCGGGACCTGACGGAAGCTCGGGAAGTCGTTGATGTCGACGATCACGGGGCCGTCCGGGCCGAGCACCACATCGATGCCGTACAGATCGAGTCCGAAGACCGCTCCCACCTTCGCCGCGGCCTCGGCCACCTCGGCGGGCAGCGGGACGGCCCTCTCGTCGACCGGCGCGTCCGGGTGGAGCGGGGAGCGGCGCACGGTCGCGTGGAACTCGCCCGCGAGGCAGTAGACCTTCAGGTCGGAGCCCGCATTGGCCACGTAGGGCTGTGCGATGAGCTGGCCCTCGTCCGGCTGCTCCGCCTCGGCCAGCTGCCCGGGTTCCGTCACGAGCCGTACCCCGCGCCCCGAGCTGCCGTCGGCGGGCTTGACCACCAGGGGGAAGAGCTCCGCGGGTACGTCCGCGAACAGCGAGGCCCTCGGTGCCGAATAGGTGACCGGAACCGGCAGTCCGTGCTGGCGCGCGATCACCGAGGTGAGGACCTTGTCACGCACCGCGCGGATGGACCGTGCGTCGTTCACCGTGGTCAGTCCCACCGCCGCCGCGGCCTCCAGCAGGGTGAGTCCGGGGCCGCCGGACACGGTCTTGAGTACCCAGGCGTCATGGGTTCCCGCCCGCACCTCCTCCGAGATCCGCAGGAGTGAGCCGCCGGGGCGCACCACGTCCACCTGGTGTCCCCACGCCTTCAGTTGCCGGACGACGTCGAGCGGCATGCCGTCATGCCGGTACAGCTCTTCGACGAGGAAGCAGAGCTTCATCCCAAAACCCCTCGGTGCCCCGGATGATGGGGGCACAACGATGCCTCGCGGTGCTCCTTCGAGCACCACCAAAAGGGCAACGCTACGTCACGCCCGCCCCAAAGCGACCTCGGCCGTGGGTTACTGATGGTCCGTTCATCATCCGCCGTAGGCCCGCGACGACCGCGGGGGCGGGAACTCCGCTTCCGGGGCACCGCCACCGGGACAGCGGGCAGGACGGCATTCGCGGCCGAGAAGGTCTCGTCCTTCTCCACGTGCCTGGACCGGCTCAGCCCCCAGGACGCCGGTCCAGGCCGGCCGCCCAAGCCGTCAGCGTGGCGAAGTCGTCCCCGGAAAGGCCGTGCCGGGGGTCGATGCGGTGCAGCAGTGCGAGACCGTCGTGGTGTTCGCGCACCCAGGTGCGGTCCGCCTCCGTGATCTCGTCGTCGACCCAGGCGAACGGCCGGCCCTGCGCCCACTCGACGATTTCCGGCGTCTTCCAGAACACACCGCCGTCCGGCACGGTCCGCGACGGGGACCAGGCGATGAAGGGCAGTTCGGGCAGTCCCAGGACCGGTGCGATGAATTCGTTGGCTTCCTCCTCCCACGTCGTCGCCCACACCAGGTCGAGAGGAAGCGCCTCCAGCGCCGGACCGTGCCTCGGATCGAGCCACACCCGGAGCGGTTTCACCGCCTTGTCCGGCGTCCCTCTCCCGATGAGCCGCCGCCGCTCGGCGGCCTTCCAGCGAGGCGTCAGGAACCGGTGCGTCTCATAGCCTTCGGGCCGCCGGTACGGCTTGGCGGCATACGGGTTCAGCGGCCCGTCCACATCCACCAACAGCACCGGTTCCACCGACCCGCCCGCCCCTCTTCTCGTGCACCGCACGATACCGCCCGGCCCATGCGGAGAGGTCAGAAGAAGACCCCGCACCTCAGGAGCACATTCGCGTACGGCCGCGCCTCTCCCGTCCGTACCACCAGCCGGGCACCGGCCGAGAGCAGCTTGAGCTCGTCGTGGGGTACGTGGGCGAGCCCGGTCAGGCGGTCGGTCAGGAGACGCGCGGTCTCCGGGTTGGCCTCCATGACCTCGTGTGCCGCTGTCGCGCCCTCCACGACGAGTTCGTCCAGCAGACCGTCGAGAACCTCGGCGAACGAGGGGACACCGGCGCGGAAGGCCAGGTCGACGACGCGGGGGCCGGCCGGGATGGGCATGCCCACGTCGCAGATCAGCACTCCGTCGCCGTGTCCCAGCTCGGCCAGGGCTCCGGCAAGGTGGCGGTTGAGGATTCCTGCCTTCTTCACGGGGCGGCGACTTCCGCTGCGGCCGGGACTTCGCCCGCCATGGGGAAGGACTCCTGCGCACCCCGCCGGGTGACGGCCGCCGCCCCCACTCTCACGGCGAACGCGGCGGCCTCCGTGAGCTCCTCCCCCAGGCCGAGCCGCCAGGCCAGGGCTGCCGTGAAGGCGTCGCCCGCCCCGGTCGTGTCCACGGCTTCGACCTCGGGGCTCGGAACGGGTACGACATCGCCGGTACGGCCGTCCGCGACGAGAGCTCCCGCCGCCCCCAGCGTGACCACGACCGATCGGGGGCCGAGACCGAGCAGTGCCCGCGCCCACTCCTGAGGCGTACTGCCCGCGGACTGGCCCAGCAAGCAGCGCGCCTCGTGCTCATTGACCACCAGGGGGTCGCAGGCACCCAGCACACGGTCGGGCAGGGGCGCGGGCGGAGAGGGGTTCAGCACCAGCCTGCTTCCGGGCGACATCGCCCCGGCCACCTCGGCAACCGTCTCCAGCGGGATCTCCAGCTGCACGGAGACGACCCGGGCGGCGCCGAAGAGCGCGCCGGCCGCCCGGATGTCCTTGGGGGTGAGCCGGGCGTTGGCCCCCGGCGACACCACGATGCTGTTGTCGCCCGAGGGATCCACGGTGATCAGCGCCACGCCGGTGGGGGCACCGCCCACGAGGACACCGGCGGTCTCGACGCCCGCCGCCCGCTGTGATTCCAGCAGCAGGCGGCCGTGCGCGTCGTCGCCCACCCGGGCCAGCAGGGCCGTGCGGGCACCGAGGCGGGCGGCGGCGACCGCCTGGTTCCCGCCCTTGCCGCCCGGGTGGACGGCCAGATCGGAGCCGAGCACGGTCTCACCGGCCGCTGGGCGGCGTTCGACTCCGACGACCAGGTCGGCGTTGGCGGAGCCCACGACCAGCAGGTCGTACCGGTCGTGATCGTTGACGTGCATTGTTCCTGCTTTCCGGGGTCGGACGCCGCGCGAGGGGACGCTGTTCAGGAGAAATCGGCGACGTTGCTCTTGGTGACGACCTTGACCGGCACCTTCACCATGCTGTCGACCTTCTTGCCCTCTGCCGCCCTCACCGCGTTCTGCACGGCGATCCGGCCGAGTTCCTTCGGCTGCTGGGCCACGGACGCGTACAGCGTGCCTGCTCCGACCGCCTTCAGACCGTCGGGAGTTCCGTCGAATCCGACGACGGACACCGACGTGCCCGCCCTGCTGCCGAGCGCCCTGACCGCGCCGAGCGCCATCTCGTCGTTCTCGGCGAAGACACCGGTGATCCCGGGGTGGGACTGGAGCAGGTTGGTCATGACGTCCAGGCCCTTCGTGCGGTCGAAGTCCGCCGGCTGCCTGGCGACGACCTTGATGCCCGGATACGCCTTGAGTCCTTCGGCGAATCCGGCGCCGCGCTCACGGCTGGCCGAGGTTCCGGCCGTCCCCTGCAGCACGATGATGCTGCCCCTGCCCCCGAGCCGGTCGGCCAGTGCCTTGGCGGCGAGCCTGCCACCTGCCACGTTGTCGGATGCCACGAGTGTGGCGGTCCGTGCCTTGTTGACCCCTCGGTCGGCGGCGATCACCGGGATGTCCGCCTTGTTGGCGCCCCGGACGGCGGGGCCCGCCGCATCGGAGTCCACCGGGTTGACGATGATCGACTTCACTCCGGAACTCGTGAAGTTCTGGAGCTGGTTGGCCTGCTGCGAGGCGTCGTTCTGCGCATCGGTGACGGTGAGGTCGACCCCGGCCGTCCTGGCCTCGGCCTGTGCGCCCGCCTTCATCTGCACGAAGAAGGGGTTGTTGAGTGTGGAGAGCGACATGCCCACCTTGGTGTTGCCTCCGGAGGAGCCGGAGTTGAAGTAGGACACCCCGCCCACGACGACGGCCACGCACACTGCGGCGATGCCGAACTTCAGCGCTCCCGCTCCCTTGCGGCCCGATCCCGGCGACCCCGGAGCGGCAGAGGAACCGCCCGGGGCGGCGCCGGATCCGGCCTTGCGGCGGACCGTGTCCAGCAGCACGGCGAGGGCGATGACGACACCGATGACGACCTGCTGCCAGAAGGCGGACACGGAGAGGAGGTTCAGCCCGTTGCGCAGCACGGCGAGGATGAGCGCGCCGATCAGTGTGCCGGACGCCTTGCCGACACCGCCGGCGAGGCTGGCGCCGCCGATGACGACCGCGGCGATCGCGTCGAGTTCGTACCCCTGCGCGGCCTGCGGCTGCGCGGAGGTCAGCCGGGACGCGAGGACGATGCCCGCGACCGCGGCGAAGAGCCCGGACAGTGCGTAGATCGCCAGCTTCTGCCGCTTGACACGCAGCCCTGAGAGCCGGGCCGCCTCCTCGTTGCCGCCGATCGCGTACATCGAACGGCCGATGTAGGTACGGGCGAGGATCAGCGCCGCGATCAGACCCATCACGACCATCACGAGGACGGGGACGGGCAGCCAGCCACCGAGCGTGTCGCCGAGCGCGGAGACCGGGTCCGGGAAGTCGATCGGCTTCCCCTGGGAGATGACCAGGGACAGACCCCGCGCGATGGACAGCATCGCGAGCGTCGCGATGAACGGCGGCAGTTTGCCGTACGAGACGAGGGCCCCGTTGACGAAGCCGCAGGCGATGCCGGTGGCGACGGCGAGGACGACGGCCAGCCAGACCGGCAGCCCCTCCGAGGTGGCCGACCAGGCGAGGACCGTCGCGGAGAGCGCGGCCACCGAGCCGACGGACAGGTCGATGCCCGCCGACACGATGACGAAGGTGACGCCGAACGCGAGGATCGCGGTGACGGCGGCCTGTACACCGACGTTCAGCAGGTTCTGGGTGGTCAGGAAGTCGCCGGAGAGCAGCGACATCGCCACCAGGAGTACGACCAGGGCGCTCAGGGCGCCGTTTTCGAGCAGGAGCCGGCGGACCGTGCGCCCTGCGGCGCCGCTGGCGCCCGTATTGCTCTTGAGCGTGTCAGTGGCCACGGGGGCTCTCCTCTTCGTTCACGGTCGGATCCGCCGCCGTAGTCGTGGTGGGCGCTGTCGTGGGGGCCGCGCCGACGGCGAGAGCCATCACCGCGTCCTGGGTCGCTTCGTGGGCGGGGAGTTCTCCGGCGATCCGGCCCTGGGACATGACCAGCACCCGGTCGCTCATGCCGAGGACTTCGGGCAGGTCGCTGGAGATCATCAGAACCGCGTGGCCCGATGCGGTCAGCTCGTTGATGAGCTGATAGATCTCGACCTTGGCGCCGACGTCGATCCCACGGGTGGGTTCGTCGAGGATCAGCACGCCGGTGTCGGCGAGCAGCCACTTCCCGATGACGACCTTCTGCTGGTTGCCGCCGGAGAGCGTACGGACGTGCTGGCCGAGCCCCGCCATCCGTACGCCGAGCTGTTCGGCGATCCGGGCCGCGGCCGCGCGCTGTCCCTTGAGGTCCACGAGTCCGGACCGGCTGGCCGAACGCAGGGTGACCAGGCCCAGGTTCTCCTGGACCGAGGCGTCGAGCACCAGGCCTTGTCCCTTGCGGTCCTCGGGCACGAGGCCGATTCCGGCGCTCATCGCGGCGGTGACGTCGTGCTTGGCCAGCCGCTCGCCGCGTACGTCGACGGTGCCCCTGTCGTAGGGGTCGGCGCCGAAGACCGCGCGGGCGACCTCGGTGCGTCCCGCGCCGACGAGTCCGGCGAGACCGACCACCTCTCCGGCCCGTACCTCGAAGCTGATGTCGTGGAATACGCCGTTGCGGGTCAGACCGCGCACCGAGAGCAACGGGTCGCCGGTTTCCGGGCGTTCGCGGGGGTACTGCTGGTCGATGCTGCGTCCCACCATCAGCTGTACGAGTTCCGCCTCGGGCGTCGAGGCGGGGACCTGACCGATGGACCGGCCGTCGCGCAGCACGGTGACCCGGTCGCCGAGTGCCGCGATCTCTTCGAGGTGGTGGGTGATGAAGACGATTCCCACCCCGTCCTCGCGCAGTTGCCGCACGATCCGGAAGAGCTTGTCGACCTCTTCCGAGGTGAGGACGGCGGTCGGCTCGTCCATGATCAGCACCCGGGCGTCCAGGCTGAGCGCCTTGGCGATCTCCACCATCTGGAGCCGGGCGATGCCCAGTTCACGGACCCTGGCCTTCGGCGAGACGTGCAGACCGACCCGGTGCAGGAGCACCTCGGCGTCCGACTCCATACGGCGCCGGTCGATCATTCCGAAGCGGCGCGGCTGCCGGCCGAGGAAGATGTTCTCGGCCACCGTCAGATCGGGCACCAGGTTGAACTCCTGGTAGATCGTGGCGATGCCGAGCCGTTCGGCGTCCTGCGCGCCGTGGATGCGGACCTCGCGGCCCTTGGCGAAGATCCGTCCGCTGTCCGGTCGGTAGGCACCGGACAGCATCTTGATGAGTGTGCTCTTGCCCGCTCCGTTCTCACCGAGCAGGACATGCACCTCGCCGCCGCGCAGGTCGAAGTCCACGCTGTCCAGCGCGACCACGCCGGGGAAGGTCTTGCGTACGCCTTCGATGCGCAGCAACTCGTCCGGCCTGCTCACAGGTTGCTCCTCTGGTCCGAAGCGGGCTCGCCGCAGGAACGGCGTACGACGAGACGGGCGGGAAGGGTGACGGACTGCGGGGACCGGCCCTCGACCATGTCGACCAGCGCACGGACAGCGGCGCGGCCGAGTTCGCCGGTCGGCTGGGCGATCGCCGTGATCGGCGGGTCGGTGTGGACGAACCACGGGATGTCGTCGAAGGCGGCGAGCCCCATGTCCTGCGGAACGCGCAGGCCGGCCGCCCGGATGGCGTCCAGCGCGCCGAGTGCCATCAGGTTGTCGGCGGCGAATACGACCTCGGGCGGCTCGGGGAGCGCCAGGAAGCGTTCGGTGACGCGCCGGCCGCTGTCCGCCTGGAAGTCGCCCTGGCCGATGTAGGCCTCGGGCAGGTCGAGTTCGTACGCGCGCAGCGCCTCGCGGAAGGCCTCGACGCGTTCGTCGCCCGTGGTGGTGGCGGCGGGACCGGCGATGATGGCGAGTCTGCGGTGACCGAGTGCGTGCAGATGGGCGACCAGGTCCCGGATCGCGTGGCGGCCGTCGGCGCGTACGACGGGGACGTCGACGCCGGGCATCCAGCGGTCCACGAAGACCATCGGCGTACCGCCGCGCGACACCTCGGACATGAGCGGGGAGTCGCCGTCGGCGGGCGAGACGAGGAGCCCGTCGATCCTGCGGTCGAGGAGCGTGCGGACGTGATGGTCCTGAAGCTCCGGCCGTTCGTCCGCGTTGCCGATGATGACGCTGTAGCCGAGGGCCCGGGCCTCCTCCTCGACGAAGCGGGCCAGTTCGGTGAAGTACGGGTTGAGCACATCACTGATGACCAGGCCGAGGGTGCGCGTCTGATCGGTGCGCAGTGAGCGGGCGACGGCGTTGGGCCGGTAGCCGAGGGCGTCGACGGCGGCGCGGACCCGGGTCCGCGCGTCCGGGCTGACGGAGGGATGACTGTTGAGAACACGGGAGACCGTGGCGACAGAGACCCCTGCCTGAGCCGCGACATCCTTGATGCTCGTCATGTCCGGACCACCTCCTTGTGGTTTCCGTGATCCTCGAAACCAGTGGGCCGTAGCCGTGGAATCGATTACACGGAAGATTGGAAACGATTACACGGCCGGAAACAAGCCCCCACCCGCGGTCCGAGACCGGATCGTGACGAGCGACGAGCAGTGAGCGGCGAGCAGTCGGCGACGCCCGGCGAGTGGCGCGGGAGCCGGCGGAGGCGAGGCACGGACGCTCGGGAGCAGGGCGCGGCATCACATGCGGCATCCCGCATCGACGCGCGGGCCCGGCACACGGAATGCCGACCGGGAAGATTCCCGACCGGCACTCGACCGGTTTCCCGCTGCCGGTCCGGTCCGGTGGTTCTGAGCCCCGGCGCCACTCTCACCTGCGGCTACGCTGGTGCGGTTCGCGCGTGTGCAGGACGGCAGGGCGGTCGGAGAGGATCCAGGGCGGTATGGCGCAAGAGCGGCACATGCAGATCGGCGAGGTCGCAGAGCGGACAGGTCTGTCGTTGCGCACGATCCGGCACTACGAAGAGGTCGGACTCATCGTCCCCTCCGCCCGCAGCAAGGGCGGCTTCCGTCTCTACACAGAGGCCGACGTCAGTCGGCTCATGGTGATTCGGCGCATGAAGCCGCTGGATTTCTCCCTTGAGGAGATGCGTGACCTGCTGGAGATCACCGACCGGCTCGGCTCCCAGGACGATCCGCCCGCTCCCCCGGAGCGCGAGCGACTTCGTGAGCGTCTTGACGCGTACCGCAAGGTGACCGACGCGCGGTGCGAGACCCTGCGCGCACGACTGGCGATGGCCGAGGACTTTGCCGCCACGCTGCGCGACCGGATGAATGCGGATGCCGGGGCTCGAACGCCAAGTGAGCAGGCCGCTTCCGGAGGGTCTGCCACGGAGGCTCCGGCTCGCGATTGATGGATGCCGACGGGTCCGGACCGCGCGCGGGCGTGTCGCCGGGGCCACGGGCGACCGGCACTCATCTCTACCCTCACGTTAGGGTAGAGTGACTGATCGTGGAGGTCGGCTCCGTTCCGTCTCCGCTCTCATGGTGCGGGATCGCTCCGTGACCGTCAGCCGTGTCGGGGCCGACGATGCCCCCGGCGAGGACCGGTGCCTGCAGGAGAGAGCGTGCGCATGACCATGGTGCCCGGCGCCGACGTCTGCCCGCCGTGATCCGCCGCCGCTGAGCAGCGCCCGCGGCGCCCCGCCTACGCCTGCCCGCCTTTCTGACGTCAGTCCGCCGTACGCGGGCTTCGCGGACGGCCGCTCCGGCCCTCCCGCGCCTTCCTGCACGCCCGGGGTGATGCCAGGTGTGCCCGAGCACGACAGGTACTTGCTCTTGTCCACGTCCGCACCGTCCCCGGCCGCGCGACTGCGCGACCTGCGCCCCGACTGGCTGAACAACCCGAAGGTCTGGCGCACCGAGGTCCTCGCCGGCCTCGTCGTCGCTCTCGCGTTGATCCCCGAGGCGATCTCGTTCTCCATCATTGCCGGAGTCGACCCGGCGATCGGCCTGTTCGCCTCCTTCACGATGGCCGTGACCATCTCGATCGTCGGCGGACGCCGCGCAATGATCTCGGCTGCGACCGGAGCTGTCGCGCTCGTGATCGCGCCGCTGAACCGTGAGCACGGCTTCGGGTATCTCGTCGCCGCTGTGATCCTGGCCGGAGCCTTCCAGATCGTCCTCGGCGCGCTCGGCGTGGCGAAGCTGATGCGGTTCGTGCCGCGCAGTGTGATGGTCGGCTTCGTCAACTCCCTCGCGATCCTGATCTTCATGGCCCAGGTTCCGGAGATGCACGATGTGCCCTGGCCGGTCTACCCGCTCATCGTGGCGGGGCTCGCGCTCATGGTGTTCTTCCCGAAGGTCACCAAGGTGATTCCGGCCCCGCTCGTGTCGATCGTCGTCCTCACGGTCATCACGGTCGCTGCCGGGATCGCGGTTCCGACCGTCGGCGACAAGGGCGAACTGCCGTCCTCCCTGCCCGTTCCCGGCTTGCCCGATGTGCCGTTCACCCTGGACACCCTGACCACCGTCGCCCCCTACGCGCTCGCGATGGCACTGGTCGGCCTGATGGAGTCGCTGATGACGGCGAAGCTGGTCGACGACATCACCGACACCCGCTCCTCCAAGACCCGTGAGTCCATCGGCCAGGGCATCGCCAATATCGTCACCGGCCTCTTCGGCGGCATGGGCGGCTGCGCGATGATCGGCCAGACCATGATCAACGTGAAGGTGTCCGGCGCCCGCACCCGCCTCTCCACCTTCCTGGCGGGCGCGTTCCTGATGGTGCTGTGCATCGCCTTCGGCCCGGTCGTCTCCGACATTCCCATGGCCGCCCTGGTCGCCGTCATGGTGATGGTGTCGTTCGCGACCTTCGACCGGCACTCCATCGCTCCGAAGACCCTGAAGCGAATGCCTGCCGGCGAGATCGCCGTCATGGTCATCACCGTCGCGTGCGTGGTCGCCACCTCCAACCTCGCCATCGGTGTCGTCGTCGGATCCGTCACCGCCATGGTGATCTTCGCCAAGCGCGTGGCCCACCTCGCCGAAGTCACCGCGGTCACCGACCCCGACGGCACCACCGTGGTCTACTCCGTGACCGGAGAGCTGTTCTTCGCCTCCTCCAACGACCTCGTCGGCCGGTTCGACTACGCCACCGACCCCGACAAGGTCGTCATCGACCTGACCGCCGCCCACATCTGGGACGCCTCCTCCGTCGCCACGCTGGACGCCATCGAGACCAAGTACGCCCAGCGCGGCAAGAGAGTCGAGATCACCGGCCTGAACAAGCAGAGCGCCCGGATCCACGAAAGGCTCAGCGGCGAACTCACCGGCGGCCACTAGACGCACGGACGGCCTTTGCAGCCGGTGAGCACACCAACCGATCGGGGTATCGGGCTATCGGGCGACAGGAGCCGGCCGGGCCCCTTCCCTGGACGAGGGCCAGTGGACCTCCGGTACCGGTGCCGCACACCGGCCCTGGTACCGGATCATTCGCTCCAGGGCCAGAGGTACGAGCGGCATGATCGCTGTGCCGACGGCCGCGGTGAGACCCATGGCCAGTCCGCCGCAACACTCGATGTAGATGGCCATGGTCGCGGTCGCCGTCGCGGTCGCGGTCGCCGTCGCGGTCGCGACGAGGCTGAGCGCCCCTTGCCCGCCGACGCGCACGCCGGTGAACACCGATGAACGCCATCGTGAGACTGGGCGCGCCCGTGACCTGTTCGGCTGCCAAAGACGTGAGAAGTCCGGCCAGTTGGCGTTGCTCCGCGTGGTTCAGCTGGACGAGTACCCCTCCTCGATGCCGCCTGTCCGCGGATCACCTGTTCCAGCTGCGCCCGCCCGGCTGCCGTCAAGCCGACCATGACCGGGCGGCGGGGCGACATAAAGGGCCTTTCCCCTCAGGCGGCCCTGATCTCGTCGTGGATCGGGCGGACTGCCTCGACGCCGGCCGGGCACCCTGTCGGGGGCGTCAACCGGTCATCGTTGCGTCATGGCCCGGTCGCGGCCGTCGTGACCGGACTTCGGCAGTGGCCGCACCCTCTTCGGGCCTGTTCGCAGAAGGCCACCGGCCGAGCCCGGCCCGTCCGCGGAGTACACCGCTGCCGGGACCACAGGCTGGGGGTTCTCCATCCGATCGAGTGCGGTCGGTCGCCCTTCCGTTTCGGTGTGTGCACCCCTGTCCATGATCCGCCTGGCGCCCGGCGGGCGTCCTGGTCATCCAGCCACAGAAGGAACGGAGCGGTTCACATGACTACAGAAGGCGGAGAGCCGGTCGCGTCGGTCACCGACGCGACCCTCGCGGACATCGCTGCCAACGGCATCTGGCGCGGCGCGAGCCTCGACATCAACCCGTCGGTACTCGCCGTCGCGAGGGCCTTGCTCGCGGCGCTCCAGGGGACGGCCCCGGCCGGGGCGCTTCCCGAAGGGCTGCGGGAGCTGGTGGAGCGGGTCCTGCGGCAGGCCGGGGTCAGTTTCCCTCGCATTGCCGTGACGGACGAGATCGGCCTCTCCGCGTTCGCGATCAAGCAGAAGACCTCGGAGCCGCGCCCGGTGGTGATCGTGCCCGCCGGGTGGAACCCGTACGGCTGGATGCCGTTCATGGTGGGATACCTCTCCCTGGCGGCGCGCGGCTACCACGTTCTGGCGTACACGCCCCGCGGATTCGGCGAGCCGGACGGGCCGTTCACGTCCGACGGGTTCATCGGCGTCGCCGGCCCGGACGACTGGGCGGACGGGTCGAAGGTGATCGACCACGCGGAAGGGCTGTTCGCGCCGAGCAGGGTCGGGTTCCTGGGCCTGTCCTACGGTTCCGGGATCAGCCAGCTGGTCGCCGCGCACGACGAGAAGAACCGGGTCGCCGCCGTGGTCGCCCTCAGCACGTGGGGCAACCTGGCCACCAGCCTCTACGACAACGGCACCCGGCACGAGAAGGCCGTGGAGCTGCTGATCAACTTCACCGGAGCCGAGAAGGGCAAGGAGAAGGAGAAGTTCGACGACGCGACGTGGCGCATCCTCCAGAACTTCCAGGACGGGCAGAACATGGAGGAGGTGGTGGAGTGGGGCACCGTGCGGTCCCCGGAGACCTACGTGGACATCACCAACGCCCGTGGGGTCCCGACCTTCTACTCGAACACCTGGCACGAGAGCCTGTTCCCCGCGGGTGAGGCGATCGCGGCCTTCGAGAAGCTCACCGTCCCCAAGCACCTGAACCTGTGGATCGGCGACCATGGCGCCCCGGAGGGCGTCGGCATCACCGGCATGCCGAGCGGCACCCCGTTCTGGGGCTACCTCAAGCCGACGACGGAGGCCTACGCCTGGCTCGACCACCACCTGCTCGGCACGGCCAACAAGGTGCCGGACTGGCCGGTGGTCAACAGCCAGGTGATGTTCACCTACAAGACCAAGCCGACCGGAACCGGCGGCGACCGGATTGACGAGGCAGCACAGCGCGAATCGCTCCGTTCCTGGTCCGAGGCCACCACCGGCACCGAGGCCTGGTACCTGAGCGGCACCGACGGGGACGGCGAGGGCGCCCTGTCCGACAAGCCGTCCACGGGCTGGAGCCGGGCGTTCACCGCCGGGGACGAGACCACCGCCACCGCCATGGACGACATCATGGAGACCGGACAGAAGGAGTGGTTCGGCAACCCCAAGACCTACGACCCGGCCGGCTTCGACCGCGACCGGCTCCTTGTCTGGTCCACCGAGGAACTGGCCGGCGGGCGCCGCATCCGCGGCGCCGCCAAGCTCAGGCTCACCGTCCGCGCCGAGGTGGGCGACGCCGCGACCCTGGTCGCCTACCTCTTCGACGTGGGCCCGGACGGCACCGCCCGGATCATCACCCACGAACCCCTCACCACCACAGGCCTGGTCACCGGCACGGACCGGACCGTCGACTGGACGCTCCAGCCCGCCGCCTACGACCTCGCCGACGGCCACCGCCTCATGCTGGTCGTCAACAGCCGAGACCGCCTCTACGCGTTCACCGGCAAGCAGGACGGCACCCTCACCATCACCTCCCCGACCGGGCACGAAGCCGCCCTGGAACTGCCCCTCGGCTGACCAGCACCCCGGCGCCGGCCGGGCGGGCCCGCGCGCACCGGACCCGCCCGGTCGTCCTGCCCCTACGACAGCGTCCGGCTCCCGGCAGGGCAAAGCCACGCCCCCAGCCATGGGCGCGCGATCTTCCGCCGCGAGTCCGTCGACTTCGCCCAGGACCGGCATCCGCCGCTGGCAGGAACTCCGCATCCGAACGGCACAAACAGATCTGGCGCTGCTGCGAGCTCGCAGCAGCGCCAGATCGTGTCCACCACAACAACAAAGCCGGTCACAGTGACAAAGTGTCTCTGTGACCGGCTTCATTAGGTCGGTCGACCATTGTGTCCGAGGGGGGACTTGAACCCCCACGCCCGATAAAGGGCACTAGCACCTCAAGCTAGCGCGTCTGCCATTCCGCCACCCGGACCGGGTGGTCGGCCCCGGTTTCCCGCGGCGACATGGAAAACAATACCAGGGGTTCTGCGCGCCTCTCACCTGCGTTTCCGGTGGTCAGTGCGGCGCGTCGGGTGCACCCTGCGGCACTCTGCCGACTTCACCCACGCTCCGCGGTCGCATGCGTACGTTCGGTTCGAGCGCAGGACGGAGTCACTCCTGGGCCCGCCGCACGTCGACATGATCTCCAGGGCCCGCCGCACGTCGAGATGGCGTCGCCCGCCCCCTGCCGGTGGCGGGCCGTACCGGGCCTCGACCCGTACGGCCGGGGACCCCGATGCAGTGGCGGGGCTCGCGGATCTTCTCGTACACGCCGAGTAGCCGGCAATCCTGCTGTGCGGCCGGGTGCGGACGGCACGGGCGACTGACAGCGCGGTGGTGCTCGTCCGCGCCAGGAACGTCCCACGTACCTGAACAGGCCGGCCGCGACACCGTGCCGTCTGGTGGCCCTCCTCGCCGGTCGCGGGGAGGGCCTTCGCGGGCGGCGGCCTGGGGCGTCTCTTCCGGATCTTGCCGGCTCGGGCGCGGGGTATGACGGGGCCCCGGGCGCGGTTGCGTCCGGGGCCGGTTCTTGTGCTGGGGTCAGTGCTTGGCGTTCGAGACTTCGGTGCCCTTGGGGGTCAGGAAGAACACGACGGCCGCCACGGCGAACAGGAGGCCGCCGCTCTGGAGAGAGTGGGTGAAGGCGTCGGTCGCGTGGGTGGCGAGGGCGGGCACCAGTACATGGCTGAGTTGGCGGGCGAGCGGGACGAGGCAGGTCGCCGTCTGGTGGTCCGCAACGGCCACCACCGCGAGCGGACGGTGACCACCGCCGCCGGGCCGATTGCGGTGAAGTCACCGCGATTCAACGACAAGCGGGTCGAGGGCGACACGGGCGAGCGCAAGCGGCTCTCGTCCAAGATCCTCGCCCCCTGGTGCGGGAAGTCCCCGAAGATCAGCGAGATTCTGCCCCTGCTCTACCTGCACGGTCTGTCCTCCGGCGACTTCATACCCGCGATGGAGCAGTTCCTCGGCTCGGCCGCTGGGCTCTCGCCGGCCACGGTGACCCGGCTGACCAAGCAGTGGAGCGACGACCACGCCGCCTTCCAGAACCGGGACATGTCCGGATCCGACTACGTGTACGTGTGGGCCGACGGCGTCCACCCCAAGGTCCGCCTCGGCCAAGCACACTCCTGCGTCCTGGTCCTCATGGGTGTGCGCACCGACGGCAGTAAGGAGCTGATTGCGCTCGCCGAGGGCCTGCACGAGTCGACCGAGTCCTGGGCCGACCTCCTGCGGGACTGCCGCCGACACGGCATGCGCGATCCCGAGCTCGTCGTCGGCGACGGAGCCACGGGTCTGTGGCGGGCCCTGGCCAAGGTGTTTCCGCAGGCCAGACATCAGCGGTGCTGGGTTCACAAAACCCGGAATGTGGTCAACGCCCTGCCGAAATCGGCTCAGCCCAGCACGAAGAAGGCGCTGCAGGAAATCTACAACGTTGAGGGCCGCGACCACGCCGGGAAGGCGGTGAAGGACTTCGGGCGTGCCTACAGCGCGAAGTGGCCCAACGCTGTCAAGAAGATCACCGACGACGTCGAGGAACTCCTGGCGTTCTACGACTTCCCGGCTGAGCACTGGGTCCACCTGCGCACGACGAATCCGATCAAGTCGACCTTCAGCACGGTAAAACTGCGGACCAAGGTCACCCGCGGCGCCGGCAGCCCGGCCGCGGCCCTGGCGATGATGTTCAAGCTCGCCGAGTCCGCCCAGGCCCGCTGGCGCGCGATCACCGCACCCCACCTCGTGCCCTTGGTCCGCACGGGCGCCCGGTTCGAGAGTGGCGTCCTGGTTGAACGTTCGCGGGGCGCTGCCTGATCTTGTGGCGGCTGGTCGGACAGGGCAATTGCTTAGACAGGAGTGGTGCTGCCATGACGGAGGTCAGCCGGATTGTGCGGCCTCACGCTGACGGAGCACGTCGTAGCCCACGAACTCAAACAGTCGGGCGCTGGTGCGCAGGGGTTGAGGAGTGCCGGTGAACCGGTGCACACCGACCCCGTAGCCAGCACCCGGTTCGGACAGCCACTGCAGTTCGAAACCCTGTTCGTCGAACCAATCGCAGATCATGGGCACTCGGTCGGGGGCGGCACGGTTGCGGGTCCAGATGACGGTGCCACCGGTCTTGCACAACTGGTTGCAGGCGCCGATGGTGCCCTCGATGTCGCTGTCGGTGATATTTCCGAAGACACCGCAGACCAGAACGAGGTCCGCGGGAGTCATGTCCCGGTACTGGTCAATGAGAGAGGCGTCGCCCGTCACTACCTCGACCTGGTCCAGCTTTGCCAGGCGGGCCGCCTCCGAAGCCGCGGCGGTATTGCGGGAGTCCAACTCGACAAGCCGCGCCCGCACCTCGTGGCGGCGCGGATGATCGGACAGGACGTGGAGGAGGTCGCGACCGTCCCCGGCGCACAGGCTGATCACCTTCAACGGTCCGGCCGGGGCATCGTCAAGGGCAGCCCAGGTCTGCGATTGAACGGTCCGCAGCCTCCGTTCCATCCAGGAGTCCGCTACGTCGTACTTGCCATGCCAGGCGTTCCAGTCCATTGCCGCACCCTACGACTGACCACGAGCCGCAGACGATCCAATTTCGATCACCGCAGGGGCAACCGCTGCAGCAGCCAAAAACGAGCCACAGCCCGTCAGCGTAAGGACTGGCGGTTCCCACGGAGCGGGGAACGCTGGTCTCACGTTGACGCGGCACGCTGATCATCCTTGCCGAGGGACCAATAGCCTGTTCAGTCCCTCTCAGTCCCTGCGGCATAAGACCAGGTCACAGCGTTGCCAGCCCCCAGAAAGGGACCGAAGTGACTGAGTTTTCCAATGAGGCCAGAGCCTACAGGGGTGCAGGCATTCCCCGGCTCTGGTCCCTTCAGTCCCTTCACTGCCTGGGAAGTTGAGAGGTCTGCTCCTTGGACAAGCAGGTGATCGGCTCGGTCGGCCGGACGTGCCGACCCTGACGGAGGCTGGAGGGACTGAAGGACCGGGACTCAGTTGGACACTGTTCAGTCCCTCATGGAAAAGAGCAGGTCACAGGGGCTTTGGCACTTGATCGAGGGACTGAAAGTCTCAGTTATGAGCCGCTCGGGGTATAGGGCACCTGTACTCGCGTGCGCGCATACACACACGTAATGACTGGAACATGGATTTTGAGTCCCTTCAGCCCCTTGCCCAGGCAGAGCAAAACCCTCTGAGCTGCGCCTTTATCGAGGGACTAAACCAGGGACTCGGGCGGCCAGGGCGCGGTCGGCCTGATCCAGGACGCCGGACCAGACGTCGCCGTGCGCCCCGCCAAAGGTGTCAGCCACAGATCAGCGTGCGAATGGGCAAATAGTCACGTCCCGACAGCTGCACCGCCCCACCCCGATATTGACCCCGTTAGGGCCAATACCCCCAACCGCCCGCCCGATCAGGCGGCGTCGAACTGGGTGGGATCCGGAGCCCCGCCACTCCACCCACAGGGGATCGTCCAGAATCGACTCAGGGTCAATGATCCCGGCGGCTTCGAGGAACACGGTCAAGTCGTGGTCTTTACCGAGTCTCGAAGTTTCCGTGTTGGTTCCGACCTGGAGTCATGTGTTGCGTAGGTGTCCACGACGAAGTGATTTCGGGGGATTGAAAACGCAGAACTCATTGCCCTCCGGGTCGGCAACGACGATCCAGAGGAAGCCGTGTTCGCTGAGTTCTTCGGAGAGCCTCGTAGCGCCCAGCTGTTCGAGGCGGTTGGCCTCGGACGTCAGGGCTGCGGTGCCAAAGTCGAGGTCAAGATGCATGCGGTTCTTGCCCTGCTTTGGTTCCGGGACGTGCTGCAGGAGAAGGGTTGGTGCAGGAGCAGGCCCGACCAGGCTCAGGTATGGAGGTCCGTGGAAGCCGCGACGGTAGTCCAGCGGGGCGAGTGCACCGAGCCAGAAGTTCGCTTGCGCTTCGATGTCGACACAGTCCAGCGTCACAACGATCTGCATGGAGGAACGGTAGGAGGCTGGGTTCGCCTTGACGATCCATTTTCCGGTGGGACCTGGTGAGATGTGCTGCACAACAGATCAGGCATCCGCTGAAAGCCCTGGTTCGAAGGTCATCATCGGTCCTGTTCGAGACTTTGCGCTTCAAGATCGGCAATGCGTCTGTCCGCGAAGCGGAGGTTGGACCGAGCTCCTTCGAGCCGCTCCTGGAGTTTGCGGTGTTCTCCCGTCAACTGCTGGACGCGTCGTTTGAGGGTGGTGTTCTCAGTGATCAGGAATTGGACGGACTCACCGGGGACCATCTGGTCGAAGTCGCGGATCTGGCCCATCAGCTCGCCGATCCACTGCCGCCGGGCGAGGGCCTCCTTCTGGGTGCGGGTGAGCCCTGCCTCAACATTGAGTGCGCGCTCGCGCCAAGTCGCTTCGACGTGCTCGTGCTCGGCTTGACCATGGCGGTCGTGACGGCTGCGGCTGTCGGCGACCGCGTTCTTCACCAGTCTGCGGGCGGCAGTGTTCTCGCAGAGAAACGTGGCGGAGACGCCCGCTCGCTCGGCGACGGCCCGGACAGCCAGGCGCCCGCGTTCGCGCCGCAGCTGACCAATGGCCTTCTCGACAGTCGCGATCTTCTGCTCTGCCTGCCGTCGGCGGGCAGCGATGGCTGCTGTGGTGGAGGTGGGGCCGGAGCTCATGCGACCCCCTCGGTGTCGGCCCGGGCCAGTTCGTGGGCCCGGAAGGCGGTGGACCACACCCGGCCGAAGTAGTCCTGCGGGCGGCGAAGGTCCAGAGCCAGGGCCTCGTCCAGGAGGTCGACGGCTTCGAGTGCTTCCTCCAGGCCGGCGATCGCGCGGGCTGGACCCGGGACAAGCGGCAAGAGGCTCTTTGCATGCTGCCACCGAGGGCCGCCGCCCAACTCAGGGTGCAGATCGAACGGCTGGACGAAGTGCTACTCAGACGGACACACCACGAACCCACAGCAGATTCAGAGTCGGAGTGGTGGCACTGGAGGTGGTCAGCTGTCCTTCACCGTGACGCCGATGTGCTGAGCGAGTGCCGGGGCGAGGTCGAAGAGCTGGAGGGTGCTGATGGTGGCGCCCTTGAGGGCTTCGACGCCGGAGGTGACGCCCAGTGAGGTCGCCTCACGCAGGTCGACCCGGGCGAGGGTGGCCTTGGTGAAGTCGACCCGGGCGAGGGTGGCCTTGGTGAAGTCGACCCGGTCCAGGGCCGTTCCCGGGAAAGTGACACCCGTGAGGGTCGCGCCGGCAACGTCCACCTCGCGCAGCAGGCAGTCGGCGACGGTGACGTCGCGCAACTGAGCCGCGCGCAGGGTGACCGAGTCGAACTTGCAGTGGTGGAAGACAGTGCGGCGCATCTGGCTGCCGTGGAGCTGGGTGCCGGCCAGAAGGCTGGAGCGGCACTCGGTGTCCAACCAGGTTGTCTCGGCGAGGTCGCTGCTCACGGTGCGGATGTTGTCCAGCCACACGGTGTCCAGGCGTGCGCGCCGGAACCGGCCGCCGGTGAAAGGTCACCGAAGACAGGAAGCACTCGCTGAAGCGCGTCATGCCGCAGTCGGTGTCGTCGAAGGTACAGCCGTCGATGTGGAGCCACTCGTAGACCTCGTCCCGCTCCAGGTCGTCGGTGAACGGTTCGAGGCGGTGTGGGAAGGGCAGGGACGGCAGGTCCCGGGGGGTGGGTACGTGCATCGGCGTTCTTCCAGGGAGGTCACGGGACACCACTGATGCGCAGCGGTGAGGCAGCGCAGGGGTGCGGGGGATGTCTTCATGCTTACCCGCACCAAAGCAGTCCCGGCCAATCGCGCCGGCGGCGAAGAACCAGCAGTGAGACCGCGCGGTCTCACTGCCAGGAGAGCGACAGAATCAGCAAAAGAGGCAAATGAGGCATTGATGCCGTGTCCCTGGTCACGGCCGATGGTGGAGGCGAGTCGTCCGGCACCTGGCAGCCGCGCCCAACACCAAGCGTGACCTGGGCATTTGCCCTTCGGCGCCGGCGGAGCCGTTGCGTGAGGACGTCCTCGTGCGAACGGAGCGGCTTCGGCAGCTACCACGAAAGGCCACCACCTGCCTGGTCACCGACCGGCGGCACCTGGAGCCGATACGCGCCCGGCGACCACACGCGGTGGACTACGAAGACACCGCGAGTCCGGGCTGGGCGACGGCGCCAACTGTCTCGTCCTGTGCCCCCGACGGCAGTCGTGCTGTGACGCTGTGATCCCGGGTTCCGCAGTCCTTTTCCAATGAGAATTCACCCCTTCCCGAGAATCACTTGAACGTTCGCAAGTGGCCGGTGTGCACGCTTTTTCGCGGCTGCTCACCGAACGAAATTCGCTGCGGTTTCTCGTGAACGCAGCCAGGCGGGGCGTCAGGTGTGGTGTCGGGTGGGGTCGAATCCGTGGTGCAGGTAGAGGGTGGTGTCGTGGGTCGGGGCGCGGACCGTAGCCCGCCCTTCCAAACGGTCGTACGCGCCCGGCTCATGGTCGGTGAACCTTGCGCCACAGGGTGGAGCCGTAGTTGACGTTCTTCCGGTAGGGACTGTCTGGAGTGCGGGGGCAGGGTTCAGAAGGGCAGTGAATGAACCTTCAGCTGCCGACACCTTCAGGAAAGGGGGCGGGCCACGGTGGTGCTGTGGCTACGAGAAGGTGGGCGCCTCCTTCGCCAGACTGCCCTCGTGGACCTCCAGCCACTCCCGCAGGTTCCCGCAGCCGGTGAGCCCCCGGCCCGGGTAGTCCACCCGGTAGCCGTTCGTGTTACCCGGCAGGCCTGTCTCCAGGCACTGTGCGGCGTAGGGCATCGTGAAGGCGATGCCGTGGGAGTTCTCCCGTACTGCCTTGCTTTCATGGCTTTGCAGGATCACCGCCGCCGAATTCGCCTTCGCCGCCAAGTCGTCGGTGCCTGACATGAGTTCGGCGACGATCGTCGGATCGCGCCGGGACTTCGTGTCAAGTCTTTCGAAGCGCTGCATCAGGAAGCGCATGCGGGCAGAGGACTGGATCAGTTCGCCGTAACGGGTCACCTGTTCACGCGCCCGGTCACGGTCCTGCCGGCCGGCCGCCTCGATCCGCGTCGCTTCCAGGATGCTTGCCGCCTGCTTCTCTCCCGTTTCCAGAACGCCCTGCGCCTGGAGGTGCCCGGCCATAACCGTACCGATGACGGCTGCAAGCCCGACGTAGGTGGGCGCATGGGCCCTAAAGTGTCTACTCAACTGCGCTGCTGTCAACACGAATTGACTGTATCTCTCATGTGCGCCGCCCATGCCCCGGACAGTTGTTCTCCTCGGTTCTCCGACCAGGGCAGCCAGGGACCCCCGCACGTAGCGGCCCGTCATTGACGTCAGTGCCCGGCAGGGCCGATCCCTGACTGTCACCAGCGCCCGGGCACCCGGCGACTGGATATCCGCTCTTCCCCAAGACGGTCGGCACTGCGACTCCTTCGCGGTCGGACTTCGATGAACGCTACGACCACCACGGTGCCCAGGGCGCTCACCCAGTACAGCAGGCGCACGTGCTCGACTTCGTCGGCGTACTCACGCAGCCGAGGACCGGTGGTATCGCCAGGAGCGGCTCGCCAACATCCGGGTTGACGGAGACGACGACCAGGGCACGGTCCAGGGCGTGCAGCTCGGCTTCGCCGGTGATGGCCGTCCAACTGCTTGGTGGCGGAGTCGGAGAACGCGATCTGGGCGCGGCGCGGGCTGTGCGGTGCCGTGCATCAGGCGCTGGTCGGCGCTCTCGCGGGTCCGGGCCGCGTACGCGCGCAGTCCGTCGGCGGCGGGCTCCAGTTACTGCCGGGCGGTGGTGTCGGCGGGGGCCGGCCGGTCGCTCATCGTGGCTTCCAGGGCGCGAACGGACGTGTGCCACCACGGTATCGGGCGGGCAAGGGCTCTGAGGGCTGCTCCGCACCAATGCAGTTGCTTTCGAGCCGGCTGGTCCGTTGAAAGCAGACCACCGAACTGCGCGAACACCGGGGCGCCGGCAGGCCCGTGCCTCGCGCTCAACCGCCTTGACCTCCCTACAGCAGGTCCCCCTGCTGGGTGGCCGAGGATGCATCCCACCACCGTCCTTGATGTCCACTTCGCAGGTGCGCCGGTCGTAGGACTGGACATTGGGGATCAACAACACTCCGGCAACCAGCTCAGAGTGCTCGACGGCGAGCCAGTCGTCGCCGTGATGGGATCGTCGGCCGGCCCGAACGCCTTGGACGAGTAGACCGTCCGACACCCCAACGTCACGCTCTCCTTGTCGACCGCGCAGGCGTCCACCGCAGGGTCGGAATATTCATCGGCGCCGTCGAAGCGGAATCGGAAGTGGGCCCGGTCACCTTCGGAGAGCACCCGCAGATGGGGTTCAAGGCGCCGGTCGACGACCGCGGCGGTGACGCCGAGAGGCTGCCCATCCGTGTCCACGACCTGCACCCTGACGCCGGCCTTACCGCGCTCCGCCGTCGTGTCGGTGCTTGTGGGCCGGGTGCTCAAAGCAACTGCATCGGCGTGAGAGGCCCCCGCTCCCTCTCCAAGGCTGGGCAGGAGGCACGCAGCTGCTTGCCCCAGCTTGGCGGAACGGGAACTGCCCACGGGCATTCAAGAAGCCCAACGGGCGGCCGGTGCTGCGGATCCGGGCCGGACGAGGGTCGGTCGAGCCGGGCCGCTGGGTCCTCAACCGGGCCAAGAGGGCCAAGCCCAATCGGCGAGCAGGGAGACCCGTGTTCAAGCCGGCCCCTTCGCCGCCCCGACGCCGGCGACAGCCCCCAGCGGCCACCGGCTTCGCGATGTCGTCCGGGTTCTCCCGAGCGCAGGTCACACACCGTCCCGCGTCAGGTGGGATCTCCACTGCTCCCCGGACGGCACCGTGAACGGACGGGCAGTCACGGCTCAGGCTGCCACTTGTCGAATACCCAGCCTGGGTAAGAGGTGCCGAGGTACGGCAGGTGAGCGTCCCAGTCCGAAGGTGTCAACGCCTGTACGGGTTGCAGCGTGATGCGCCTGTCCGAGCCGACGTTGAACCCCCAGGAGAAGCCGACCAATGGCTGAACTCGCCGTGCAGTGTCGTCCATGGGCGTCCATGCAAGGTAGCTGTGGGCCATCCAGTCGAGGGGATCCCGCCTGGCGCGGGACGGCGCATCGAACAAGGTGGGGTTGATTCCGAAGAACGCGTACGGCGACGGCGCATCCTCGAAGAGATAGAACGGGTCCATGTCAAAGGCGGCCCCAGCGGAGGAGTTGTCCGTCGAACGCACCAACTGGACCCAGCCGAAGAGTGCCCGGTAGCCCTTCCCCGGGTAATCCACCTCAGCTGTGCAGCTTGGGAAATCACGGGACGAGGGGTGCTTGCCGATCGCGACGGGGTCGTCCACCCGCTCGACATTCACCGTCAGCGAGCCTTGTATGTCGTCACGTAAGAAGGAGGTGATCACGGCTGCACCCTGCCACTCGGTCGCCGCACCGGGAAGAGCCCGTACGAGAGTGCGGCAGCCGGTAGAGCAACTGCATTGGCCACTCCGCGCCACCCGGGCGGGAGCGGGCCGGGAGCGCGTCCGCACCCGCCGGCCCGCCCGGGACCGATCCCGGCGGTACGGAGTCCACGTAGGTTTCCGAAGCTCGATCGCCGGTTACCGAAAGTCATATTCGGTGCGGTACGGCTCCGCCCTGCCAGCGGTGGAGGTCGCGCAGCAGGGAAATCTCGGCGCCGTGATGGATCAGCTCCTTGTTGACGTGCAGGACGATGCCCTCCAGGGGAAACCGCTCGGGACCCATCGCGGGCGGATTGTCCAGGTCGGCGTCCGAGAGTTCGCGGACCCCCGCGTTCCATCTCCCGTACATCTCATCGAGCTGCTTCAGCGCCTCGTCAGCGCTCCCCGCGTAGGCGAACGCCTCGGCGTCGAAGTCCTGGCCGTCGAAGTACCATTCGACCCGATAGGCCAGGCAGGAGACGATGATGTGCGCCAGCCGCCAGGCAATCGTGGTCACCGGCGCAGGCACCGGGGCAGGGGACGCGGAGTCCATCGTCCATTCCCCCGAACCTTCCGACATCGGTGCGGCCGACGTACCACGTGGGCGGATGCTCCAGCAGCCGCGCACCGGCTCCCAGAAGTACTCCTCGTCGGTAAGACCCTCCAGCCGTGGCCGCAGGTTCTTGCGCCAGTACCAGTCCAACTGCTCCGCGAGCCGCTCGCTTCTTGTCATTGCCGCACACTACAGACCCGTCGAGCAGAGTGATCGTCGCCGTCTGCGGTCGTCCTCACTGTCACAACCCCGCAGGCAGTCATCGCTCGTACTGTTCCGCTGGTGTACCCGGCATCTGCTCAACTGCAGGCGGCGGGGGCTATCCGATCCAGGCAATGTCCAGGACGGAGGTGCCGAGTGAGGGGGGTGATCACATAGACGATGGACAGCTGCCCGACGGACGTGGCACGCAGCCGCGGCCCGCTTGAGCCGGATGCATTGTGAGGTGCACGTCCGGTTCTGAGGGGGGTGCGGCGCAGTAATGCGCCGCACCTACCCGACCACCAGCCAGTGTGATCAGGGGGCTCTGGAGGTACGTATGCCGCGGCCCTCGCGGTCGTCCCGGTCTCCGGTGAAGAGCTCGACGAGATGCCGCTGCCCGCCGCGAAGGCGATCGAGAATAGTCGGCAATGCCCCAGTTCGACCAGGGGGCAACACCAGTGCCCATGCGTCTCGCCCTCCAAGTGCCGTACCTGTTGGCGCTTCGGCGTGCCCGGTCGGTTCGCAGTGCAGCGAGGCGGGCAGGGCGGCCACCCGGCCCTCGCGCGTCACGACAGGTGAGGGCCTACCGTCAGTGAACGCCCCGGCCGTCGCTACGGCGCCGAAGTTTCCGTCGTCCGTGACCAAGCGCCGTCACTCGGTTCGGCGAGAGCCCTTCGCTGTTGTGGAGTGGGGCTCAGTGTGTGGTGTGGTCGGTGATCCAGCGGGCGGCAAGGAGGCCGGAGGTAGTGGTGAGGGTGGCGGCGGCGATGACGGTGGCGTTCAGGCCGAGGGTGTCGGCGAGGATGCCCGCGAGGAGTGCTCCGGCGGCATAGCCGATGTCGCGCCAGAACCGGTAGGTGCCCAGGGCGTTGGTGCGCCAGGCGGGGTGTGCGTGGTCGGAGACGGAGGCGATGAGGGCGGGGTAGACCATGGCGGTGCCCAGGCCGAGAACTACGGCGGAGAGGATGCCGGCGAGCAGGGGCTGGTCGAGTAGGGCGAGGGCGAGGAGGAAGCCTGCCGCTTGGACGAGCATGCCGGTGATGATGAGGGGTTTGCGGCCGATGCGGTCGGCGAGGTGGCCGGCGGGGATCTGGCCGATGCCCCACAGGATGGGGTAGATGCCTTTGATGAGGCCGACGGCGGCGAGGCCGAGGCCGTGGTCGGTGAACAGAAGAGGGAAAACGCCCCAGGTGAGGCCGTCGTTGAGGTTGTTGACAAGTCCGGCCTGGCTGGCGCCGCGCAGTGAGCGCTCACGCCAGGAGGTACGGACGAAGGCGGCGGCCAGGGTGGTCATCTCGCTGCTCGGCGGGGGCTTCGGGTGCTGGGCGAGTTCGAGGGCCACGTGGGCGGCGGTGTCCCGGACGGTGAGGGACAGGGCCAGGCCGGAGAGGACGAAGACGACGCCGAAGAGTTCGGGCAGCGGGCGTAGGCCGTAGCTGGTGGCGAGGTAGCCGGTGAGCAGTGCGGTGGCGCCGACGGCGGTGTAGCCGGCGGCCTCGTTGAGACCGGTGGCGAGTCCTCGGCGGGCCGGTCCGACGAGGTCGATCTTCATGTTGACAGTCATCGACCAGGCCAGGCCCTGGTTGAGGCCGAGCAGGACGTTCGCGGCGATGATCCAGCCCCAGGAGGGCGCCCAGGCGAGCATGAAGGGGACGGGGACGCCGAGCAGCCAGCCGGTGAGGAGGAGTTGCCTGCGGCGAAAGCGCGCGGTCAGGGCTCCGGCGGCCAGGTTGGTCAGGGCCTTGGTGAGACCGAAGGCGATGATGAACGAGAAGACCGCCAGGTCGCTGGTCAGGCCGAAGACGTCGGTGCCGATGAGCGGCACGGTGGTGCGTTCCAGGCCCACGAGGCCGCCGACCGCGACGTTGACGACGACGAGAAGGGTGAACTGAAGCCGGTTCTCCCGCAGCCCGAGGCGCACGGCAGGTCCGTCGGGCCGCTGCGTCGTGGAGGTCGTCGTCATACGTGGGCGTCCTTGCGGTGGTCAGGTGGTGGGGCCGGCCCGGGAGCCGGCGTGGTGGGCGGGAAGGCGGCGCCCAGAAGGGATCAGATGAACGCGTCGGCGAGCATGAGGACCGCGACCGCGAGCAGCGCGTGGGCGAAGACGCGCTGCAGTGTGGTGCCGCTGAGCCGTTGTGCGTAGCGTTTGCCGTCCCAGGCACCGAGGATCGCGGCGGCGGTGAAGGGGGTGATGACGGCCCAGTCCAGATGTACTCCCGTGCCGGCGCGGGCGCCGAGCGCGGCGATCGAGTTGATGGTGATGACCAGCAGGCTGGTGCCGATGGCCCGGCGCATGGGGAGGTTGAGCACCCGCGCGAGGGCCGGCACGGCGAGGAAGCCGCCGCCCACGCCCAGCAGCCCGGTCACGGCGCCGAGGCCGGCCCCGGCGGCGCCGGCCTTGACGGGGCGCACTTCGCCCGTGGCCGGGGCGGGTGCGGGGCGCAGCATGCGCAGGGCGGCGAGTCCCGCGACAGCGGCGAAGGCGATGGTCAGTCCTGCCTGGGGCAGATGGCCGGCGGCCGTGCCGGCGAGCATGGCGGGGATGATGCCCGCGGCAGCGAACAGCAGTCCGGTCCGCCAGGCCACGTTGCCGTCCCGGGCGTGTCCGGTGAGCGCGGTGATGGACGTCAGGGTGACGATGATCAGACTGGCGGTGATCGCCTCTGCCGGAGGCATGCCGATCAGATAGGTCAGGGCAGGGACGGCCAGGACGCTGCCGCCGCCACCGAGACCGCCGAGCGCCAGGCCGACGACGGCTCCGGCGGCGAGTGCGAGGATCAGGGCGGTCATGCCACCGAGCCCTCGTTGCCGCTCGCGCCGACGACCGGGTGGCCGGCGGCAGCCCACTGCTGCATCCCGCCCTTGACGTCCACCACCTCGACGCCGCGCGCACGGAGGAGATCGGCGGCCTTCTGCGAGCGGTTCCCGCTGCGACAGATCACCACCAGCGGCCGTCCCTGGGCGGCCTGCGGCAGTGCCGCACCCGCGACCAGAGCGGACAGCGGTGCGTGCACGGCGCCGGGTGCGCGCCCGGCGTCCCACTCGTCCTGCTCGCGTACGTCCAGCAGGACGTCCGGGGCGTGGGCGCCCCGGGTGCGCCGATGGGCCTCCTCGACGGTGACACGCCTCGTGTCTCGGGAGAACAGGGACATCACAGGACCTCTCGTATGCAGTCGTGCGGGAAGTACATGCGGGTATCGGGGGTGGCCACCGGTGTCCGGAGCCGTGTGCGGTGTCTGCCGGCTGTCTGCTCAGTCGGTGACGACGGGCAGGCCGGCCGCGGTGGCGGAGTCGAAGCCGTCGTCGACGGCGACGACGTCACGGCCGGCGGCGTCGATGAGCGAGGCGGCGATCGCGGCGCGCATGCCGCCCGCGCAGTGCCCCCCAGGACCTCGCCGAGCCGCTGGTGCAGCTGGTGGACCGGGATGTGCACCGAGCCCTCGATGTGTCCGGCGGTGCGCTCGGAGTCGCGGCGCACGTCCAGGACGACGACGTTCTCTGTTCCCTGCTCGGCCAGGCCGGCGAAGGCGGAGCGGGGGAAGGACGCCAGGGAGGTGCCCTCGTCGGTCCAGTCCTGCGCAGTGCCGATGGCTGCGGCTTCGGGCCGGTCGATGCCGACACGGACCATCTCGCGCTGCGCGGCGGCCGGCTGCTCGGGGGATTCGGCGAGCAGGGTCACCGGCTTGCCCCATGGGACCATCCAGGCCGGGTAGGTGGCGATCTTGCTCTCGGCGGCGAAGGAATCGACGTCGGTGGTGAGCGCCGTGTTGGCGGACTTCTCCCGGCCGATGGTGGTGTGGTCGCCCTCGGCCTGCGCGGAGGAGCAGAAGCTGCCGAAGCCGTGCGTCGGCAGAACGGCCGTCGCATCCGGCAACTTGGCTGCCGGACGGTGCGCGGAAGCGTGCTGCGCTCGGGCCGGCTCCTCGGTCAGCCGGGGCTCCACCAGGTCGGGGCGGCCCACGGTGCCAATGAGCAGCGAGCCGCCGGTGAACGCGGCGACGGCGGCGCCCTGCTCCTCCAGCACGTACGCGGTGTGGTGCGGGGTGTGCCCCGGGGTGGCGACAGCCCGCAGCACGAGACCGGCCTCGACGGTCACAGTGTCGCCGTCGGTCACCGGCACCCGGGCAGAGGACACGCGCGCGCCGGCCGGCACCAGGTAGGACGCACCTGTGATCCGGGCGAGCTCCGGACCACCGGTCACGTAGTCGTGGTGGATGTGTGTCTCCACGGCTTGGGTGATGCGCACTCCGCGCCGGGCCGCCGCCGCCAGGACCTGGTCGAAGTCCCGCGGCGGGTCCACGGCTACGGCCGCGTCGGTGCCGCCGGCCAGGTAGTGACGGTTGCCAAGCCCCTTGAGCTCGATGGTGTCGATGAAGAACACGAAGCTGCCCCCCTTTCTCGGAATCCCCCGGTATCCAGTTGCACCAAATATACCCAGGGGGGTATTTTCGCATGGCGGTGCGTGACGCGGCTCTCCCCCGGTGCGTGAGGGCAGGCGGCCCTTTCGCTTCTCGGGTGTGCTCCTGCGCCGCCTCGCCTGGGCCGCGGCAATCCTCGATCGGAGGTACCCCCGACCAGGGCGAGTGCGGGAGGCTCAGGGGTTGCGCAGGGAGTTGATGACGGTGCGGATGTCCGTACGCGGGCCGCGATTGTAGGGCAGCTTGGACAGCATCATGCCCATGGCGCAGGTGTTACTGAGCGCGGCGAAGGTCAGTCCGGCACCGATTGCGGTGCCGATCAGGTGTACGCCGGGAACGAAGAAGCCCACGACGCCGCTGACGAGCACGATCGAGCCGGCTATGAGGCGGACCTGACGTTCCAGTTCCCAGCGCTGCGGGCCTCGGTCGACCGGGGCGCCGGAAGCCTCCCAGGCCATCATGCCGCCGTCGAGGACCCGCAGGTTGGGCAGGCCCGCCTCGGCGAGAGCCTCCTCGGCCTGTGTGGCGCGGGCTCCGGAGCGGCAGACCAGCACCACGTCCTCGTCGAGGTGTCGCCCCAGCTCCATGCGGTGCTCGCGCAGGGTGTCCAAGGGCACGTTGTAGGCGCCAGGGATGTGACTGGTCTGGAACTCGCCGGGTGTACGCACGTCGAGCAGACGGGGGCCGTCGCCGGTCGTGATCAGGTGCTGAAGGACGGCGGGTGTGAAGGCGGAGGTGCGGGAAGCATCGGCGGTCATGAGAACTACTCCGTGGAGAGAAGGCGGAAACAGGGACGGGAAGTGGAGAGGCGGCGCACCCGCACATGGGGCGTCAGGGCACGTGGAAGTCCCGTGCGCGACGCCGGCAGCCGAGGAAGAGGGGCGATGTCGCGTCAGGCGGCGGGCGCGTTCAGAAGGGCCCAGGCGGTGTAGCCGCCCAGGACGTCGGAGACGTCGTCGAAGCCGTGGTGGCGCAGCAGGCTCGCGGCGATGGAGGAGCGGTGTCCCCCGGCGCAGTGCAGGACCAGCGGCTTGTCGCGAGGGATCTCGTCCAGCCGACCGGGCAGTTCTCCGAGGGGGATATGCAGGGCGTCCTTGATCGAGCCGGCGTCACCACGCTCGCCGCAGTTGCGGACATCGACGACGACCGGCGGGTTCTTTCCGTCCAGTTCGGCGCGCAGCTGGGCCGCGGTGAGGCGGCTGGCCGGGGCGATCTCTTCGGCCATGGCGGCCATCGCCTCGTCGGGGGAGGCAAGGTATCCGGCGGCGCGGTCGAAACCGATCCGGGCGAGCCGGGTGGCAATCTCCTCCTCACGCCCCTCGGGCGCCACGACCAGCAGCTCAGCGCCGAGCGGCAGGACGGTGCCGGCCTGCTCGGCGAACCGGCCGTCGGCCGGGACGTTGACCGCCCCGCGCACATGACCGGCGGCGAACTCCTGCGGATCACGCGCGTCGACGACCACTGCCCCCGCGGCACGGCGGGCCAGGAAGTCCTGCGCGTCCAGCGCCCTCGGCGCGCTCGCCGGGTCGAACAGAGCACGCTCCCGGCGGTTGAGGTCCGCGTCGTAGGCGAAGTACCCCGGAGCCGCCGACTGCCCGGCGGTGACGATGGCAACGAAGTCCTTCTCGCTCATCGGCGCACAGGCGTAGTTCGTCGTGCGCTGCTCGCCGATCGTCGACTGCCGCTCGGTGGACAGGTTCTTGCCGCAGGAGGAGCCGGCGCCGTGCGCAGGGAACACGCGCACCTCGTCGGGCAGGGCCATCAGTTTGTGCTGCACGCTGTCGTGCAGCATCGCGCCCAGCTCGTCGGCGGTCACGCCGACGGAGGCGAGCAGGTCGGGGCGGCCGACATCGCCGATGAACAGGGCGTCTCCGGTCAGTACCCCGTACGGGACCGTGTCCGCGGCGCGCTCGTAGACCAGCACGCTGATCGACTCGGGGGTGTGCCCCGGAGTCTCCATGATCTTCAGCGTCACGTCGCCGAGGCTGATGGTGTCGCCCTCGGCCAGCTTGCGGATCTCGTATTCGGTCTCGGCCCGCTGTCCGTAAGCGATCCACGCGCCGGTACGGGAGGCCATCTCCAGGTGGCCGGCGACGAAGTCCGCGTGGAAGTGCGTGTTGATGACCCCCACCACGGTGAAGCCGCGGGCCCCGGCATCGTTCAGGTACTCCGACACGTCCCGGCGCGGGTCCACGACCACAGCCTGGCCAGTGGTCTCATCGGCGATCATGTACGACGCCTGGGACAGGCACTCGAGGTAGTACTGCGAGAAGAACACGGGAACCTCCAGAACAGATGGGTCTGATACCCCTGGGGGTATTCATCAGGCCAGAAGACGGCCCGGCGCGAGGGTGGATGCGCAGGGCGGGGGCACGGCTCACGGGACCCGACTCGGCCTGTTCGGCGACGACCGCGAGCCCCGGACCACAATGGATACCCCATGGGGTATTACGTCTTCGACCGTACGGAGCCCCACTCGCATTGTCAAATACCCCTGGGGGTATCAAGACCATGAGGGGTGCCCGCCAGCGGGCACGCCCGGGGCGACCAACTGCGGACGCTGTGAAGCCTGGCGGGATGACCCACAGCACGAGGCCGCCGAAGCGCGTCTTACGAGATGAGCCTGCGCGGCCGACACCGGCGGACCACCAGACCCCTCCCCGCAAGGGCGACCACCTCGACGCCGCAACACAGACCCCGCACCCAGACCGCCGGCCGGACCGACTCAGCCGGGATTAATACCCCACGGGGTATTGTTGCCGAGATCGAAGGAGGATGACGTGCAAGTGGACGAAGAGTCGATGCGCCCCGTCCTGAACCGCCTACGGCGGGCTCAGGGACAGCTGGCTGCGGTGATCACGATGATCGAGGCAGGACGCGACTGCAAGGATGTCGTGACACAGCTGGCCGCCGTCTCCCGCGCCTTGGACCGGGCCGGATTCAAGATCGTCGCCAGTGGAATGCGGCAGTGCCTCGCGGGAGACCCTGACGCCCCGCCCATGTCACAGGAGGAACTGGAGAAACTCTTCCTCGCCCTGGCATGACCGTCAGTGGAGCACGCGACCCGGCTGCCGGCCCTCAACACCCCAACGCGCACGACTGATCCCACAACGATCGTTGCGTCAACAAGATCAGCAACCGGCCACGTCGAACCCTGCCTCACTCAGATCCCTGAGCCGCGAGGAGCGCCGAGTCGATCACTGGCGATCAGGACTCTGCCTCACGCACGGCCCGGCTCGCCCTCACCGCCTGTCAGGCGCAATCACCCACCGCAACCGCCGCTTCGCCTGGCACCAGGGCTTGAGCATTGCCCATGAGGACCCCGCAATGGCGACCGCCGTCCTGCACACCGTGCGCCCCAGAGCCCCGCCAACTACAACACGCTGAACTCGACAGGGAACACACGCGGTCGGTGTACAGCTTCGTCGTCAGCCGGCCGCCACAGCCAACGAGCAGCAGCCCACACCGGAACGTGTGATCACCGTGCCGACGCCGGAAGACATCCAGCTCGATCGCCTCCATCGGCAGCATCAGCGGCTTCTCCGACCGGATGCCGGGCTGCCAGGGCACGGGCCCGGGTCACGGATGACGCGGCCCGTGACTGCGCCGCAGCGAAGTCGAGCCGACCGTCCCTCCAGACCACGGCCTCGCCGTCCAGCACCGTGCCTGGGCTGAGCTGCATGCCGGCGACGGCCAGGTCCATCCAGTGCTGGGTGACGACTCTGCCGGACCGGGCGTACAAGATCACGGTGTCGTCGGTACGGCGCAGCACGGTTCTATGGCCGTCGTTCTCCAGAATTCGATGTGTCTCATGGGACAGGTTGGGAGTTGGACAGGTTGGGAGTTGGACAGGTTGGGAGTTGGACAGGTTGGGAGTTGGTTTCCGACAACGAGACTTGGCCTCCTGACAGTGAGGTTCGGTCCCACTTGACGGACTTTGGGGTGTCGCCGAGATAAGCGCCGAATCCGTCAGTGGTCCCGGCGGGCAGCCGGGCGGGCTGAGACGGGTGCGCAGCGCCAGTACCAGGCAGACCGTGGTCGCGGCGATGGCGAGTGAGGCGGGCAGACGTGCCCATGAGGTGCCCGCGGCCGGCGATCGGGCGGCGAGCAGTACCACTGCGGTTGCGGCGGCGGCTGCCAGTGCAGGTGTCGCCTGCGGGTGGTCGGGCGGTGTCTTCAGTCTTGTCCGGCGGTTCTGGCCGTTGGGTTCACGGGAACAGGCGGCCGGTCTTGCTCTGCGGCTGTGTCCGGGATCTCCCGGCTGCGGGATGCCTCGGTGCGGCGGATGCGGTCGACGATCAGCTCGCTTCGGGGAGAATCGGCCGTCATGTGGAAGAACAGAGCCGTGATGCTCGCCCTGTTGATGTCAAATGTCGTGCTGCTGGCGCTCCTGGTCGCCAAGTACATGTCCGAGGGTGATGTTGCGATAGGCAAGGCCGCCCCCCGAGATGCAACTATCAACCTTCCTGAACTCAAGGGCGGGGCAATCCTGGCCGCGAATCGGTGGCCGGACGCGTGCGCGTTCGTGGACCAGGAGGAGATCAAGGCGATCCTCCCTGGTGCCAAGGACATCAAACAGGAGAGCCGTCCGATCAGCGCCTTGTCGATCAAGGACTTCGCTGCCGACTCCTCGTGGAAGGAGAGTGACATGTCCCAGTCCGGCCAGTGCCTCTACAGCATGCGCCTTCCGGGCGAGACCTACGCCGCTACCCAGTTCTGGTTCCGCATCGAGGCCGTGGCCGACCCCAAGCTGATTGCCGGCTACGCCGATCGCGTCGTGCCAGGATCCCCTGTCGACCAGGGTGGAACGGGCGCGGATCGCTGCGTCATCACCGGTCCCAGCGAGGGAAGTTGGAACTGCCGCAAAGGTACTCTGCTGTTCACCGTGGGCGGGCAGAGCAGTGTGACCTTCAAGGACATGCCGGCCCCAGCACCTTTCGTCTGGCGGGACGATGTGCTCCCTGAGTTCGTCCGGACTATCACCGCGAAGATCAAATAGCTCTCCCACAGGAGTGGCAGAAACCACGTCATCTGCGGGGCTCGGGCGCAGGACCAGCCATCTCTATGCGGCGATCAGCGGCTGCTTCCTTGACGGGGCGACGGCTGCTGGTCCCGCCGGCCATCTTGCCGTGCAGGAGACGTCATTGCCTCCGGGCCGGGTCGGTGGGCGCCCCGGCCCCTGGAGCGTCGCTCGCCACGGCCGTTGGGTACAGCAACGGCGCCGATCCGGATCAGATACCGGCAGAGCGACTCGATGGCCGCCCAGTCCCGGTCCCCTGCCTCAAGCTGGCCGGCACCCCCAAGGCGGACCGTCCGCTGGTCGGGATGTGTGACTCCGCCCGCTGTCCGCAGGCCACCCATCACCCTTGTCACCGTTCCGTCTGGGCCGAGCACGCAGAGCGCACCGTGACCTTCCTCGGCCAGCTCGGCACCACACGCAAGGCCGAACGCACCCGTCTCCAGGCCGACTACGACCAGGCCCTCGGCGTCGTCGCCGAGATCGATGCCTCCAGCACCATGGACGAGGAGTCACCATGAGGATTTCCGCAGTCCAGCGGACCGAGAACGAGAACCGCATCCGCGCCGCCATGGACCGGCTCCTGCGCGGAGAGATCCCGCCCGGCGGAAAGTGCGACATCAAGACCCTCGCCATCGAGGCCGCGGTCGATCGCACCGCGTTCTATGGCACCCGCCCCTACTCTCACCTCCGAGTCGAGTTCGAGCGACGGGTCCAGGCTCTCCAAGACGCTGGCGAGACCCCCGACCCTCGTGAGGCTCAGATCGCCCGGCTCATAGCAGAGAACTCCAAGCTCAGGAAGCGGCTGGCCCAGTCGGAGCAGACGATCGACGCGCTCTCGGACTTCCGCACCCAGGCCCTGGCCCGGCTCGCCGCCCAGCACGAGGAAATCGTCCGACTCCACGAGGCCGCCGCGAAGGCCGACGGTGTCACCCGACTCCCCACAAGCCGCGCAGCGACCAAGGTCATCGGGTCGTGCAGCTGATACGTGCTGCTGGATCATTCCCCCTCCGAGCGTACGGCGGGGCAGTAGCATGATGAATCTCTCAAGTACCGGCGCTTTAGGGGGTTTACATCGTGTCTGGGATGTCCGATGCAGTGGACCTGCAAGTAGTTGTCGAAGGCCCGCAGGCCACGTCCCGCGTTATGGGGCTGAGCGAGTGGCTTGGTTTGGAGGATGAACTGCGGGGGCGGGTACGGCCCCTGCGGCGTGCACCGAAGCCGGGAGAGATGGGCGCGTCGGTGGAATTGCTGACGGTGGCGCTAGGCTCGGGCGGTGCGGTGGCGGTGCTGATTCAGTCCGTGTGCACCTGGCTTAACTCCCGCGGTGCCGACGTAAAGGTCACCGTCAGCGCTGCTGACGGCCGACGTGTCGAAGTGGATATCCGCCGCGCTGCGGACCCGGCGGCGGTGCTGCGTGAGGTGGCCGAACAGTTCCCAGCGACAGGCGAGCAGCTCAGTGAGCCGTAAGCCGCACTTGGACGGCAAGCGCAGCCGGGCCGTGCTCATCGGCGCAGGGACCTTCCGCGACCCGGAGCTGCCTGGCATCCCAGCCGTGCGCACGAACCTCGACGACCTGCGCCTGCGGCTGGCTCATCCCGGACATGGCCTCCTCGCCGCCGAGCATTGCCAGACGGTGGCCGATCCCCACGACCAGGCCGCTGTCGGCGCAGCCCTGACCGCCGCCGTGCGCGAGGCGGAGGATCTGCTGCTGGTCTACTACTGCGGACACGGGATCCTCGACGACACCGGGGTGTTGCACTTCGCTCTGACCGGTACGGATACGGAACACGTCGGCTTCTCCGCCATCCACGTCGACCTTGTCAAACGCATGGTCGGCGGCGCCCGCGCCAAGGCCCGTGTGCTCCTACTGGACTGCTGCTTCTCCGGCCAAGCCGTCACCGTCATGAGCAGACGCAAGAGCCTCGCCCTGGCGCAACTCGACCTCACTGGCACCTACACTCTGACCTCCACGCCTGCCACTTCCCTCTCCCACGCCCCACTTGGAGCCCGCAACACCGCCTTTACCGGAGCGTTACTGGACGCCCTGCACATCCCCGGCCCGCTCACCCTCGATCAGATCCACCAACACATCGAGCAAGAACTGGTCAGCCGCGGTCTGCCCCGCCCACAACGCCGCTCTGTCGGCGCTACTGGCAACCTGACCCTGACACGGGGCCCGATCAAACCCCCACCGCTACCCGCCATCCCTCTCGCCCTGCAACGAGAACCTGGCCGAGGGATTCGCGGCTTCTTCAACCGCCTGACCGCTTACCGGCCTCACGACCGAAAACAGCCTAGCGCTGCTGTGAAAACCCGCCGTGCACTGCTCGCAACGCTAATGCTTGGCTTACTTCAGGGCAGCACCTTCTTGCCGAATCCAGGTGCGATTCTCGACGACGCACACGTATCGATTGGCTACTGGGACGACAGCCCTTTTAACGGGGGAGAGAGTGTCATACCCTCCGAGCCCTACAAGGAAAAAAGCTACAACACGGATGCGGCTTTAGGGCTACTTAAGCATGCCAATTTCAAGGGAGGGAAAACGTTCGCGCGGGTCGCACTCCCCAACGGTGTGGGTGCGAGCGGTTATGGGAGAGAGGGAACCCTTGCCCCTTTTCGTGGATTCGAGGTTCTCAGTACGATAGCATTGACCCCTCAAATGGTGAGAATTTACCGCAGTCAAGGGTACGACATTGTCGGGCCGCTCACATACTCGCAGATGGGAATTTTGACACTACGTCAACAAAAGGGGAGTGTGCGGGAAATTTCGGATCTTTCCGGGAAGACGCTATGTCAAGTGTTTGGCTCATCAGCAGGATCCACACTCCCCTCTCAAGCAATTACCGTAGCGAAAACGAATATGACCGGCTGCCTCTCTGATCTATTGAAGGGGCGAGTAGATGTAATCGTCGCAGATAGATTGGTGCTAGGGGGTCTGCAATCCACCCAGATTTGGGATCTAGTGAAATTTGTTGATGGAATCAGGTTCGAGGAGGGCGTCTTTATGGGTTTCGCAATTCCCGAGGGCGACCGTGACACCTGCGTGCGCCTCCGAGATGCCCTGCAGAAGTACGTCAGCAGTGAAGATTGGAAGCGTGATTTCAGGACCCGTCACTCCACAGCTTCTTGGCAGGATATTGCCGAGGCCATGCCTACTTCAGAACAGATCAAGAAAATGTCTTGCAAAACACAATGACGTGGTGGCAAGTGCCACGCGGCCTGCAACCTTTCAGTTCGCCTTGGGCGCTCTGGCTGTTGAGCCCGGGTGCCGCCTCATTGTCGCCTGCTGGTCGGCCGCGTTTGCCACGCGCCGTCCGGTGTCTGGTCATCCTCGGCGTGGTTGCCTGTCCGCCGCCGCGCGCTCATATGGGTCCGCCGGCCACGCGCCGCCGGTGGCTGTTGTCCGGTCCCCCTCGCCCGGTTGGCGCTTGCCCCCCCCCCAGCTCGCACGGCCAACGGGGGCTCGTCGGGCCATGCCTGGCGTAGCGCGCCTGGCGTCGCTCGGCCCCGCCGCCCTGCGCGTGTCCCACCCGACCAGGCATATCCGACGGACATTCAACTACCAAACTGATAACCCGGCATGACCAGACCAAGTTCAGTAGCGATGGCTCAGAGAACCGTGTCGCGTCGGTCACTCGATCCGGCCCTCCACGAAGTGGCTTGCCTCACGTCCGCGCCACAGGAATGCAACACGACCGGCTGCCAGCGTCGCTAACGCACCCTCCTCAATCCCCCAGCTCAATGAAACACGAACCAATCTGCACACGGTCTCTGCGGACACAAGGCACGCCTACGTCACGCACCTGACCGAGGACGGGGTGGACCGGTTCTTCATCCAGAAGCAGGTCGGCCACGAGTGCGACAGCTCCATGGCCATCTACAAGCATGTCAGCGACGACTTCATGAACACTTCCCTGCAGAATGCCCTGCCTCCGGCCTTCGCCGGGCTGTGCCGAGGAGAGGGAATCCGCGATGACCGCCAAGCTCGACTACCAGTGGCACCTGCGCAAGGTCATGGCCGACCGCGGGATGTTCTCCACCACCGACCTCATCGCCCCGCTGGAGGAGCGCGGGATCTCGCTCTCCTCCAGCCAGGTCTACCGCCTGGTCGTGGAGCGGCCGGAACGGCTGAGCCTGAAGATCCTGATGACGCTGCTGGACATCCTGGACTGCCAGATGGACGACCTGATCGAGCCCGTCCGGGCGGCGGGCACCGCCGCCCGGCCCAAGACGAAGTCCGCTTCCGGCGGGGCCGCGCCGGAGTCCGTCCTTGGCGGCCTGCGCCCGAAGCGGGCCCGCATCACAGGAGTTGATCAATGAGTGCCGCTCTCCCGGCGGACCCAGCGGGCCTGATACGCAAGGAGGCGGTCGACGAGGATCCGCTGGAGGTCCTGGTGGACCTCCTGTGCGGCGTCGAGACCTCCCTGAGCCGGGAGAAGGTCTGGGAGGTCGCCGCCGAGGTGGTGCAGGGCCGCGCCCGGCAGCGGGCCCTCGCCCCGGAGCTGATCAACAATCCGCAGGTCCTGCGAACAGGGCTTTCTCCGTGTGCAGTTCGGGTCGGCACCTTGCTGATGGCCCTGAAGAAGGCGGGAACCGAACAGCTGGCACACCCCGGATGCCATGTGTGCGGGCATGAGCTGGTGAACTCCCTGGCCAAGCACGCCCGTACCTGGGGGCACACCAGGTGTTTCCGCAAGCCCGAGACGTGCACCGCGTGCGGGGAAGTCCGCGCGGTCCGGCACCGGGACCGGTACGGACAGCCGTGCTGTGAGCGTTGCCCGCTGCCGGAGCACGACGACCCGACCAACGCGCTCGTCAAGGTGCTGGCCGGCCTGGAACCTGGCCTCAGCCGCGACCGGGTTCTGGAGGCGCAGGACCACAGCGGGGGCATGCCGGCTCTGCGTCGTGACGTCGCCTGGGCCGTCGTGGAATGTCCCAGCCTCCTCACCGGCCAGGCGGCGGCCCCCACGCTCGGTGTCCTGCGCTTCATCGACGCACTCGTCCGCGCGGGCGCCGACAGCGTGGTCGTGCCCCCGTGCCCGGGATGCGGGCAGCGGGCAGCGGGCAGCGGGCAGCGGCGCACGTTGACGCAGCCCGTGAACGGCCAGCGGATGTGCGACTCGTGCGTGTTCAAGGCCCGTTCCACGCCGTGCGCCCGCTGCGGAATGATCAAACCCAAGTACCGCCGCGACGAGGGCGGGACCGTCCTGTGCCAGTCCTGCTGGGACCGCGACCCGCGCAACTGGGAGGTATGTCCCCGGTGCGGCAACCGGCGCCGGGTCGCCGGAAGCACCGCGGCCGGGGCCGTGTGCCAGACCTGCCGCCCGCGGCCCGACCGCACCTGCGCCATCTGCGGCCACAGCCGCAAAGGCACCATCTCCCAAGCGATCAACAAGCACGTGTGCGACCGCTGCAAGAGCCTGTGGGTCGTCTGCTCCAAGTGCGGCGCCGGGGCGGTGGTTAGAGGCGGAACGCGGGAGATGCCGTTGTGCGCGCGGTGCGTGAACCCCGACCCGACGTTCTGGAAACGGTGCCGCACCTGCAAGACAACCTGGCAGCTCACCACCGCGCCCTGCACCCGGTGCAGCCTCGATGCCCGGCTCCGCACGATCTTCGCGTCCCCGGGCGGCAGCACCGCCCCCGAGCTGGACCGACTGCGTGAGCGTCTCGTCCAGGTCGACCGCCCCAGCTGTGCGATCACCTGGCTACACAAGCCGAACGTCCAGGCCACCATCACGACGCTGGCGCGCGAGCACCGCGTCATCACGCACGCCGCGCTCGACACCATGCCGCAGAGCAAGACGCTTGCCCACTTCCGCTCCCTGCTGGTCTCCGTCGGAGCGCTGGAGTTCCGCGACGAAGGCTTGATCCGGGTCGAGCGCGTAGTGGACGAGGCCGTTGCCGGACAACAGCTGGGCGAGCACCAGCGAGCCCTGCGCGGCTTCATCGACTGGCACCTGATGCGACGGCTGCGCGGCCGCTTGATGGGCAAGCCCGCCAGCGTGCAACAGATCCAGAACACCCGGTCCCATCTCGTCGCGGCCGACGCCTTTCTCCACTGGCTGGCAGACCAGGACACGTCGCTGAGCGGCTGCACGCAAGGCGAGGTGGAGAAATACCTCAACTCCGAGCCCCCGTACCCGGTACGGTGCGGTGCCTTCATCCGGTGGGCCGTTCCGCAGCGATACGCCCCGGCCGGTATCAAGGCCCCGGCGATACGCTGGACCGGCCCCGCCGGTCCGCACGACCAGGACGCCCGCTGGGCTGTTGCCCGCCGGCTCCTGCACGACGACAGCCTCCCCACAGCAGACCGCGTCGCCGGGCTCCTCGTACTGCTCTACGCGCAGAACGCCAGCAGCATCCACCGCCTGACCGCCGACCGCGTCACCAAGGACGGCGACCACGTGCTGCTCAGTCTCGGCGAACGGCCCATCCGGCTGCCGGCACCGCTGGACGTCCTCATGTCGGACCTTGTGGCTTCGCCTGCCTCGCACGCCGTGCTCCAGCACGAGAGCGAATGGCTCTTCCCGGGCCGCACGGCCGGGCACCCGATCCACCAGTCGCAGATGCTGCGACGGCTTCGCGCGATCGGCGTCAAGACACGCCAAGGCCGCAACACCGCCCTGTTCGCACTCGCCCAGCAGCTCCCCGCAGGGCAGTTGGCCAAGATGATCGGGGTGCACATCAGCGTGGCCGTCGCCTGGCAGCGCGCAAGCGGCGGGGACTGGATGGCCTACGCCGCGGCCGTCGCCGCCCGATCCGCCACCAAACGCTCACCCGCCCGAGGGAAACGCGCCCAGCGCCTAGGAGGGCTTTGCTAGGTGGTGTCGTAGGTCTGCCATGGGGTGGGTTGTCGGCAGGTGGGGCAGATGCCGGTCCAGGAGGTGTTGGAGGAAGGCAACGACCGAGACGGGTTCGAGTCGCAGGTCGGGCGGACGAGTTCTAACCGATGCCAGCGATCTGGCGCGAGGCGTTCTGGTCGGTCGACTCGGTGGTCAACTCCTGGGTGTAGGGGTGGAAGGTCCACTCGGTGTCATGGCCGATCAGTCTGCTGCTGATGCTGATGGCGAAGTTGCGGCACAAGAAGCCGGAGAACGTCCGCCGCTACTTCAAACCGTCCCCCGAGGCGATCTCGGAGTTGACCAGTCTGCTCCCGCCCGCCAGCACCCGGCGCTGAGTCGCCTGGGCCAATTCCTTGGGGTCATCTTACTGACCGGAGAAAGGTGGCGGCGATGTGGAGCGTGGCGGGGTAGCTGGTCGCGGTCTCAGGCCGGCGGCGGCCCCATTGGTGCCATGTCGTTTGTCTCCGCCGGATCGACCGGCCACCGCCGAGCCTCTTGAGGTCGGCCCGGGTGATCCGCCGGTGGGTGGTGGGTGTGCGTCCATCGGGTGAATGCGGGTTCCTGGCACGGACCTGCCGGTTGATCGACTGACAGGATTTGCCCTGATACGAGGCACTCCGACGATCAGGGACATGCTGATGACCGATAGTCCGCAGGAGAACCAAACCCGACCTGCCCAGCTGCCGAACGAGCCCGGCCCGTACGACGTCGTGCTCGCCGGGGGCCACGTGGTGGACCCGGAGACGAACGTCAACGCGATCCTCAACGTGGGGATCATCGGCGACCGGATCGCGGCGATCTCGGGCAAGCCGTTGGAAGGCGCCACGGTGATCAATGTCGCGGACCGCATCGTCGCACCCGGGTTCATCGACCTGCACGCGCACGGCCAGCAGCTGCCCGCCGCGTGGATGCAGGCATTCGACGGGGTGACCACCGCACTCGAACTGGAGTCGGGCCTGCTGCCGATCGCGGAGTTCTACGAGAACGTGGCCGGTGAGGGCCGCCCGATCAACTACGGCGCCTCCGCCGCGTGGACGTACGCCCGCATCGCGGAGAAGGAGGGCAAGGAGCCCAAGGCGGACCTGGTGTGGTTCCAGGAGGCGTTCTCGCTCAGCGGCTGGCAGAACAGCCTGGCCGACGACGACGAGGTGGCCCACATCATCGAGCATGTCGAGAAGGGACTGGAGGAGGGCGGTCTGGGCATCGGCATCAACGGCGGCTACGCGCCGGGGTACGGCCGCAAGGAGTACCACGCGCTCGCCAAACTCGCCGCGAAACACAACGTCCCGACCTTCACGCACGTCCGCTACCTCTCCGTGAAGGAGCCGAACAGCGGCTTCGAAGGACTCGGCGAACTCATCTCCCTCGCCGCGGCGACCGGCGCGCACATGCACATCTGCCACCTCAACAGCGTCGCGGGCCGGGACATCAAAGCCTGTGCGGAACTCATCTCCGAGGCGCAGGCGAACGGTGTGCCCATCAGCGTCGAGGCGTACCCCTATGGCGCGTGCTCCAGCACCGTGGGCGCGGAGGTCTTCGACGAGGACTGGCTCGCGCGCTGGGGGGTGGAGGACGCCTCGGCGATGGAATACAACGGGAAATCGTTGACCCAGGATGAGATCAACGAAATGCGGGAGACCCGACCCGGTGAAGTCATTGTGATGCACTTCCTGCGCCCGGACGACAAGCCCGAGGACGCCGAGATGCTCGACCTCTCCGTGATGCACCCCGGCGCCGCGATCGCCTCCGACGGGATGCCATGGGTGCGGAAGGACGGCTCGCTCGCCGAGAGCGTCGAGGGCGACGAGTGGCCGCTGAAGGACGCCTTCGCCCACCCACGTTCGGCCGGGTGCTTCTCCCGCTTCCTCGCCGGCTGGGCACGCGCGGACCACGAGAGCCTCGAGCCCAAGCTGACGCTGATCGATGCGATCCGCAAGACGAGCCTCATTCCGGCACAGATCCTGGAGAAGTCGGTGCCGCAGATGCGGAGCAAGGGCAGGATCCAGGTCGGCGCGGACGCGGACATCGTGGTGTTCGACCTCGCCACCGTGAAGGACAACGCGACCTTCACGGAGCCCGCTCAGCGATCCACCGGCTTCCAGCACGTCTTCGTGAACGGCACCCCCATCATCCAGGACGGCAAGGAGAACCTGGAGGCGCGCCCCGGCCGGCCGATCCGCCGCAGGGTGGCCGAGGAAGTGGGCCAGCCCCGGTAGCGGCGTCGTCGGCGGGCACGGTCGAACCGTTCGTGTGAGTGGTGGTGAACGGGCTCCGGGCCCCCTCGCGGGAGAAACCGGCCCGGGGCCGGTTTCTCCCGCGAGCCCCGTCGCACGGTCAGTGGCACGCCTGGCACCAGCGCGCCACTTCGTGAGCTTGACCGTGCCGTCAGGTGTGCCGAGAAAGCATTCAGGCGAGGAGGTTCTTGTAGATTCGGCCGTCCTTGATGATGACGGCCAGGTTCTTCTCGGGGTCACCGAACAGCGCGGTGCTCTCGGTCGGCTCGCCCTCCACGATCAGGATGTCCGCCCACGCTCCGTCGGTGATCTGGCCGAGCGGGGCGGCACTGTACGGGTCACGGTCACCGGAGAGGCGGAACAGCTCCGCGTTCTCCGAGGTGGCGATCCGCAGCGCCTGAGTGGCGGTGAAGCCGAAGTCGCTCTCAAGCCGGGTGAACATCTCGCTCTGCTTGGCCGCCTTGTCGGGTTCGAGCAGCAGGTCGGTCCCGAAGGCGATCTTCGTACCGGCGGAGCGCGCCCACTCGAAGGACCGCGCGACGCCCTCGCAGACCTCCTTGTTCTTCTCCGCGTTGACCGGGTTGGCGTACTCGTGGTCCGCTTCGAGGAAGGGCTGGGTGCTCAGCCAGACTCCCTTCTCCTTCATCAATTCGAGGGTCTCCTCGCTTCCCACGAGGTGGCCGTGCTCGATCGACTTGATGCCCGCCTCGATCGCACGGCGGATGCCCACGTCGTTGTAGACGTGGGCGGCGACATACGTGCCCCAGTCCTCCGCCGCCTCGACCGCCGCCCTGAGCTCGTCCAGGGTGTACTGGACCACGTCCAGCGGGTCGTACGGCGAGGCGACTCCGCCGCCCGCCATGATCTTGATCTGGGTGGCGCCCCGCTTCAGCTGTTCGCGCACCGCCGCGAGCACCCGGTCGCGGCCGTCCGCAACGCGCAGGAAGCCGATCTCCTCGGCCCGTGCGTGGATGCCACAGGAGAAGGACGGGGCGCTGTCGTAGACGGCGGAGAAGTCGCCGTGCCCGGAGGTCTGGGAGATCGCGGCCTGGCTCGGGTAGACGCGGGGGCCGGGAAAGTCGCCGCTGTCCAGGACCTGCCGCAGGGGAGTGACATCGCCGGCCATGTCCCGGGCGGCGGTGAAGCCCCGCATGAGCATGTTCTCGGCCTGGAGCAGCGCGGTGTAGTGGCAGGTGCCGGTGGCGCTCGCCAGCAGGCTCGCCTGGGAGGCCCCGGATGCGAACAGGTGCGTGTGGGCGTCGGTCAGACCGGGCATCAGCACGCGACCGCCGCCCTCGATGACGAGGGCGCCGTCCAAGCCCTCCTTCGTGTTCCTGCTGCCGACCGAAAAGATCCGGCGGTCCTTGATCGTCACGGAAGTGGGTGGGGTCAGTCCGTCGCTCTTCCCGTCGAAGACGCGGACGTTGTTGATCAGGACCGGTGGGGAGAACTGCTGCTGGGACACGGTCTGCCTCTCACGAGGGTCGGCCGGCGAAGGCCGGGGCCTTTCGTCCGGCCGACCTGGTACCCGCCGGGAGTTCCCGGCTGCGCAGTGCCTACCGCAGCTCTTTTATGGGCAAACCACCCAATTCGGCAATATGTGAAGAACAGTGTCTCCCGTCCGCACCTCCGGGGTGACGGCTACCGCTGCCCTCGCACGAACAGGGAAAGCCGGGCGGCATCCTCGTCGGGCCTCGAAGCCGTCCGCGCGGAGCTGGGTGACGGCGGCGTCCATGTACCGGGTGTTCTTCCGGCCCATCAGGTCCGGCAGCGACTTGAGCGCGGCCAGGACCGGGACTCCCAGGTGCACCGTCTGGTCTCCGGCACCCTTGAACGCCTGTCGTCGCAGGTCATGGCCGCGCTCCGCGACATCCTGTCCTGCACCCCGGCCGACCTGGTGGCCACCACCGCCGAGAACGCCGGCGTCCGCAAGACCGCCACCGGCGACCTTCCCACCCCGCCTTCGAACGTCGCGAAGCTCCGCCCCCGTGCGGCCCGCATCCTGCCCGACGCATGACCCGCCACTACGCCACCGACGAACAGCACGAGCGCTGGTTCATGGCCGATTGCTGCCGATGCGGTCTCCCCAGGCAAGGTCACCAGCAGGCTGGGCCCCTTGGGGAACCGGCGACAGTTGAATACGAGAGCCCACCAGTATCAGACCCCTATCTCTGTAGGAAGGGCCCAAGACGCAATGCCTCTGCTCAAGCTATTCGGAGAGTTCCGGTACCCGACTGCGCCATCAAACCACGGGACTGTACGGTCACCAGTGTCGAAGCTCGGTGGTCAGTCCCTCCCACCACTGATGCCTGGGTTCTGTCGTCAAATGTCAGACCCACATCAGGAGTGATGCGAGGCTGACGGCTGCTTCGCAGGACCGGGCGGTCTGTCGTAGCGGGTGGCGATGCCGCGTCACCGCTTGAGCCGGTTGAAGCACCGTTCCACGACGTTGCGGTGCTTGTGGACCTCGCGGTCGAAGCCCGGCGGTCGGCCTCCGCGGCTGCCGCGCCCGGCCCGGTTGCGGGCCTGGTCGGCCCGTTCGGGGATCGCGTGCGGGATGCCGCGGCGGCGGAGCCAGGTGCGGATCGCTTTTGAGCCGTAGCCCTTGTCGCCCAGGACGTGATCGGGCCGGACGCGGGGCCGCCCCGGTCCAGTCCGGGGCACCCGGATCGCCTCCATCACGGCGGTGACCCGGGTGCAGTCGTTGATGTTGCCGCCCGTGACGACGAAGGCCGGCGGACGGCCCCGCCCATCGCAAGCCAGGTGTATCTTGCTGGTCAGACCGCCTCTGGACCGGCCCAGGGCCGGGTCGCGGAGCCCCCTTTTCGGGCCCCGGCCGCGTGCTGGTGGGCGCGGGCGACCGTGGAGTCGACCGACACCAGCCACTCGATGTCGCCCGCCGCGTCCGCCTTCGCCTGAGCGGCCCGCAGCATCCTGTCGAACGCCCCGTCCGCCGCCCACCTGCGAAGACGCGTGTGCAGCGTGGCCCACGGCCCATAACGCTCGGGCACATCCCGCCAGGCCGTCCCGGTCCGGAACTTCCACACGATCCCATTCAGGACCCTGCGGTCGTCCAGCCGCTTCCGTCCCCGCAACGACTCGGGCAACAACGGCCGGACGAACTCCCAATCGGCATCGGACAGTTCATGGCGTCGTATCACGGCACCATGAACCATCACCCGAGATCATAAAGACACTGCCTAGCAGCCCTTGCGGCGCAGGGTGTGCAGGTAGGCGGCGGAGCGGCGGGCCGTGGTGAAGGAGTCCACTATCGGCTGGTCGTGCTCCACCTGCCAGTGGTGGTCGCGGCGGCCGCCGTGGGTTTTGGTGACGGCGGAGAGGAACTTCCTGTAGTCGATGTCGCCGTCCCCGACGTCGACCATGCGGTAGCCGTCGCGGGCCGCGATGTCGTGCTCGCCGTCCTTGACGTGGAAGAGCGGGTAGCGGTCGGGCTGCTTCAGTACGTAGCGCAGCGGGTCGAAGGTGTCGGGGGTGCCGTCGGCCCGCTTGCCGAACCGGAACTGGCCGACGTAGGCCCAGTAGATGTCCATCTCCAGGAAGACCAGATCGGGGTCGGTCTCGGCGAGCAGCACGTCGTAGAGGCGGACGTCGGGCCGGTCGGTGGCGAAGGAGAACTCCTCGGCGTGGTTGTGCTGGTAGAACTTCATGCCGCGCTCCCTGGCCGCGGCGCCGTAGGTGTTGAAGTCCGCGGCGGCGCGCTTCCAGGCGTCGACCGTCGATCCGTAGCGGAACGGCCCCGAGGCGGTGCCGACGTGCTTGAGGCCGAGGGCCTGGGCGTCGTCGAGGACCTTGGTGAGGTTCTGCGCGAAGGTGTAGGCGCCGGCGTTGTTGTCGTCGTAGTAGCCGACGTGGCTGCCGATGCCCTTGAGACCGTGGTCGCGGGTCAGTTGCTTGAGCTGGGCGAGGGTGATGGCACCGGCCGAGCCCTGGGTGTAGCCGGCGTACTCGACCTCGTCGTAGCCGTACGCCGAGAGTTCGGCGAAGACCTTGTCGAAGCCGAGGGCCGAGACCTTGTCGCGGAGGGTGTAGAGCTGGATTCCGAGACGGCCGGGCGGCAGCAGGGGGTCGCCCTGGGGCCTGCCCTGGGCGGAGGCGGCGGGGGCGGCGGCGCCGAGCAGGGCGGCTGCGGTGGCTCCTGCGGCGACGCCGAGCATGGAGCGCCTGCTGAGCTTGTGGGCGAGTTCGGCGTCGACGGGGGTGCGGCGGCTCATGGGGGAACTCCTTCTGGGGGCGGGACGTTGTCAGTGCAGTCCGGCGAGTCGGAGCAGCAAGGACTTCACTTCGGTGGCCCGGACGGGGCCGGTGAACGCGTGGGGGGTGGAGCACAGGATGAGCGGACCTTCTTCGTCGCTCTGTGGAAGGCGGCCGTGGCTGCCGCGAATAGGTGACGGGTCCAGCGGCACGACCGCCATGCGGTAGCGCATGCCCAGCTTCTTGCGGGCGACGGCCGTGGCCGCTTTGACCCGGACGTACGGGTCCTGGGGGTCCAGGAAGAGTTCGACGGGGTCGTAGCCCGGTTTGCGGTGGATCTCGACGAGCTGCGCGAAGTCGGGCGCGCGGGCGTCGTCGAGCCAGTAGTAGTACGTGAACCAGGCGTCCGGGTCCGCGACGGCGACCAGCTCGCCGGAGCGCGGGTGGTCCAGGCCGTGTGCCTTCTTGCCCTCGTCGTCGAGGAGCTGCTCGATGCCCTGGAGGTCCCGGAGCGCTTCGCGGGTGGCTTCGAGGTCCTCGGGGCGGCGTACGTAGATGTGGGCGAGCTGGTGGTCGGCGACGGCGAAGGCGCGGGAGGCCATCGGATCGAGGTACTCCATGCCGTCCTGGGTGTGGACCTCCAGGAGGCCGGCGCGGCGCAGGGCCCGGTTGATGTCGACGGGCCGGTCCACGCGGGTGATGCCGTATTCGGAGAGGGCGACCACGGTGCGGCCCTCTCGACGGGCGTCGTCCAGGAGAGGTGCCATGGCCCGGTCGAGTTCGGCCGCGGCCCGGTAGGAGCGCGGGTCGTCCGGGCCGTAGCGCTGGAGGTCGTAGTCGAGGTGCGGGAGGTAGCACAGGGCCAGGTCGGGGTGGCGGGTGTCGAGGATGTGCCGGGTCGCGTCGATGATCCACTGCGAGGAGACGAGGTCGGCGCCGGGGCCCCAGAAGTGGAAGAGGGGGAAGGTGCCGAGTTTCTCGGTGAGTTCGTCGTGGAGGGCGGGCGGGCGGGTGTAGCAGTCGGGTTCCTTGCGGCCGTCGGCGTAGTAGACGGGGCGTGGGGTGACGGTGATGTCGGTGTCGGCGCCCATCGCGTACCACCAGCAGATGTTGGCGACGGTGTAGCCGGGGTGGGCTCGGCGGGCGGCGTCCCAGAGCTTGTCGCCCGCGACCAGTCCGTTGTGCTGGCGCCAGAGCAGGACGTCGCCGAGCTCACGGAAGTACCAGCCGTTGGCGACGATGCCGTGCTCGGCGGGGGTGGTGCCGGTGAGGAAGGTGGACTGGGCCGCGCAGGTGACGGCGGGCAGGACGGTGCCGAGCGGGGCGTGGGTGCCGGACTGTCCCAGGGCCTTCAGGTGCGGCATGTGGTCGAGGAGCTGTGGGGTGAGGCCGACGACGTCGATGACGAGGAGAGGGGTGGGGGCGACGGTCCCGGTGGGCTGCTCGGCTGTGGTCACGGGAGCTCCTTGAGGCCGAGGTCGACCAGGAGGTCGCGGGCGAGGGTGAGTTCGGCGGCGATGCCGTCGGCGAGCTGGGTGCGGGTACGGGGCCGCAGCGCGGCCGGGAGCGCCTGCCAGGTGTACGTCTCGACCTCCAGGTGCCTGGTGAGGGGGCGTGCGCCGCCCACCAGGCGGGTCAGAGTGGACCGGAGTACGGGAAGGGTGGAGGTGAGCGGTGGCGCGGGCGGTGTGTGCAGGGGGACGTGGAAGTGGGCGCGCCAGGGGGCTCCGTCCGGCAGGGCCCGGCCGGTGACGGCCTCGTCGAGGTCGTCGGTGCCGCGCAGTCCGGCGGCGGTGCTGGTGCGGGTCTGGTGCAGGAAGCGGGGTTCGGCGAAGGCGGCGAGTGCGGTGCGTACCTCGGGGAGGTGGGGGTGTTCGGCGTGCAGTGCGGCGGAGAGCTGCGATTTGACGATCGGGATGTCCGCGGCGCGCAGGGCGTCCAGGGCGGTGTGGGGGTCCTCGAAGGAGGTGGCGAGGTGGCAGGTGTCGACGCAGATGCCGATGCGTGGGTGTGCGACGGAGGTGAGTGGGGCGATCGCGTCGGCGGTGGTCTCGACGGTGCAGCCCGGCTCGGGTTCGAGGCCGACGCGGATGGATCTGCCGGTGAGTTCGGCGAGGGCGTCGAGGCGTTCGCCGAGGGTGGTGAGCGCGGTGTGTGCGGTGCGGGCCGCTTCGGGGTCCGAGTCGAAGGGGGTGCGCCAGGCGATCGGGAGGGTGGAGATGGTTCCTTCGGGCGCGTCGTCGGGGAGCAGTCCGGCCAGGAGCCGGGCGAGGTCGGTGGTGTGGGCGAGCCGTTCGGGGTCCGTCCAGTCCGGCTTGTACACCCGGTACTTGACCTCGTCGGCGCCGAATCCCTCGTACGGGAAGCCGTTGAGGGTGACGACCTCCAGGCCGCGGCGGTCCAGTTCGGCGTGCAGGGACCTCAGTTCGGCCGGGTCGTTGACCAGGGTACGGGCCGCGTCCCTGGCGAGCCAGAGGCCGATGCCGAGCCGGTCGCGGCCCAGGCGCTTGCGGACGGGTTCGCAGTGGTCGCGCAGTTGGGCGCGGACGCCGTCGAGTGTCTCGGCGGGGTGGACATTGGTGCAGTACGAGAGGTGGACGGTGGAGCCGTCGGGGTGGCGGAATCGCATCGCCTCACTCCCCGCCGCGCAGGACGGAGTTGCCCTCGTGAAGTGGTTCGGGGGTGGCGAGGCCGAGCTGGAGTCGGCCGCTCTGCCCGTAGAACTCGACGGGGTTGCGCCAGAGCACCTTGTCGACGTCGTCGTCGCTGAACCCGGCGGCGAGCATCGCGTCGCCCACCTTGCGGGTCTTGAGGGGATCGCTTTGGCCCCAGTCGGCCGCCGAGTTGACCAGGATCTTCTCGGTGCCGTGGATCCTGAGGATCGCGATCATGCGGTCCTCGTCCATCTTGGTGTCGGGGTAGATGGAGAAGCCGGCCCAGCAGCCGCTGTCCCTGGCGTCCTTCACGGTCGTCTCGTTGAGGTGGTCGAGCAGCACCCGCTCCGGGGGGAGGCGGGATTCGCGGACGACGTCGATGGTGCGGTGCAGCCCGGCGAGCTTGTCCCGGTGGGGGGTGTGCACGAGGGCGGGCAGGCCGTGGTCGGCGGCGAGCTGGAGCTGGGTGGCCAGTGCGGTGTCCTCGGCCGGGGTCATGGAGTCGTAGCCGATCTCGCCGACGGCCACGACGGAGTCCTTGACCAGATAGCGGGGCAGGGCGTCCAGGACGGGGACGCAGCGCGGGTCGTTCGCCTCCTTGGGGTTGAGGGCGAGCGTGCAGTGGTGGGCGATGCCGTACTGGGCGGCGCGGAAGGGTTCCCAGCCGAGCAGGGCGTCGAAGTAGTCGAAGAAGCTGGCGGGCGAGGTTCGGGGCTGGCCGAGCCAGAAGGAGGGTTCCACGAGTGCGCGGACTCCCGCGTCGTACATCGCCCGGTAGTCGTCCGTGGTACGGGAGGTCATGTGGATGTGCGGGTCGAAGATGCGCATCAGGACTCCTCCGTGGGGGCGGTGGCACCGGGGGTGGTGAGTTCGAGGACGTGTGTGAGGTCGGCCGGGACACTGCGGCCGGCCGCGATGCGTTCGGCGGCGAAGTCGCCCAGCATCCGGGCGAGTTCGGCGTCGCCGCGGGCGCGGCGGGCCAGCCCGTCGACGGCTTCGACTCCGACCCCGGTGAAGAGGCACTTGAGAACGGCGTGGCGCCAGTTGTGCGCATCGAGATGGGTGGCGGCGTACGGTCCGACGGCTGCGGCGACGAGCCGGGTGTCATTGGTGCGCAGGGCGTCCTCGACGAGCGGGAGGGCGGTGGGGCTGGGGTCCAGCCGGTGCAGGGTGAGCAGGACAGCGCGTCGTTCGGCGGCGGTGCCTTGTTCGTAGAGCCTGGTCAGGGCGGGCAGCGCGGCTCTGGCTTCGATGAGCAGGAGGGCGCGTACGGAGTCGGCGTGTTCGAGTCCGCAGTGCCGGCCGGCCGCGGCGTAGCGCAGTTCCCACGGTGGGACGGCGTAGGAGCCGCCGGGTTGTCCGGTGTCCGGGTGGGAGGCGGCGTGTTCCGCCTCGGCGAGCGCCTCGTCCAGCCAGGCGCGCGCGGCTCCGCCGAGCTGTGCGTCGAGCTCCTTGCGGGTCAGCAGCGGGGGGTTCGTCGGGGACATCGGCATGGTGTCGCTCCCTTCGGCGGTTCAGCGGCTCGACGGACTGTGCTTGCGGAGGAACTCGATGGAAGTGCGGGCGAGTTCGGGTCCGGCATGGGAGTGGCGGGGCAGTTCGACGACGGTGAGGCCCCGGTAGCCGGTGTCCGAGAGGGTGTCGAGTGCTTCGAGCACGGGCGGGAAGTCGATCTCGCCCTCGCCGAAGGGGAGGTGTTCATGGACGCCGCGGCGCATGTCCTCGATCTGGACGTGGCGGATCCAGGGGGCGGCCTCGTGGACGCAGTCGACCGGCATGGCGGGTTCCAGGCACTGGCAGTGGCCGATGTCGAGGGTGAGTCCGAGCGGTGCGGGATCTGCGCAGAGGACACGCAGGTGGTGGAAGCCGGCGAGTGTGGCGAGGAGGTGTCCGGGCTCGGGCTCGATCGCGAGCGGAATGCCGGATCGGTCGGCGGCCTCCAGCACCGGGGCGAGGGAGCCGGTGAGCCGTTGCCAGGCGGTGTCGGGGGTGGTGTCGGGCGGGATGGTGCCGCTGAAGCAGTGCACGGCGTGGGCACCGAGGTCGGCGGCGATGTCGACGGCCCGGACGAGCAGCCGGGTGCGGGCGGCGCGGGCCTCCGGGTCCGGGTCCAGGAGGGAGGGGCCGTGCTTGCGGCGCGGGTCGAGGACGTAGCGGGCACCGGTCTCCACGGTGACGCCGAGCCCCAGCTCGTGGAGCCGGGCCGCCACGTGGGCGGTGCGGGCGGCGAGGTCCGGGGCGAGGGGGTCGAGGTGCATGTGGTCGAGGGTCAGGCCGACCCCGTCGTACCCGAGGTCGGCGAGGAGTCCGAGGGCGTCGTCCAGGCGGAGGTCGGTGAGCCCGTTGGTGCCGTAGCCGAGGCGGATCGTCATGTCGGGCTCACCTTCCGGGCGAGGTTGCGGGCGATCGGTACGAGTCCCATGACGGCGAGCGCCGTACCGACCGCTCCGGTGCGGGCGGCGAGGACGGCCTGGAGCGGGATCATCGCCCGGATGCCGCCGCCGACGGCGCGCTGGGTCAGCGGCGGGGAGGGGTTGAGCGCGGCGTGCAGCAGCGGGACGGCGGCGGTCCGGAGGTAGGAGCCGGTGAGCGCGGCGCGCACGAGGCCGGGGGCGGTGACGGCGAGGGGGCCGGGTGGGCGGGGCGCGGGACGGGGGCGGGTCCGGTCTCCGCCCCGTCCACTGCGCGCACGCGGGGGTGCGGCCGGATCCCCGCGCCGTCCACGACGCGGCTGCGCGGCCCTCCCCGAGGCCGTCTCCCGTTCGCGGCCCTGCCCGTCCCCCGCCCCCGCGGTCGCCCCCCGGACCATGCCCGGATCCCCACCCCGCCGAGGCTCCACGCGCACAGTCGCCCCCGAGGCCGCCTCCCGTTCACGGCCCCGCCCATCCCCCGCCCGCGCGGTCGCCCCCCGGACCATGCCCGGATCGCCACCCCGCCGAGGCTCCACGCGCACAGTCGCCCCCGAGGCCGCCTCCCCTTCGCCGCCCCGCCCGTCCCCCGCCCCCGCGGTCGCCCCTCGGGCCGAGCCCGGATCGCTGTCCCGCTCACGCCGCGTGTGCAGGGCTGCCGCGCCCAGTGCGGTGACGGCGGCGAGGGCTGCGAGGGGGGCGGTGGCCGATCCGCCGTGTGCCTCGTGGCGGGAGACCGCGGTGACGGCGTAGGTGTGCGCGCCGAGCAGGCCGGCGGCCGGGAGGGCGCCGAGAACGGAGCCGCGCGCGGCCGGATCCGGCCCCACCCCGGGCCTCGTGGTCCCACCCGCCATCCCGGTGGCGGTGGCTCCGAGCAGCAGGTCGAGCCCGCGGGCGGCGGCCATCGCGGCAGGTCCCGCCGGGGTGTGCTTCAGCCGCAGGTCGTACGCCCACACGGTGGCCGCAAGCCCGGTGGCCACCGCGAGGGCCGGGCGGCCGGCCCGGGCCGCGAGCCCGAGCCCGGCGGCGGTCAGCGCGCCCGCCGCCGCCAGGGCCGCTCCGGGTGCGATCCGCCCCGAGGGAATCGGCCGGTGCGGGCGGTCGACGGCGTCCTCCGCGCGGTCGGCCCAGTCGTTGAGTGCCATGCCCGCCTCGTACAGGCAGAGCGAGGCACCGACGGCGAGCGCGGTCGAGCCGTTGGGGCGCCGGCCGCTCGCCGCCGCGCCGGCCAGCGCGTCGCCGGGGACGGTGAACAGCGCCGACACCCGCAGCAGTTCCGCCCAGGCGCGTGCCGTCATCGTTCCCCCCGCAGCGTCCCGGCGAAGGCGAGCAGTTCCTGGTACTGCTCGAAGAGCGCGGCCGGGCCGCCGTCCGGATCCTTGAAGTAGAAGCCGAGCTGGGGCAGCGGGCCGCTCAGTCCCTGCTCGTGGGCGCGGGCCACCAGCCTCGCCAGATCCAGTACCAGGGGCGCGGCCAGTGCCGAATCGCAGCCCTGCCAAGTGGTCTGGAGCACCATCCGTGCGCCGAGGAACCCGTCGAACGCGATGTGGTCCCAGGCGGTCTTCCAGTCGCCGAGGGCCGGAACGTCGTCGATGTGGACCTCGCCCTCGGGTGCGGTGCCCAGGGTGTCGGCCAGTACCCGTTCCTTGCCCGCGTTCTTGGCGGCCGCCGCGCCCGGGTCGGCGAGCGCCGCTCCGTCGCCGCCGCCCAGCAGGTTGGTGCCGGACCAGGCCCGTACGGGCAGGGCGCGCTGCACGAACATCGGGGCGAGTACGGAGCGGAGCAGGGTCTGGCCGGTCTTGCCGTCGCGGCCCGCGTGAGGAAGTCCGCAGTCCGCGACGGTGTCCTGGAGGGCGGGGGTGCGCAGCCCGGTGGAGGGGGTGAAGTTGATGTAGGGGCAGCCGGCCCGCAGTGCGGCCGCCGCGTAGAGCGAGCTGGCGGGCAGCCGCTCCTCGCCGGGGTCCGGGAGGGGTTCGGTGGACGCCACGTTGACGACGACCGTTCTGGCCAGTTCGTTGCGGCGCGTGAAGTCGGTGAGGTCGGCGGCGAAGGCGGCGATGAGTTCCTCGTCGCTGCGGGTGTCGCCGGGCAGTGGCCCGCCGGGCCGGATCCCGGTGTCCGCGTCGGCGAGTTCGGCGTGCACCGCCGATGGCAGTCCGTGCGGCAGCACTCCCCCGGCGGCCAGTGCCTCGGCCCGTTTCGGCAGTGGGCAGCCGGTGGTGTCGTGTCCGCCGAAGACGAGTGAGGTGAGCGCGGGCAGCCCGCTGTCGGCGAAGGGTGGGGTCTCGGTGACCATGCCTGCCGCCGGGTGGAGCCCTGCCGCGACCGCCGCGCACCCCGCGGTGGCGGTGGTGGCGACGGAGCCGCGTGCTCCGATGAACCAGACTCCGGTACGAACGGCGGGTGCTGACACGGGCTGCCTCCCTGGCTGGGGGTGCTGGCTGGGCAGAGCGAGTGGCGCTGTGCGACGAGGGCGTGGGAACCGGTCCGGGACGGCGGGCGGGCAGGGGTGTGGTGATCCCTGCCGCCCGCCGTCGCCGGGGTGGGATCCCTACGCCGAGGGCAGTTCCTTCAGCTGGATGTTGCGGAAGGACACATGGTCGTCGGCACCGTGGTTCTGGATGCCGATGTAGCCGCTCTTCAGGCTCCGTACCGGATCGGTGTTGGTGAAGTCGTTGATCTTCACTCCGTTGAGGAAGACCTGGAGGCGTTCGCCCCTGACCTTTATCTCGTAGCTGTTCCACTGGCCGGGTGGCCGCAGGACCTGGTCACGGGCCTTGGCGTCGGCCGCCTTGAAGGTGTAGATCGAGCCCGTGGTGCGGTCGGCCGCGTCGGAGGCGTCGATCTGGACCTCGTAGCCGTTGTTCACCGCGGACCAGGGGTCGTCGGACTCCGGGAAGCCGACGAAGACACCGGAGTTGTCGTCGCCCTGCATCTTCCAGTCGAGCTTGAGCGAGTACGACCCCAGCTCCTTGGCCTGGTAGGTGAGCAGGCCCATGCCGCCCTCGGAGCGGAGTTCACCGTCGACGACGTCGAACTTCCCGGGGCCCGCCTGCTTCCAGCCTTCGAGGGTCTTGCCGTTGAAGATCGACCGGTAGCCGGTGTCCGGCTTGCAGTCGGCCTTCACCTGACCGGCCGCGTACCGCATGCCGCCGAGGAGCAGCTTGCGGAAGTCCGCTTCGGCGTAGGACTCCTTGGTGTGGCCGAGGCCGGTGTAGAAGGAGCGGCCGCCCTGGTAGGTCTGGCACCAGGTGATGGGGTGGTCGCCCTTCATGGTGCCGCCGGTGTAGGTGGTCTCGTCGAGGGTGGCGAGGACCTTGGCCTGACCTCGTGGATTCGTGCGGTAGTTGTACCACTCGTCGGTGCGGTTCCACTCGTCGCCGAGGTGTGCGGTGGCCGGGTGGTCGTGGTCCTCGACGCGTACGGTGGCGGGCTGGATGGCGGGGTGCGAGGAGAAGTACGCCCCGACGAGTCCGCCGTAGAACGCCCAGTCGTACTCGGTGTCCGCCGCCGCGTGGACGCCCATGTAGCCGCCGCCGGTGGCCACGTAGTTCTCGAACGCCTTCTGCTGGTCGGCGTTGAGCACGTCGCCGGTGGTGGAGAGGAAGACGACGGCGTCGTAGCGGGCCAGGTTGCTGGTGGTGAACTGACCGGCCGTCTCCGTGGCGTCGACGGTGATGTTGCTGTCCTTGCCGAGTTCCTTCAGCGCCGCGATGCCGTCCGCAATCGCGTCGTGCCGGAAGCCGGCCGTCTTCGAGAAGACCAGGATCCGCTTGGCGGTCCTGTCGGGGGCGCTGTTGGACAGCTCGAAGTCGTCGATGTCGTAGAGCGCTCCGGCGCCGCCCTTGAAGACCAGGAAGAGTTCGGTGGACTTCTTCGGGACGCCGCGCAGCGGTACGTCGATGTCCTGGAAGTTGTCCCAGGCACCGGTCACCGGGACGGGTGCGGAGCCGAGGATCTTGCCGGTCGGGGAGCCGGTCCGGACTTCGAGGAAGCCGCCGGCGCCGCCGGAGGAGATCCGTGCGGTCAGCTTGGTGGATCCGGTCAGGAGGTAGGGCTTGAAGGAGATCCAGTCGTCGTTGTGGATGTCGCCGACGGTCTTGCCGCCGTGCGCGGTGGCCTTGTTCTGCGGGGCGACGCCGTGCGAGTCGCCGTAGTGCTCGGCCTGCCGGTGGCGGGGCTGGAGCTCGGACTGGTCGTGGCCGGACAGGGGGGCCTGGCCGCCTCCGCCGCCGTCCGTGTACGAGGCGTCGATGACGCCGAAGATGTTGGCGTTGGGGTCGTGTCCGCCGTCCATCTCCGTCTTGATGGTGCCGGAGCAGCCGTGCGCCGAGGTGATGGGGTGGCCGTGGCTGTCGTGGCCGAGGATGAAGCGGACCTCGATCTCGGAGCAGTCGACGGTTCCGTCCTCGGGGTCGGTGACGGTCACCTTGAACGGGATCTCGTCGCCGAAGGTGAACAGCTGCCCGTCACCGGGGAGTTCCAGGTTCACCTTGGGAGCGGTGTTGCCGACCGTCACATGGACGTTGGCGGTGCCGGTGCGTCCGGTGGGGTCGGTCGCGGTGACGGTGGCGGTGTAGGTGCCGTTCTTCCTGTACGTGTACGTCGGGTCGGCGGCGGTCGATGTGCCGCCGTCACCGAAGTCCCAGCTGTAGCTGAGGGTGTCCCCGTCGGCGTCGGTGGTTCCGGCCGAGGAGAAGGCGACCTTGAGGGGTGCGGTCCCGGAGGTCTTGTTCGCGCTCGCCTCGGCGATCGGTGATCGTCCGCCGGTGGCGTTCTCGATGCGGTAGAGCGCCGAGTTCTGGTCGCCGCCGAAGTAGCCGGTGCCGTAGTCCAGGACGTACAGCGCGCCGTCGGGGCCGAACGTCATGTCCATCACCTGGGTTCCCGACCACGGGAAGGCGTTGATGGACTTGACCGTGCCCTCGGTGTCCTGGTCGATGCGCTTGATCCAGCGCCTGCCGAACTCACCGGCGAAGAAGTTGCCGTCGTAGGCCTCGGGGAACTTCACCGGCGAGTCGAGGGCCGCGTCGTAGTGGTAGACGGGTCCGCCCATCGGGGACTCGGAGCCGGTGCCGAACTCGGGCACGGACGCGCCGTCGTACGGGATCCAGGCGGGCTGGGCCGGCGGCAGATCGACCAGCCCGGTGTTGTACCGGGAGGTGTTCTTGGGCGCCGCGCAGTCGAAGGCCGCACCGGAGGTCTTGGTCGCGAAGTCGTAGTCGATGAACGGGTCGTTCTTCCCGGTGCAGAACGGCCAGCCGAAGTTGCCGGCCTTAATGACACGGGCGAACTCGACCTGTCCGGCCGGTCCCCGCTTCGGGTCGGCGGCGCCGGCGTCGGGCCCGTAGTCACCGACGTACACGATGCCGGTGGGCTTGTCGACGGTGAAGCGGAAGGGGTTGCGGAAGCCCATCGCGTAGATCTCGGGCCGGGTCCTGTCGGTGCCCGGGGCGAAGAGGTTGCCGTCGGGGACAGTGTAGGTGCCGTCGTCGGCGACCTTGATGCGGAGGATCTTGCCGCGCAGGTCGTTGGTGTTCCCGGCGCTGCGACGGGCGTCGAACACGGGGTTGCGGTCCGGCCGGTCGTCGATCGGGGTGTAGCCGTCGGAGGCGAACGGGTTGGAGTCGTCGCCGGTCGACAGGTACAGGTTGCCCTGCGCGTCGAAGTCGATGTCACCGCCAACGTGGCAGCAGATGCCGCGCGAGGCCGGGATGTCGAGGACCTTCTTCTCGCTGGCGGTGTCGAGCGTGCCGTCCTCCTTGAGGACGAAGCGCGAGAGCCGGTTCACACCGTCGAACTTGGCGAAGTCGGCGGCGGTGCCGTTCTCGGGGGCGTCTCCGGACGGGGTGTCCAGCGGGGGCGCGTAGTAGAGATAGATCGCCCGGTTGCTGCTGAAGTCCGGGTCGACGCCCACGCCCTGGAGGCCCTCCTCGTCGTGGGAGTAGACGGGCAGGACGCCGGCGAGGGTGGTGTCGCCGCCGCTGTCGGTGAGCCAGAGCTCGCCGCCGCGCGCGGTGTGCAGGACGCTGCGGTCGGGGAGCACCGCCAGCGTCATGGGCTCGCCGGTCTCGGCGACTCCCTTGGCGAGGGTGACCTGCTGGAACTCCTCGGCCGCCGCGTCGGTGGCGGCCGGCGAGGACGGTCCCGTCGCGGCTGCTCCGGGCGTGGCGCCCAGGGCCAGGGTGGCCGCGGCGAGCAGACCGCCGGTGAACAGCGCGAGGGATTTGCGGACGCGGAGCCGTGTTCTGCTCCTGTTTCGGGTGGTGGTTCGGTGCACGAGTGTCCTCCGGGGTGTGCCGGTTGTGCGGGCGAGGTGCTGCCGTGCCGTGCTGCGCGGGGACTGCCGCGCGGGTCGTCCGGGGTGCGTGGGGGACACCGGTGACCCGAGTCATGTCGTGTACACGTTGTGGACCGTAGACCTGTTCGTCCGGGACGGAAAGGCCTTGCGCAGCGGTCCGGTTGAACTTTTTCCTGCGCCAGGACAAAGCGCGACGAGGGCAGGGGTGGGCGCGGGACGGCCTCGGAGCTCTCTCCCGGCACGTCCCGGCCCCGGGAACCACCGCCCCGGCGGGAGTCGGTCAGTCGCCGCCCCCGAAGGCCGCGTCGAACGACGCCGCCGGCGGGTCGAAGTCGTACCGCTTCAGCGTGGCCAGCGCTTCCGGCGCACCGGCCAGCCGGTCCATCCCGGCGTCCTCCCACTCCACGGAGACCGGTCCGTCGTAGTCGATGGACCGGAGCATCCGGAAGACGTCCTCCCAGGGCACATCACCGTGCCCGGCCGAGACGAAGTCCCAGCCGCGCCGGGGATCGCCCCAGGGCAGATGCGAGCCGAGCCGGCCGTTGCGGCCGTCGAGGCGCTTACGTGCCTCCTTGCAGTCCACGTGGTAGATCCGGTCCCGGAAGTCGTACAGGAAGCCGACCGGGTCCAGGTCCTGCCAGACGAAGTGGCTGGGGTCGAAGTTCAGCCCGAACGCCGCCCGGTGGCCGACGGCCTCCAGGGCGCGGTGCGTGGTCCAGTAGTCGTACGCGATCTCGCTGGGGTGCACCTCGTGGGCGAACCGCACGCCCTCCGCGTCGAAGACGTCCAGGACCGGGTTCCAGCGCTCCGCGAAGTCCTCGTACCCCCGCTCGATCATGTGCGGCGGAACGGGCGGGAACATCGCGACCAGGTGCCAGATCGACGAGCCGGTGAAGCCCACGACGGTACGCACCCCGAAGGCGGCGGCCGCCCGCGCGGTGTCCTTGATCTCCTCGGCGGCCCGGCGGCGGACCCCTTCGGGCTCGCCGTCGCCCCAGACGCGTGCGGGCAGGATCCCCCGGTGGCGCTCGTCGATCGGGTCGTCGCAGACGGCCTGGCCGACCAGATGGTTGGAGATCGCCCAGCACTTCAGTCCGTACTTGTCGAGCAGTTGGCGCCGGCCTTCCAGATAGCCGGGGTCGGACAGCGCCTTGTCGACCTCGAAGTGATCGCCCCAGCAGGCGAGTTCGAGTCCGTCGTAGCCGAAGTCGCGGGCGTGCCGGCAGACCTCCTCCAGCGGCAGGTCGGCCCACTGGCCGGTGAAGAGCGTGAAGGGACGGGGCATGGGCAGGGCCTCCTAGAGAACCACGGGGGTGTGTACGGAGTTCTTCTCGGCGCTCTCCTCCACCGCTGCGAGCACCCGCTGCACCTGGAGCCCGTCGGCGAACGACGGTGCCGGGTCGGTCCCTTCGGCGATCGTCCGCACCAGGTCGCGGGCCTGGTGGACGAAGGTGTGCTCGTAGCCGAGGGCGTGGCCCGGCGGCCACCACGCCTCCAGGTAGGGATGCCGGGGTTCGGTGACCAGGACGCGCCGGAACCCCGCCGTGGCGGCGGGTTCGGTGTGGTCGTGGAAGGACAGTTCGTTGAGCCGTTCCAGATCGAAGGCGAGCGAGCCGCGTTCCCCGTTGATCTCCAGCCGCAGTGCGTTCTTCCGTCCGGCCGCCATCCGGGTCGCCTCGAACGAGGCCAGCGCCCCGGAGGCGAGCCGACCGGTGAACAGTGCCGCGTCGTCGACGGTCACCGCCCCTCGTACACCGGCGTCCGCCGCTCCGGACAGCCCGGCCGACGGGCCCGCGAGCCGCGGCCGTTCGCGCACGAAGGTCTCGCTGACCGCCGACACCCCGACCAGTGGCTCCCCCGCCAGATACTGGGCCAGGTCGACGAGGTGCGCGCCCAGGTCGCCGAGCGCACCCGAGCCGGCGCGTTCGCGCTCCAGCCGCCAGGTGAGCGGCGCCTCGGGGTCGACGAGCCAGTCCTGGAGGTAGGCGGCGCGCACGTGCCGCAGGGTGCCGAGCCGTCCCTCGGCGATCAGCTGCCGGGCGTAGGTGATCGCGGGCACCCGGCGGTAGTTGAAGCCCACCATGGCGACCTGGCCGCGGGCCGCCGCGCGCGCCGCAGCCTCGGTCATCGCCTCGGCCTCGGCGACCGTGTTGGCGAGCGGCTTCTCGCACAGCACGTGCTTGCCCGCCTCCAGGGCGGCGATGGCGATCTCGGCATGGCTGTCGCCGGGGGTGCAGATGTCGACGAGTTGCACATCGTCCCGGGCGATGAGCGCGCGCCAGTCGGTCTCGGCCGCCGCCCAGCCGAGGCGGGCGGCGGCCGCGTCGACCGCGGCCCGGTCGCGACCGCAGACCGCGGCAAGAGCCGGTTTCATCGGCAGGTCGAAGACGTGTCCCGCGGTGCGCCAGCCCTGTGAGTGGGCGGCGCCCATGAACGCGTATCCGACCATGCCGACTCCGAGCACCGGCACGCTCGCCGGCCGCTGCGTCGGCGGTGCTGCGGCCTCCTGATCCGTCTCTTCCCTACGGGCCATCGGGGCTTCCTCCTCGTCGGTCGTTCGATGAATGCGGCAGGAGGGTCGGTCAGCACCCCCCTGCGGGGCGGATCAGCTGAAGCCCGTCGGCAGGTACTGCTCGATGTTCTCCTTGGTGACCACCGCCGAGTAGAGGGTGAGGCTGGTCGGGATCTCCAGCTCCGCCAGGCCGCCGACGCCCTTGCCCTGGGCCAGCGCACGGGCCAGGTCGATGGCGGACGCGGCCATCGTCGGCGGGTAGAGAACGGTGGCCTTCAGGACGCTGTCGTCGGCCTTGATGGCGTCCATCGCGGACTTGGCCCCGGCGCCGCCGACCATCAGGAACTCGTCCCGGCCGGCCTGCTGGATGGCGCGCAGCGCGCCCACGCCCTGATCGTCGTCGTGGTTCCACAGCGCGTCGATCCTCTTCTGCGCCTGGAGGAGCTGGGCCATCTTCGCCTGGCCGGACTCGACGGTGAAGTCGGCGGCCTGACGGGCGACCAGTTTGATGTTGGGGTAGTTCTTCAGCGCGTCGGCGAAGCCCTGGCTGCGCTGCTTGGTGAGCTCCAGGTTGTCGATCCCCGCCAGCTCGACGACCTTGGCGTCCGCCTTGTCCTTGAGCTGTTCGCCGATGTACGTACCGGCGTTGAGACCCATGCCGTAGTTGTCGCCGCCGACCCAGCAGCGGTAGGCCTGCGGGGAGGCGAAGATCCGGTCCAGGTTGACGACGGGGATGCCCGCCCGCATGGCTTCCAGGCCGACCTGGGTGAGCGCCTTGCCGTCGGCCGGGAGGACGACCAGGACGTCGACCTTCTTGTTGATGAGGGTCTTGACCTGGCCGATCTGGGCGGCGGTGTCGTTGGAGCCCTCGGTGGACTCCAGTGTCACCTCGGAGTACTTGGCCGCCCGCGACTTGGCGTTCTCGTTGATCGCGTTGAGCCAGCCGTGGTCGGCCTGCGGACCCGCGAAGCCGATGGTGACGGGCTTGCCCGGCTTGTCGTCGGCGGCGGGGCCGGTGCTCCTGGCGGTGTCGGTGTCATCGGGCTTGGGGTCGTTGCTGGTGCAGGCGGTGAGCAGGGCGCCCGCGGAGACGGCTGCGGTGCCGAAGAGCAGTCGTCTGCGGCTGGTTTCTGGCATGGCTGTCAAACCCTTCATCCGTTGCGTGGCATGTCGCGTGGGGCGGGAGGCGCGGTGGGTGAGGAGGTGGGTCAGGTCTCGCCGTGCGCCGATGTGCGGCGCTGGACCAGGACGGCGGCGACGATGATCGCGCCCTTGGCGATCTGCTGGACGTCGCTCTGCAGATTGTTGAGTGCGAAGATGTTGGTGATGGTGGTGAAGACCAGCACACCGAGCACGGAGCCGACGATGGTGCCGCGCCCGCCGCTGAGCAGGGTGCCGCCGATGATCACGGCCGCGATGGCGTCCAGCTCGTACAGATTGCCGTTGGTGTTCTGCCCCGAGCCGGACAGGATGATCAGCATGAAGGCGGCGATGCCGCAGCACAGTCCGGAGAGCAGGTAGAGGTACAGCCGCTGGCGCCGTACGTCGATGCCGGCCAGCCGGGCGGCCTCCGCGTTGCCGCCGACGGCGACCGTGCGCCGTCCGAAGGTCGTACGGTTCAGCACCAGCCAGCCGACGACGGTCACCGCGGCGAACATCATCACCAGCGGCGGGATGCCGAGGAAGTAGGAACCGGGCAGGCCCAGGTCGAGGACCGATTTGACGGTGACGATCTGGGTCCTGCCGTCGGTGATCTGGAGCGCGAGCCCACGGGCCGAGGCGAGCATGGCCAGCGTCGCGATGAACGGCACCATCCGCCCGTACGCGATGAGCAGCCCGTTCACCAGCCCGGCACCGAGTCCGACGATCACCGCCGTGAACAGGATCCCCGCGAAGCCGTACTCCTGGGTGGCGACCGTGGTCGCCCATACCGAGGCGAGCGCGACCATCGCACCGACCGACAGATCGATGCCGCCGCTGGTGATGACGAAGGTCATCCCGACGGTGACGACCCCGATGACGGACGACTGGGTGAGGATCAGCTGAAGGTTCCCGGTGTCCAGGAAGGCGTCGGGCTCGGTGAATCCGCCGACGACGACCAGTGCGGCGAGGACACCGAGGAGCGACAGGTTGCGGACGTCCAGGCGCAGGCCGCCGCCGCGCGCGGGGCCGTCCTTCTTCCGGGGTCCGGAGACCGGGGCGGCGGCCCCCTTGTCCGGCCTGCTCTGCTGCGTCGGGGAAACGGGCTGCGTCATGACGTAGGGCTCCCTTCCATCACTAGGTCGAGTACGCGGTGCTCGTCGAGCTCCCGGGCGTCGGCCGTGTGCACGACGCGGCCCTCCCGGAGCACCAGCACCCGGTCGGCGAGGCCCAGCACTTCGGGCACCTCGCTGGAGACGAGCAGGACGGCGAGGCCTTCGTCGGCCAGCCGGCGGATCACGGCGTACAGCTCGGCGCGGGCGCCGACGTCGACACCGCGGGTCGGTTCGTCGAGCAGCAGGACCCGGCAGCCGCGCAGCAGCCAGCGGGCCAGGACCGCCTTCTGCTGGTTGCCGCCGGAGAGCGTACGGACGGGAGTGTCCGGGTTGTCGGGGCGCAGCGAGAGCTCACGGGTGGCCTCGCGGGCCGTCCGGCGTTCGGCCCCGCGGTCGATCCAGCCCGCTCTGGCGAAGCGGGACATCGAGGAGACGGAGACATTGCGGGTGACGGATTCGAGCATCAGCAGGGCCTGCGCCTTGCGTTCCTCGGGCGCGAGGCCGATTCCGGCGGCGACGGCGGCGCGGACGCTGCCGGGCCGCAGCGGCTTCCCGGCCACGGTCACCCGCCCGGCGCTCGGCCTGCGGGCGCCGTAGACGGTCTCCAGGATCTCGGAGCGCCCCGAGCCGACGAGTCCGGCCAGGCCCACGATCTCTCCGGGCCTCAACTCCAGGTCCATCGGGGCGAATTCGCCCTTCCTGGCCAGCCCTTCGACCTTCAGGACGGGCTCCGTCCCGGCCGTGCCCGCGCGGTCGGCGGTGCGCGGCGGGAAGACGTACTCGACGTTGCGGCCGGTCATCATGGCAACGATGTCGTGTGTCGGGGTGGACTCGGCGGGCAGCCCGACGGCCACGGCGCGGCCGTCCTTGAGCACGGTCACCCGGTCGCCGATCCGGCGGATCTCCTCCAGGCGGTGCGAGATGTAGACGACGGCGACGCCGTCGGCGGTGAGCGAGGCGACGGTACGGAAGAGGTTGTCGACCTCGTCCGGGTCGAGTGCGGCGGACGGCTCGTCCATGACGATGAGCCGTACGTCGTGCGAGAGCGCCCTCGCCATGGAGACGATCTGCTGCTGGGCGGCGGACAGTCCGCCGACCGGCCGGGCGGGATCGATCTCCGGGTGGCCGAGCCGTTTCAGCAGCGCGGCGGCGGCGGTGCGGCCCTCGCGGGTACGGACGACGAAGCGGGCGGTGGTGGGTTCATGGCCGAGAAAGACGTTCTCGGCGACGGACAGGCCCTCGACCAGGTCGAGTTCCTGGTAGATGGTGGCGATGCCCAGCCGCATGGCGGCGATGGGCGACTTCAGCGCGACCGGTTCGCCGCGCCAGCTGATCTCGCCGCCGTCGGGCTGGTGGGCCCCGGCGAGCACCTTGATGAGGGTGGATTTCCCGGCGCCGTTCTGCCCGAGGAGACAGTGGACTTCGCCGGCCTGGACCTCCAGGTCCACGCCGTCGAGGGCGCGCACTCCGGGGAACGACTTGGTGATGCCGGACATGGTGAGCAGGGGTGGTTCTGGTGCCATGACGAATCCCCTCGGCAAATGGGGTCTCCCCTGCTCGAACACAGCCGAGTGCTGGGGGAAGGCCGATGAGCGGGCAGGGCTGTACCAGGTGCGGTGGTGCGGGTGGTACCGGCGCCCCCGGTGCTGCGGGCGCGGTGGTGCGGGCGTTCCCGGCGCCCCCGGTGTGCGGGCGCGCCCCTGTGCTGCCGGCCCGGGGTCAGGCCGGTGAGAAGAGGTGGTCGCTGATGAGCCGGGCGGCGCCGATGACTCCGGCGGCGGGACCCAACTCGCCCAGCACGATGGGGAGGTTGCCGGTGGCCAGCGGCAGCGACTGCCGGTAGACCTGGGTCCGGACACTGGCGAGGAGGGTGTGGCCGAGGCCGGTCACACCGCCGCCGATCACCACCAGACCGGGGTTGAAGAAGCTGACGAGTCCCGCGATGACCTGGCCGACCCGGTTGCCGCCTTCGCGGATCAGGTCGAGCGAGGTGGCATCACCGGCGGCCGCGGCGGCCGCCACATCTGCGGCGGTGAGTCTCCCGGCCGCTTCGAGCCGGCCGGCCAGCTCCGCCGACCGCCCGGTGCGGGCCGCGTCCTCGGCGTCGCGGGCGAGCGCGGCACCACTGAAGTGGGCCTCCAGACAGCCCCGGTTGCCGCAGGCGCAGGCGCGCCCCTCGGGTTCCACCTGGATGTGGCCGATGTCCCCGGCGCTGCCCGTCGTACCGCGGTGGACGTCGCCGCCGACGACGATGCCACAGCCTATGCCGGTGCCTATCTTGACGCAGAGGAAGTCGCCCACGGAGCGGGCGACGCCCGCGTGCTGCTCCCCCATCGCCATCAGGTTCACATCGTTGTCGACCATGACGGGGCAGCCCAGTTCCTGGCTGAGCGCCTCGCGGACCGGGAAGCCGTCCCAGCCGGGCATGATCGGCGGTGCGACCGGCACGCCCTCGGGGAAGCGCACCGGGCCGGGTACGCCGATGCCCGCGCCGTCGAAACCCTCGGCGAGTCCCGAGGCCCGGAGCTTGGCCGCCATGGCCAGCACCTGTTCGAAGATGGCGACGGGGCCCTCGCGCACGTCCATCGGGTGGTTGAGGTGGCCAAGTACCTCCAACTCGGCGTTGGTGACGGCCACATCGATGGATGTGGCACCGATGTCGACGCCGAGGAAGCGCAGTTGCGGTGCGAGCCGGATGTTGTGCGAGCGGCGCCCGCCGCGGGATGCGGCGAGTCCGTCGGCGACGACGAGTCCGGTCTCCAGCAGCCTGTCGACCTCGACGGCGAGCTTTGAGCGGGAGAGATCCACCTGATCCCCCAGCTGTGCCCGGGAGTTGGGCCCGCCGTCGCGCAACAGCCGCAGCAGCCGCGCCTGATGCGCATTCGCGGGTCGTGCAGTCATACGTCTCACGCGCCCCTCCCCGCCACATCGGCCTGTACGTCGGGCTTTCGAGTGGAACGTAGCAGCGGTTGCCAGGAGTGGGAAGAAGTTGCGCAGGAATCCACCACAACTTTCTCCACACCGAGGACAAAGCCGGTCGGCGGGGGCGGGCCCGCCGACCGGCCGGCTCAGCGCAGGATGCCGGCCTGCCGGGCGGCCCGCACCCAGGACGGGAACTCCGACAGGACCCTGTCGTACAGCTCCTGGTCGGAGATCCTCTCGATGTCGTCGACCGCGAAGAAGCCGACGTTGTCGACCCGGCGGCCCGGCATGGTGTCGAACCGTTCCAGCACGCCGTACTGGGAGCTGCCGAGCCCCACGAACTGCCAGAACACCGGTTCGTCGGCGGCCGCCCGCAGCTCCTGCTCGATCTCCCGGTTGCGGTGCACACCGCCGTCCGAGAAGAACAGGACCAGGGTCGGATCGGCCGCCGGGTGGGCCCGCACGAAGGCCCGCACCTCGGCGATGACCTTCTGTTCCTCGTTCTGGATCCCGACCGTACGCATGTCGATCTGGCCGGGGACCAGCCCCCTGGGCGGCTTCCTGCGGCCGAAGCCGAAGATCTGGCCGACGCGTACGTGCAGGGCGAGCCACTGGGGCAGGTCGCCGACGGCGAGGTCGGGCAGCCGGGCGGGGTTGGTGGCGAACGTCCAGGCCTGCATCTCGCCGTCGTCGTCGAGCTGTGCCGCGACGGCGACCATCCGCTCGGCGACGCCCGCGACCGTGCCGCGCCGGTAGAGGCTGCTCATCGAACCCGAGGCGTCGAGTACGAGGATGACGCGGGCACGCAGCCCCGGTACGCCGTGCTTGCTCAGGCTGACCAGGACCTGTTGCTTGCGCAGCGACAGGCGCTCGCGCATGTCCACCGGCAGCTGCTCCTCGCCCTTGGTGAGCCGGGGGCCCGTACCGCCGCCCCCGGCGCGCTCCGGTGCGGGCCGCGCGGGCGGCGCAGGAGGCGCGGGCGGCGCAGGAGGGGGGAACGACGGCGCGGGGACGGGAGCGGGGGCCGGAGCCGTGACGGGCTGCGGGCCGGGCCCGGCCGCGGGCGGTTCCTCGTCGACGCTGATTCCGAAGTCGGTCGCCAGCCCGGCCAGTCCGCTCGCGTACCCCTGGCCGACCGCGCGGAACTTCCAGCCGCCGTCGCGGCGGTAGAGTTCGCCGCCGACCAGTGCCGTCTCCGTACCGGCGGCGATGTCGAAGCGCGCCAGTTCGGCACCGGAGGCCGCGTCGAGCAGCCTCAGACACAGCCCCGGCACCTGACCGAACGTGCCGCCGTCGGCAGAGGCGCAGAGCGCGACGCGTTCGACGTCCGGCCCCAGCGCGCCCAGCCGGACGTCCAGCGATTCGCTGCCGGGCTGTTTGCCGAGGTGACTCACGGTGCCCGAAGCGTGGAGCGGCTGGTTGTAGAAGACGAAGTCGTCGTCGGAGCGCACCCTCCCGCCGCGGGTCAGCAGCAGGGCCGAAGCATCCACGTCCGGGACTCCGGGCCCCGCCGACCAGTCGAGTACGGCCCGGACCGCGGAGGCCGGGACCGGCACGTTGGCGCCTTTGCTCAGTGTCGTCACACCGGCAAGTGTGCCTGCCGCCCGGCGCACACACCCCGGGGGGGACGGCCCTCGGACCTCGTCGCGCCGGTGGTACGTCCGGCGCGAGTGTTCCGTGTGGGAGCGCGTGATCTCCGCGGCCCGCCGTTCGTCGTGCGAGGAGACCGCCGCGACGAGCGAGCGGTGCTCGATCCAGGACCCGGTGCCGCGCTGCCGCGCCGCCGGGGTGCAGTACCAGCGGATCCGGCGGTCCACTCGGCCCGCGGGTTCGGCGAGGACGACGTTGCCCGCCAGTTCCGTGACCTCGGCGTGGAAGTCCGCGTCGGTGGCGACCGCGGGGCCGGCGACGGCGACGGCCTGCTCGCCCTTGGCGCAGGGCTCCTCCAGGGCCTCGATGCCGGCCGGGGAGGAGTTGACCGCGGCGAGGCGCGCGGCCTCGGCCTCGGCCTCCAGGAGGGTGCGGACCGGGAGCAGCCGGTCCGCCGCCTCCTCCGTGGGCTCGTGCACGAACGCGCCCCGGGCGGGCTGGAGATCGACCCGGTCCTCGGTGTTCAGCCGCTGCAGGGCCTCGCGCACCGGCCGGCGGGACACCCCGAGATGGCCCGCCGGCTCACTCTCGACCAGGTGCCGGCCCGGGCGTGGGACACCCGTCGTGATGAGTTCGAGCAGGGCCTCATACACGCGTTCGCGTTCGCGCAGCGGACCGGGCCGCTCCGGCTTCGGCACTGCCCCTGCGGCAGCCCTGTGGACAACATGGCGGTCCCCCTCCGGCCCGGCGAGCACCCGCTGCTCGTCGCCCACAGCCCACCGAGCAGTACGCCCCCTCAGGGGCAGCGGATCACCTGACCCGCGTACGACAGGTTCCCGCCGAAGCCGAAGAGCAGGACCGGGGCACCGCTGTGGACCTCGCCGCGCTCCACCAGCTTGGACAGGGCCATCGGGATCGACGCCGCGGACGTGTTGCCGGAGTCCACCACGTCCCTGGCGATGACCGCGTTGACCGCACCGATCTTCCTGGCGACCGGTTCGATGATCCTCAGGTTGGCCTGGTGCAGCACCACCGCGCCCAGGTCCTCCGGCGCCACGCCGGCCTTCTCGCACACCTTGCGGGCGATGGGCGGGAGCTGTGTGGTGGCCCAGCGGTAGACGGACTGCCCCTCCTGGGCGAACCTCGGCGGGGTCCCCTCGATCCGTACCGCATTCCCCATCTCCGGCACCGACCCCCACAGCACCGGACCGATCCCGGGCCGGCCGTCCCCGTCCGGCTCCGCGACGACGACCGCCGCACCCGCCCCGTCACCGAGCAGCACGCAGGTGCTCCGGTCGGTCCAGTCGGCGATGTCGGCCATCTTGTCGGCACCGATGACCAGGACGCGCTCGGCGGCCCCGGCCCGGATCGCGTGGTCGGCGGTGGCGAGGGCGTGGGTGAAGCCGGAGCAGACCACGTTGATGTCCATCACCGCGGGCGAGCCCATCCCGAGCCGTGCGGCGACGCGCGCCGACATGCTCGGCGAGCGGTCGATCGCGGTGGAGGTGGCGACCAGGACCAGATCGACCTCGGCCGGCTGGAGCCCCGCCGCGGCCAGCGCCTTGGCGCCCGCGTGCGCGGCCATCTCGTCCACCGGCTCGTCCGGGCCACCGACGTGACGGGTCTTGATGCCGACGCGACTGGTGATCCACTCGTCGCTGGTGTCGACCAGGGCCGCCAGATCGTCGTTGGTGAGCACCTTGGCGGGCTGATAGTGGCCGAGCGCCACGACACGTGAGCCGGTCATGTACGGGTTCCCCTCGCTACGAATGGCAGGAACCATCCAGTCTTGGTCGCTACCGCCCGGTACACGTGCACGTGTTCCCACAGGAATAGCGCCCGACCGTTGGAGGCTTGACAACAGCCCCGGCCCTCCGAAAGGCATATTGCAGACAATATGCTGTCCGGTGACGGTGCGGGCCTGCCGCGCTTCCCTCCGCACCTGCCGCGGCATCGGCCGCGATGTCACACTCCAGGTGCAGGACCAGGGCCGGTTCGGCTTCCCGCGCGTTCCGGCCTCCACCACGTACAGAATCGGGTTCAACCGCCATGGGACGGGTCACCGAGCGTCGCCGCACCATCCGCATCCGGGACGGGGCCGTCTCCACCCGCCCCGACACCCTCGTCGCCGAGGAGCCCCTGGAGATCCGGCTGAACGGCAGACCGCTCGCCATCACGATGCGCACCCCGGGAGACGACTTCGCGCTGGCGGCGGGCTTCCTGGTGAGCGAGGGCGTCATCGGTGACGGCTCCGAGGTGCAGTCGATCGTCTACTGCGCCGGCGCGACGGCGGACGGCGTGAACACGTACAACGTGGTGGACGTGAAGCTCGCCCCCGGAGTCGCGATCCCCGACATCACACTCGAACGCAATGTGTACACCACCTCGTCCTGCGGGCTGTGCGGCAAGGCGAGCCTGGACGCGGTGCGCACCACCACCCGGCACCCGGTCGCCGACACTCCCCCGCTGCGGGTCGGGCCCGCCCTCCTCTCCGCCCTTCCCGACCGGCTGCGCGCCGCGCAGCGGGTCTTCGACCGGACCGGCGGGCTGCACGCGGCGGCGCTGTTCTCCGAGGCGGGCGAACTGCTCGACGTCCGGGAGGACGTCGGCCGGCACAACGCGGTCGACAAACTGGTCGGCCGGGCCCTGACCGACCACCGGCTGCCGCTGTCCCGGGCCATTCTGCTGGTGTCGGGGCGGGCCTCGTTCGAGCTGGCCCAGAAGGCGGTGATGGCAGGCATCCCCGTGCTCGCGGCGGTCTCGGCGCCGTCGTCGCTCGCCGTCGACCTGGCGGCCGAGACCGGGCTGACCCTGGTCGGCTTCCTGCGGGGCCCGTCGATGAACGTGTACGCGGGCGAGCACCGCATCGCCCTGGAAGCGGCGGCCGCCCGGGAGTGAGGCGGCCGGACCCGCCCCGCCCTCAGCTCGCGACGACGGGCCGGGGCGACACCTGCCCGTTCACCGGCTGCTCCTCCTGAGCGTCGCGCGAGCGGCGCTTCGCGATCACCGCGCACACCATCAGCTGCATCTGGTGGAAGAGCATCAGCGGCAGCACGGCCAGGGACGCCTGCGCCCCGAACAGCACGCTCGCCATCGGCAGCCCCGAGGCCAGGCTCTTCTTCGAACCGGCGAACTGGATCGCGATCCGGTCCTCCCGGTCGAAACCGAGCCGCTTCGCTCCGTACCAGGTGAGCGCGAGCATCAGTGCGAGCAGCAGCACCTCGGCGCCGAGCAGCGCCCCGAGCCGGGCCGGGGTGACCTGGTGCCAGATGCCCGCGACCATGCCCTCGCTGAAGGCCGTGTAGACGACGAGCAGGATCGAGCCGCGGTCGACGTAGCCGAGGACCTTCTTGTGGCGGGTGATGAAGCCCCCGATCCAGCGGCGCAGCAGCTGCCCGGCGACGAACGGCAGCAGCAGCTGGACCCCGATCTTCAGCAGCGCGTCCGCCGAGAACCCGCCGCCGTCGTTGCCGAGCAGGGCGGCCGCGAGCAGCGGGGTGAGGAAGATCCCGGCGATCGAGGAGAAGGAGCCCGCGCAGATCGCCGCGGGCACGTTGCCGCGGGCGATGGAGGTGAAGGCGATCGACGACTGGATGGTCGACGGGACGAGACAGAGGAAGAGGAAGCCGCTGTACAGCTGCGGCGTCAGGACGTACGGCACCAGTCCCCGGCCGGCCAGCCCGAGCAGCGGGAAGGCCACGAAGGTACAGATCAGCACGGTGAGATGGAGCCGCCAGTGCCTGAGTCCGTCCAGTGCCTCGGCGGTGGAGAGCCGGGCTCCGTAGAGGAAGAAGAGGAAGGCGACGGCCCCGGTCGAGGCGCCGCCCGCCACCTGCGCGGCGCTCCCCGACGCCGGCAGTATCGCCGCGAGCACCACGGTGCCGATCAGCGCCAGGATGTACGGGTCGAGCGGCAGCCAGGACGGCGGCTTCAGGGTGCGGCGGCTCATGTGCTCCACAGGTTCTCTTGGTTCTGGTCGTGCCCTCCCCATGCTGCTCCTCATCGGGGCGATCGGGAATCCCGCACACCGCTCTCACTGTCATCACGTTGCGCGATAGCCTGGGGTTCATGTACGAACCCGCACAGCTCCGTACCTTTCTCGCCGTCGCCCAGACCCTGAGCTTCACCCGGGCCGCCCGTCGGCTGGGGGTACGGCAGTCCACGGTGAGCCAGCACGTGCGGCGCCTGGAGGACGCGGCGGGGCGGCAGTTGTTCACCCGGGACACCCACCGGGTCGATCTCACCGTGGACGGCGAGGCGATGCTCGGCTTCGCCCGGACGATACTCGCGGCCCATGAGCGGGCCGCGGCCTTCTTCACCGGCACCCGGCTGCGCGGGCGGCTGCGGTTCGGGGCCTCCGAGGACTTCGTGCAGACCCGGCTGCCGGAGATCCTGGAGTCGTTCCGCCACGACCACCCGGAGGTCGAGCTGGAGCTGACGGTGGAGCTCTCCGGGACACTCCATCAGCGGCTCGCGGCCGGGCGGCTCGATCTGGTGCTCGCCAAGCGGCGCGCCGGTGACACGCACGGCGAGCTGGTCTGGCAGGACGCGCTGGCCTGGATCGGCGCCCCGCAGCTGCGGATCGACCCGGACGGCCCGGTTCCGCTGGTCCTCTTCCCGCCGCCGGGCATCACCCGGGCCCGCGCGCTGGAGGTCCTGGAGGAGCACGGCCGGTCCTGGCGGATCGCCTGTACGAGCACCAGCCTGAGCGGGCTGGTCGCGGCCGCCCGCGCGGGGCTGGGCGTGATGGCCCACAGCAGGGGGCTGATCCCCCCGGGTCTGGCGCCGGTGCCGTCCAGGGCGGGGCTGCCGGAGCTGGGCGGGGTGGACTTCGTACTGTCGCACGGCCGCCGCGGCAACGGTGCGCACGAGGCGGCGGACGCTCTGGCGGCGGCGATCCTGGCGGGCGGCGACCGGCTGATCCGGGGCGTCGGCCCGATGGGGCCGGTCGACGGCCGGGACGGCGCATGACCGCCCGCGCGCACGGGAAGGATCGAACGGCGGAGGCCGGGGAACCGACCCACCCGATCCAGGACGGACGGGGGCAGAACACCGCGTATGCGTCCGGAACGGGAGTGGCAGCGGCGTACAGATTCGGTGGAGATTCCGGCGCCGGCCGCTCACTCTACGGTCCAGGCCACGCCCGAGCCTTGCCCATCTGGCCGGATTTCGGTGACTGACCTGTGCATATGCCCGGTTGCCCACCGGCCCGGGGCCCTCCCGCCGCGCCGCCCGGTGGGGTAGCGTCACGGCGCTGTGCGGAGCGCCTCAAGGAGCAGGTCATTGCGCGAGTTCACTGTCCCCCCCATGGCGGCCGCGCCCCTCGTGGGCGGCCTGGCCGATGTGGTGTTCGACCATGCCGAGGAGGACCCGGACCGGGTCGCGCTCGGTCGGAAAGACGCGAGCGGACAATGGCGGGATGTCACTGCTGCGGAGTTCCGCGACGAGGTGCTGGCGCTGGCCAAGGGGCTGATCGCGCACGGCGTCAGATTCGGCGACCGGGTGGCCCTGATGTCGCGCACACGCTACGAGTGGACGCTCTTCGACCTCGCGCTGTGGGCCGTGGGCGCCCAGTCCGTCCCGGTCTATCCGACGTCCTCGGCCGAGCAGGTGCTGTGGATGCTGCACGACGCCGAGGTGTCGGCGGTGATGGTCGAGCACGAGGACCACGCCATGACGATCGCCTCGGTGATCGACCGGCTGCCCGGTCTCAAGCGGCTCTGGCAGCTGGACGCCGGCGCGGTGTCCGAGCTGGTCGGCGCGGGTGCCGACGTCGAGGACGAGGTGGTGCACCGCCACCGCCGCGCGGTGACGCCCGAGTCGGTGGCGACGGTCATCTACACCTCGGGGACCACGGGCCGGCCCAAGGGCTGTGTGCTCACGCACGCCAATTTCATGTTCGAGACGGACACCATGGTCGCCCGCTGGCGGTCGGTCTTCCGCTCCAAGCCGGGTGACGAGGCGGCGACCCTGCTCTTCCTTCCGCTGGCCCATGTCTTCGGCCGGATGGTCGAGATCGCGGCGATCCGGGGCCGGGTGAAGCTGGGCCACCAGCCGGAGCTGTCGGCCAGGGCGCTGATGCCTGACCTGGTGTCGTTCCGGCCGACGTTCATCCTGGCGGTTCCGTACATCTTCGAGAAGGTCTTCGACGCCGCCCGCCGCAAGGCCGAGGCGGAGGGCCGGATCGGGCCGTTCGACAAGGCCGTGGACATCGCGGTGAAGTACGCGGAGGCGCTGGAGGCGCGGGCGTTCGGGACCGGTCCGGGGCCGTCCGCCGGGCTGCGGATGCAGCACCAGTTCTTCGACAAGGTCGTGTACAAGAGGGTGCGCGACGCGATGGGCGGCCGGATCCGGCACGCCATGTCCGGCGGTTCGGGGATGGAGCGGCAGCTCGGACTGTTCTTCGGGGGCGCCGGCGTCACGGTGTACGAGGGCTACGGGCTGACCGAGTCGACCGCGGCGGCCACGGCCAACCCGCCGGAGCGCACCAGGTACGGCACGGTCGGGCTGCCGATCCCGGGGACGACCGTGCACATCGCCGAGGACGGCGAGGTGTGGGTGCACGGCGGCAATGTGTTCGGGGGCTATCTCGGCGATCCGAAGGCCACCGACGCGGTGCTGCGCGAGGGCTGGCTGGCCACCGGGGATCTCGGTGCGCTCGACGAGGACGGCTATCTGACGATCACCGGGCGGAAGAAGGAGATCCTGGTGACGTCGGGCGGCAAGAGCGTGTCGCCGACCGGTCTGGAGGAGCGGGTGCGGGCGCATCCGCTGGTCGCGCAGTGCCTCGTGGTCGGCAACGACCGGCCGTACATCGCGGCTCTGGTCACGGTCGACCAGGAGTCGGTGGACCACTGGCTCGCGATGCAGGGGCGGGCGCCGCTGAAGCCGGAGGAGCTGGTGCGCGATCCGGACCTGGAGATGGAGGTCCGGCGGGCGGTGGTGGCCGCCAACACGGCGGTCTCGCAGGCCGAGTCGATCCGTACGTTCCGGATCCTGGCGCATCCCTTCAGCGAGGAGCACGGTCTACTCACCCCGTCGCTGAAGCTGAAGCGCAGGGCGATCGAGACGGCGTACGCGGCGGAGGTCGACGCGCTGTACCGCTGAGCCCCGACAGGGCCCGGCGGTACAGCGCGTACGACGCCGGCCGCTAGTTGACCGAGACCCGGAACAGCTTGTCCGAGCCGTCGGGTTCGTTGCCCTTGTTGTCGCAGTTGGTGGTGGAGAGCCAGAGCTGGTCCTGGCCGGGCACCTTGGTGACGGTGCGCAGCCTGCCGTACGTACCGACGTAGTACGCGCTCGGTGTGCCCAGGTTCTCGGTGTCACCGGTGATCGGCACCCGCCACAGCCGTTCGCCCTTCAGGGCGGCCATGTAGATGACGTTGCGGACGATGGCGATCCCACTGGGCGAGGCCTCGGAGATGTTCCAGGTCTTCTTCGGGTTGGTCATGCCGGTCGTGGTGCAGGTGCCCTCGCAGACGGGCCAGCCGTAGTTCTTGCCCGGCTTGATGAGGTTGAGCTCGTCCTTCTTGCTGTCGCCGAACTCCGCCTCCCACAGGCGGCCGTTGCGGTCGAAGGCGAGGCCCTGCGGGTTGCGGTGTCCGTAGCTGTAGACGTAGTTGCCGAACGGGTTGCCGGGGGCGGCCTTGCCGTCCGTCGTCATCCGCAGGATCTTGCCGTTCAGCGAGTTCTTGTCCTGGGCCAGGTCGGGGGTCTGCGCCTCGCCGGTCGACGCGTACAGATAGCCGTCGGGGCCGAAGGCGAGCCGTCCGCCGTTGTGGTACCGGCTCTTCTTGATTCCCTGGAGCAGGACCTTGTACCCGCTGAGCGTGCTGCCGTCGTAGGTCATCCGGACGACCCGGTTGCCCTCGGACGCGGTGTGCATGAAGTACACGTAGTGGTTGCTGGACCACTTCGGGTCGACGGCGACGCCGAGCAGGCCGCCCTCGCCGTCGGTCGTGACGGCGTCGGGTACCGTGCCGACCTGGGTGCGGGTGCCTTCGGGGGTGGCCCTGAGGACCTTGAAGCTGTCCCGTTCGGTCACCAGCGCGGTCTTCCCGTCGGGCATCCAGTAGGTGCCCCAGGGGATGGACCAGCCGCTGGAGACGGTGGCGATGCCGGAGGGCACTCCGCCGTCGGTGGCGCAGTCCGGGGTGGTGAAGCTGACCGCGTTGCTGGGCGGTGAGGCGTTGCCCGCCGCGTCCTTGGCGACGACGTCCAGGGTGTACGGGCTGGCGCAGGCGAGCCCGGTGAGTGTGGTCGTGGTGGCGGGCGGGGTGCCGGTCACGGTCTTGTAGACGGTGCTGCCGCTGCGCACCTCGTAGGTGGTCACGGCCTTGTCGTCCGTCGACGCCCCCCAGCTCAGGGCGACGCTGTTCGCGGTGAGGCCCGAGGTGGACAGGGTGCCGGGTGCCGTGGGAGCGGTGGTGTCGGAGCTGCGCAGGGTGGTGCAGTCCACGATGGGGCTGACCGATGACACGTTGCCGGCCGCGTCACGCGCGAACAGTGTGAGGTTGTACGTGGTACCGGGAGTGAGCCCGGTCAGGTTCTTCGTGGTGGTGGTGCCCGGTGCCTCGCCGAACTTGTTGCCGTGTTCGTAGATGTCGTACGCGACGACACCCACGTCGTCGGTGGCGGCGCCCCAGCTGAGTGTGAGGCTGTTCTCGGTGATGTCCGCGCAGCCGGGCGCCGTGGGTGCGGTGGGTGCCTGGGTGTCCGACGGGGCGCTGACGGTGACGTCGAGGTAGTCGAGGTTGGGCAGCCCGTTGGCCGTCGTGGACGTGAGCCGGATCTTGTTGCTGCCCGCCTTGACCGGGGTGGTCAGGGTGGAGGTGGCCCAGGTGTTCCAGTCGGTGGTGGCGTTGAAGGCGCGGGCGGCCGAGACGACCGTGCCGCCCACGGCGACGTCGGCGGGCCGGGCGTCGGCCGTGCCGTTGGAGTACCGGATGGCGATCTTCCCGGTGCCGGCTGCGGCCGCGTCGACGGTGAACTCCACATAGCTGCCGACGACGTTGTCACCGTTGACGAATCCGGTGCCCGAGTAGCCGGAGTGGTTGGACTCGGCGGCGCCCTCGGCTATCGTCGCGGACTCCGCCTCGTACCGGGTGGCGGCTGCGGAGGCCGGCTGCGGGACCGCCTGCACCAGTGCGGTACAGAGCAGCACGGCCGTGAGGGCCGCCACCCTTCCTCGTACCGTGGTGAGTGTTCTGGCCTGCATCTGAACCTCCGTCAGGGAACCCAGTAGTTGCCGGATGCGACGATCATCGACTGGAGCTGGACGCTCCCGCCGTAGTAGAGATCCGGGTCGATCGAGGTGGTGGCGAGCTTGTTCCAGAGCGCGTCGAGCCACGCCTGGGAACCCGGGTCGGTCAGTGCGGTCACGACGAACGGGGCGGTGAACGCCATGTCGTTGCCGCTGTCGAACACCGAGCCGTTCAGGTGGTAGCCGCTGGCGATCTTGTCCGGGTTCCCGCCGGTCTTGCTCTTGATCCAGGAGTTGAGCTTGCGGGCCGCGGCGAGCGAGGCGCTGTCCCCGCTGGTGACGGCGTCGGCGCCGATGCGCCACGGGTCGCGGCAGGCGTTCCAGGAGTAGTCGCCGTCGTTGGGGCTCTCCAGCACCTCGCCCGGGGCGGGCTTGGCGGTGCCGTTGGTGTTGACGACGAAGTCCGCCAGCAGACCTGTCGCGGAGGCGTACTTGGACTGCTGGGAGGTGATCAGGTTCTGGTGTGCGGTGCGCACGGTGTCCCAGGCGCTGTCACCGGTGGCGGCCCTGAAGGCGCGGAAGTGGTCGATCATCCAGTCCGAGGAGCGGGTCATCCAGTAGTGGGATTCGCCGGAGTCCGACCAGTCGCCGAACAGCATCAGGTGCGTGGTCGGGTTGACCTCGCTCTTCTTGATGGCGTTGATGTGTTTGACCGCGAGGTTCTTGTAGTCGTACGTGCCGGTGGAGCCCCACTGCTTGTCGGCGAGGAGCAGCCCGTAGGCGACGTCGAGGTCCCCGTCGGTAGCCGAGTCGGAGCCGTCGACGCTCTTGCAGGAGGCGTCCTGCTCGGCGGCGAGCAGGTTGGCGTTGTTCACCGAGGGGTGCGCGAGCATGTACTTGACCATGCCGTCGAAGACGGTCTTCGCGTCGGGGTCGGCCCCCGCCATGGTCGCGGTGACGACCATCCCGTAGCCCTGGGCCTCGGCGACGTAGGGATGGTCGGCGTCCGGCGAGATGACCTCGTACCAGCCATTGCCGCAGTTCTTCCTGACGAACGCGGACTTCCAGGCGTTGTACGTCTTGATCACGGCCTGGTCGACTGCCGACTGGGTGCCCGAGGGCTTCAGAGTCCCGGCGGCGTACGGGAGTTGATGGCTGCCGAAGGGCACCGCGGGGCCACCGGCCGCCGGGGCCGCGGTGTCGAGGTGGTCGAGGTTGGGGCCGCCGTTCGCCGTGGTGGCGGTGGCCCGGACGGTGTTGGTCCCGGCGGGGAGCTTCGCGCCGATGGTCTTCGTCTTCCAGGTGTCCCAGGATCCGGTCCCGGGGAAGGAGACGCCGGAGGCGACGACCGTTCCGTTCACACTGATGTCCAGCGGCCGGTCGGTGGTGGTGCCGTTGGCGTAGCGGACGGCCAGCGAGTCACTGCCGGCCGCGGTGTTCACCGTGAACTCCACGGAGGAACCGGCCACGTTGGTGTAGTCGACGAAGCCGGTGCCCGAGTAGCCGGTGTGGTTCACCGCCACGGCCGCCTGGGCGAGTACGGCGTTCTCCGCCTCGTAGCGGGTGTCCGCCGCCGCGGCGGCGGACGGCGCGCCGAGCAGGGGCAGCAGCAGTGCGGTGGCGGCGAGTGCCGCTCCGCCGAGGGGCAGTCTGCTCCGGGTGGTAAGCATGGGATCTCCTCAGCCCTTGTACTGGACGACGATCTTGGTGAAGTCGTACGGGGACTGGGACACCCCGCTGCAGGCGTCCCCGTCGCTGCCGGAGCCGCAGGCGCGGTCCCGGTTGACGGACCAGAAGGCGAAGCGCGCGATGTGGTGCTGCTGCGCGTAGCCGAGGATCGTCCGGAAGTCGGTGGTGGTGACGGTCTCGCCCGGCTCGTCCGTCTTCCCGTTCATCGAGGAGACCCCGATGTGCCGGTGGGCGGCGGCGTCGTCGTAGCCGTAGGCGCTCTTCACGGCGGCCTTCAGTCCGTCGAGGGCGCTGACCGTGGCGGCGCCCATCGTGCCGCTGTGCCCGCCGAAGTCGAAGGGCATGACGACCCAGCCGTCGTTGTCGAGACCCGCGGCGGCTCCCCGCTCGATGAGGTCCTTGCCGGTGGCGTCGGGGCCGGTCGGGGTGGTCCCCATGGTCACGTACGTCACGATGCCCGGATTGGCGTTCTTGACGATCTTCAGGGCGTCGACCACCCGTTGCCGCACGGTGGCCTTGGAGAACTCGGTGTCCTCGATGTCGATGTCCAGCGCCTTGAGGTGGTAGGCGTTGATCACCTTCTGGTACGCCCCGGCCAGCGCGGTGGCGCTGGTGCACTTCTCGCCGAGCTTGTCGCCGCTCCAGCCGCCCACCGAGACGACGATGTCGCCACCGGCCGCCCGGATGGAGTCGATGGCCTTCTGGTCCGATCCGCCGGTCAGCGGCCGGTCCCCGTCCCACTTCGGGTTGCAGGTGCCGTCCGAGAGGACGAACGCGAGCGTGAACCACTTCACGCCGGTCGCCGCCATCACGTCGGTCGGCTTCTGCGGGTTTCCCCAGCCGAGGTATTCGTACGGTGCCGCGGCCATGGCGCCGGGGCCCGCGGCCCTGATGCCGGATGCCGGGGAGCCGGGGCGACCGTCCGCCGTGGTGGTGGAGTCGGTCCGGGCCTCGTACGCGTTCTCGGCGGCGGAGGCCTTCGGGAGGTGGCCCAGCAGGGGCAGGAACAGACAGCTGAGGCCCGCGACGACGGCCACCAAGCGGCGTGGGGGTGCGGCAGGGTGCACGGATGATCCCTTCCGGTTGCGGTGTTAGGAAAGGTTCCTAACCGACACTGCATAGGATTCCCTGCGGAGCCTTCTGTCAATGCCCCGCGTGGGCCCAAATCTCGGACGGGGCACTCGGGTTGGCCGGTGCGCGGGCAGCCCTGCGGGGCGGCGGGGCTGCACCCCGCCGCCCCGGGCGCACCGGTTCGCGCCGCCTTCTGCCGAACGGTTCTGGCCGGTCAGACCAGTTGGTGGCCACGCATGCCGGCGAGCAGGAGATGGGTGTCCCGCAACGATCCCGAAGTGTCGCCGAGCGACCGGTAGATGCCCCACTTGGGCCGGACCCGGTCGGCGAGGAGCGTGTCGACACCGGACTTCGACCTGTCGATGACGGTGCTCGCCCCGTCCTTCAGGATCCAGCGGACCGAGCCGGACGTCCCGTCACCGATCGTGATCCGGAAGTCGACGTCGATCCACTTGTTCTGCAGCGGTTCGAGGTCGGTGCGGCCGACGAGGATGTCGGCTACGGGCAGCTTGAGTTCGATGGTCTGTACGCCGCTCACCCGGCGCAGGGACTGGACGACGATCGGCGAGGTGCCGTTGCCCGGCTGCTTCATCTGCATGATGTGGGTGAAGCTGGTGGTCGCCTTCAGCGAGTCGGGAATGTACATGCGGTACGTGACCCGCCAGGTCTCCCCGGGCAGCCACTTGAGGTACGAGCCGCTGCCGGTGCGCAGCCCGGTCACCTCCTGGCGCTGACGGTCCGTCGAGGTGTCCCGGTCGACGGTGTGCATGTTGAACCGGAAGTTGTCGCCCTCCACGAAGATGTGCGGCTGCCCCGCCGGATGGGAGTCGGCCCGGTCGTCCTCGACGGTCTCGAAGGCGCCGAGTCCGTCGCCGCTCGCCGAGGGCGACCAGCGCAGTTTCCAGCTCGCCGCGTGGGCGGTGGCGGGGAGCCCGGCGGTTGCGGCGAGGGCGCCGCCGACGGCCGCACCGAGCAGTGCCCGCCTGGAAGGGTTCGTCACTTCGACCTCGCTCGGAGTCGTTCGTTCGGGAACTCGGGAGTCGTCGCGCCGCGTCACGGGAGTCCTCGCACCGTTCTCGCGCCGTCGCCGTGCCGCCGCCGTGCCGTTGCTGCGCAGTTCCTGCGCCCTTGCGCGTTCACAGGAGTGTCCGTTGTTCAGTGACGTGCTCAAGCGTTGCGTGCTGACGGGTCTCGGTCAATGGCCCGGACGGAAGAGGCCGCAGCAATGACGGCGCGCCCGGGGGGCGACGGCGAGAGCCCCCGGAACATCGCACGGCAGGGGAATGTCTGGCGGCCGGTGATCGTTCACCATGGGAGTACCAACCGACGACGTAAGGATCGACCGCTCGTGAGCCAGGTCCCCTCCATCACTCTCAACAATGGCGTCGAGATGCCGCAGCTCGGTTTCGGCGTCTGGCAGGTGCCGGACGACGAGGCCGCGAAGGCGGTCGCCACGGCCGTCGAGTCCGGGTACCGGAGCATCGACACCGCCGCGATATACGAGAACGAGCAGGGCACCGGCCGGGCGATCGCGGCCTCCGGCGTCCCACGCGAAGAACTGTTCGTCACCACGAAGCTGTGGAACAGCGAGCAGGGCTACGACTCGACGCTGCGCGCCTTCGACGCCTCGCTCGACAAGCTGGGCCTGGACTACGTGGACCTGTACCTGATCCACTGGCCGGTGCCGGCCAAGGGCGCGTACGTCGACACGTACAAGGCGTTCGAGAAGATCCACGCCGACGGCCGCGCGAAGGCAATCGGTGTGTCGAATTTCCTCCCCGAACACCTGGAGCGGCTGCTCGGGGAGACCTCCGTGGTCCCGGCGGTCAACCAGATCGAGCTCCACCCGCAGCTCCAGCAGGCCGAGTCGCGCGCCTTCCACGCCAAGCACGCCATCGCGACCGAGGCGTGGTCGCCGCTGGGCCAGGGCAAGGGCCTCCTGGAGGTCCCGACGGTCGTCGCGATCGCCCGCAAGCACGACCGCACGGCCGCCCAGGTGGTGCTCCGCTGGCACCTCCAGCTCGGCAATGTGGTGATCCCGAAGTCCGTGACGCCGTCCCGGATCGCGGAGAACCTCGATGTGTTCGGCTTCGAGCTGGACGCCGACGACCTGGCCGCGCTCGCCGCGCTGGACGAGGGCAAGCGCCTCGGCCCGGACCCGGCCGAGTTCAACGTCGGCGCCTGAGTCACGACGAGACGGTCCGCCGCCCGGCTGTTCGAGCCGGGCGGCGGACCGCCGCTGGACAGCCCTGGGGCTGAAGGGACCGGAAGTATGAGCGCGGACACCGCACCCGTCGTCGCCGCGGGCTGCTATCAGCTGCGCAATGTGGCCAGCGGACTGCTGCTGGAGGTGTACGGCTCCGCCAAGGGCGGCGGTGCCCCGGTGCAGCAGGGCCCGGAGACCGGATCGGCCGCCCAGCACTGGCAGCTCTCGCCCGTGCACGAGGGTGCGGCGCTCCACTACCTCGTCAATGTCCACAGCGGGAAGCGCCTGGACGTCGCCAACGCCTCGACCGAGAACGGCGCCGTGATCCAGCAGTGGCGGGCCAACAACTTCGGCGCCCAGGAGTGGCTGATCGAGCGGCACCTGGAGACGCCGGGAGTGGTGACCCTGGTCAGCTTCATCAGCGGACTCGTCCTTGAGGTCGCCGACGGCAGCACGACGGACGGCGCCCGCGTCCAGCAGTGGGAGGACACCGACTCCCCCGGCCAGTGGTGGCGGCTGGAACCGGTGCCGGACACCACCCGGGCATAGGCCGGGCACAGACCCGCACGGCGATGCGTGCGGTTGTGCGGATGCTGCGGACCGGCATTCGGGGTGCCCCCTTCGGGGCCGTCCCGCCCGGGCCGTCACCCGCCTGGGCCAAGACGGCCCGCCGGCCCCCTGGCAGCCGGGACATGGTCGGCGTCTGCCGCGCCGACGCCACGTTCCGCCGCCCGGTCGCCGGGCCCCGCCAAGAACCGCGGACCGAGAACGAATCCGGAAGCCGAATCCCCGAGCCGGAATGGAGCCGGAGCCGAAACTCGGTAGCCGCGTGCGGCACAGCCGTTCCGGTCGGCTGGCAGTAGCTCACCACCCGGCCTTAACATGGCCTGGCAGGTGTTGAACCTGTGATTCGTCATTCAGGTGCGGCTGTCCGACCGGGTTTTGCCCCCGGTCGGATAGCCTCAGTGGAGCCCCGGCCCGATTACGGCGGGCCGGGGTTCTATGTCACCCGAGTGACTGGTCACCAGTTCCGGCCACCCTCGTCGTCGAAGTGGCGCTCGATGACACGGAAGCTGCCCACCACGCCGTTCTCGACGTGCACACCACCACGGACGTGGCCCGGACGCACCCCGTTGCTGGTGCTGTGCGGCCCGACGGTCGCGATGGGGGCGCCGTTGTCACAGGTGACCCCGCGGAAGACCTCGATGGTCCGGCGGCTGTCGTTACGGATGTTGAGGGTCCTGGAGCCGAGGCCGCTGACCACGGTCACACAGCCGCCCGCGTCATCCGTGTACGTCCGCTCGTTGATGTGGACGCGACCCTCGTAGTGGCCACGGCCGCCCTCGTCGTGGCCACCTCGCTCATTGCCGCCACCCTTGCCCTCATTGCCCTTGCCGACGTCGCCGCCACCGAGAGCCGAAACAGGAGCGGCCTGCTGGATGGCCGGGGCCGCCGCGCCAGCCGGCTCGGAGGTGGCAGCCGAGGCGTAGGTGATGCCGGTGGCGGCCAGGGCCGCGGCAGCCGCGACGGCAGCCGTAACGATGGTGGAACGCGTAATCATTTCGCTTCTCCTGTCTGAGAGAGACCGACCGTGCGGTCGACCTGTGGATGAAATTACAGACAATCCGAATATGTGTCATATCAGACACATAAAAGTCCGACACGAGGGCTCCGATCGAGCTAATCGAAATACACTAAATGCTATTTACACACCATCACATGGGGTGCCAATTGCCTCTGTTCATAGGCGAATTGACTCGGCATTAGGCCGCACAGGGGGCTTCTGACGCCCACTCACTCCTCTGGCAGCATGTCCGCCTTCGACACGGTCCCGGATCGGGCGGCGAACGGTGCCATGACTACCGGTCAGCCGTTCAGCCAGCGCCTGAGGTCCTCGGTGTGCTCACCGAGGCGCGGCGGCCGCCGCTCGTACCGCGGCGGGGTACGGGACAGCCCGATGGGGTTGGCCACCAGGCGCATGGGGTCGCCGGGGTCCGCATCGGCCGGTGTGACCCGCGGGGACAGGCCCAGGCGCTCGGCGAGATCGAAGGCGCCCGCGAGGTCGTTGACCGGGCCGCAGGGCACCCCGAGCGGGGTGAGCAGGCCGAACCACTCGGCCGCGGTGCGCGGGGCGAGCCGCGTGGAGATCTCCTCGGCCAGCGCGTCGACGTGCGCGACCCGGTCCGCGTTCGAAACGAACCGGGGGTCGGTGGCCAGTTCCTCGGCGCCCAGGCCCCGGCACAGGGCGCGGAACTGCCGGTCGTTGCCGACGGCGACGACCAGCGGCCGGTCCGCCGCCCGGTAGACCTCGTACGGGGCGATGGAGGGGTGACGGTTGCCGAGGATGCCCGGCACCTGACCGGCCAGGGTGTAGCCACCCGCCTGGTTCACCATGCTCGACAGCAGCGAGGACAGCAGATCGACCTCGACGTGCTGGCCCTCACCGGTCGCGTCGCGGTGGCGCAGCGCCGCCATGACGCCCACGGCCGCGTGCAGTCCGGTGAGCACGTCGACGAGCGCCACACCCGTCTTGACGGGCTGCCCCGGTGCGGGCCCGGTGACACTCATCAGCCCGCCGACCGCTTGCAGCAGCAAGTCGTAGCCGGGCAGCGCGGCGCCCTCGCCGGATCCGAATCCGGTCACCGAGCAGTAGACGATGCCGGGGTTGAGCGCCTCGGCCTGCGCGTAGGAGAGTCCGTGCCGGTCCATCGTGCCGGGGCGGAAGTTCTCGAAGAGCACATCGGCCCGGCGCACCAGTTCATGGGCGTCGCGACGCCCTTCCGGTGTGCCGAGATCCACGGCGAAGGACCGCTTGTTGCGGTTCACGGACAGGAAGTACGTCGACTCCCCGTGGGCGTGCGGCGGCCCCCAGGCCCGGGTGTCGTCACCCGCGCCGGGCCGCTCCACCTTGATGACATCGGCGCCCAGGTCCGCCAGGAGCATCGTGGCGTACGGGGCGGCCAGCACCCGTCCGAAGTCGGCGACCACGACACCCGACAGGGGGCCGGGAGCGGGGCTCTCCCCCGGGTGTCCATCGGCAATTCCCCGTCGCGGCGGGGAAGTCGACGCGGTCCGTCGAGCGGACGGGGTGGCTGGGGTGTGCTGCATTCGGCTCCCTCTCGGTGCGGCTTCTCGTGCGCCGGGCCACTGATGGCCACGCTCGCGAAGCCTCATCCTGGGCATGCCGCACACCCCGTGCCAGTGGACGGGATGTCCTGTTCGGACACCCGGTACCACTCCGATCCGTCGATGGGCCGCCGGGGCGGGCGTCAGCCCCGTCGGCCCAGGTGCACGGTACGCACCGACAGCAGGAAGAGATCCGGACGCCGGCGCAGTCCGGCCGGGTCCTCGGGGTCGAGCAGCCGGTCGAGCACGGCGACGTCCTCGGCCGAGAGGTCGTCGGTGAACATCTCGCGGCGGCGGCTGAGCTCGGCGACGACATGGTCACGGGCCTGGTCGGGGAGCGGTGCCGGAAGGTCGAGCAGGAAGCTGCGGGTGCCCTGCGGCTCCAGCCCCACCGCGGTGAACAGCGCGCTCCAGTCCTCCGTCTCCCGCTTGGCGCCGGGCAGCGCGGCCCGCATGTTCTCGAACCGTTCCGCGTTGATCGCTTCGAGCCTGGCCTCCAGACCGGGCCGCCCCATGCCGATGTCGCGCGGGAGACGGCGCGGCTGGAGACCGCCCTCGGCCAGGGCCACCGTTCCGCCGGGGCGCAGCAGTGCGGCGAACCCGGCGAGGACGGCGCGCTGGTCGCCCATGTGATGCAGGGCGTTGCCCACCCAGATGAGGTCCGCCTCCCCCAGCCCTTCGAGGTCGTCGGGGATGTCGGCGTGCCGGGTGCGGACCCGGTCGCCGAGGCCGAGCTTCTCGGCGCGGGCGCGGGTGCGCTCCAGAAGGGCCGGGGTGCCGTCGACGGCGACGACCTCCGCCTCGGGGAACACCTCGGCGAGCAGGCAGGAGATCACCCCCGGTCCGCTGCCGATGTCGAGGACCCTGCGCACCTTCGGTGCCGTGGGGAGCCCGGCGATCCAGCGGGCGGCTTCCTCGTACTGCGGCCGGCTGACTTCGGCCTCCTGCTCCAGCATCGGCCCCATGACGTCCCAGTCGAGGTCGCCGTCGTCGTGGTGATGCCCCTGGGGAGCGCCGTGGTGGTGGCCGTGGGAGGTGTGCCGGTGATGACCGTGGTCGGTTCGCTGACTCATGGAGCCAGCCTCACCGCGCACCGACCCTATGGCAAGTTTTGTTGCCGGTTCGGCAACCCGCACACATGATGCACCTTGCCTCCTCATCCGGCGAGCAATTCACGCATCAAGCACTGCCACATCGAGAACACCTCCGGAGCAGGGCGGCACACCACCCCCGAGGCGTTTCCCCAGGTGAGCGAGGCAGGCAGGCGACCGGCGCCGGACGCCCCACCCCCACACCACCCTTAACGCATCAACTCAGCGCCCAACAAGCTTGTGCGGCAACACCGTTGACGCGTTATGGCCAAGGTCGTACGGTGCACTCGCCCGCCCCCATCGAGCCGACGCCGGAGCGTACTCATGAAGCGCCGCACCTTCCTTGCCGGAACCGCCGCCGTGTCCGCACCGGCCGTCGCCCTGTCCGCGGCGGCACCCGCCGTCGCCGCGCCCACTCCCGGCGAGGACGCCACCGCCGCCGATACCGTGCGCCTCGTCATCGACGGCACACCGCACGATCTGCCGCCGACCACACTGCACAACACCACCCTCGCGGCCACCGGCACCGCCGGACAGGCGCGGGTCACCATGACCGGGACGTACAGCGAGTTCTCGGTGGCCTTCCCGAGCCCGTACGTGCCCGGCCTCGCCCGGGTGTCGGTGTGGCTCACCGGCGTCACGCCGAAGAAGGGCAACCTCTGGCTGAAGCTCTTCGACGGGGACAGCGAGGAGTGGGGGACGCTGGCCGGCAGGGTCGACCCGGCCGGATTCGACGGCCGGACCCGGGTCACGTTCGAGCCGCAGCGGCTGGCCCGGATGACATGGAGCGGAAAGGGCGACGGCCGGCTCACCCACCCGCTGCGCCGGCTGGTGCTGGTGTTCTTCCCCGACGACAAGCAGTCGGCCGATCCGCTCGTGCTGGACGTGGACTCCGTGGAGGTGGTCGGAGACGGCGGGCCGGTGGCCGGCTGGAGCCGGGCCGGCGCGCTGGAGCTGACCAGCGGCGCGGACCGGGTCCTCATCGACGACCGCGGCCGGCTGCTCGACTGGAGGTCCGGCGGCCGGGTCCAGTCCCCCGGCGTGCTGCCACTCTCCGTGTACTACGACAACGGCACCGGCGTCTTCTCCGACGAGGCCGCGGTCGACGTCACCCGGGTCGCCGCCGACGAGGCCAGGATCGGCCTCACCGTGCCCGGGTTCTTCGCCGCCGAGCTGACGGTACGGCTCCGTGCGGGCCGTCTCGAACTGCGCCCCACCGCCGTCCGGAACCTCTGGTCCCGGCCCATCCTCCGGATCACCTGCCCCGAGGTGGCGTACCGGGTGATCCCCGCCGACGGCACCATGCTCGGCATCGCGCCGAAGTGGGGCGGGATCGCGCACACCCGGTCGGTGCTCGCCGGTGGCTTCTACGCGAATTACGGCATGCCCACCGCCACCCACGACCTGATCCTGTTCGAGGAGGACGACTCCGCGCTCGGCGTGTACTCCGTACAGCCCGCGAGCGCGAAGCCCTACCGCCCGACGCAGTTCGGCTTCGTGGGCGCCCGGGCCCGCGAGGAGTCCCTGACCGGGCTGATGCACCGGCTGGACGCCTGGATCGCACCCGGCGGGTCCGGGGGGCTGCCCGCGACCCGGCTGGTGGCCGGGGGCACCGCGTTCGACCTGTTCGCGGCCTACCGGGCGGACAACGGGATGGACTCCTGGCGCGGGCTGCCGGACAAGCTCGGCCCTCGACTGCGCGCGGGGCTGCCCGACGCGGTGCACCTCAAGGTCGACCTGTGGCAGCCGACCGGCGGCACCTGGGCGACGGGGCGGCCCGAGGCGGCCCTCGAATATCTGCGTGCCGTGCCCGGCGGGCCGTACAGCGTCGAGCTGGCCAGCTACTACTCCGACGGGCAGCACGACCACCACTACCCGGACTTCCTCACCTTCGACTACCTCGGCGGGCCCGCGGAGTTCCAGCGGCTCATCGACACCATCCACGACGGCGGGCACTACGCCAGCGCGTACACGAACCCGACGTGGTGGCACCCCGACAGCCGGGCAGTGGCGGAGCTCGGCGGCGTCGAGCGGATCGGGATACGCGACGGGCACGGCAAGCTGGTCACCAAGACCCACACCGACAACCTCGGCTATCTCATCGGCGGCTGGCGCAAGGCGCCCCGCGCGCTGATCCTCGACCAGCTCCGCACGTTCCGCGACACCTACGGGCTGGACATGATGTTCCAGGACGAGATCGCGCGCCGGGAGTACGACTACTCGGCCGACTTCTGCGCACCGCCGTACGCGTACGGCGAGGAGCTGGTGGAGCAGACCGCGCAGTCGGCCGCGATCCTGCCGATCGGCACCGAGGGCGTCGGCGGGGACCGGATCTTCCAGACCCTGGCTTCGAGCCTCGGCTTCTACCTCAACACCATGCAGGGCGACCGGGCCAACACGTACGACGGCCCCAACCGCAACGGCACCGTGGTGCAGCAGTGGCCGCTGGGTACCGGCGTCATGCACGACAAGGTCGCGTTCTATCCGCACAACCTCGACCGGGGCGTCGACACCACCGAGAACCTGAGCTGGGCGCTGGCCTTCGGCCTCAATCTGCACTACCAGGCGCAGCACATGGAGAGGGACTTCAGGGCGGGCCGCGGATTCGAGATGCTCAAGGGCCTCTCGCTGGTCCAGCGGCGGGTCGCCGGCCGGTACTTCGGGCGGCGGATGACCGGGTTCCGGTACCTCACCGAGGACCTGAAGGTGTCACGGACGGTGTTCGACGGGGGCGTGGAGATCGTCGCCAGTCACGACATCCGGCCCCGGGCGCTGCCGCTGCCCGGCACCCTGGGCACGGTGACCGTCGCGCCGCACGGCTTCGTCGCCTCCGAGCACGGAGCCCCCACGTACGCGCTGATCGACGACGCGCACCACCGGCCCGGCCACCTCGCCCGCTGGGCGGGCGGCCGGTTCGTTCCCGAGCTCGCGTGGTACCCGGCGGATCTGGCGGGCTACCGGACCGACACGATCACCGCCGACCTGCGGCTCACCGCCACGCCCGCCGAGCTCCCCGCCGCCGGCACCACCCGGGCGGCGCTGACCCTCGCCGCCTGGGACGGAGCGCCGGTCGATCTGAGCGGCGCGGACATCGAGTGGGAGGTCGAGGGCCGGCCGATCGCACACCTGGTCACCGACGCCGACGGCAGTGTGTGGCTCGCCCCGGACCCGGGCGGCGCCACGGGCTGGGTCACGGTTCGCGCCGTCGTCACCCGGGACGGGGTACCGGCGTACAGCGGCGTCGAGTTGGTCAAGCTCACCGACGGGTGAGCGGACGCGGACGGGGTCCGGGCGTTCAGAGGTACGCCGTCGTTCCGGACACACCGCCACCGATTGGACACCGGCATATTGCCGGTAGGCCTCCGGGCCCATAACTTGCGTTTATGGAGCTGGAGTTGCGCCATCTGCGAACCGTACGTGCCATCGCCGACACCGGGAGCCTGACCAAGGCGGCCGCGGCCCTCGGGCTCGCCCAGCCCGCCCTGAGCGCACAGTTGCGGAGGATCGAGAAGGCGCTCGGCGGCCCGCTGTTCGACCGGGACCACACCGGAGCCCGGCCCACGCTCCTCGGCGAGCTGGTGCTGGAACGGGCCCGGGTGGTGCTGCCCGCCGTGAGCGAACTCCAGGAGGAGGCGGTGCGGTTCGCCAATGCCTGGGGGACCATGGAGCGCTTCCGGCTCGGCGGCACGCACGGGCCGCTGCTGGGCGGTCTGGTGGACCGGCTGGTCACCGCGCATCCGGCCGCTCCCGTGACCACGTACACCTCCTGGTCGGTCGGTGAGATCGCCGCCCAACTGGTCGACGGCAGACTCGACTTCGCGCTCATCGGCGCGTGCGGTCAGAGCCCGCCGCCCGCGAGCGACCGGTTGAACTGGCAGGTGATCGGCATCGACCCGGTCTTCGTGATGCTGCCGGATTCTCATCCGCTGGCCGGTGCGCAGGAGCTCAGTCTCTCCGCCCTGGCCGACGAGTGCTGGGCGGACGTGCCGGGCGAGGGCTGCTTCGCCGACTGTTTCGTCGGCGCCTGCGCACGGGCCGGGTTCAGCCCGGTCTCGGTGTACGAGACGGACACTGCGTCGGTCGTCCATCTCGTCCAGGTGGGCCGGGCGGTCGGGCTGTGCCGGGCCACGTTCCCGCCGACACCCGGGGTGGTGACCCGGCCGATCACCGGTTCGCCGCTCAGCTGGCGCCATCTGCTGGGCTGGCATCCGCGGTCGGCGGCGGCCGGTGCGGCGGCGGGCGCGGTGAGCGGGCACGCCAGGGCCGCGTACGCGGGGGCGGCGGAGCGCAGCGAGACCTACACGCGCTGGCTCGCCGCGCATCCGCGGTTCGGGGCGGCCATGTGACAGGTGACGGGCAGGGCGTCACCGGCCGCGTACCGGGGGCGGCCCCGGCTACCGCACCCCGTGTCCGTCGGCGATCGCCGCCACCCGCGCGGCCAGCCCCAGGTCGTTCTCGGTGACCACGTTGCCCGCGTCGTGCGTGTTCACGGAGAGGGAGACGGTGTTGTAGCCGAGGGTGAGGTCGGAGTGGTGGTTCAGCTCGTCCTGGATCGCGGCGACGTGCGCGGTCAGCCCCAGGGCGGCGAAGTGGCTGTGCAGCCGGTAGGTGCAGGTGATCCGGTCCCCCTCCAGCGTCCAGCCGGGCAGATCGCCCAGCCGGTCCTCGATCTCCTGCTGCGACAGCGGTGCGGCGGGCATGCGGTGACTCCCTCATCGGCGAACGGTGCCGGTCGGCGGTGCCGGTGACGTTACGGTCTGGGTATGACGACTGCCGCGATTGACACGAGGGTAGGGCCGCTGCTGCGCAGCTGGCGGGAGCAGCGCCGGATCAGCCAGCTGGAACTGGCGCTCCGTGCCGATTCCTCGGCCCGGCACATCTCCTTCATCGAGACGGGCCGCTCGCGGCCCAGCGAGGAGATGATCCTGCGGCTGGCCGAGCACCTGGAGGTCCCGGTCAGGGAGCGCAACGCCCTTCTGGTGGTGGCGGGTTACGCGCCGCACTTCGCGCAGACGTCGCTCGACGACCCCGCGCTGGACGCACTGCGCGAGGGGGTGGAACGGCTGCTCCAGGCGTACGACCCGTATCCGGCGATCGTCGTCGACGGTACGTACAACGTGGTGGCGGCCAATCGGGGCATGGCGCTGCTGACGGACCAGGTGGCCGAGCACCTGCTGACCCCGCCGCTGAACGCCATGCGGCTCACTCTGCACCCGGACGGTCTCGCCCCGCGCATCCGCAATCTGCGGGAGTGGCGGGCCGACCTGCTGGCCCAGATGGAGCGTCAGATCGCCCTGGCCCGTTCGGCGGAGCTGCGTGAGGTGTACGAGGAGGTCGCGGCCTATCCCGTACCGGAGAGCAGCGGATCCTGCGGCGCCGGGCCCGCTCCGTCGCTGCCTTTCGCGCTGCCGCTGCTGATCGAGCACGACGGAACGGTGCTCTCCTTCGTCTGCTCCATCGCCACGTTCAACACACCGATGGATGTGACGGTGGCCGAGCTGGCGATCGAGACGTTCCTGCCCGCCGACCGGGCCACCGCCGACCATCTGCGTTCGCTCACTTCCTGACGACCGGAGCGGCCCACGGTGCCCGGGAACGCGCCAGGACCGCCGCCGCGACGGTCACACCGGCCAGCACGGCCACGGCGATCAGCAGCGGAAGCCTCGGATGCCCGTGCAGTACGGCCATGGCGCCGGCGATCGCGCCCAGCATCATCGCGGCGGCCGAGAGCACCCGTCGTCCGGCCCGGCTGCCGCCTCCGCCGGCGAACCGGCTGTCGGAGAGGATGCCGGTGATGGTCAGGGTCAGCACGGTGGTGGTGAGGTCGGGAACCGCCAGCGCCCGGGACACGGCGTTCTGCACACCGAGCCCCAGGCCGAGGAGCACGATGAGGGCGAAGCGGACCCCGCCGGTGAACGGGTGGCCGGAGGCGGCGGTGACGATCAGCGCGGCCAGGACGCAGGCGGTCTCCACGAGGAGCGCGTACAGCAGCATCCGGCCGCGGTGGGCCGGGGTGCGGTGCGCGATCAGGCCGCCGAGCAGCGCCCCGACCGCGAACGCGGCGAGCGCGACGAGTGACGCGGCGAGCGAGAACCCCGGGGCTCCGGCGACGGCGAAGCCGGAGAAGACCACGTTGCCGGTCATGTTCGCCACGAACACCCGGCCCAGCTCCAGATAGCTGACGGCGTCGACCAGCCCGGTGACGACGGTCAGGGCGAGCATCAGGGGCGGCAGCGGCCCATGACGGTCCGCCGGGTCCGGAACGACGGTGGACCAGGCCTCACGCAGCAGGACGGGCATGGGCACGGGCACACTCCGATCACGGGGGCGACTGCTCGGAATTGTGCGCCCCGGACCCGCTGATCACCACGACCGACCCACGGCGCTCCTCCCGTCCCGCCGAACCGGGAGGAGCACCGGCCGCCGGCGCCTGTCCGGCGGATCAGGGCCGGACCCGGTCCTGGGGCCTCTCGCCCGGATCACGCCGGACTCGCGTGCCCCCGTACCTGATCCGGCCTCATCCGCCCCGACCCGGCCCCTGTCGGCCCTGACCCGTACCGACCCGTCCTGATCCGGATGAAAGACCCTAGACGCGTGCCCCGTTGTCGAGCGGGTCGCGGCGCGCCGTTCTCGTACCGGAGCGGCGGCCGGGCGCCCGCTTGCGGGCAGGTGGCGGGGCCTTGCTGCTCCGTTCCAGGACGAGGGCGGCCGGGACCGCGGTCATCACCGAGGAGTACGTGCCGACGCAGATGCCGATCAGCAGGGCCAGCGCGAAGTCCGCGAGCGAGTCACCACCCAGCACGGCGAGGGCGGTGAGGATGAAGAGGGCTCCCATTCCGGTGTTGAGCGTTCTCGGGACGGTCTGCAGGACGGCCCGGTTGGCGACTTCGGCGACGGGCTGACGGCGGGCCTTCGCCCACAGTTCCCGCACCCGGTCGAAGACCACCACCGAGTCGTTGACCGAGTATCCGATGACGGTGAGGAGCGCGGCCAGGAAGATGCCGTCGATGGTTCGTCCCAGCCAGGCGAAGGCGCCGACCAGGACGATGACGTCGTGGACGAGCGCCCCGACCGAGGCCACCGCGAACGTCCAGCGGAACCTGACGGCCAGATAGGCCAGCTGGACGAGGACGGCGATGCCGAGCGCGATCAGGGCGTTGCGCCGGAGTTCGTCGCCGAGGCTGGGGCCGATGAGTTCGTCGCGGACCTTGGTGGTCTTGCCGCCCTCCGCCGCGAGGGCGGCGCGCAGGGCGTGTTCGCCGTCGTTGTCGAGCTTCCCGGTCCGTACGGAGAGGTCGCCCGCGCCCGCCGTGGTGACCTCGGCGTCGCCGAAGCCCGCGCCGGCCAGGGCGGTCCGGGCCCGTTCCACGTCGACGGGGCGGCTGGTCGAGTACTCGACGAGCCGGCCGCCGGTGAATTCGACTCCCAGGTTGACGCCGCGTACGAGGATGCCGAGGACGGCGACGGCGACCAGTGCCGAGGAGATCAGCAGCCAGCGGCGCGGGGACCGCATCAGCTGGGGGTTACGGCGGGTCAGCCAGGTGCGCACCCGGCCCGGGCCGGAGATGCCGTTGACGCCCCGGTAGTCGCTGACGAACCGGGAGCCCGCGGCGGTCTCGGTGAGTGCGCGGGCGATGACGAGCGCGGAGAACATGGAGGCCAGCACGCCGATGGCGAGGGTGACCCCGAAGCCCTTCACCGGCCCCGAACCGAGGAAGAAGAGCAGTCCGGCCGCGATCAGCGTCGTCACGTTGGAGTCGGCGACCGCGCTCCAGGCGCCGCGGAACCCGGCGGTCAGCGAGGAGCGCAGCGACCTGCCCGGATGCTGGGTGTGCTCCTCCCTGGCCCGTTCGAAGACCAGCACGTTGGCGTCTACCGCCATCCCGATGGCCAGGACGAATCCGGCGAGGCCCGGAAGGGTGAGGGTGACACCGAGGGCGACCAGGGCCGCATAGGAGATCAGTCCGTAGGCGGCGAGCGCGACGGCGGCCAGTGCGCCGAAGAGCCGGTACACGACGGTGATGAAGAGCGCGGTGGCGGCGGCGCCGATGAGGGCGGCCCGGGCGCTGGCGTCGATGGCGGCGGCGCCGAGCGTCGGGCCGACGGTCCGCTGCTCGACGATCTCGACGGGGAGCGGCAGGGCGCCGCCCTTGATCAGCAGGGCCAGCTCGCGGGCCTCGTCCGCGCTGAAGGATCCGGTGATCTGGGTGGAGCCGGAGGGCAGGCCGGCGTTGCAGCCGACGGAGGGCGAGACCTGCGGCGAGGAGATGATCTGCTGGTCGAGGACGATGGCGACGCGGCGCCGGTCGTCCTGGACCGGGTGGCAGGCGGCTTCCCCGGTCAGCCGGGTCCAGTCCCGGCCCGCCGCCTTGTGGAAGTCGAGGGAGACGGTCCAGCCGGCACCCTGCTGGGTGTCGAACGCGGCGGTGGCGTCCTTGACGCCGGCGCCGGAGAGCCTGACCGGGCCGAGGTCGAGTGCGCGGCCCTGTTCATCGGGGAGCGTCGGCCCGGCGCCGGGGCTTCGGCCGGGATCGGGTTCGGTGCCGGGCCGGGATCCGGGTTCGGTGCCGGGCCGGGGTCCGGACTCGCTGTCCGCTCCGTCGCTGTTCTGGGTGGCGGCGGGGCCCTGGACGGCGTGGAAGCTGAGCTGGGCGGTTCTGCCGATGACCTCGGCGGCCTTGCGCGGGTCCTGGACGTCCGGGAGTTCGACGATGATCCGGTCCTCGCCGGAGCGGGTCAGCGTGGGTTCGGCGACGCCGAGGGAGTCGATGCGCTGGCGGAGCACCTCCAGGGTGCGGTCGGTGCTGTCCCGGTCCGCCTTCGCGGTGTCCGAGTCCTTGGCCTGGAGCACCATTCTGGTGCCGCCCTGAAGATCGAGGCCGAGTCTGGGTGACATGGTCAGCGTGATGAGCACGGAGACGAGCAGCACGGCCGCAGCCAGAACCGCTCGCACCGTGGTGGCGCGAGTCATGGGTTTCCTCCGAGGGGGCGCCGGGCGCCCTCACCTCGGCGAGGACGGGACGGCGGTTCAGCGGGACGGGACCGGTGACAGGACCGGTGGCCGGTGAACGGCCGTCCACGGAGGCCCGCGTACGCCGGGGAGCATGACGCGGGAGCGGTCGGTGGCACGAGGGGGTGCGGCGGGGACTCGGGGGTGCGGGCGGCGGGGCGCCCGGCTGCCGGGCGCGCCCGGCAGCAGGAGCAGGTCGGGGGCGGGCGGCGGCAGGTGGTGCGCGGTGCGGGCCTGGTCGCTGCCGGCCCTGGGCTGGGGACGGGGCGTGGGCGGCGGCTGGGAGCGGTGGTGATCGGTGGCCGTGGCGGTGCGGCTGCGCCGGGTGTCGTGGAAGGTGCCGGTGCGGGCGGTCCGGTCGGTGTGCTGGGTGGGCTGATGCGCGCCGGGTGTGTACGCGGCGGAGGGGGGCACCCCGGCGGACGGCCGGGCTGTGAGCACGGATCCGGCGGCTGCGGGGGTGGAGCCGGTGACGGTGAGAACGGCGAGGAGGAGCGCGGCGAGGAGCAGCCTGGCCGCACGCGCGGTGCCGGAGTATGCCGGGGCGCCCGGCCGTGCCCTCGGGGGCACCTTCCCCGGGGGCGGCCCCGGGAGGGGGGTCACCCGGTCTCGCCGGTCGGGGCCGGGGCCGTGCCGGCCCGGCGGAGTACGGAGCTGAGGAGCAGACCGGCGCCGCGTACGACCGCGGTCGCGGGGTCGTCGGCGGGACGGACCGGGACGCCGAGGCGGACCGCGATCCCACCGGTGATGTCGGGGCGGGCGGCGCCGCCCCCGGTCAGCAACGGGCCCTTGCGCAGGGCCCCGAGAACGGCACCGTGCCGGTCCTGCTTCCACATCTCCGTGATCATGTCCAGCACGGTGCGGACGACGGCGGTGGGCGGCCGGGCCGGGTCGAGGTCGTCGAGCCCGGTCTCGGCCTGGCGGGCGTCGCGGACCTGCCCGTCGACGAGCACGGTCGCCTCGGTCAGCCCGGCACCGATGTCGACGACGAGCAGCGGCCCGCCGGTCCGCGGCCCGGCGCATGCGGCGGCGGCCCTCGCACTGTCGACGGCGATGACGGTCGTCGGCCCCAGACCCGCGATCAGTTCCGCCGCCTCGGCGCGGTGCCGGGCCCCGGCGAGAACGGGGTGGCTGACCACGATCACGGTGCCGGTGCGGTCCGTACCCAGTGCCGTGTCGGCGATGCGGCCGAGCAGCCGGCCGCAGGACTCGGGGTCGACGATGCGCCCCCGCCGGACCGGGCGGCCGGGCCCGGACTCCGTACCGGAGTCGTCGCGGACGTCGGTGTCGGCCAGGACGCCGTGTCCGGGCACCCAGACACGGGTACGGGAGCTGCCGAGATCGAGGGCCAGGCCACGGGTGACACCCCGGTGGCCCCGGCGGACGGACGGGCCGAGGCGTCGTTCCTCGTGCAGAGAACGCATCGTCCCTCCTCCGCCCAGCTGCCGCAGCCACGCATGCCACCCATGGACCCGCTGATAGCGAGGCATGGCCGAGCCCTCACTATGCAATAGGGAGGCAAAGAAAGCCACTCCCGGGCAAAATCCAAGGGCCGGGCCTGTCGTGCGTCACACCTGCGACGGCAGGAAGACGGCGACCAGCTCGGCGAACTCGTCCGGTGCGGCGATCCGGACACCGAGGTCCTCGGCCTTGGTGCGCTTGGATCCGGCCTTCTCCCCGGCGACCAGGAGCGAGGTGCGCTTGGAGACGCTGGACGAGGACTTCCCGCCGGCCCGCTCGACCAGCTCGTTCATCTCGTTCCGGGAGAGCTTCTCCAGTGCGCCGGTCATGGCTCCCGTGACCACCACGGTCATCCCCTCCAGCGGCAGGCCGTTGCCCGCTCCGTCCTCGTCCCCGTCGGTGGCAGCTGCTTCCGTGCTCTCCTCCCCCGGCTCGGGCGGCGGCGTCGCGCCGGGCTCCGTCATGTTCACCCCGGCGGCCACCAGCTTCTCGATCAGCGGGGCCAGCTCCACCAGCTCCGCGACGACGCCCGCCGCCTTCTCCTTGCCGATGCCGTCGACCCGCTGGAGCTCCTCGGCGTCGGCCGCCCTGATCCGGTCCATGTCCGCGAAGTACCGGGCGATGCGCCGTGACATGGAGCGCCCGGTGCCGCGTACGCCGAGCGCGCAGAAGACCCGGGACAGCGGCTGGGTCCGGGCCGTCGCGATGGCGGCCAGGAGGTTGTCGGTGCTGGTCTCGCCCATCCGTTCCAGGCCCAGCAGCTGATCCCGGTCGAGGGTGAACAGGTCGGCGAAGTCGGCCACCAGACCCGCGTCGACGAGCTGGACGACACGGGTCGTGCCGAGGCCCTCGATGTCGAGCTGGTCACGGCCGGCCGCGTACGAGACGGAGGCGACGAGCCGGCAGTCCCGGCCGCGGACGCAGCGCCAGCGCTGCTCGCTGGTGTCTATCCCGGAGCCGCACTGCGGGCAGGTTTCGGGGAAGTCGATGGGCTTCTCGTCGCCGGTGCGCAGATGGGCGACGGGGGCCTCGATCCGGGGGATGATGTCGCCCGCCTTGTAGACCATCACCCGGTCGCCCAGGCGCAGATCGCGGCGGGTGATGTCGGCGGGGTTGTGCAGCGTGGCGTAGCCGACGGTCGAGCCGTCGATCTCGACCGGCTCCAGCACGGCGCGCGGCGCGATGATCCCGGTCCGGCCCACGTTCCATTCGACGGCCAGGAGCCGGGTGACCTTCTCGACGGCCGGGAGCTTGTACGCGATGGCCCAGCGCGGCGCCCTGGTGCCGGAGCCGGCCTCGCGCCGGTCGGCGGCGAGGTCGGCCTTGATCACGATGCCGTCGATGCCGAACGGCAACGTGGCGCGCAGGGCAGCGACTTCCTCGACCCGGCTCTGCACCTCCTCGACGGTGGCGACGGTGCGGGGCGCGACGTCCGTGTCGGCCGCGGTGTGCACGCCGAGCCCGGCGACGTAGGAGAGGACCTCGCTGTGCGGGAGTCCGGCGAGCCGGTCGGTCAGCTCGCCGGAGTCGGGCAGCGGCAGGGCGCCGTAGGCGAAGAACGTCATCTCCACCGTGTAGGCGCGGTCCTTGGCGCGGAGGGTGCCCGCCGCGCCGTTCCTCGGGTTGGCGAAGGGGGCGCCGCCGTGTTCGGTCCGTACGGCGTTGGCCTGCTCGAACTGCTCGGTGGTCATGAGGATCTCGCCGCGCATCTCGATCGTCACCGGCTCGGCGAGCTGCTCGGGCAGGCCCACCACGGTGCCGATCGCATGCGAGACGTCCTCGCCCGCGGTGCCGTCGCCCCGGGTGATCAGCTGTTCCAGGCGGCCCGCCCGGTAGCGCGCCGCGACGGCGAGACCGTCGAGCTTCGGCTCCACGCTCCAGGCGGCGACGGGGCGGCCTATCCGGCGCTCCAGCGACGCCGTCCAGGTGACGAACTGTTCGGCCGAGAAGACGTTGTCCAGGGACAGCATCGGAACGGTGTGCGGCACGTCCCCGGTCGCGGCGCCGCCCGCCACCTTGCCGGTCGGGGAGGCGTCCAGCATCTCGTCCGGGTGTTCCTGTTCGTATGCGGCGATCCCCCGCACCAGCCGGTCGTAGGCGTCGTCGTCGAGCGTGCTCTCGCCCGTGGCGTAGTACGCGGCGGCGGCCCGCGACGCCTCATCGACGGCGGCGGCGTAGGCGGCGGTGTCGGCGAGCACAACAGCTGAGTTCGTCATGGCCCCCATCCTGCCGCCCACCACTGACAACGGCCCTCAGTCGGCTGCCCGGACCGTTCCTTCCGGCTCGTCGGTTCCTTCCGGCTCGTCGGTGCCGTGCGCCGCGCCCGGCGGCGGCAGCGGAATCTGCGGGCCCGAGCACTCCCGCAGCCAGCGCCGCAGCACGTCGTGCACCTGTTCGGCACCGACCAGTTCCGTGCCCGGGGCCACCGGCGCGGACAGCTCGGACGGCCACAGCAGGAACGGTCTGGACTGCTCGCCGCCCAGGCCGCCGTGCGAGCCGATCTGTTCCTCGAAGGCGTGCACACAGCCCGTGGCGCCGTCGTACATCGAGTTGACCATGATGTCGGCGACGTGGGGGAAGGTGTCGGTACGGCGCACCGCCGCGGCGGCCCCGGGGCCGAACGGGGCCAGCGGCCCCTCCCCGTCCACCAGCTCCGACACCGGGATCTGCGCGCCGCCGCGGCCCAGCACCACTGATCCGTGCCGCTCGCTGCGGACCAGCAGGAAGCCGATGCCGGGGTGGTTGGCGAGGGTGCCGAGCAGGGCGGGGTGACTGACGTCGAGCTGTTCGCGGGAGGCGCGCCCCGCGATGTCGGGGAAGGAGATCAGGCCGAGGTTCCCGGAGGCGAGGACCACCGGGTCGGACGGTTTCGCGAGGAGCTCCGCAGCGACCTCGCCGACCGGCCGGTGCAGGGCGGTGCGTACCGCGTCACGCGCCTCCGAGCCGCTGCGGGTGCGCTGTGCCCGGCGGGACACCGGCAGCCCGCAGCCGGCCCGGACCAGGTCCTTGAGGGTCAGCCCGTACGTCCCGGCGAAGGTCTCCCCGGGGCTCTGCCCGTGGTCGGAGAGCAGCACGATCCGGTAGGTACGCGGGGTGTGTTCGGCGACCTTGGCGATCAGGGCGAGCGAGCGGTCCAGGCGGGCGAGCACCTTCTCCGCGTCGTGGCTGTCGGGTCCGGAGTGGTGCGCCACCTCGTCGTAGGCGACCAGGTCTGCGTAGACGGCGGTCCGGCCGGCGAACATGTCCCCGATGACGGCGGAGACCACCACATCGCGTTCGACGACGGTCGCGAAGGCCCTGATGAAGGGGTACAGACCGCCGCGCTTGATCCGGGGCGTGACCTTCCGCATCCGCGCCCGGGTCGACTGACCGATCTCCCGGCAGACCTCGGCGACGAACGAGAGCGCGGTGCGCACGGCGTTGGCCGGGTCGGAGAAGTACGCGAAGTATCCGGCCCGGGAGCGGCGGCCCTTGCCGAACCGGGCCGCCATGGACAGGACGAGCGCCAGCTGGTCGGCGCCGCCGCTGAAGAGGTTGCCCCGGCTGGCGCCGTCCAGGGTGAGCAGTCCGCCGTCGTGGGTGCGCGCGATGGCCCTGCGCTGGAGTTCGAGGGCGCTGGCGGGTCTGCTGGAGACCATGACGTCGCCGGTCTCCTTCTCGTACCAGCGGAAGGCGGGGACGTCGTGGTTGCTGCCGTGCAGGATGCCGAGCTGGCTGGCCCCGGTCTGGCTGGACCAGTCGGTGCGCCACGGGGTGAGCCGGTGCCCCTCCTTGTCGGCCAGCCACTGCGCGACGGTCGGCATCAGCCCTTCGCCGGCGGCGCGGGCGAGCACGTCGTGCCCGACGCCGTCGAGCTGGATGAAGACGGTGCCCGGCGGTCCGCTGCGGCCGCTGTCCGTGCCGGTGCGGCGCCGGCGGCGGACGGCCAGCCGGGAGAGCCTGCGCCGGTAGGCGTTGTCGTCGCGGACGGCGAGCGCGGTGGAGGTGGCCGAGGCGACGGCGGACATCGCGGCCGCGACGACGACGGCCGTCTCCGGGTTGGCGGCGCCGCGCCCGTCCGGGATGAGCCGCAGGGCGAGCAGCAGCAGCGAGCCGTTCAGGAAGAAGACGAGCAGCCCGAGGACCAGTGCGGGCACGATGAGCAGCGCCCGCACCACGACGGGCCAGACCAGTGCGGAGAGCAGACCGAACGCGCCGGCGCCCCAGGCCGCGGTGAAAGCGATCTTGGTTATGCTGTCGCCGTCGTCCGACTGGAGCTGGAAGTCCGGCAGAATCCCGGCGAGCACCAGCATCGTGAGCGTCGAGACCGCCCAGACCACGACCACTCGCATCAGGGCGCTGCCGGCTGCTCGCCATCGCCCGTCTCTCACGCCTTGTCCACCTCACGTCCGGCCCCACCGTTCCGGGCCTCGGCCCCCAGCCTTTCACAGCGGGGCCGAGAACCTCCGGGACCGGACGGTCAGCAGCCGTCGTAGCCGGCGGTCGGCATGGAGAGTCTGCGGTGCACACTCGCCTTGGTACGGGCGGTGTACGGCGGCTCGTCCAGCCCGGCGAGCTCCAGGCGCACGCCGCGCCGCTCGCACTCCGCGGCGAACTCCGGCACCGAGGTGAGGGCCCGTGCCAGCACGCGGTCGTTGGCGGCGACGAAGAGTTCGACGTCGCCGCTCTCGACGTCGGTCCACAGGGCGTGGTGGTCGGGGCGCAGTCCGTAGAGCCGCAGCTGCCGGGTGACGACGTAGCCCTTGTCCGCGGCCCAGCGGGCGCACATGTCCTGCTGGCTGCGGGTGTCCACGAGGAACGGGTCGCTGTCGAGCTCTTCCAGCGGTGTGAGACTGGCGATGGCCGCCACCCTCACGTCCGTCACGTCCCCCATGGCCGTTCCCCCCGTGCTAGGCGTATCGGCGACCCTACCCTCCGCTCCGCCGCGCAAAAAGGCGCGTGCCGGGACCGGAAGGGGTCGGAAGGAGTGCGGGGCGCGGGCCCCGGACACCTGTGCGCCCCCAGCCCTTAGGCTCGATGCCGGGGACAGGGTTCGAGGAGCCCGGGAACGAGGAGGGATCGCGTGCCGGTGGAAGTCACCTGGTGGGGTCATGCCACCTGCACGATCGAGGACTCCGGGGTCCGGGTGCTGACCGATCCGCTCTTCGTGCGGCGGATGGCACATCTGCGGCGCCGCCGCGGTGAGCTGCCCGGTCCCGAGGCGACGGTCGCGGACGTCGTGCTCGTCTCGCACCTGCACTCCGACCATCTGCATCTGCCGTCCCTGGCCAGGCTCGCCCCCGGCAGCAGGCTGATCGTGCCGGCAGGCGCGGTGCGCGCGGTGCCGGGGCTGCGGGTGCTGCGTTCGATGCGCGGGCTGCGGATCACCGAGGTCGGCGCGGGCGACGAGGTCCGGGTCGGCGAGGTGCGGGTGCGGGCGGTTCCCGCGCTGCACGACGGCAGGCGGCTGCCGATGGGCCCGCATCGCTCCCCCGCGCTGGGCTTCGTGGTCGAGGGCGAGGCACGGACGTACTTCGCCGGGGACACCGGGCTCTTCGACGACATGGCCGGGGCCGTCGGCCCGGTGGACGTGGCGCTGCTGCCGGTCGGCGGCTGGGGCCCGTATCTGGGCCACGGTCATCTGGACGCGGGCCGGGCGGCGCAGGCGCTGACCCGGCTGGCACCGAGGTCGGCCGTGCCGGTGCACTACGGCACGTACTGGCCGATCGGCATGGACGGGGTCAGGCCGCACGAGTTCCACGCGCCGGGTGACGAGTTCGTCCGCAAGGCGGCGCTGCTGGCGCCGGAGGTGTCGGTGCACCGGCTTTCCCACGGCGAGCACGTGCGGCCGGAGGCCGCCAGGTGATCCATCAGGTCGTGGGGCAGTTGCCCCCGGAGTCGACGCAGCAGGCGGTCGGCTATCCGTCGCTGTTCCTGCTGGTGGCACTGGGGGCACTGGTGCCCGTGGTGCCCACGGGCGCGCTGGTGAGTTCGGCCGCGGTGGTGGCGCTGCATCAGTCGTCGCCGTTCTCGCTGCTGATCGTCTTCGCGGTGGCCTCGGCCGCGGCGTTCCTCGGTGACGTCTGTCTGTACTGGCTCGGCCGGCGCGGGGTGCGGTCGAAGAACGGCTCGAAGTGGCTGCGGACGATACGGGACCGGGCGGCTCCGGAGCGGCTGGCGCAGGCGCAGCGGAAGCTGGACGAGCACGGTGCGATGGTGCTGGTGCTGTCCAGGCTGGTGCCCGCCGGGCGGATTCCGGTGATGCTGGCGTGCCTGCTGGGCCGGATGCCGCTGCGGCGGTTCGCCCGTGGCGATGTGCCGGCGTGTCTGGCGTGGGCGGCGACGTACCAGCTGATCGGGATCCTGGGCGGTTCGCTCTTTCCCGAGCCGTGGCAGGGGGTGGTCGCGGCGGTGGGTCTGACGCTGCTGGTCAGCGGGGGGCCCGCGGTGTGGCGCAGGGCCCGGGCAAGGTTCAGCCACTGATCGTGCGGGGTGCCGGTTCCAGTACCCGCGAGCCGCCGATCGGCAGGTCCCAGAGCCGGTCGCGTGGGTGTCCGGCCCGTTGCCAGGCGGTACGCAGCCGGGTCAGCGGTTCGAGCACCGGTTCCGCGGAGAGCAGGAAGGTGGCCCAGTGCATCGGCGCCATCGCCCGGGCGCCGAGGTCCTCGTACGCCTGCACGGCCTCCTCGGGATCGGTGTGCACGTCGCCGAGCCACCAGCGCGGTTCGTACGCGCCGATCGGCAGGAGGGTCAGGTCGATCCCGGGGTACCGGCTGCCGATCTCGCCGAACCAGTGCCCGTAGCCGGTGTCCCCGGCGAAGTGGATCCGCTGTGCGTCGGGGCCGGGGGCGGTGATGATCCAGCCGCCCCAGAGGGAGTGGCAGGTGTCGGTGAGGGTCCGCTTGGACCAGTGATGGGCCGGTACGAAGTCGAAGCGGACCCCGTCGAGCTCGGCCGATTCCCACCAGTCGAGTTCGGTGACACAGGTGAAGCGGCGCCGGCGGCACCAGCGGCCGAGTCCGGCCGGGACCAGGAGCGGGGTGTCCCTGGGCAGTCTGCGCAGGGTGGGGGCGTCGAGGTGGTCGTAGTGGTTGTGGCTGATCACGACGGCGTCCACGGGCGGCAGGTCTTCCCAGCGGACGCCGACCGGGGTGATCCTGGCCGGGGTCCCGAGGATGCGGCGGGACCAGACGGGGTCGGCGAGGACGGTCAGTCCGCCGGTGCGGATGATCCAGCTGGCGTGCCCGGCCCAGGTGACGGACGCGGTGCCGTCGGAGGTGGCCGGCAGGGGTCCGGGGGCGTACGGGAGGCGGTCGATGCCCCGCAGGCCCTCCGCGCTGGGCCGCAGGGCGCGCTCACGGGCCAGCCGGGACATGCCCATGACACCCGGGAGGGGGGCGGTGAGCCGGTCCGCGAAGCTCCTGGGCCAGGTCCGGACCTCGCCGAGCGGACGCGGTGCGACGATCCGGCCGTGAGGGGCGTGGCGCGGCTGCGGCTGTGCGGTCCCGGCGCGGGAGCGCTCGGTCTGTTCCGTCATCGGGAGACTCCCGTCTGGCAGTTCCTCAGCGGAGTTCGTCGAGGGCCGTTGCGAAAATGCTCAGGGCCTCGGCCACATGCGGCAATTCCAGGGGCGCCACAGCGGTGAGGGACTCCAGTTGCTGCTGCGGGGTCGACCCCAGCAGCGTCCCGGTGCCCAGCCGTACCCGCAGCGCCCCCAGTTCGTCGCCGAACCGGTGCCCGCCCGGCGTCGGCGCGCCGAGACGCTCCGTCAGGTACTCCTCCAGTTCCAGCGAGTCCGTGACGCCGCGGCCCGCCAGCCGGGATCTGAGCGGGCCGAGATCGGCGTAGAGATGGCGTCCGGCCTGCGGGGGCCTGGCCAGCGCGCCTGCCGCCAGGACCGCGCGGTGGGCCGCGGCGGCGATCCTCGCCTGGAACGCGGCGGCCCGGCGGGCCCGGTCCGTCACGGCCTCCGGTTCGCGCAGCGCGTGGGCGGCGGCCATGGCGACCGGCCCCGCGACGAGCGCGCCGAGCGCGGTGAGGATGTCGAGCGTACGGGCGTGGCGCACCGCCGCCCGTTCGGTGTCCGGGAACCGGGCGACCGCGACCGGCCAGGCGGACGGGGTCAGCGCGCCGGCGAGATCGCAGACGACCGTGACGTCGTCGGGGCACATCTCGGCCGGGCTGAGCAGGACCGTGTCGTGCGGCCGGTGCAGGGTGTCGCGCCAGGTCTCGTCGCTGACGACGTGCAGTCCCTCGGCGACCGCCGCCTCGCAGGCCTCGCGGACCAGCTCCGGCGGGGCGACGGTGGCGGTCGGGTCGTCGACGACGGAGATCAGCAGCAGCCGGGGCCTGCCGCCCTCGGCACGGACCCTGCGCACGGTCTCCAGCAGCGCGTACGGGTCGGGCACGCCACCGCACTCGGCGGGGGTCGGCACGTGGTAGGCGGGCCTGCCGAGCAGCCGGGCCTGCGGGATCCAGGTGGCGGGGCAGGGGCGCGGCATGAGTACGTCGCCGCCGTGCGCGGCGATCAGCGCGAGCAGCAGCGGCGAGGCGCCCGGGGCCGCGGCGATGCGCTCCGGGCCGCCGGGCAGCCCGCGCCGCTCCCAGTAGGCGGCCGCGGCGGTGCGCAGGGCGGCTCCGCCACCGGTCGGTTCGGGTTCGCCGCGGCCCGCCGCCGCGGCGAGCACCTCGGCCAGCTCGGGCAGCACCGGCAGCCCCGGATCGGGGGCGGGCGGCCCGTACCGAACGGGGCCGCGGTCCTCACGTACGGAACGCACGCCGCCCCGGGACCGTCCGGGCCGCTCGGTCCGCTGCCGCGCCATCCGGGCCTCCTTCGCCGCCGCCCCGTCACCCTGTCGCGCCGTCTCGCACTCAGGGCCCTTTATACGAGGGTTCGGCCGACCGCGCTTGCCGGCGGAGCGGCGGGGCTCCGATGACGCGGGATCAGCCGGCGAAGGGCGTACCGGGCAGTCCGCGCCCCGCGCCGGGCAGCACCAGCAGTGAACCGGACAGCGGGTGCGGGGCGGTGAGCCCGGTGCGGGCGGTGGAGATGTACAGATCGTCGAGGTCCCGGCCGCCGAAGGCGCAGGCGGTCGGGCGCCGGACCGGCACCGGGACGATCCGGTCCAGGGCGCCGTCGGGCGTGTACCGGCGCACCGCGGCGCCGTCCCACAGGGCGGCCCAGACGGCCCCTTCGGCGTCGACCGTCAGCCCGTCGGGGAAGCCGGCGCCCTCCTCGACGGTGGCGAACGGGCGCCGGTTCACGGCGTGTTCCCCGTCGAAGTCGAAGACGTCGATCCGGCGCGTCGGTGTGTCGATGAAGTACATCAGCGACCCGTCGGGGCTCCAGCCGATGCCGTTGCCGCACGCCACGACGGGCAGCACCGCGCTCACCGCGCCGTCGGCCGCGACACGGACGAGGCTGCCGCCGTCCGGGGCACCGTCGTAGCGCATGCTGCCCGCCCACAGGGATCCGTCCGGCGCGACCGCCGCGTCGTTGCCGCGCCGGCCCGGCACCGGGTCACGGACCAGCCAGCGGAAGGCGCCGTCGGCGTCGTACAGGCCGATGCCGTCGCGGAGATTGACCACGAGTCCGCCGCCGGTGCGCGGTTTGGCGGCCCCGACGTGCTGTTCGGTCGCCATCACCGTACGGCGGCCGCTCACCGGCTCGTAGGTGTGCACGCGCGCGGAGTCGATGTCGACCCAGATCAGCCGGCCGGTGGCCGCGTCCCACGTCGGTCCCTCGCCGAGTTCGGCCTGCTCATGCACGGCCACGTCCAGGTGCGGTGCTCTCACTTCTGCCTCTCACGCCGGAATGTCGCACACACACTAGAACACCCGCTGCCGCGTGGCATTCGGCGTCCGCCCCGTCCTGGCACCGGCAGAGTCCGGGGCGGTGTGAGCGGACGGTCAGCTCGGCGGGGGCGCCGTGTTCCGCTCCGTGGCGACCGGTGCGGTCATGTCGAGCAGGAGCAGGGCGTCGTGGTCGGGGCTGCCGGGTTCGGCGGTGTAGACGCCGATGCGTTGGCCGGGGGTGCCTTCCACGTGCAAGGGCTGTGACGTGAGGGTGAGCGTGCCGACCTGCGGGTGCCGGAACGTCTTGCCGGCGGGCTTGCGTCCGGTCACTTCGTAGCGCTCCCAGAGGCCCGCGAACTCGGGGCTCTTGAGGAGGAGTTCACCGACGAGCCGGGTGAGGTCGGGGGCGTCGGGAGCGGTCCCGGCGGTGGCGCGCAGACGGGCGACGCAGGCGGTGATCCGGCGGTCCCGGTCGGTGAACAGCTCGCGGGCGGCCGGGTGCAGGAACAGACAGCGCGCGAGGTTTCGCTGCTTTACGGGCCAGTCGTCCAAGCCCGCGTACAGGGCGAGACCGCCGGGGTTCCAGGCGAGCATGTCCATGCTGCGGCTGATCACATAGGCCGGGTAGGGACGCAGGGAATCGAGCAGCAGTTTGAGGTGGGGTCGTACGGTGCGGCCGGGCGCGGGCCGTGGCTCGGGGATGTAGCGGGCGGCCCGGGCGGCGAGCTCGCTCAGGTGCTGGTGCTCCTGGTCGTCCATGTGCAGGGCGCGGGCGAGGGCGTCGAGGACGGCGGGGCTGGGGCGGGTCTCCTTGCCCCGCTCCAGACGCACGTAGTAGTCGATGCCGACGCCGGCGAGGGTGGCCAGCTCCTCACGGCGCAGGCCGGGGGTGCGGCGGATTCCCGCGCCGACGGTGAGGCCGACGTGTCCGGGGCGGGTCTGGGTGCGGCGGGCGCGCAGGTAGCGGCCCAGCTCGGCGCCTTCGCTCCGCACGCTCTCGGTTGCCATGACTCCGGTCTCCCCCGCGCCGGGCCCGGTGCGCGGGCGCGAGGGGGCCCTGTCATTACCCCGAAGAGCCCGCATTACCCCGAAGAGCCCGCCCTGCCGCATCGGCGCGATCCGCGCGACGGTGGACGAGGAAGACGCCGACGCGCCGGATCCCGCCGGTGGCCCCGGCGGGCACGACCTGCCGGGCCGGGCGAGAGTGAGAGTGCCGGGCGAGAACACCCCATGCAGTACGTGACCTTGAACAACGGCGTCGAGATGCCGCTGCTCGGCTTCGGCGTCTACCAGATCCCCGCCGAGGACACCGAACGCGCCGTCTCCGAAGCCCTCGCCACCGGCTACCGGCTGCTGGACACCGCGGCCGCCTACGGCAACGAAAAGGCCGTGGGCCGGGCCGTCAGATCCAGCGGCATCGCCCGCGAGGACCTGTTCATCACCACCAAACTGTGGGTCCAGGACGCCCCTGCCGAGGACAACACCAAGCGCGCGTTCGAGGCGTCGCTGGAGAAGCTGGGCCTGGACCACCTCGACCTGTACCTGATGCACCAGCCCTTCGGCGATGTCTACGGCCAGTGGCGTGCCATGGAAGCCCTGAACCGGGAGCACCTCGTGAAGGCGATCGGTGTCGCCAACTTCTACCCCGACCGGCTCCTCGATCTGATCATCGACAACGAGGTCACCCCGGCGGTCAACCAGATCGAGACCCACCCCTTCTTCCAGCGCGCCGACTACCAGGAGCTCATGCGTGAGCACGGCGTGCGGATCCAGTCCTGGGGCGGATTCGCCGAGGGCAGGAACGACCTGTTCACCAACCCGCTGCTGGCCGGGATCGGCAAGGAGCACGGCAAGTCGGTCGCGCAGGTCGTGCTGCGCCGGCTCACCCAGCGCGGCGTCGTCGCCATCCCCAAGTCGGTACGTGCCGAGCGCATGACAGAGAACTTCGATGTCTTCGACTTCCGGCTCGCCGACGAGCAGATGGCCCGGGTCGCCACGCTCGACACCGGTGCTTCGCTGTTCTTCGACCACCACGACCCCGAGATCGTCACCTGGCTGGCCGAACGTCGCGTGGATGCCTGACCCGGGAGGGGCGAGCAGCCGCTGACCGCACGGTCCGCCGCTCGCCCCTCTCACTTCCCCCCACCCACGTGCGAGCGCGCGGCGTCGGCGGCGGTGTCCCCGTACGAGAGGTCCACCGTCCGCTCCAGGGCCTCCGGCGCCTCGAACGCCCCGCGCGCCCCGGCGGCCGCCCGGTCCCACGCGGCCACGGGGTCCTCGCCCAGCACATCGCCGGCGAAGGCGCAGCCAGCCTCGGCGACGGTGCGGCCCCCGGTGACCAGCGGCGGCACCCAGAGCTGTTCGGAGGTCAGATGGGCGACCAGGTCCCGGACGGCCCATCCGGCGCACGGAGTGGGGGCGGACCACTGGTCCTCGCGCACCGCTTGCACCCGGTCGGTGAAGAGCCGGAGCGCCTCGCCGTGGCGTTCGCTCACGGAGACGGATGCCATACGTCCGCTCTTCCCGGCCCGGCGCCCGGACGTGAGCGGAAGTTGACCACATATCAAGACGCGTATCTCATAATTCGACACCACGGCGTACGGTGACGGTACCGATCAGCGCTTCGCGGCCCGCGGTCGCGGCCGCGTTCCGAGAAAGGATCCACGGCCATGCCGAAGGAGACCGCCGTCTACACCCACGGCCACCACGAGTCGGTGCTGCGCTCGCACCGCTGGCGCACCGCCGCCAACTCCGCGGCCTATCTGCTCGACGAGCTCCGCCCCGGTCTGACCGTGCTGGACGTCGGGTGCGGTCCGGGCACCATCACCGCGGATCTGGCCGCGCTGGTGGCTCCCGGCAGGGTGACCGCCGTCGACACCACCGAGGAGATCCTGTCCGCGGCGGCCGAGGTCGCGGCCGGACGCGGCCTGGACAACGTCGAGTTCACCACTGCCGATGTGCACGCGCTGGACTTCCCCGACGACTCCTTCGACGTCGTCCATGCCCACCAGGTCCTCCAGCACGTGGGCGACCCGGTGCAGGCGCTGCGCGAGATGCGGCGCGTCTGCCGCCCCGGCGGCGTCGTCGCGGCCCGCGACAGCGACTACGCGGCGATGGCCTGGTACCCGGAGGTTCCCGGCCTGGACCAGTGGCTGGACCTCTACCGCCGGGTGGCCCGCGCCAACGGCGGCGAGCCCGACGCGGGCCGCCGGCTGCTCTCCTGGGCCCGCCGGGCCGGTTTCACCGACATCACCCCGACCGCCGCCAACTGGTGCTTCGCCACCCCGGAGAGCAGGGCCTGGTGGAACGGCCTGTGGGCGGACCGCACGGTCGGTTCGGTGTACGCGAAGCTCGCCGTCGAGGGCGGCAGTGCGAGCACCGGGGAACTGGCGGAGATCGCCGCGGCATGGCGCGAGTGGGGCGCGGCGGACGACGCCTGGTTCATGGTCCCGCACGGCGAGGTGCTCTGCCGGGCCTGAGCACACCGCCCCCGCGCCGAATCGATCACATGCCCCGGTGTCGCCAACTACCCTTGCACGCATGGACATTCTGGGAACCACGCTGCGTATCTGCGTCGACGACCTGGAGGCCGCGGTGGCCTTCTACGAGGACCTCACGGGCAGTTCGGCGCTCCGTTTCGAGCGCGGTGGGGTCTCGGTCGCCGCGATCAGCTGCTTTCTCCTGATGAGCGGCCCGGAGTCGGAGCTGGAGATTCTGCGCAAGGTGACGGCGACGATCGCGGTCAAGGACGTCGACGACGCGCACGCCTCCCTCAGCCGGGTCGGCGCCCGGATCATCGCGGGTCCGGTGCCGACGCCGGTCGGCCGCAATCTGATCGCGGTGCACCCGGACGGCTCGGTCTTCGAGTACGTGGACCGGGTGCCGTCCGGCGGGTGAGGGCCGGACGGCTCCGGTGCGGCCCCGTCAGCGCTCGGGGCGCATCCGGAAGTTGTACCGGTCGGGCAGCGGCTCGTCCGTGATCCCGGCCCACACCTCGTCCAGGATCTGCGCGCCCTCACGCAGGTCCTCGACCTCGAAGCCCTCGTCGAAGACGGCGCGGGCGGCGGCCGGGTCGTCCTCGGCGGTCAGCAGCTGGGCCTCCAGCAGGCGGAACCGGCCGCGCTGCCGGATCGCCGGAGGCAGGGCGGCCCAGACGGACCGGGCCGCCGCGGGGCGCCCGGCCGTCAGCAGCGCCTCCAGCGCCTCCCGGCCCAGCGCCGCCGCGGCCGCCGTCCAGCCCTCGTCCTCGTCGCGGGGCTCCGCGCACAGGTCGTCGAACGCCTCGCCGTAGAGATCCGCGGCCCGGTCCCGCTGCCGGCCCTCCTCGGCGGCGACCGCGAGGCACCGCAGCAACGGCCAGCGGGACGGGGCGAGCGCCAGTCCGCGTTCCCAGCTGCGGACCGCCTGGGCCCGGTCGCCGGCATGCCACTGGGCGATGCCCAGGTGGTATTCGGTGAGGGGTTCGGCGGGGGCCGTCTCCAGCATGTCGCGCCAGTGCGGGGAGACCATGGAAGGGCCGGGCGGGGCCGCCCGGCGCGGCTCGGGGAAGGTGCCCTGGTCCAGCAACTCCAGCCAGGGCCGCTGCTGTTCACCGAGGGTGGATTCGGCGAACGGGGTGCCGGGGAGTTCGTACTTGCCCCGCCTGACCTCCAGCGCGCCCCAGCCCGATCCGGTGGCGAGCGACTCACCGGGTTCGGTGTCGGCGAAGGGGCGCCAGGCGGCGTGGGCGGCCTCGACATCGGCCCGCGGCAGCGCCTCGGCAAGCCGACGCTCGGTCTCGGCGCGGGCCGCCGCCCAGTCCTCGCCGTGCACGGCGAGCGGGTCCGCGGACAGCGGCCCGTACGACTCCAGCCAGCTGAACTCGGCGCCCGGTTCGAGGGGGACGTGCTCCAGCTGGGTGCGGGCGAGTCCGGCCTGGATCTCGGCGTATCCGACGGTGCCGGGCTCGGTCAGCCACTCCTGCCAGCGCCGCCCGCCCGCGCCGGCGCCCCAGAGGAACAGCTTGCGGCCGCGCAGCAGATCGGTCGACGTCTGGACGAGCCCGTGGCCGTTCTCGTCGAGCGAGGCTATCCAGCGCCGGGCGCCGTCGGGCACCTCGTAGAAGTAGTCGGCGGGGAACTCGCCGCGCAGCGGGTACGTCCGGTCGACGGAACCGGACACCGGGACCGGAACCCGGGTCAGGGTCCGTTCGTACCCGAAGTGCCAGGCCTCGTCCGCGGGGGCGAGGACGCGGGTGCGTTCCCCTTCGGGGACGGCGATGTTGGACCACCAGTACACCGGCGCGGTGTGTTCGTGCGGATTGCGGATCCGTACGCCCACGTGCAGGAAGTCGGAGTCCTCCGGCAGCCACAGGTCCACCTGGAACGGCAGGTCGCGCAGCCGTTCCCACTCCCAGAGGCGGACCATCTCGCCTCCGTCGGGCGCGGGGACCCGGGCCGCGTGGAGCGGGGCGCAGGACAGCGCGGTGTGGCCCGTGGCGCCGATGTTCCATTCGATGCCGCCGGAGAACCAGGCGCCGTTGAGCGCGAAGTCGGCGGGCTGCAGCACGGGGTTGCGGTAGAGGAGTTCCCGGCCGGTCGGCTTGTGGTGGAGGGAGTGGACGCGGCCGCCGAGACCGGGCAGCACGGTGGCCCGCAGCCGGTCGTTCTCGATGACGATCGCGTCGAGTGCGGTGGGGGTGCGCTCGCGCCCGTAGCCGTCGAGGATGCGCGTGGGCAGCACGGTGGACAGTGGTTGAAAGCCGATCTGACGTGCCATGTCGCGTGGCAGCGCGGCCCGGTCGCGTTCGTCGACCACATGGGTCTCGTCGAGCGGCCGCAGCGCGGGCAGCGGATTCTCCGGGCCCAGCGGCCCGGCGGGCAGAGTCAGTACGGTACGTCGCACGGTCGTGGCCAAGGCAACCTCGCTCCCTCGCGCGGGCCGCCACAGGTCCGGGCGCCCCCCCGATGACCATGGAACACGCTCGACAACACCCTGGCCAGGGGCTTCGCCGTCAGACTTCGGCAAATACCCGGTGGAGGCGGTCCCCGGGGTCCGCCTGCGGAAAATTCGGGTGCGCATCGCTCACACCGCCGTAGCCTTGGCCCTCGACGGGGATCGGTGGCAGTGGCCGGTGTGGCCTGCCCGAACGGAACGCGGAGCGGAACACGATGAGCACGCAGCACACCTACCGAGTGATCGTGCGCGGCACCTGGGACGGTCTGACGGACGAGGCCGGTGCCCGGCTGCTGTCCGAGGTCGACGATCACGGCCTGAGTGCGATGCAGTTCACCGAGGAGGGTTCGCTCACGTACGACCGCGTGCTCAAGCACTTCAGCTTCCGGTACGTCGTCGTCTGCGACGCCGAGGACGGCGAGGAGATGGCGGCCGCGATCGCCGAGGACCGCGCCGAGACCTGCCTCGACGGGCGCGGGTACGGGCATGGCGCACTGCGGTCCACGGTGACGGACATGGACACCATGAAGATCAACTACAAGGGGCGGCGCGGGTAGGGCCTTCCGCCGAACCGACGGCCGGGGTCTTCTGCCGAACTGCCGTCGCCGCCCGCAGGACGGCACGTGTACGGGCTACCGGGCGGCGCCGGAGGCGGCGCGGCCTGTCGCGGTGCGGCTGCCGCCGGAACGGTAGGCCGGCCTCGGTGTCCGGAACCGTCCTCCTGATCGCGGTGACACGGGCGTCGCGGGTGGTGGTGACGCGAGTGCGCCCTCGGCGGTACGGCGTGGGGAACGGTGGTCCTGGATCCAGGCCCTGAGGAATCCGACCCCGTGGGCCCAGGCGTCCTCGCACCGGGACAGGGCGGCCGGAGTGATGGCGAGCACGGCCACCGGCCGGCCGGGGCGTGCGCCGCCCCGCTCGACGCGGGTGGTGGCGGTGATCCCCCGGTCCAGGGTGAGGACGCCGTCGAGCGTCCCCGCCGGGTTCTCTCCCCCGGGATGCCAGGACCAGTCGGGTGCGTGGGGAAACGCGCGCGGTGCGATGCTTCCGGTCGCGCTCGTGGTGGTCAGGGAGTGGAGAGCGGCGAGCCATCGGTCGGGAGAGCATCGCTGTGCGGCGATCCGCAGCACTCCGGTGTCGGACGTGATGGTGACGCTCCCCCGGTATCCGGGATGCGCGGCCGACCGGGGAGCGTCGAAGCGCAGACCGATCGTGGTCGAGGGGCCGCACAGGTCGAGGGTGGCACCGCACTGCACGCCGGGCCGGTCCATACGCAACGCGTCGAGCATCTGCTGCCAGATGCCGGATGCGGCCAGGGCCGGGGAGAGGTCGTGGCAGGTGAACATGTCAGCGCTCCTTGCGACTGTGCTTGCCGTGAGCCCGGCGGGCGGGACGCAGCGGCTGGGATCGTGTCGTGTGGGGTACGCGCGCCCGGCCGCACGCCCCGTGCCCGTCCGAGCCGGTCCGGCCATCGGCCCGGGCTCACGGCGACATCTCCCGCCATGAAGATCACGAATGATGCAACGAACATCGTGCCGAAACGTTACGTCCGCGCCCCGCCAAGCGATCAGCGTCCCGGGGAAAGCGGGCGAGGTCGTGCGCGGGTTCATCTTGACGAGGGCGTACCGGGGTTCACTCGGTGGCGGCCGCGCCTCACCGCGGATCGCGATCGCTGTCACTGTCGCCGCCGCCGTCGCCGTCGCGGGCACGAATGTCGCGGGCAGTGGCGTCAAGGGCCGGTCGGCAGCGCGTCAGGCAGGGGCGTCACGGGCCGGTTCGGCCGGGGCGGGTCGCTCCACCCATCGGACCACGTGGGGTACCACGAGCCCGACGGCGAGGAAGAGTCCGCCCATCAGCAGCCAGCCGGGGGTGCCCCCGTCGAGGCACGCCCAGGCCAGAAGGGCGGGTGCGGCGACACTCGTCAGTCCGCTGCCGATGCGGAAGACACCCGAGTACTGGCCCTGGGCGTGGGCGGGGGCCAGGTTGTAGCGCAGCTCGAACGAGCCTGCCGCGTGCAGGAGTTCGCCGAGGGTGTGGGCGCCCACGCCGAGGAGGATCAGCAGGACCGAGCTCCACGCGGGCAGGCCGGAGGCGAGGCCGATCAGGGACAGCCCGGCCAGGAAGGCCCAGCCCGAGCGGCGCCAGGCGCGTGCCGCGGAGGCGTTGCTCTCGATGCCCCGGCTCGCCCTGACCTGAAGGAAGATCACCATGACGGTGTTGATCAGAACGCTGGTTCCGACGAACCAGCGGGGTGCGTCGGTGTGTCCGACGATCCACAGGGGCAGGGCGAAGACCAGGACGGAGCCGTGCATCGACATGATGCCGTCCAGTGCGGTGATCACCATGTAGCGGTGGTCCTTCAAGGCCGTCCAGCGTCCGGTTCCGGGAGGGACCGGAACAGGAGGCAGGGCAGGAAGGCGGCCCACGACGACAGCCGTTGCCACGAAGCTCAGGGAGTTGCCCAGGACCAGGCACAGATACGCGGCATGCGTATCCAGCTGCACGACCAGTGCCGCCAGGAGGGCGCCGACGCTGGAGGCCAGGTTCACGACGGAACGCAGATAGGCCCGGAACCTGGCGGGTCGCTCGCCGGCGAAACCCCGCACGATGGGGCCGCGGGCCGCCTGGCTGGCCGAACCGGCGAGTTCCGTCAGGCACACCACCACCACGAACAGCCAGAAGGTGTGGACGAGGACCAGCATCGCCATGGCGATGGCCTGCACGGTCAGGGTCACCATGTAGATCCCGCGCGGTCCGCGCCTGTCGGCGATCCGGCCGACCGGAATCCCGGACAGCAGTCCCACCAGGCCGCCCAGGCCCATGCCGAGGCCGACTTGAGACACCGGCAGCCCGACCGACCGGGTGAAGAACACTGCGGCACTGAGCATGAACACACCGCTGCCGAGCATGTTGATGAAGCTGGCGGTCGCCAGCGTGCGCCTCGGGCCGCGCTCAAGCAGGATGCCGCGCGCGACAAGCCGGCTCTCCCCACTCCCCCTGTTCCCTGAGCTTCCTGGGCCTCCTGGTCCTCCTGGTCCTCCGGTGGACGGTTCTTCGGGCACACGATCCGCGGCATCCGCCGTCAACATTCCCCCAAGTGTCCGATCGCTGTCTCTCACAACAAGTGGGGTGTGCGCTCGAAGCCTTGACCGGCACATCGCCGGGACCTTCAGCGAGCCGGCACCCCCACCGACGAGGGAGTATGAAGAGGCGAGGACACCCGTGGAAAGGCGTCGCGCCCGGGGGAAGAGTCACACGGGAATCGGGAACAACCCCCACGACGAGGAGCGTTCAGATATGTGAGGGCGTCACCGCGGAACCATGCGCAACCAACACGAATCACCCAACGCCTCCTTGATCCGGCCGGGGCACCGTCGGCGGGCCCGTGGCCGAGGTGGACTCCCGTGGCGCGGACGCGGCGTACGACCCGCAGCCGGTCGCCCGGCAGCACTTCGCCCCGCCGGACGACCGGCGGGGCGAAGTGCTGGGGCCGGGCCCCGGAGTTCGTGGGCTACTGGCCCGCGGCCTTCTTCCGGCGGAGGAAGAACACGGCGCCGCCGCCGAGCACGACGAGGGCCGCCGCGACACCGGCGATCACCGGCGTGGCGGAGGAGCTGCCGGTCTCGGCGAGGTCACCGTCGCCGGTGGCGGAGCCGGTGGCCGAACCGGTCGAACCACCGGTGGCCGGGCTCTCGGACGTGACCGGGGTGGGCGACTCGGACGGGGCCACGGTGGGCTTGGTGCCCGGGGTCGCCGTCTTGCAGTCGAGGACGCCCTTGAAGCTCTTCTCGAAGCCGTTCGGGCCGGTGATGGTGAAGTCGTAGGCCGCGTCCTCGGCGACGGGGACCGTCACCGTCTTGGTCCCACCGGCGGGAACGGTGTACTTCGCGCCCTTGAGGTCGAAGGTCCAGTCCTCGTCGCCCTCGTTGGTGGCGAGGACGCTCACGCCGCCCTTCACGCAGTCGTTGGCGACCGAGACGGCCGGGACGGCACCCTTCTTGGCCCATGCGGCGGTGGCCTTGGCGGTGACCGACGAACGGCTGGAGCCCGCCAGGATCAGCGTCTGGCTGGGGCCGTCGGTGCTGACGAAGGCCCGCCCGAGCGGCACCTCGGTGCCGGCCTGGGCGATCAGGTCGGTGGAGCCGTCGGCGGAGCCGGCGGGCACGTCCAGGAACACCTGGGAGCCGTCGCCCGCGGACTCGACCGGCTTGCCGTCCTTGTCGACGATCCGGGAACCGGCCGGGGCGCCGGGGGCCAGGGAGAGCGTGGCCGCCGACGAGTTCGTGCCGACGGTGATCGGTCCGAGCTTGTCACCGGACTTGCCCGCGACGGACGACGGGGAGAGGCTGAGCGACGCCTCGGGCTCCTTCAGGGCTTCCGCCTTGTCGAGGAGGTACTCGGTGAGCAGCTTGGCGTCGGCATCGGCCGGGGTGGCGGTGACCTTGTCCGAGAAGTGCCAGATCGCTGCCTGCGTCGCCGCGGCGGCGTCGCCCTTGTCGAGACCCTTGGCGCCCACCTTGCCGGCCAGGTCGTTCACGCCGACCTTCGGGTAGGAGTTCTCCAGGATCCAGAGGATCTTGCCCGCGTCGGCGTTGTTGTGCAGCGACGACTCGCCCCAGCCGACTTCCTTGTAGTTGTAGCCCTGCTTCGCCCCGGTCCGCAGGTCGATGCAGTACGTCGAGAGCGTGCCGCCCTGCTGGACTCGCATCTCGAAGAGCCCGGCGCGGCCGACGGACCAGCGGCTGCCGTCCGTCTCCTTGATTTCGACCTGGCCGTAGTCGGTCATGCCGCCGAGCTTCGCCGTGGCTCCGCCCGTACCCCGGGTGTTCTCGTCCGCTGCCGCGGAACCGGCCGTGGCTATCGCACCTGTCACGACCAGACCCGACGCCAGGGTCGTGGCGGCCAGGCGGGCAACGCGCCGCCGGAAGATAGAGATCATGGAATTCCCCTCTAGGGCAGGCCACTCCGCGTGGTCATTGCATGCGGAGGTGCCTGCGGAAGACTCAAAGGGCATATGCACGCCCCGAGTACGCGAAATCCTAGAGACGGAAATCCCGCTGCTTCCGGGCCATATGGCTCAGATAAGGATTCCGAGTCGGAATCGTGACCAAGAGGGAGGCGGAGCACGGAACGTGACAGAGTCACAGTGATCCCGCCCCGCCCCCTCTCGACTGCGACCCTGCGGGTCTCAGGTGCGTTTGAAGAACTCGACCTCCCCGACCGCGATCGGCCGCCCCTCGCCCTGGCCGGCCGCGGCCTTCAGTACCAGCTGGACGGACACGACGTCGCTGATCCCGGTCCGTACCGTCTGCCGGCCCGGCTTGTCGGTGAGCGTGACCGCCTTCTTCCGGAGCTCGCCGTCCTTCGTGGTGATGACCAGTTCGGCCTTGGTGGGCCTGGCCCCCTGCCGGAATTCCTCGGGCTTCGTCGACACGCCCGTGTACACCACGACGCCGACCAGCCGGAACGGCTTCTCGAAGACGCACGTCAGCGACGAGCCGAGGGCGGGCGCGCCCCAGTACCTGTTGGTGAGCCCGTCGATGGCGGCGGATGCCGGGTGGCCGGGGGTGTGGGCGCTCGCGGTGGCATCGGCCGGGCTGATCTCCGCCGTGCCGCCGAGTTTGTCCCGTACGTCCTCGAAGACGTAGCGCCCGGCGGGTACGAGCAGGAAGCCCGCGATCAGCAGCCCGACGATCACCAGCGCCAGCACGGTCCGCCGCAGCGCCCGGCCCGATCCGTTCCTGACCCGGCGGCGGAACGGCCACACCGTGCGCCACCAGGGCAGCGGTGCGGGCTGCTCCCGGGTCCGCAGCGGTGCGGCACAGCGGCGGCAGAACTTGCGTTCCGGCAGGTTCGGGGTGCCGCATGCCGGGCAGGGTGGCCCCTCCGGCTCCTCGTCCGCCGCCACGGGCCGCACGACGGGCCGCCGGACGATCGGCTGCGCCGGCTGCACCGCGCCCACCTGCTCGTCCGCAGCCGGTGAGTCCGGCCGTACGGGGGCCGGTTGCGCCGGTCGTACGGGGGCGGGCTGGGGCGGTCGCGCGGGCGGCGCCGGGGCCGTTGCGGGCGGTCGCGCAGGGGGCGGCGCCGTTGCGGGCGGTCGCGCAGGCGGCGGCGCCGTTGCGGGCGGTCGCGTGGGCGGCGGCGGTGCCGTTGCGGGCGGGACGGACGGTGGCTCGGCGGGGGCCGGGGCCGGTGACTCGGGCCGTGCGTCGGGCAGGGCTCCGGCCGAGGGTGGTGCGGGCTCCGGGTCGGGCAGGGCCTCGGGCACGGGCGGAGTACCTGCCGCGGGGCCGGCTGCCGGGTGCGCCGGGGCTGACGGCCCGGCAGGACCCGCCGCCGGGGCGGCCGGTTCCGTCGGGGCGGCCGGTTCGGTCGTGGGGCTGGAGGGCTCGGCCCCGGGACCGGCGGGTTCTGTTGCGGAACCGGCCGGTTCCGCCATGGGACGGGCCGGGTCGGTCGTGGGACGGGCCGGTTCGGTCGTGGTGCCGGAAGGCTCCGTCGCCGGAACGGCGGGCGCCGTCGTCGGAACGGCCGGGGCCGGCTCCGGAACGGCGGGCTCCGCCGTAGCTGGAGGGGCGGGCTCAGCCGTGGCGGGAGGGGTTCGCGGCGTCCGGGAGGACCAGCCCAGGTAGGAGCCGCAGTTCCCGCAGAATTCGTCGTCCTCGCGGTTGGCGGAACCGCACGCCGGACACGAGCGCATCGCGTCAGTCTCCTGTCTCGTCCGGTGGGCCCGGCAGGATCTCCACCCGGCATGTGAGGTGTACGGGGCACGAGGCGGCGACGACGTCCCGGACGCGGTCGGCGTCCACCGGTCCGCCGTGCGGCGCCCAGACCCGTACCAGCAGTTCCCCGGTCGGTGCCGGGGGCAGTCCGGCGCCGGGACGGGACGACCACGCGGCGCCGCCGCCGTCCTGGATGTCGGCGTGCACACCGAAGCAGAGCCGCAGTTGCTCGACCAGTCCGCGGCGGGTGCCTCGCCACCGGTGCAGCTCGACGGCGCGGGCGATGACGGCCCTTCGCAGCTCCTCGGGCCACTCCGGATCGACCTCGGCGGCCACCCACGACGAGAGCCAGGGCAGGAAGTCGGCAGGGGTCAGCGACGGGTCGAAGTAGGCGGGAAGGTTGTCCAGCGTGGACAGGACCGGCGCCAGGACGGTGTCCAGGCCCGCCGTGAACCGCTGGGCCAGGTCGTCGTCCGCGTACAGCGCCGGCAGCAGCCCGCCGATCGGATAGCGGCTGGCCAGCCCGGGTACGGCAGCTCTGGTCATGAGCCGTCACCGGCCGTGCTCGCGGTGACCTCGACCTGGTGCTGGTGCGAGAAGACCAGTGCGCCGGGGGCGACCTCGATCCGGTCGACCGCCGCCCCGCGCCGCCCGGTGATCGGGTCCGCGGGGAACAGCCGCACCTCGTCCACCAGGCCCACCCCCCGCACGCCCTGGAGCACGGCGAAGATCTCGCCGTACTGCACCGGCCTGCCGAACGGCCATCCCGTCCCGTCCGCCCCGCCGCGCAGCGGGTCGATGTGGCGGAACAGCGCCGCGATCGCGTCCGCGCGGACCCGGTCGACGTCACCACCGCTCGTCACCAGCCTGGCGACCACGGTGACGCCCTGGTACGCGGGCGGTTCCACCAGCAGCCGGGTGCCGAGCAGGCGTCGTTCGTCGAGCCGCGCCGTGACCGTGGAGAGCACCGGGTCCGACGGGATCAGCTGCTCGAACCGGAGTTGGCCGCCCTGGTCGATGACCGCGTCGGGAACCACCAGTACCCGTACCGCACCGGCCTCCCCCGCGACGGCGGGAACGCAGCGGACCCTGCGCAGGGAGGGCGCGGCCTCGCGGGCGATGGCCTCGTAGTCCCCGGCCGTGACCGCGCGTTCCTGTACCCGGAGGATGTTGGGCGCCCGGATCTTGGCGTTCTCCACGGTCTCGCCGTCGACCCCGCCGCCGGCCGCCTCTCGGTTGTCCACGCCCGCCACGTACGGCACCGAGCTGCGCAGTACGTTGATGGCGCCGCGGGCGACGTTGCCGGCCGCCCCGCCGCCCGTGCGGTAGCGGGGGACGCGCAGTTGGGCGCCCTTCTCGGGCACCGCACCGTAGGAGCGCATCGTGCCGTCCGGTTCGCGTACCTCGGGCGGGAAGGCGAACTCCCCCGACACCGCGTCGATCCGCACGTGCCGGTCGTGCGGGGCGGAGGCCCCGAAATGCTCCACGGCCGTCCAGACCTGCCAGCCCTCCGCGGAGGAGACCTGGACGACCGGCGGCTCCCCGTCCAGCAGCAGCGGCGCCCGGCTCACGGAGAACCGCTGCCCGGCGACGCCCTCGGAGACGCCGAGCGGCACGTCGAGGACGGTCTCCGCGTGTTCGACGTCCGCCGTGCCGCCGACGGTGAAGACCTCGGCCTCCCGGATCGTCGGCGACTCGGAGTAGAACGGCTGGCCCGGCTCCGGAGCGGTGACCCGGCAGCGCAGCCAGCCCGCCCGGGTCCCCGCGGTCACCGAGGCGGTGTGTCCGGCGGGGACGAACACGATGATCTCACCGGGCCTGTTCAGCCCGCCGGTACTGTCGGTACCGGTCCGGCAGGTGATCCAGCGGGCACCGTCCCACGCCTCCCAGACCAGCGGCGGCTGCCGCGGGTCGACGCCGACGCCCTCCACCCGGCTGTCCAGACGGACCGCGACGATACACCGGGGTACGGCGGTGGGCAGCCCGAACAGCAGGGCGTCGCCGGGTTCCGGCCGGGGCTGGAAGCACGGGATGTCCTTGCCCGCGCCGAGCGGTGCGGTGCGGTCGGTCTGGTCGCCCGACACCGGCGCGGTGACCAGCCGGATCAGCGAACTCGGCACGATCGGCAGTTCCTCGGAGGTGGAGAACACCACCGCCTCCTCGGTCTCGCCGCGTGAGGTGGCGACCTCGGTGCCCGCCGGGAGCCGCACGGTCTCCGGCTGCGGCGCGGAGAGCCAGAAGTCGACCTCGGCACGGGCCACCGTCGGCGGGAACAGGGTGACGCCCAACAGGTCCAGGAAGGCCGAGTAGTTCTTGTCCGGTACCCGGTTCAGCCGGTACAGCAGCTGGTCGACCATGTACGCGAACGTCTCGATGAGCGTGACCCCCGGGTCCGACACGTTGTGGTCGGTCCACTCGGGAGAGCGCTGCTGGACGTACCGCTTGGCCTCGTCGACGAGTTGCTGGAACCGGCGGTCGTCCAGATTGGGTGAGGGCAGGGCCATCAGCGCACTCCCGTTTCTTCGGAGCCCTCGGAGGACGGAATGGTGTAGAAGGGGAAGACCAGGTTGCGCAGGTCGTTGGTGGCCCGCACGGTGTAGTGCACGTCGATGTACAAGGTGCCCTCCTCGATGGCGTCGAAGGCGATCACCACGTCGGTCACCTCGATGCGCGGCTCCCACCGCTCCAGCGAGGTGCGGACCTCGTGCGCGATGCGCCCGGCGGTGGCGCCGTCCCCGGGTGCGAAGACGTAGTCGTGGATGCCGCAGCCGAACTCCGGGCGCATCGGCCGCTCGCCCGGCGCCGTGCCGAGCACCAGCCCGATGGCCTCCTCGATCTCCCGGTCCCGCTCGACCATGCCGATGCCCCCGGTGGCGCCGACCCGCAGCGGGAAGCCCCAGCCGCGTCCGATGAACCCGCTGCCGCTCACATCGGGCCCCCGATCAGGACGTTCAGCGCGCCGCTGACGACGGACCCGCCGCAGCTGGTGTTGTCCCGCATCCGGGCGGCGGGCAGTCCGCCGATCAGGACCTGACCGGTGACCGCGGCAGCCGGATTGGGCATGATCACATTGCCCGGCCCGAGCGCGGCGTGATGGGGGATGACGCACACGTGCAGGCTCCCGGTGACGGCCGCGGGCCGACCGCCGATCAGCACGGTGGCGACAGCCACCGCACCCGGGGGCGGGGTGCCGATGACGCCGCCGTGTGCGGTGCTGTCGCCCGTGCGAGCTGCGGGGGGCATGATCTCTTCTCCTTGCTGTGATGGGACTTCGCTGTGCGAGGGGCTCGGTCGTGATGGGGTTCGTTGTGGAACGGGGTTCGTCGCGGAAGGGGCTTCCGCGGCCGTCGAGCGGCACGGGCCCGGGTGCAGGCCTCAGTTGATCCGGATGAGCTTGGCCTTGAGCACCGCGAGCAGACCGCCGTCCACCGTGACCCCCGTCTTGCCGTTGATGGTCACCGAACGTCCCTTCACGTTGACGTCCCCCGTTCCGGCGTCGAGGGTGATCCCGGACGAGGAGAGGGTCACGGAGCTCAGCGCACGGGTGCCGCCGCGGGCGAACACGGTCAGGGCGATCTCGCCCCGCCGCTCGTCCAGGGTGATATCGAGTCGCTTGTCACCGGTGGCCAGCCGGACGCCGGACGGTCCGCGCGGGGCGTCCAGCAGTTCCAGCCGGTTACCCGAACGGGACACCAGCGAACGGCGGTTGACCTTTCCACTGGTCGGGTCGACCAGCGGCACGTCGTGCGGCGAGGGCTTGTCCACCCCGTTGTAGAGGCCACCCAGCACATAGGGGCTGTCCAGCATCCCCTGCTCGAACCCGACCAGCACCTCGTCGTTGACCTCGGGGCTGAACACCCCGCCGCCGCCCTGCCCGCCCCACTGCACCGTACGGACCCAGTCGGTCACGTAGGTGTCGTCGAGCCAGGGGAACTTCAGCTTGACCCAGCCCCGTTCGGTCTTGCCCTCGCGGATGTCGGTGACCACACCGATCGCGAGGCCGGGCATCCGCGGGCCGCGCGAGGGTGCGTTGGAGCCACTGGTCAGCCCCGCCAGCGAGCGGTCGGGCGCCGCGCTCACCTGCACGGTGGTGCGGTAGCCGCCGTTCGGTTCGAGCACGTGGTGGGCGGCGGTCGCCGTGTAGCGTCCGGCGAACGCGGGCCCGACGTTGCCGAGGGCCACCGGCAGGCCCGCCTTCAGCCGGGGGTTGCCCTCGGCGACCGCCTCGATCTCACCGAATCCCGAGCTCACCGACGCGGCCACCGACCCGGCCACGGCCCTGGCCTCGGCCTGGGTCCGGTACGGGGTGTCGGTGACCGTCATCCGGGCGCCCGAACCGAACGCCCCGGCGGCCAGCGACGGGCTCATCCCCGGGACCACGGTGTCGCTGCGGACGGACTGCTCGCGTGCCACCAGCCGGGTCTTGGTGTCGACGTTCCAACCGCGCACCTCCACACTGTCCGCCCCGTCCGCCCCGGTCAGCACGGCCCGCAGGGCCAGCAGGTTGCGCCCGTACTCCAGAACCATCGGGTGGCGGGTCGCGGAGGTGGCGGGCGAGGGCGCCGACGAGGCGGGCTCGGGCTTCACGAACTGCAACAGGCCCTTGTCGTCCACCCGTACGTGTGCGCCGCTCTCACCCGCGAGGTAGTGGAGGAACTCCCAGTCCGAGACGTTGGGCTGGGTCAGCTGCTTGTACATGATGGGCGCGGCCTCGATCTTCCCGCAGCTCAGCCCGGCACCGGCGGCGACCTTGCGGACGATGTCCGCGGTCTTCATGTTGCGGAAGGCCACCACCTTCCGGCCGCGCTGGAGCCGGTGTGCCTTGGAGAAGGCGCGCACCACGGTGAACGAGCCGGTGGTGTCGCTGTCCAGCTCGACCGCCGTGACCTCGCCGGTGAACAGCCGCTCGCGCACCCGCTCCTGCACGGTGACCACGGAGATCTTCAGCGGCGTGCCGATGGTGATTCCGGTGGCGGTGAGCAGTTTGTGATCGGGGTCGCGGTAGGTCAGCACGGCGGCGTCCGGCAGGCCCACGTTCTCGTCCACCACACAGCTCACCAGCTGGGCCACCCAGGCCGCCGGCAGCTCGCCGGGGGCCTCGACGATCGGATCCGCGGCGAAGGAACGCCCTGCGGCGGTCACCGGCCGGCCTCCGAAGCACGGTCTTCCAGTCCGGGCACGACCAGCTCCCTGCCGGGTGTCAACTGCATCGGGTCGTCCACGTCGTTGGCCTCCGCGATGGTGCGCCAGGCGGTGGCATCGCCGTACTCCCGCCAGGCGAGCAGCGGCAGACTGTCCCCGGCCACCACCCGATGGGTACGGCGCGCCTCCCGCGAGCCCGAGGTGGGGTTCTGGCCGGCCGGATCGACGCTCGCCTCCTCGATCGAGAGCGAGCAGGTGGCGCGCAGCGGCTTCCCGTCGACGTCGAACAGGGTGTACGAGACGGAGAGGTTGGACATCACGCCGTCGAACGAGGTCGTCTTCGACGTGCCCCAGTCGAACCGGACCCAGGGGCTGGCGGGCGTCTTGCGGGCCAGGCTGCTCGGGGTGGGTACACAGGCCGTCATGAGTTGTTCCACCGCCTTCTCCACCGAGTTGTCATGGGTGGCGGTGGCGTCCAGGAACACCTCCAGGGACAACGACCGGGGCCCGCTGCCCACGAATTCGGGCAGTGCGGACTGGCCCGCCATCCGGGACGGTGTACGCCGCCACTCGGTGCTCTTGCTCAGCGACAGCTTCGCGGGGTTGAACTGCAACGTGATCCGGGCGAGGCTCCCGCCGGGCTTGGCGCCGACGGTCGCCGGCGGTTCCATGATGGTCAGCTGGGCGCGAGCACGGCTCGTACGGACAGCGGGTGACATTGCGTTCCTCCTTCCCGGTCTTCTCCGGTGTCGGTGTCGGTGTCGGTGTCGGTGTCGGTGTCGGTACCGATGTCGGTACTGGTTTCGGAGTCGGTGTCGGTGTCAGTACCGGTTTCGGTGTCGGTGTCGGTTCCTGCTAAGGCATGTGGCGGAGCGTCAGGAAGGTTCCAGCCCCTCGTGTGCGATCTCCAGCGTCTCGATCGCCGCCTGCGAGTTGGCGGGGTCGAAGGACGGTCCCTGCCAGCGGACCGGCACGATCCCCTGCACCTGCCAGCTGATGATGCGGCTGAGGTCGGGGCGGAGCGCGACGATCTCGCCGTCCTTGGGCTCGACCCGTTGGATGGTCTCGTTCAGCCAGCGCGCGATCTTGAGCGTGTCGGCGGTGACGGGGCGGGTCAGTGTGATGTTGGTCCAGGTGATCCGTCCCGGCAGCTGCCAGGTGAAGCCGTTGTTGCCGCCCTCGGCGTACTGCTCCATCTCCACCTCGGCACCCAGACCCGAGCAGGTGTGGAAGGCCCCCAGGTCGCTGCCTCCGATGACGAGCTTGAAGAACACACTCGTCGCGAAGATGTTGTCCGTCATGTGCTTCTCTTCTTCTCTGCTGTCGCCACGTACGTTGCGGAAGGGAGCGGGCCTTGTCAGCGGCGGCCGTCGTACAGCCGTCCGGTACGTTCCCGCCCTCTGCGCAGGTCCGCGCGGATCAGCCGGCTCACCGGATCGATCAGCCGACGGGCCAGTTCCTCGATGTCCGTCGCGGTGACCCGGTTCGCGGTCGCCGGGTCACCGGTGGCCGGCGTGTCCTGGCCGGCCGGAGTGGTCCGGGCCGGCGGACCGGAGCGTCGCACCGGAACCGCCCGCACCGGGACTCCGGTGATCCCGGCGTCGGCCGCCACTCTCTGGAGCACTTCGGCCGTGGCCCGGGAGGCTGGGGTGGCGGCGGCCGGCGCGGCAGCCGGTGCCACGGCCCGGACGGGGCCCTGTGCCGTGGTCCGGGTGGGGTCCGGTGCGCGTTGCGGAACCCGTACCGCGAGGGTCGGTGGCCCGGAGGGCGCGGACCCGGCGGACTCGGGCATCGGTGCGACGGTGCCGGGAGTGGCTGATTCGGGCACCACCGGGAACGCCACCCGCTGCACGGGCGCGACGGCCGCGCCCTGCCGGTCCGTCCCGGGCGGGTGCGGACGAACCACCGGGACGGGCCGCGCGGCCGACCCCACGGGCGGGGTGCCCGGAGCGGCAGGCGCGGGGCGCGCCGGGGGCGGTGTACCGGGGCGGCGGGCGGCATGTGCTCCTGCGGGGCCCTGCTCCGGCGGGTGCGCGTCGGTACGGGACGGCGCTGTCGCGGGTGCTCCTGCCGCGCCCTCGCGTGGCGAACGCTGTACGAGCCGCAGGAGGGAACGGGCCGGCCCCGGGCCGCGCCCCGGTCGCGGGCCGGGCTTGGTGCCGGATCCGGCCCCGGTTCCGGCGTCGCTGCCGGGCATGCGGCCGGGGACACTGGGGGCCGTTCGGCCCGCGGGCGCACCGCTGGTCCCAACGGTGCCGGGCGCCGGGTTCCCGGACACGAGGCGCTGGGCAGTGCCGCCGGGGGCCGGCCCACCGGTCGCCGCCCCCGGGCCGGCGGCACGGGGGCGGCGGGTCGGAGTGGGCTCGGTGGGGCGGGTCTCGGTGGGGGTGGGGCGGGTGGGCGCGTGAGGAACGGGCTGCCGGGGTGCGGCGCCCGGCTGCGCCCGGTCTTCTCCACCACGCGGGTTCCCAGGCCCCCGCGAGGACGGCGAGGACGACGAGGACTGCGACGGCGCTTCGGACCCTGGCTGCCTTACGTCACGGCGCCAGGTGGCTGCCACTACGGGCCTGGCCGTGCTGCCCGCCGCCCTCTGTGCCGAAAACCCCTCGGCGGAGCCGGTGCTCACGTCCAGGGCCCTGCCCGCCAGGAGACCCCGCGACCGCTGAACGACGACCGCCGGTCCCCCGGCACCGGCGGTGGGCCCGGCCGCCCGCCCCTCCTCCCGCTCCCGGGTGATCCTGCGGACACGTACCGGCGCGACGGGACCGGACGGAGACGCCGAGGAGGACGGCGCCGGGCCGGCGGGGGGCGTGTTCGGACGCGCCGGGTCCACGACGCGCTGGACGGCCGCAGGTCCCGGTGCGGACCCGCCGGACCCACCGGACCCACCGGGCCGAGCGGGCGTGGTGGACGAGCGAACCGGCATCCCGGCAGGCGCGTCCGGGGCCTTCGGTACCGGCTCGACGGCTGCCGAGGCCGGGGACGAGGCCGGGGACGCAGTCGACGGCGGGGGCGCGCTTCCCGGCCGCGCCCGACGCCGGTCGCCGAGCAGCGGTGCGTCGTTCTGGAGCCTGGCGGTCGACGGAAGCGAGGTGAGCGGGGCACCGATCCCGCCACGGGCGCGGGCCGGTGAGCCGGACACGTCGCGCGGCGACGGCCGCGGAGCAGGGGACTCCGGCACCCTGCCGCCGGCAGGGGGAGGCTGACGTACCGACGGCCCGGCCGCCCCCGGCGACGACGTGTCCGCCGCAGTGGCCGCCGTGTCGGATGCCAGGCGTTGCAGTACGGGCATGGCCGCCGCTCCCTGCCCTTCCGGGGCGGACGGCACGACTCCGCCCGACGCCGCCGGGCCGGGGGTCACGGCCCCGGTGGGCAGCTCCCGTAGCGGCTTGCCCAGAGCGGGACGCACCGGTGCGGCGGTGGGACCGCCGGCAGTCCGGTCCGTCGGCAGGACGGCGCCCGGCGGGGCAGCGGGAGCCGCATCACCGGATCCGCCCTGCTGCTCAGCGTTGTCGGAGGCGGGTGCGGCGGCCGCAGCGGAGGCCGTCGGCGGCAGTACCCCGGCCATCCGACGCAACGCCATCGCCGGACGCCGGGCGATGATCAGCGGCGGGGCGGTCCGCCGAGGACGTACGGCGGCGTGCCCGGCCCGCCCGGGCGAAACCGGTGCCGGTGCGGTGTCCGTGGCCTGCTGTGACGCCGACGCGGTGGCCGGTTCCCGAGCCGTAGCCGCTCCCGCTCCCGGAGCCGCGCTGCCCGCCGGGGCCGCTGCTCCCGCAGTCCTCCCCGCGATGGCACCGCCCGCACGGTCCTGGTGCCCGGGATCCCCGTTCCCGGAGGAGCCGGGGGACTTCGTGCTGCTCGACCTCTGGACCGGCGTGGGGGCCGAGGACCGCCCGCGCGCCCTGTCGCTGCCGCCGCCGGTAGCCCTGCCCGCCGGGGCGGACGCCTGGCCCGCAGCGGCTTCCGCCTCCCCGTCCGTCCCGACCGGGGCGGCGCGCAGCAGCAGCGGCCCGCCGGGGGCCGTGGATCGTGCGCCGCCAGGACGGGCGACACCGTGGATCAGACCCACCGGTGCGGACGGCAGTACGGCATGGCCGAGTTCGCCCGAGAACGCGAGGTTCTGCCAGGACGCGAGGCCGTCCCGGAACCGCAGGCCGTCGCTCACCCCGATCGAGGACCGGGCGACGGTCACCGCAGGCGGGGCGACCCGCCGCCAGCCACCGTCCCAGTCGCCGTCGCCCTCGCCGGAGCCGCCCCGGGGACCGTCACGCCGATCGGCCCCGATGCCGTTCCGGCCGGGCTCCGGTTCCGGAGCGACGGCAGGGGCGGACGCGGGGCCGGCGCCGGCCCCGGCTCCGTCCCCGGACCTGTCCCGGGAAGGTGTCGGAGGCTGCTGTCCGCCCCCTCGGCGGAACCAGTTCCCGAGACCCACACGATCACCCGCCTTCGTTGACGCGGGTGTTGATCCGCGCTATCTCCCGTACCCACTCCTGACGTTCGGCGTGGGTGAGGTCGAGAATGTCCTCTCGTGGCCAGTGGAAGTGGTAGGCGACGTACGCGATCTCCTCCCGCAGCCGGGGAAGCGCGTACGTCACGATTCCCCCAGGCGCCCACCCGAGAGGTCCACCTCGAACGACCCGTGGCACAGCGGGCAGGTCACCGCGGCGTGCGTGTGGCCCTCGCTGTTGATCCGGCGGTAGAAGTCCTGGAGGAACGCCACGTCCGTGGCGTACATCCGCTCGACGACCCCGGCGTGCACATCGGTGATGGTGCCGAGCTGGGTGATCACCTGGCTCAGCAGCACCACCGACAGGTACGCCGGGTTCTCCTTCACCCGCAGGTCGATCTGCGGGCGCAGCTCGTCCCGTGCCGTCGCGAGCCGCATCGACCCGTGCCGATGGACCTGGCCCTCGTCGTCGACGTAGCCGCGCGGGAGCTCGAACTCGAACTCCGTACGCAGCTCCTGCTGGTCCCGGTCACGTTCCCGGGGCCGCGCCGCAGCCGGTGCGGGAGCTTCCTCGCCCGCGGCGGACGGGCCGGCCGCGAGGCTGTCGAGGACTTCGTCGAGCCCGCCCGACGTAACGGTCCTGCGCCTCATTCGACCACGATCTCCTCGAAGGTGATGGTCACCGTCTCGGTCGCGGCACTGGACTCGCCGGCCTTCAGCGACGGACCCTCCCACTTGCTGGCCCACCCCTGCATCAGCTGGATGCGCCGGACCGTCTCACCCTTCGAGTCCTTGATCTCGATGGTGAGGTTCTGGCGCGCGGTGTCGACCGCACCGTTGTTGAGCGTCTCCTTGATCCATTTGGTGAACTCGCTGCTCTTGTCGAGCCCGCGGGTGATCGTCACCTCGCCCGCCTGGCGTGCGCCGGGCTGCTTGCGGATGATCTGCTTGCCCTCGGCGGTCACTTGACGGACCTCGACGACTTCCTCCTCGACGGTCAATCCGCTGATCTCTTGGATCGACTCGACGAGATAGCCGCCCAGCTGCACGCCGAAGACGTGGGTGGAAAGAGCGTCGCCCTCTGCCATGACTCTGTGTCACCTGTTCTGTTCGGGGGGACCCTGTCGGGTCACTCGTTGACGAGGCTCGTGCTGTCGGAGAACTGCGCGAGGCGGAAGATCACGAATTCCGCGGGCTTCACCGGAGCCACGCCGATCTCGCACACGACCTGGCCGAGGTCGATCGACTCCTGCGGATTGTTGTCGCGGTCGCACTTGACGTAGAACGCCTCCTCGGCCGTGCGTCCGAAGAGGGCGCCGCGGCGCCACTCCTCGGTGAGGAAGGCGGTGACGTTGCGCCGGATGCTCGACCAGAGGCGGTCGTCGTTCGGCTCGAACACCACCCACTGGGTGCCCAGGAGGATCGACTCCTCCAGGTAGTTGAAGAGGCGGCGTACGTTGAGGTAGCGCCAGGCCGGGTCGGACGAGAGGGTGCGTGCGCCCCAGATCCGGATGCCGCGGCCGGGGAAGGCGCGCACGCAGTTGACGCCGATCGGGTTGAGCAGGTCCTGCTCGCCCTTGCTGAGGCGGATCTCCAGGTCCAGCGCGCCGCGGATGACCTCGTTGGCGGGGGCCTTGTGCACACCGCGCTCACCGTCGCTGCGCGCCCAGACTCCGGCGACGTGACCGCTGGGCGGCACCAGGGAGTTGTGGCCGGTGGCCGGGTCGAAGACCTTGACCCACGGGTAGTACACGGTGGCGTAGCGCGAGTCGTATCCGGCGTCGTCGTTGCGCCAGGTACGGACGCGCTGGGCGTTCATGCCCGGCGGGGTGTCCAGGATGGCGACCCGGTCGCCCATCTGCTCGCAGTGCGAGATCACGGCCAGCTGGACGGCCTTGACGCCGTCGGCGTCGATGTCCCCGCGCTGGTAGGCGCTCATCAGGTCCGGGACGGCGACCATGGTGATCTCGTCGATCGCTTCGAGGCCGGCGAACCCGGTGCGGGCGGCGGCGTCGCCGACGTATTCGGACGGGTCGAGCCGTGCGACACCGGCTCCGGGGGCTGCGGCGGGTGCCAGCGGGAGGCTCTGGTTCCCGGGGCGGGTCTGGGCCGTGCCGGGCTGCTCGGTGACCTGGATGAGCTTGGACTGGCGGGCCTGGGTGACGAGATAGCCCTTGACGTTCTTGCGGCTGGAGGCGTCGTAGGTCTCCACCACCTTGCCGGCCTGCCGCACCAGCAGCCGGAACCGGTCCTCCGGGGGGTTCTCGCCCTCGGCGTCGGTGATCTCGACGGTGAGGTCGGCGCTCGTACCGGGCCGCGCCGAGACCTGGAACCCGCCGAGTGCGGCGGCAGGCGCCGGCTCGGACACGGAGTTCCGCGCCGAGTCCTGCGCGGGGCCGCCGATGCGCACGATGTACGCGGCGCCGCCGCCGTTGGCGAAGTAGCCGTAGACCGCGGGGGCCAGATAGGTGTCGGCGGTGAAGGTGCCGAAGGTCTGGACGTACTGGTCCCAGTTGGTCACCAGCGTCGGCTGGTGGAAGGGGCCGGACTCCGCGAAACCGACGAAGGCTGCGACCGCGGTGCCGACTCCCTCGATGGGCCGCGCACCGGACTGCACCTCCTCCACGTAAACACCCGGGGTGAGGTACGACGGCATGCTCGCTCCTTCGCGTGGTCATTCGTTCGTCGCCGAGTCTTCCTCGGCGGCTGTGGCGGACAGTAGGTCTCAAGGTCCTGGGCACGGGGCAAGGGTGCTGCCTTCCCGGGCACCCCGGGGGGCAGGAAATACTTCCCTTCGCGGGCCGGGCGCCCGACGGCCGGCACATTTCCTGTTCCGGCCATGTGACAGCGGTGTGAACAATGGATTTCCGGAACCCACTCACCAGGGCAACGGCCGGTGTCCCGGGGGAAATTCGGGTACCCGGCCGCCGGTGTCGCATCGGCGGAAATCAGCCAGAATTCTCGGGCCTCGACGGCTCTGTCGGGCTTTGGCGACCGGATCCGGTCCTCGACCACCCTTCCCCACCTCCCGATGTGGGCAGGGGAAGGAAACCGCCAAAGACCGGCAAGCCGGGTTTCCTTGGAACGGGATGTCTGCTGTTCTCATCTTCTGCGGAGGAAGCAGGAGGTCAGACGCTTTGTTACTACGGTGCGACGTCGCTCAGCTCACCGCTGACATTGAGCACCTGGTGGCATTTGGAAGCCTGAGTTCCGGTTGCCGGGGTGCCAGGTTTGTTGCAGGTCACGGAGGCGGTGACGGTGTCGTTCTCCTGAATCTCGATGGGGGTGACCCAGTGATAGTCCTGGTTGCGGAAGGTCTCCAGAGCAATGGTGGTGATCTTCCGCTTTCCGAAGGAGATCGTCAGCACGCCTTCGTCACCCTGGAAGTTCGCCACCACGATGTCCGTGACTCCGAACACCTTTCCTTCCGGAACCTTGTACGTCCCCTTCTTCTGGGCCCCGGACCCGGTCTGCACATCGATCGTCGCCGAGCTCTGCTGGGTGCCACCGGTCCCGCCACCCGTCCCCGAGCCGCCCGAACCGGCTCCCCCGGACGTGCCGGGCTTGCCCTTCCCGTCACCCTTGTCCTGCCCCTGACCGCCGGTCGGGTCGCCCGTACCGCCGTCCGCCGAACCCTGCTGCCCGTCGGGCTTCTTCTCCTGGGCGGCCTCGTTCGCCGCCTGCTTCGCGGTGCTCCGCACCGCCGGCCTCACCAGCGCGAACCACGCAAGCAGCAGTGCGAGCAACGCGGCCAGAACGATCAGCAACCACCGTGGCAGGATGGGCCGTTGGGCGAACTCGCCGGGCAGCGTCTCGGACCTGCCGACCCGCTCGCCGTCGGTGTTCCCCTCGCTGCCCTCGGCTGCCTCGACCTCGAAGGGCCAGGTCACCGGCTGCCCGAACCAGATCAGTTTCCGGGCCCGTACCCGCAGGCCGGCCTCGGCGGACTCGCCCGGTTCCAGGCGCTGTTGGCCCTGGGTGAAGGCCAGACGGAGTTCCTCCCCGGCCTGCTTCCCGGAGAGCGCGATGTCGACCGGGGTGTTGCCGCGGTTCTGCACCGCGGCCCGGAAGCGGGCACCCCGCCAGCCGGAGCGCCGGCCCGGGTCGAGCTCCGCCCGGAGCTCGTGGAACGGTGCGACGATCACCGTGGCCTCGGGCACCGCCACCGATTCGGGGTGCTCCGCGGGCAGTACACGGACACCCAGGGGTATCTCGCCGGCCCGGACCTCGTGGGATCTGGGCGGCGCGAGCCGTACGGTCACCACTTCGGAGGTGCCCGGGTAGAGGGACACGCGGGCCGGCTCGACGGTGCTCCAAGCGGCGCAGTCGCCGACCACTTCGAGCGTGTACGCCTCGACGATGTCACCGTCGTTGCGCACCGTCAGGGTCGTCGTCGCTTCGGTGCCGGGCGACACCGTCACCGTGGGCGTTTCGAGTTCGGCAGATGTGGTCACGATGCGACGGTAGGCCCAACGTGCGGCCGCGCAGCAGAGACGCGAGGGCAACGAACGGGCAGGGGTGGTGCCCCGGCGGCCCAACTGCACGATGTCCCGGCGAGCCCTCCCCGGGCCCGGTCGCCCTGCCGGGACGGACGCGGTCGAGATCGGAATCCGGCGTATCGGACGGAAGTACCTGAGGAAGACAGGCACGCAGAAGAATGACGACAGCAGCAGAAACGAACGGCCGGGCAGTGGATCGCGGAACGTTCCGCAGATCCGCCGCCCCGGCGTACGCCGCCGTGGACAGTGCCCCCGAGGCCCCCCGGGGCAGAGTCTCCGTGGCGGTGTACGCGGAGGACCTGATACTGCAGACCGGCGTGGTCCAGCAATTACGCCCACGGCCGGAGATAGAGCTGATCCCCGAGTCCGAGGCGGACCGGGCCCAAGTCTCCCTGGTGGTGGTGGACATGGTGAACGAACCCACCGTCCAGCTCCTGCAACGCCTCCAGCGCAACACCTCGACCCGCACCGGACTCGTCGTCGGTTTCTTCGAATCGGGCGCGCTCCAGACCATGATCGAGTGCGGCGTCGCCGCGGTGCTGAGACGCGGCGAGGCCGATCAGGACAGCCTCGTCCACCTGGTGACGGCGATGGCGAACGGTGAAGGAGTGCTGCCGGGCGACCTGCTCGGAAAGCTCCTCACCCATGTCAGCAGCCTCCAGCGCACGGTCCTCGACCCCCGGGGACTCTCGCTCTCCACCCTCACGACGCGGGAGGCGGAGATGATCAGGCTGGTGTCGGAGGGCTACGGCACCGCGGAGATCGCGCAGAAGACCTCGTACTCCGAACGCACCGTCAAGAACGTGCTGCACGAGGTGGCGACCCGGCTCGAACTGCGCAACCGGGCCCATGCCGTCGGCTACGCCATGCGACACGGACTCATCTGAGTCCCGCCGGCGCGCTCCCGTGCGGCGACGTCGCACGGGGGGCGCCGGTGTTCGCGGAAAGGAGCGGCCGGGCGGGGCAGAAGCGCGCCGCAAAGGGCAACCTCCCCTTCCCCCGGGCCGGGTACTCGGGACCTGTATTTGCCCCGGGGTGAGCGGGATGCTTGTCGTGGAGAGTCATCGACAGAACTGTGAGGTGGGCCGTGACCGGCACCGCTGGCCCGGCGAGGAAGACCCGGCTGGGCCGACTGACAGGAGCTGTGGTGCTGTTGGCACCGCTGCTGGTTGCGGGTTCCGCGTCCGCACCGCAGGGTGCGCCGAGACTCGCCGCGGCGGCGGACGAGAGCCCCGCGGATGCCGGACGCATCACCTACGCCGGTACCGGACACCGCAGCCTCGGCCGGGTCTCCGACCCGGCCACCAGTGCACCGCTGTTCGGCACCGGCCCCGCCCACTACGACCAGGATCCCTTCGCGCGCGGTGAGACGGTGGTCTTCACCAGCCTGCGCGACAGTCTGCGACCGCAGGTGTACGTGCGCGACGCGGGCGGCGCGGTGCGCAGGCTCACCACCGACCGGGACGCCGGACACCCCGAACTCTCCCCGGACGGACGGACCGTGGTGTTCGACTCCGCGGAGCGGGGACCGGGTGATGTGGTCCAGCGTGAGCTGTGGACAGTCGGGATCGACGGCTCCGGTCTTCGACGGCTGACGGACACCCCCAACAACGAGACCTCGCCGACGTTCTCCCCGGACGGCTCGCGGATCGCGTACTCCTGTGACTCCGGTCCCGGGCGGAACGGGCTGATCTTCGAGATGGCCGTGGCCGGCGGCGCGGCAAGGGTGATCAGTGACGGCCCGGCCGGCGACGCCACCGAACCGGCGTGGAACCCGGTGGACGACGACACCCGCCGCGCCCGGGTCGCGTACACCCTCACGACGGACGCCGAGACCGGGCCCCGGCTCCGGGTGACCGAGGGAATCGGCAAGGACCGTCCCCTGCTGGCGGGTGTCCAGGCCGGCTGGCGCACCCGCTCGGCCGCCTGGCTGCCGGACGGGAACGACCTGCTCATCCTGAGCCCCGACACGACCTGCGGGTGCAAGGACTACGACCACGTCTACCGGACGACCGCCTTCGGCGAGGGCGAGCCGAGCCTGAAGCTCGGCGAGGACCGCAAGGTCGAATCGCCCACCTGGACCGGGTCCATGGACACCGGGACCGCCATCGTGGCACGGCGGACCCACCTGGAGGAGCACGAGGCGACGCTCCAGGACGTCCGGCAGGACGGTTCGGACCCCCGGGACCTCGGACTCCCCATCCTCAAGGAGGACCCGGACGCCGACTCGAACGAGGATCCCGCCAAGGACCCGCTGTTCAACCCCAGGGACGACTACGACCCGTGGACCGAGCGGCAGAACTACACACCGGACGGCCGGCGCATCGTCGTGACCCGCTTCGAGGGCAATGCGAAGGAGCGCGTCGAACGGATCTGGCTGGCCGACGCGGACGGCACCCACGAGACGGCCGTGCCGCTCGCCGGACGCGGTCCGCGCGACTGGGACACCGACCCCACGTTCTCGCCGGACGGCACCAAGCTGGCGTTCACCAGGACCTCACCGGGCGGGGTCGGCGAGGCCGCGGGGCCGAGCAGCATCCTCATCGCGGACGCCGTCTCGGGAGCGATCCTGGGCACGATCGTGCCCCCGGCCGGGCAGTCGACCGGCGGGGACGCCCAGCCGACGTGGTCGTCGGACGGCACCACACTCGCCTTCACCCGTAACCACGTGATCCGGGGTCTCGGCGGCATCAAGCACGTCTGGACGGTGCCGGTGGCGGCGCTCGACCAGCAGCGCGACCTCAGCGCCACCATCTGCCCCGGTGAGTGCAAGAAGATCGACGACAGCCCGGCCTTCTCCCCCGACGGCAGCACGATCGCCTTCAACCGCAAGGACGGCGGCGGCCGGGTCAATGAGCGCGACGGGATCATTGTCACCTCGCTGGACGGCGGCGACTGCCGGGTCGTGCTGCCGGCCGTCCGGCGCGGCGACCCCGACGCGTGCCACCAGGAGATCCCCGACACCTCACTGACCGGGCCCTTCCAGCCCCGCGACGTGGCCTGGTCGCCGGACGCGGAACGGCTGGTGTTCAGCTCGCGCAGGGCGCTCGCGCCGAACTCCCCGGAGCAGCTGTCCATGCTCGACCTCGCCTCGGGCGGTCTGACACCGTTCGGTGAGCGGATCGGCGGGCGGCAGAAGGAGCCCGGCTTCCAGCAGTCGGTCGACCTGGCCCTGACCGCGCCGCCCACCGGCCCCTCGGTGGAGGTCGGTTCCTCCGTCACGGTGCCGGTCACCGTCACCAACCGGGGACCCGCCGCCGCGCCCGGCACCGTACTGACCGCCGACGCCCCGCCCGGGGTGCGGCTGGAGGAGCTCACCACCCCGGCCGGCACCTGTGCCACCGACTCGCCCCAGTGCGAACTGGGCGTGCTCCGGCCCGGGGAGAGTGTGGAGGTCACCGCCCGGCTCACCGGCGTGACGAGCGGCGACCAGCGGATCGGCTGGTCGGTCACCGGAGCCGTGGTCGACCCGAACCCCACGGACAACGCCACCGAGACGGTCGTCCCGGTCCAGGACGCGCCCCCGGCACCGACCCCCACCCCGACGCCCACACCGCCCCGGCCGCCGGCCCCCGAGCCGCCCGCGCCCGAGGCGGGGCCCGGTCTCACGGTCCGGGCCCAGCCCAGCCCCGGCTACGTCGGCGGTCGGGTGGTCGTGACGTACACCGTGCGCAACGGCCGCAACGCGCTCGCCACCGGGCTGCGGCTGAAGCTCGGGCTGCCCGCACGGATCCCGGCGGGTCCGCTTCCGCCGGGCTGCAAGGACGGAGTGTGCACCCTGCCCGATCTGACACCGGGCGCGTCCACGGTCGTGCGGGTGGTGCTCAAGCCGGATCAGGCGCTGCGGACGACCATCACCGGAACGCTGACCACGACCGGCACCGACGCCGACACCGGCGACAACGTCGCCAGGAAGCCGCTGCGCATCCTGCAGCCCCGGATCATCGCGGTGCCCGCCGTCGGCAAACCGGGGTTCGTCACCTCGGTGCGCGGCAAGGACTTCCCGCCCGGTGCGCCCGTGAAGCTCACCTGGAAGCCGGGGATCACGGCGACCGCACCGCCCGCCTTCCCGCGCCGGGACGGAACGTTCATCGCGCAGTTGCTGATCCTGGCGAAGGACCAGACGGGGCCGCGCACGATCACCGCCTCGGGTCCGGGGTTCGGCCCCGTCACCACGCCCTTCCTGGTGGTGGCCGGGACCATCGTCCCGCCGGACGAGGTGGGACGCCGATGATCCACGAGGTCGATGAGGGGCTGCGGCTGTTGCTGGTCGACGCCGGGCTCCAGGAGAGCGGGGTGGACCTGGTCTTCGACGCACCGACGAAGGACTGGTCCGCCCGGCGCAACGCCCCCACGATCAGTGTGTTCCTGCACCGCATCCGTGAGGACGCGAGCCGCCGCCGCACCGGCGCGGCCGAGGAGCACGACGAGGAGGGAGTGGTGATCGGCCGGCGCACCCCGCCGCGCTGGTACGAGCTGACGTATCTGGTGACCGCGTGGACCAATCGCCCGCAGGACGAACACCGCCTGCTCTCCGAGGCGTTGCGCTGCCTCGTGCGGTCGGACGCGCTGCCCGCCCGCATGCACACCGGCAGCCTCGCCGAGCTGGGGCTGACCGTGGAGATCGAGGCGGCGGGCCCGGGTACCGACGGGCCGTCCGCCTCGGACGTCTGGTCGGCGCTCGGCGGTGAGCTCAAGGCCGCGATCGACCTGCGGGTGTGGGCGCCGCTGGCCGGTGAACGGACCGCCGCGGGACCGCCGGTCACCGAGGGACTGGTGGTGAGGAGCACGCCCAAAACGGATGGCGACCACCCGGACGGCGAAGGCACGGACGGCGAAGGCACGGACGGCGAAGGCACGGAGCCGGGGCGCCGGCTGCGCTACGACGGGGCGTCCGACCCCGGCGGGCAGGGCTTCGCGGCGCAGCGGCAACGGCAGCTGCCGCCCGGCCGGCGCAGGCGTGGGGGCGCGGCCCGGTGACCACGACACAGGGCGCCCGTGCCGTTCCCGGAACGGCCGACGCCCCTGCCTCGGTGGTCGAGGACCTCTGGGAGCGGCTGGTCCACGTGGAGCAGCGGGTCAGGAACGCCGTGGCCGCCAGACGGGCCGCCGACCCGCAGCCGGACGATCCGTACCGGGGGCAGTACCTCACCCCCGAGGCGGCCGGGCGGATCGTGGCGGCCCGCGACGCGTTCGCGCCCGTACCGGCGTACGCCTCCGGGCCCTCGCCGCAGTCCCCGCCGGGGAGCCGCATCCACCGGCTGGCCGGGAGCTTCGGCCTGGTGCCGCTGGACGTCGACCTTCTGCTGGTCGCGCTGGCCCCGGACATCGACAGCCGGTTCGAGCAGCTCTACGGCTACCTCAACGACGACCTGACCCGGCGCAGACCCACCATCGGGCTGGCGCTGGAGCTCTGCGGGCTGCCCGCCGCGAGCTCCGGCCGTTTCCGGTTCTCCCCGTCCGCCCCGCTGGTCACGGGTGGACTGCTGGAGGTCAGGGACGCCGAACGCCCGCTGCTTTCCCGGGTGTTGCGGGTACCGGACCGGATCGGCGCGCACCTTCTCGGCGACGACGAGATCGATGGGAGGCTGCGCGGCCTGGTCCGCGCGGCCGGGCCCGGCGCGCGGCCGGAGCCGGGCCCGGACAGCGGGCCGGAGGTGCTGCGGGTCGCGGCGGCACTGGGCACGGGCAGCGGTCTGGTGCATCTGCTCGACCGGGGCGGCGACCCGGGGAAACTGGCGGTCGAGGCGCTGCTCGCCGCGGGGCGTCGTCCGCTGGTGGTCGACATCGCGGAGCTGGCCGCCCTTCCCGAACCGGCGGAGGCCGTACGGACGCTGGCGGCCGAGGTCCGGCTGAGCAACGGCGGGATCGTCCTCGGGCCGCTCGAAGCGCTCGCCCCCGAACGCCCCGAGCGGGCCCGGCTGCTCGGGGCCCTGTGCGCGGCGGTCAGCGGTACCCCGCTGCTCGCGTACGGGAGGAAGAACTGGGATCCCCTGTGGGCCGGGGAGAGTCCGGTGCCGGTCCACGTCCTGTCCCCGGGCCCGACGGGCCTGGCACGGCAGTGGCGGCAGGCGCTCGCGGAGGCCGGCACGTCCGCCGGGCTGCCCGCCGGGAGCAGGTCGGCCGACGAGGAGGTCATCGAGGCCACCGCCTCGTACCGGCTCGACTCCGAGCAGATGCGCAAGGCCGCCGCGGTCGCCTCCCGGCTGGCCGTCCTGGAGGACCGCCCGGTGGACGTGCGGGATCTGCGCACGGCGGTCCGGGCGCAGAACGGCGCCGGGCTCGAACGGCTCGCCCGTCGCATCGAGCCCGCGGTCGGCTGGGACGACCTCGTGCTGCCCCCCGCGACCCGTCGTGAGCTGTCCGAACTCGCCCTGCGCGCCCGTCACCGCGAGCAGGTGCTCGGTCAGTGGCGGATGCGGCCGGGCGGCGGCCGGGGGCGCGGCATCATCGCGCTGTTCGCGGGCGAGTCCGGCACCGGCAAGACCATGTCCGCCGAGGTGGTGGCGTCGGAGCTCGGCATGGAACTCTATGTCGTGGATCTGTCGACGGTGGTGGACAAGTACGTCGGTGAGACCGAGAAGAACCTGGAACGGATCTTCGCCGAGGCCTCCGACGTCAACGGCATCCTGCTGTTCGACGAGGCGGACGCCATCTTCGGGAAGCGTTCGCAGGTCAAGGACGCGCACGACCGGCACGCCAATGTGGAGTCGGCCTATCTGCTCCAGCGGATGGAGTCCTTCGACGGCATCGCGGTGCTCACCACCAATCTGCGCGGCAATCTCGACGAGGCGTTCACCCGGCGACTCGATGTGATCGCGGAGTTCCCCATGCCGGACGCCCGGCAGCGGCTGGCCCTGTGGGACCGCTGCCTCGGCACGGCGATCCCCCGCGAGGCCGGGCTCGATCTGGAGTTCTGCGCGGGCCGGTTCGAGCTGGCGGGCGGCTCGATCCGTGCCTGTGCGGTGACCGCCGCCTACCTGGCGGCGGAATCGGGCCGCCCGCTCGGCATGGAGCAGATCGTCTCGGCGGTGATCCAGGAGTACCGCAAGCTCGGCCGGCTGGTCCGGGAGAACGAGTTCGGTACATGGCTGGACGGCGGGCGGGCAGGCGGCGGCGCATAGCGGATCCCCTGTGCCCCGGGCACCCGCCCGTGCCCGGGGCGGGCCGCTCAGCCGAGGATCAGCTCGGGTTCGTACAGGTCCAGCCAGGTGGCGAGGTCCAGGGTGCGTTCCAGGCCGCGGCGGGACGCCGAGGTGACCTGGGGCGCGTGGTGGTCGGCGGCCCGGCGGAGCCGGTCGCGGTCGACGAGCTCGAAGACCCGGTGGTCCGGGCGGGCGAGCAGCTCGCGGGCGTACCCCTGCAGGGCCATGGCGTACTTGGGATCCTGGGTCGACGGATAGGGGCTCTTGGTCCGGTCGTACACCGACCGGGGCAGCACATCGGCGGTGGCCTCGCGCAGCAGGCTCTTCTCCCTGCCGTCGAAGGACTTGAGGGCCCAGGGCGCGTTGTAGACGTACTCGACGAGCCGGTGGTCGCAGAACGGCACCCGGACCTCCAGGCCGACCGCCATGCTCGCCCGGTCCTTGCGGTCGAGCAGGACGCGTACGAAGCGGGTCAGGTGGAGGTGACAGATCCTGCGCATGCGGTACTCGAAGTCGCTCTCGCCGGTGAGCCGTTCGATGCCGGCGACGGCGGTCTCATAGCTGCTGCGAACGTAGCCCGGCAGGTCGAGGGCCCGGCCGAGGTCCTCCCGGAGCACGTCCGAGTCCTCGCCGAAGTGCTCGGCCATCCGGACCAGCCAGGGGAAGGTGTCGGCGGTCCGGGCCTGCTCGTCGAAGAACTGGAGGTAGCCGCCGAAGACCTCGTCGGCGGACTCGCCGGACAGCGCGACGGTCGAGTGTTCGCGGATGGCCCGGAAGAGCAGGTAGAGCGAGGCGTCCATGTCCCCGAGGCCCATGGGGAGGTCCCGGGCGCGGATCATCCGGGCCCGTACCTCCGGGTCGGCGAGGGTGTCGGGGTCGAGCACGATGTCCCGGTGCAGGGTGCCCGACCGTTGGGCCACATCGTGCACGAACGGGGTGTCGGGGGTGGTGCGCAGCTCGTCGGCGATGAAGTGCTCGGTGCGTCCCACGAAGTCGACGGCGAAGGTGCGGACCTTCTCGCCGCTCTCGGCGAGCTGCCCGGCGGAGAGCGCGGTGACGGCCGAGGAGTCGAGTCCGCCGGAGAGCAGGATGCAGCGGGGTACGTCGGAGACCAGCTGGCGGCGGACGATGTCGTCGAGCAGTGACCGTACGGTGGCGATCGTGGTGTCCCGGTCGTCGGTGTGCGGGCGGGTCTCCAGCCGCCAGTAGACGTGCCGGCGCAGCCCGCCTCGGTCCACGGTGACGACCGTGCCGGGCTCCACCTCGTGCATGCCGTCCCATACGGCATGGCCCGGGGTCTTGACCATGGTGAACAGTTCCCGCAGCCCGTCCAGGGTCACCCGGGGCCGGGCCAGCGGGTTGGCGAGGATGGCCTTGGGCTCCGAGCCGAAGAGCACACCGTCGGGTGTCGGCCAGTAGTAGAAGGGCTTGACGCCCATCCGGTCCCGGATCATGACGAGCCGGCCGTGACGGCCGTCCCAGAGCGCGAAGGCGTACATGCCGTTGAGCCGCTCGGCGAGGGCCTCGCCCCACTCCAGGTAGCCGCGCAGCACGACCTCGGTGTCCGATTCGGTGGTGAACCGGTGCCCGCGGGCGGTCAGTTCGCCGCGAAGCTCGGTGAAGTTGTAGGCCTCGCCGGAGTAGACGAGGGCGACCGGTCCCTCGGGGGTGTCGACGGTCATGGGCTGACGCCCGCCGGGCAGGTCGATGATCGCGAGCCGCCGGTGCCCGAGCGCGGCGTTCCCGTCGGTCCAGGTCCCCCGGTCGTCGGGGCCCCGGCAGGCCATGGTCTCCGTCATCGCGTCCAGCGTCGCGGCCGCCTCCGCCGCCCGTAGATCACGGTCGAAGGAGACCCAGCCGGTGATGCCACACATATCCGTCCTCCCGATCCGGTCCCGCCCGGCAGAACCAGTTGTACTTAGCAGCTATATGACGAGCGTCTGCCTGCGCTTGCGTACGGTCAACACGGTCGTTACCTGGACGGCGGCAAGGCCCCCATACTTTCGGCCGCAGTTTTCCGGTTCCTGTACGTGTCACCGCGCTCCGGAACCCGTGCGGGAGCAGCCCGTGGGCCCCGCGGGGGTACCGGAATCGGCCATCGGCAAAGACTTGCCCAACCCGGTGGGCCGGTGGGGTGGACCGGGCCGGTCGGCAGACGCCCCGATACGGCGGCCGGCTCGGGGCGCGGGTTGACCCTGACGCAGGGGCAACCTCCGAGCATGGTCGGCATGACGACGAGAACCAGTGCGATAGAGGTCATGGGGCTGCGCAAGTCGTACGGCGACCGGGAGGTGATCGCCGGAGTCGACCTGACCGTCCCCGAAGGCGCCGTCTACGCCCTGCTGGGGCCCAACGGGGCCGGCAAGACCACCACGGTACGGATCCTCTCCACCCTGCTTCCCGCGGACGCCGGTGAGGTTCGGATCGCCGGGTACGACGTACACCGCGAGGCCGACCAGGTGCGCGCGTCGATCGGAGTGACCGGGCAGTTCTCCGCCGTGGACGGCTTGCTGACCGGGCGGGAGAACCTGCGGCTGATGGCCGACCTCGGCCACCTCGACCGGCGCCGCGCGAAGGCCGCGGCCGAGCAACTGCTGGAGCGGTTCGACCTGGCCGATGCCGCCGACCGGCGGGCGGCGACGTACTCCGGCGGCATGAGGCGGCGGCTGGACCTGGCGATGACGCTGGTGTCCGGGCCGCGGCTGATCTTCCTCGACGAACCGACCACCGGCCTCGACCCGCGCAGCCGCCGGGATCTGTGGGAGATCGTGCGGGAGCTGGTGGCCGACGGGGTCACCGTGTTCCTCACCACCCAGTACCTGGAGGAGGCCGACCGGCTCGCCGACCGGATCGGTGTGCTCGACGGGGGTCGGCTGGTGGCCGAGGGCACCGCGGCCGAGCTGAAGCGGCTGGTTCCCGGCGGTCGCATCGAGCTCCAGGTCGCAGGCGGCGAGCGGGTGGCCGAGCTGGCGCGCCGGCTGCCCGGAGCGAGCCCCGATGCCGCGGCCCTGACCGTGACGCTGCCGCACGACAGCAGTCCCACCGCGCTGCGACGGCTGCTGGAGAGGATCGACGACGACGCGATCACCGGGCTCGCCGTGCATACCCCGGACCTGGATGACGTGTTCCTGGCTCTCACCGGCCGCCCCACCACGGACGGTTCGCCCGAAGAGGTGCCGGCATGAGCTCCGCCGGGTATGCCCTCCGCGACTCGGTGACCATGCTGCGTCGCAATGTGAAGCACATGGCGCGCTATCCGTCGCAGACGCTGATGCTGATCGGCCTGCCGCTGCTGTTCCTGCTGCTGTTCGTCTACGTCTTCGGCGACACCATGGGCGCCGGTCTGCCAGGAGCGCCGGAGGGCGGCCGTGGCGACTATCTGGCGTTCATCACCCCCGGGATCCTGACGATGACGGTGGCAAGCGTGTCCATCGGCACCGCCGTCTCGGTCGCCACCGACATGACCGACGGGATCATCGACCGGTTCCGGACCATGGCCATCGCCCGGGTCTCGGTACTCACCGGCCATATGCTCGGCGCGATGATCCAGACCGCACTGGCACTCGCAACGGTCTTCGGCGCGGCGTTCCTGCTCGGTCTGGAAACGTCGGCGTCGGCGGCGCAGTGGTCGGGCCTGGCCGGTCTGCTCGCGCTGCTGTCCTTGGCGATGACCTGGTTCGCCGTGGCTCTGGGGCTGGCCGCCCCGAACCCGGAGACCGCGAGCAACTGGCCGATGATCTTCATACTGCTGCCGTTCGTGGGCAGCGGGTTCGTGCCGGCCGAGTCGATGCCGACCGGGCTGCGGTGGTTCGCCCAGCACCAGCCGTTCACGCCGGTCATGGACGCCGCCGGGGGCCTGCTGGGCGGATCGCCGGACGGTTCGGACACACTGTGGGCCGTCGGCTGGTGTGACGCCAAAGGCCTGCTGCCGGAGCCGGAGCGGGACCACTCCGGCTATCGGCGGTACGGCGCCGGTGCCGTGGTCGAACTGATCAGGATCCGGACCCTCGCCGGGGCAGGGGTTCCACTGGCACGCGTGCGGGAGTTGCTGCAGGCCGACGAGGCGGAGTTCGCCGCGGCGGTCGCGGACATCGACGAGCGGCTGCGGGCGGAAATCCGGGAGCGGCAGCGGCATCGTGAGCGGATCGCCCGCCTCGCCTCCGGCGACAGCCTGGCGCTGCCGCCGGAGGTGGTCGAGTTCCTCGACCGGCTGCGGTCGCTCGGGGTCGACGAACGGATCGTCGAGGTCGAACGCGACGGCTGGATCCCGCTGGCCGCGCGCTCGCCCGGGCGAATCCCGGAGTGGGTGGCCCGAAAACGGCAGCAGATCGCCGAGCCGCAACTCATCGATTTCTACCTCACCCTGGGCCGGGCTCTCGACCGGACCGACGATGACCCGCGGTTGGCCGAACTGGCCGACAAGCTGGCCGACTACATCACGCGGATGGCCGACGAGCAGGGCGAGGACTACGTCGACGACGCCGACATCGAGCCGTTGTTCGCCCAGCTGATGGATGCGCTGGCGTTCGACACCGCGCCGCCGGCCCGGCGGCTGATCGAGCTGATGAAGGAGCGGGGCTGGACCGGCTGGACCAGGCTTGAGCGCGTGGATCCCACACGGGCTGTGAACGACACCGCCGCGCGCCGTTCCCATGACCGGCGGAACCACGGGGTCAGGGCTTCCCGCCCACCATCTCGGCCGTGACGGCCCACCGCTCGTGGTCGCGCCAGGCTCCGTCGATGAGGAGGAAGTCCGGCGAGAACCCTTCGAGGCGGAAACCGGCCCGGCGGACGAGGGCGAGCGAGCCCTCGTTGCCGGGCTGGATGTTGGCTTCGAGGCGGTGCAGGCCGAGCGGGCCGAAGGCGTACCGCAGGACCAGGTCCAGGCCCTCGGCCATCAGGCCGCGGCCCGCCGCGTGGGCGAAGGCGCCGTAGCCGAGGGCGCCGCAGCGGAACGCGCCGATGACGATGTTGTTGATGTTGATGAACCCCGCGATTCCGCCTGCGGGCCCGCTGCCGTCGCCGCGCTCGCAGACCAGGAAGCCCGCCTTCGTGGGGTCGTCGATCAGTCGTCCCGCGTAGGCGGCGTACGTGCGGGCGTCGGTGGGCGGGAAGAGCCAGGGGCTGTGCAGCTCCCGGCTCTCCCGGGCCCGGGTGGTGAACTCCTCGGCATCGGCGGGGGTGTAGGCGCGGATCGCCACCCGGCGTCCCTCGGCCAGATTGTGGATCTCGGACATCCGGCGAGCCTAGCGGCTGGAGTCCTCCCGGGGCAGCGGCACCAGGGCCACCGCGACCTCGCCGGTCGACGGGTCGCCGTGGTTGTGGAGGACGGCGGTGCCGTCCGGCGTGAACACCGGGTGCGGGTGCCTCGGGTGCCGGTCGGCCGCCGTCCGGGCCAGCAGGGTCCGGGCGCCGGTGGCGATGTCGACGAGCACCACGTCGGAGACCTGTCCGGCGTTCTGCCAGCCCCGGCCCGGGGCGTCCAGGGGCCCGGAGGTGTCGACGACGGCCCGGCGTCCGTCGCGGCTGATGTCGCAGTGCCAGTCGCGTTCGCCCGCGCTGACCAGGCGGGCCGGGCGGCCGTCCGGGTGGAGTGCGTACAGGCCGCGCGGGCCCGCCCCGCTCTCGCCGTACGCGCACACCAGGGCGCCCAGGTCGTGGAACATCCAGCGTTCGTGGCCCACGGCGAGCGTTCCCCCTTCCAAGCCGGGGCCGAGATCCTTCGCCACGCTCTGGGACGAGACCGACGTCACCAGCGTGACGGAGCGGCTCACCGGGCACGTCCAGGCGCTGCGGAAGCACGGCATCCTGGTCTCGCCGGAGCTCACCGCCCTGACGACCTATCACCGGCTCCCCGACGACCGCCGACTGGCGATGCTCACGGCCTTCCTCGACCGCCCGGAGCCGCCCACCGTGCTGCTCTGCGCCAACGGCCACACCCTGGCGCACGCCGCCCGGGACCTGTCCGTCCTCGGTCTGGAGGTGCCCGGTCAGATCGAGCTGGCCGGCATGGACGACGCCGGTCCCTTCGACCTGCTCCCGCTGACGGTGGCCGCCGCCCGGCTCCCCTCCGGGGAGATGGGCCGCCGGGCCATGGAGATGCTCGCCCGGCGCATCCGGAACCCGGACGGTCCGCACGAGGTGCGGCACATCCTGCTGCCCGTAGGTATCCGCACGCGTGACTCCGCGCAGGCGTATCTGCGGGTGGTCGGCGCCGGACGTGCGTGAGGGACCGGGCCGGCTCACGGTCGGCCCGATCCCTTGCGCGAAGTGCCGGTGCCCCTCCCGGTACGAACGGCTCTAGCCGTCGACCACCGGAAGCTCCAGCACGCCGGTGTCCTGCGGGGCGCTGACCACCGTGACCGGCTTGATCCCCCGGTTGCCCGCGTACGCGCTGTCGCTGGCCGCGATCACGAACTCCAGCCGGTGGCCCGCTTCGTACCGGTGGACGATGCCCGGCAGTTGCACGGTGAACGAGCGCGTGACGTCCGGCACCCGCACCGGGGCGACCAAACGGTTCACGAGCGTCCGGCTGCCGTCCGGGGCGACGTCGTAGACCTTGGCGAACAGGACGAGCCGGTCGGCGGCGTCGCCGCTGTTCTGGACCCGCTCCGTCTTCGGCGAGACGACCTTCAGGGTGGCCTTCGGCGCGCCGACCACGTCGAGGGGCGAGGTCAGCGGGGCGCTGCTCCAGCCGAGGTAGGTGCCCTTGGTGTCATAGGGCTTGGGGTCGGGCAGCCCGAGCAGTCCGGCGAGCGAGTTCTCCGAATGGCTCGTGGGGACCAGCCAGTTGACGTACTGGCGACTGCCCCGGGCCACCTCGGACCGGTTGTCGACGAGCTTTCCGTCGCCGGACAGGTACAGCTTCCGTGAGAGGGCGGGCACGGAGTCCGCGGTGCCGTAACCGCTCCGCCAGTCGCGGTAGTAGGCGAAGTCGGGCCCGGTGTCGGTGTTCGTCCGGTGCCGGAGGTAGCGGTCGAACCAGGCGAGGACGCGCTGTCCGACGTAACTGGTCTCCAGGTTGCCCTTGCCCAGGTCGAGTTCGCCGGGCACCTGTCCGCCGCTGTGGCCCCAGGCCTGCCAGATCATCTTGGTGGTGGTGCCCTGTGCCTTGAGGGTCTCGTACGTGGCGGTGGCCTCGTTCAGGTTGAACAGGCTGTCGGCCTGGCCCTGGACGAGCAGGGTGGGTGCCTTGACCTTGCCGAGGTGGTCGACGGGGGACACGCTGCGCGCGTAGTCGAGCATTTCCGTGGTCCGGTCGGCCGGGAAGCGGCCGGAGTTGAGCAGCCGGATGGTGTCGCAGGCCCGGGTCGCGAAGTGCAGACAGGTGAGGTTGTTGAAGCGGGACGGGTCGAGGCTCGCGTTGAGGATCGTCTGCCCCTCCCCCATGAGGTAGAAGCCGTTGGTCCACTGCCACTTGAACACCCCGGCGGTGTCGGACGAGACACCCTTGCGGGTTCCGGCGTTGTTCGGGGCGAGCGCGTACGCGAGGTCGTTCCAGGTGATCAGCGGCACGAGAGCGTCCACGCGCCGGTCGACGGCGGCGGTGGCCATCTGGATGGCACCGCCGTACGAGCCGCCGATCATGCCGACCCGGGGGTCGCCCGCGCCGTCCCCGGTGACGTAGTCGGCCTTCGTGCCGTCGTCGGCGGCGCGGGTTCCGGCGAGGAAGTCGATGAGACCGGCGGCTGCCCGGCCGTCGATGGCCGGGTCGTCGAGGGTGATCAGGCAGCCCGACTTGCCGAAGCCGAGTCCGGAGTAGACGAGGCCGACGTAGCCGCGGGACGCGAAGGCCTTGCCGATGGCGTCGGTCGTGCCGTCCGACTTGCTGCCGCCGAAGCCGTTGGTGGCGAGCACGGCGGGGGCCGGATGCTGGGCGTCGACCCCGGCGGGGCGGTACAGATCGGCGTCCACGGTGCAGGAACGGCCACCCGCCTGGAGGGTGAACTTCAGTGGCGTGACCGTGTACGGGGACGGTTCGGCCGCGGTCGCGCGGGCCGCACCGGTGAGGACCAGCGGTGCGGCGAGCGCGGCTCCGGCCACGTACGCGGCCGACTTCCGGGTGAGCGTCCGGTACCCGGACCGGGGGCGGGAAACAGCACGCGACACGAAGACCTCCACACCGAGGGCGACTTACCAACCGGTAAGTAACGGACCGCGCTCATGCTGTGACACGCGTCATAGCGATGTCAACGCCGGCAGGGGTGTTTCGTGAACGTTGCTCAACTTCTTTACCGTCCGGGCCCGTTCAGAGCAGCGCCGGCACCTCGGCCGTCAGGGTGGCGGGGCCGCCGTCGGCCGGGGCGTCCAGTACGGCCGGTACGCCGAGCGGGACGGTGAGCGCGGTCGGGCCGTGCCCGAAGCCCAGCTCCTCGACGACGGGTACGCCCAGCGGTCCCAGCCGGTCGGCGAGCACGGCCCGCACCTCCTCGTAGGGGCCGCAGCCCGCCCAGGAACCGCAGGCCACTCCCGCGATCCCGTCGAGCGCCCCGGCCCGCAGCAGCTGGGTGAGGATGCGGTCGACGGCGTAGGGGTCCTCGGTGGTGTCCTCGATCACCAGCAGCCCGCCCCGGGCCGATGCCCTCGCGTGCGGGGTGCCGAGTTCGGCGGCGAGCAGGCTCACACAGCCGCCGTAGGTGATCCCGCGGGCCCGGCCGGGGACCAGTGCCCGTGCCGTGGGCAGGCCGAGGGTGCGTACCGAGTCGGGCTCGAACAGGGTGGCCCGCAGGGACTCCTGGGTGTCCGGGTCCTTGAGGAAGGTCTCGGTGCCGGCCATCGGGCCGTGCAGCGTGGCGATTCCCATGCGCTGCGCGAACGCCTCGTGGAGCACGGTGATGTCGCTGTAGCCGACGAACACCTTGGGTCCGGCCGCGCGCATCGCCGCCCAGTCGACCAGGTCGACCATCCGCTGGACGCCGTACCCGCCCCGGGCGCAGATCACCGCGTCCACCGCCGGGTCGCACCAGGCCTCCTGGAGATCCCTGGCCCTCGCCCCGTCCGTGCCGCCGAGGTAGGCCAGCTCCGGGTGGACGTCGCGGGCGTGCGGGGCCTCGACGGGGTCCAGGCCCCAGCCGCGCAGGATGTCCAGGCCCGCGTCGAGGCGGTCGGCGGGCACCGGCCCGCTCGGTGACACGACGGCGACCCGGGCCCCGGGGCGCAGCCGGGCCGGGCGGGTCAGTGGTGCGAGGGTCACTTCTTCAGCTCCAGCCGCGGCACGTCGGTCCGCTCGATCCCGAAGGTCTGGGCGTACAGGGAGAGTTCCGCCTCCAGGGCGCGGATCATGGTGCCGGCGCGCCGGAACCCGTGTCCCTCGCCCTCGAAGGTGAGGTAGGCGTGCGGGATGCCGCGTCCGTCGAGCGCGGCCAGGAACCGTTCGCACTGGACGGGCGGGCAGATCGGGTCGTCCAGCCCCTGGAGCAGCAGGAAGGGGGTGGTCAGCCGGTCGGTGCGGCTGACCGGCGAACGGTCGCGGTAGCGCTGCGGGACTTCGGCGAGCGGGCCCACCAGGGACTCCAGGTACCGCGACTCGAAGTCGTGGGTCTCGTCGGTTCCCCAGCCGGTCAGGTCGAGGATGGGGTAGATGATCGTCCCGCAGGCGTAGACATCGGTGCCGGTCAGTGAGGCGGCGGTGGTCCAGCCGCCGGCGCTGCCGCCCCGGATGGCGAGCCGTCGCCGGTCGGCGGTGCCCTCGTCGGCCAGCGCCGCGGCGACGGCCGCGCAGTCCTCGACGTCGACGACGCCCCACTGTTCGCGCAGCCGGTTGCGGTAGGTCCTGCCGTAGCCGGTGGATCCGCCGTAGTTGACCTCGGCGACGCCGATGCCGCGCGAGGTGAAGTAGGCGATCTCCAGGTCGAGTACGAGTGCGGCGTGCCCGGTGGGGCCGCCGTGCGCCCAGACGACGTAGGGCGGGCGCTCGTCCTCGGGGCCGGTCCGGTCGGGGTTGCGGGGCGGATAGACGTGGGCGTGGATCTCGCGCCCGTCGGGCCCGCTGAAGGTGCGTTCCTCGGGGTGCGGGTAGTACGCGGGATCGACGGCGTCCTCGTGCGGTGACCCGATGACCCGGGTGCGGCCGGTCGCGGTGTCCAGCTCCACCACCTCGTAGGAGCTGTGCGGGCTCGCGGCGACGCCGATGACCCGGCTGCCGTGCACGGCGAGCGTCTCGGCCCATTCGGTCCAGGGCCCGGCGACGTCCACGAGTTCGCCGGTCTGCGGGTCGAGGATGCCGAGCGTGGTGGTGCCCTTGCCGTGGATGGTGGCGATCAGGCCGTTGTCCAGTGGCCGGAACCAGCTGAGCCCGATCTTCCAGAGCGGTCCGGCGAACTCCTGCTCGCGGGGGCAGAGCGGGATCGCGCCCCGGTCCGGGTCGGCCCGGTAGAGGTTCCACCAGCCGCTGTGGTCGCCGGCCAGGAGCAGGTGTCCGTCGGCGTCCCACTCGATCTGCGGCACCGACTCCTCGGGGCCGCCGGCGAAGGAGCGGGGGCGGTGGAAGGTGCCGTCCCCGGCGACGTCCGCGAGCATCACCTCGGTGCCGTCCCACGGCATCCGGGGGTGGTCCCAGGCGATCCAGGCCGCCTGCCGTCCGTCGGGCGAGAGTTTGGGGCCGGTGACGAACCGGCTGCTGTCGTCGGTGAGTTCGCGGACCGCGCTGCGGTCGTCGGCCGCCGAGCCGTCCAGGGGTACGGCGGCGATCACCCGGCGCAGGTCGGTGGGGCCCTCGCCGGTGAACTCCTCCAGGACGCACCAGACTTCGCCCCGGTCCGGGTGGAGCTGCGGATCGGCCCAGCGCAGCCCGCCGGCGGTGGCCGGGGCCGGGGTGAGCGGTACGGGTTCACCGGGCCCGTCGGGGGCGTAGGCGTACAGCCGCTGGTCGGCGAAGTGGACGAAGACGATGAGCGGGCCGCCCTCGGTCCGCGCGGTCCCGGCCCAGGGCACTCCGCCGTACTCGATGACCCTGCTCCGTACGTTCCACGGGGCGGGCAGCACACTGCCGGTGCTCCCGTCCGCCCGGCGGCGGACCAGGGCGCGGCGGCCGGCCTCGGCCGGGCGCGGCTCGGTCCACCACACCTCCTCGCCGACGGTGCCGACGTACTCCGGGCGTCCGTCGTGGGAGGCGGCGAGCGCGGCGTCGATCGGTGACGGCCAGGTTCCGTGGGCCCCGGTGGGCAGCATGATCGTTTCCCCCTGTAGCGGTCAGGCAGTACGCAGGTAGTGGTCGAGGACCCGGACGCCGAAGTGCAGGGCCTCGACGGGTACGCGTTCGTCGACGCCGTGGAACAGCGCCTGGTAGTCGAAGCCGGCGGGCAGCTTCAGTGGTGAGAAGCCGTAGCCGGTGATGCCCAGCCGGGAGAACTGCTTGGCGTCGGTGCCGCCCGACATGCAGTACGGGACGACGTGGCCGGCCGGGTCGAAGCGTTCGATCGCGGCGCGCAGTTTCGCGAAGGTCGGCGAGTCGACCGGGGCCTGGAGCGGGACCTCGCGGTGGTGGAACTCCCAGTCGACGTCGGGGCCGGTCAGCCGGTCCAGGGTGGCGTGGAACTCGTCCTCGCCGCCGGGCACCATCCGGCCGTCGATGAAGGCGGTGGCGTGGCCCGGGATCACATTGACCTTGTACCCGGCCTCCAGCATGGTCGGGTTGGAGCTGTTGCGGACGGTCGGCGCGACCAGGTCGGCGGCGGGGCCGAGCTTGCCGAGCAGTTCGTCGACGTCGAAGCCGGGGGCGTCCAGGTCGGGGCGTATGCCGTGCAGTGCGGCGATCTCGGTGAGCGCGGCGCGGACCGTCGGGGTGAGCCGGACGGGCCATTCGTGCTCGCCGATCCGGGCGACGGCCGCGGCGAGCGCGCTGACCGCGTTGTCCCTGTTGACCTTGGAGCCGTGCCCGGCCTTGCCGTGTGCGGTGAGCTTCAGCCATCCGGTGCCGCGCTCGCCCGCGGCGATCGGGTAGAGCGGCAGGTCCGGTCCGGCGTGGAAGGTGAAGGCGCCGGATTCGCTGATGCCCTCCGTGCAGCCCTCGAAGAGTTCGGCGTGCCGGTCGGCGAGGAAGCCGGAGCCGTCGTCGGCGCTGGCCTCCTCGTCGGCGGTGTACGCGATCACGATGTCCCGGCGGGGCCGGACGCCGGCCCGTGCCCAGGCGCGTACGACGGCCAGGACCATCGCGTCCATGTTCTTCATGTCGATGGCGCCGCGCCCCCAGACGACGCCGTCGCGGACCTCGCCGGAGAAGGGGTGCACGGACCAGTCGGCGGCCTCGGCGGGGACCACGTCCAGGTGGCCGTGGACGAGCAGGGCGTCGGCGGACGGGTCGGTGCCTGGAATCCGGGCGACCACATTGGTACGTCCGGGGGTCCGCTCCAGCATCGTGGGTTCCAGCCCCGCGCCGGCCAGCCGTTCGGCGACGTACTCGGCGGCCGGGCGTTCGCGGCAGTCGCCGCCGCCGCGGTTGGTCGTGTCGATCCGGATCAGTTCGGAGGTGAACGTCACCGATTCGTCGAGGGCCTGCCGGTCGACGCCGTCGGCACTCTCCGGGGGGCGGGTCGCCTCAGCCATATTGTTCCTCCACGGCGGACGACACGATCGTCGTCACCGCCTTGAACGTGCGGATTCCTTCGTACATCGTCGCGCTGGTGTAGGCGACGCGCCGTTCGCCGCCCGGCGCCACGCCGGGGACGACGGTGGCCGCCTGGGCCAGGTGTTCGGCGTCGAACTCCAGCTCCACGGTGAAGGGGCCGCCCTCCACCGGTGTGTGCCGCACGGCGAGCGCGGTGGCGTCCTCGGCCGCGGCCCGGATGTCGGCGGCGGTACGGGCCGGGGTGCGGCACACCGCCGCGTACCGCGACACGTAGTCCTTGACGGCGACCTTGCGGGCGCGGGGTGCGTACCCCTCGGCGTCCACGCAGGTCAGGTCGTCGCCGGTGACGAGGACGACGGGCACCCCGTACTCGGCCACGACGTGCGCGTTGAGCAGTCCCTCGCTCGCCCGGACGCCGTTGAGCCAGACCCCGGTGATGGAGTTGGCGAGATAGGTGTGCGCGAGCACGCCCTCCGCGCCGGCACCCGTGTGGTAGCCGACGAACGCGATGGCGTCGACGTCGCCGTGCTGGATTCCCTCGACCATGGAGAGGGACTTGTGTCTGCCGGTGAGCATCTGGACGCGGTCGTCGAGCTGCTCCAGCAGGAGGTTGCGCATCGACCAGTGGGCCTCGTTGACGAGGACCTCGTCGGCGCCGCCGTCGTAGAAGCCGAGCGCCGCCGCGTTCACGTCGGAGGTGAACATGGAACGGCACCGCTCCCACTGGGGAGTGCCCGGCAGCACATCACCCGGCCAGGTCACACCGGTGGCGCCTTCCATGTCCGCGCTGATCAGGATCTTCATGCCGGGTCACGCTACGCGCCCGAGAACCGCCAGGCCAGAGCCTCGGAGACGTTCAATGGTCCAGTCCTCCGAAGAGAGTGCGACGCACACCCCGAACAGCCGCAACACGGACATCCCACCGGGGCGGCCCCCCGGCCCGCCTTGACACCCTCTCCTGCGTCAGACCATGATTCCATTAATTGACTAATGGAATTGAGGCTGGGTGCATGGCAGACGCAATCACTCCGGACGGCGGGTCCGGAGCCTGGGCCCTGGAGGCCCGCGGGCTGGGTAAGCGCTACCGTCGCGGCTGGGCGCTGCAGGACATCTCGTTCCGGCTGCCGGCCGGCCGGATCTGCGGTCTCGTCGGCCCCAACGGAGCGGGAAAGAGCACGCTGCTGGGGATCGCGACCCGCCAGGTGCAGCCCACGGGAGGTGACTTGAGGATCTTCGGCGTGCCCGTGGACGACCCCGGGGCCATGCCGAAGTTCGCGTTCCTCGGCCAGGACAAGCCGCTGTTCAAGCGGTTCACCGTGGCCGAGACGCTGCGCATGGGAGCCGAGCTCAACCCCGGCTGGGACATGGCGGCTGCGGATCGGATCGTGCGGTCCGGCCAGGTGCCGATGAGCGCACGGGTCGGCACGCTCTCCGGCGGCCAGCGCACCCGGGTCGCGTTCGCGCTGGCCTTCGGTAAGCGGCCCGATCTGCTGCTGCTCGACGAGCCGATGTCCGATCTCGACCCGCTGGCCCGTCACGACATGAGCACCCTGCTGATGTCGGAGGCCGTCGAGCGCGGCACCACGGTCGTGATGTCCTCCCACATGCTCTCCGAGCTGGAGGACATGTGCGACTACCTGCTCGTCCTCGCGGGCGGCAGGATCCGGATGGCCGGTGACGCGGACGCGCTCGTCCCGGCCCACGCGCTGGTGACCGGGCTCGCCACGGACGGGGATCCGGCCGCCGCGCTGGCACCGCACACCGTGATCGAGTACCGCGTCCAGGGACGGCAGTTCCACGCGCTGGTCCGCCCGAACGGCCCGCTGTCGGGCGACTGGGTGGTCGCCGAACCGAGCCTGGAGGAGGTGCTGCTGGCGCATCTGCGCGCGCCGGACGCGCCTGCGCTGTTCACGCCCGGTGCCCGTATCGAGGCCGAAGGGAGCCACACCTCATGAGCACCACCCTGACCGACACGCCCCGGACCGGGCACACCCCCCGGCACCGCATGCTGCGCGGGCTGAGCTGGCTCGTCGCGCGCCAGCACCGGGCCGCGCTGCTCAGCCTGCTCGCCGTGACCGTCCTCGGCGCGATCTGGCTCGTCTACGTGCGCGGCCAGATGAAGGACGTCCTGGACGCCGCCGGCTGGCCGGCGAAGGAACTGGCGCAGCCGTCGTTCGACTCGGACGGCGTGGGTCTCGTCCTCACCGCGCTGGGCGGGCTGCCGCTGATCCTCGCCGTCTTCGTCGGCGCCCCGCTCGTCGCGGGAGATCAGGAACAGGGCACCGCGCAGCTCGTGACCACCCAGTCGGTTTCACGCATGCGCTGGGTGGCGACGAAGTTCGTCTGGATCTACGCGGCGGTGCTCGTGACCACCGTGGTGCTCTCGGTGGTGTTCACCTGGTGGTGGAAGCCCTACCGGTCGGTGTTTCCCAGCCAGTGGTCGGACGGATCGATCTTCGACATCACCGGTCCGGTGCTCCCCGCGCTCTGCCTCTTCATGACCGCCGCCGGCATCACCATCGGTGTGCTGGTCCGCCGCGTCCTGATGGCCATGGCGATCACGTTCCTGTTCGCCGGGGCCGCCGGGGTCTTCTGGGACCAGATGCTCGTCCACCTCGCCCCGACCCGCACGATCGTCTACCCGCTCGACGCGGACATGCCCGCCCGGCTCAACGAGTCGTGGGAGGTGGACCGCTGGATCGGTTCCGCCGACGGCCATCTCTACGGCTGGGGCCTGTGCTCCAAGTCGACCGAGGCGGCCTCCGACGCGTGCGTCAAGGAGCACGGCATCGTCAACAATGTGTACGAGTACCTCGGCTTCGACCAGATGCCGGCCATGCAGTGGACCGGGGCGGGCATCCTGCTCGCGGGTACCGTCGTGCTCACCGCGTTCGTCCTGTGGCGGGTGTCCCGTCGGCCCCTCTAGGACCTGCCGGCGCAGGTACACAGGGTTCCGGCAGTCGAACGGGAGGTGAAGGCAGTGGTCATGTTCCGCATCGACCGGCGCAGCGGAGTGGCGACGTACCTCCAGATCGTGCGGCAGGTCGAACAGGCGCTGCGCATGGGCGCCCTGGAGGAGGGGGACCGGCTGCCCACGGCGGCCCAGGTGGCGGCCGAGACCAAGGTCAACCCGAACACCACCCTCAAGGCGTACCGCGAGCTGGAGCGCGCGGGGCTCGCCGAGGTCCGGCAGGGGGCGGGCACCTTCATCACCCGTTCCCTGGTCCCGCCCCAGTCGGGCCCCGACTCCCCCTTGCGTGCCTCGCTCACCGAGTGGCTGGACGAGGCGCGGGCGCAGGGCCTCAGCGGCCCGGAGGTGGATGCCCTCTTCCGGTCGTCCTTCGCGGCCGTGTACCCGGGCGGGGCGGACGCCGGCTGAGGAGCGGCGCCGTGCGGCGCGCGGACGAGCAGCGGCCGGTCCCCGGTGGGGGCCGGCCGCTGTCATCGCGGTACGGGGTAGTCGCCCGTGGCACCGTCGGTCCGCTCGCGCAGCAGGTCCGCGTGGCCGTTGTGCCGGGCGTACTCCTGGATCATCACCAGGAACACCCAGCGCAGGCTGACGGTCCGGCCCCGGGTGGCCGACACGAAGGTCTCGTCGAGGCCCCGACCGGCCACGGCGGCCTCGCACGCGTCGACCTCGGCCCGGTACGCGGCGAAGTCGCGCTCGGCGTCGGCCGGTTCGACCCCTTGGAGCCCCTCGTCGCCGTCGCCGGGGGCGGTGAAGACATCGCCGATCGGCTCCCCCGCGAAACTCCGCCGGAACCACCATCGTTCGATCTCCGCCAGGTGCCGCACCAGCCCGAGCAGGGTGAGGCCCGACGGTTCGGCCGTGGTGTGCGCGAGCTGTGCGGCGGTGAGCCCGGCGCACTTGGTGAGCAGGGTCTCCCGGTGCCAGCGGAGCCAGCCCTCCAGCATGGGCCGCTCGTCCGTGGTGCTCGGAACGTTCAGCTGGTCGCCGTCGGCCGTCGTGCGTTCGATGCGAGGTGCCGTCCATGTCATGGCGGCCATCCTCACACCGGCGGGCCCACCGCTCAGGTCAGTTCCCGCAGGAGGGGTTCCGGGTCCGCGAGGAGGAACAGGTGTCCGCCGTCGGGGACGGTGCGCAGCTCGGAGCCGGGCATCTGTGCGTGCGCCCAGCGCGCCACCTCGATGGGGACATTGCCGTCCGCCTCGCCATGGATGAACAGGGTCGGCACGGACACCGAGCCCAGCGGGTCCGGCAGCGGGCGGGAATAGCCGGCGAGGTCGGTGATGACCTCGTCCACGCCCTGGCGCTGGCCTTCGGTGGTGTCCACCTCGGACAGTGCGCGGAAGGCGGGGGTGCTCATGATCAACCGGTCGGAGCGGGGCCAGGCGTCGAGGTTCGGTTCGTTCCTCGTCTTCTTGAAGATCCCCTTGCCTGCGAGCATCGGCCGGGCCAGCGCCGGGGCCCAGACGACGATCCGGTTCATCCACTTGACCAGCGGGATCCGGCGCGCGTACGCGGAGCCGGGAGCTCCGGGGACCGCGGCGCAGGCGAGAATCAGTCTCGTGACCCGGGCGGGGTGCTTCTGGGCCGCCGAGAGCGCGTACCCGCCGCCGCCGGAGATCGCCACCAGCGTGGCCCGCTCGTGGCCGAGGTGGTCGAGCAGAGCCACGAAGTCGTCGTTCCAGCGGTGGAAGCCGCGACCGGGCACGGGGTCGGTCTCGCCGTACCCCGGGCGGTCCGGGAAGACCAGATGCAGGCCGGCGTCCACCGCCGCCTGCCGCAGGGCGAGGCCCTCGTAGCGGCTGCCGGGCGTGCCGTGGAGCACGATCACGGGCGGGGCGGTGGGATCGCCGTACGAGCAGTACGCGATGCGGCGCCCGCCAGGGGCCGTCAGGCGGTGCGTCTGCGGCAGGTCCGTCTCCGGCGTCTTCGGCAGGTCCGGCGGGGAGGGGGTCATCACTGCTCCTCGGGGGGTGCGGGGGTGGCGGCAGCGGCGGCGATTCCGCCGATGACGAAGTCGAGGCCGAAGGAGAACCTGCGGTCGTAGTCGTGGTGGTCGGCGAACACCGAAGCGGCCCACCGTTCCGGCGGGAGCTGGATCGGTTCCAGATCACCGCGGCCGAGCCGGATCGCCACGTGCCCGGTGACGAAGTCGTGCAGGGTGCCGTACGCGTACGCGGCGGCCTCCTCGTCGAGCCCGGCGCTGCCCAGCGCCGCCACGACCCGGTACGCGACGTCGTCGGCACCGGGCCCGACCAGGGAGGCGCGGCGGTGCGCCTCCAGGATGACGGGGTGCCGCATGAGCAGGTCGTGGAGCGTGTCGGCGAACAGCCGGACAACGCCGCGCCAGTCGTCCGGCCAGTCCACCGACCGGGTCACCTCGCCGACGATCCGGGACACCAGTGCGTGCTGGAGCGCGTCGATGCCGCCCGTCGTGCGATGGATCGCCATCGGTGACACGCCCAGCCGGTCGGCCAGCGCGCGGAAGGTCACGGCGTCCAGCCCCCGGTCGTCGGCCAGCTCGGTCGCTGCGTCCAGGACCGCGTCGAGCGTGACCGCCCGGGGACGGCCGTTCTTCGAAGTGCTTGCGTTCTCGACCGCCATGACCGCACCATATCGATACGCGTAACGAAACTTCAATGGGAGCGCGCATGACGGAGTTGCACGACCTCACGGCACTGGAGCTGGCCGCCGCCTACGAGAGCGGCGGGACGGGGCCCGTCGAAGTCGTGGATCATCTGCTGGCCCGGATGGCGGACGGCGACCGGGTGGGGGCGTTCACCACCGTGTCGGCCGACCGGGCCCGCATCGCGGCGGCCGGGGCCGAACGCGTACTGCGCACGACGGATCGCGCCGGCCTGCCGCGGCTGTTCGGCGTGCCCACCGCGGTCAAGGACCTGGAGGCCACCGCGGGCGTACGCACCACACTGGGTTCCGCGCTGTTCCGCGACTGGGTTCCCGGGCACAACGACGAGATCGTGGACGTCATGTCGGACGCCGGGCTGATCAGCCTCGGCAAGACCACCGTTCCCGAGTTCGGGGCCGCCTGCTACACCGAGCCCGAGGTGTCCGGTCCGGCCCGCAGCCCGTTCGACCTCACCCGGAGCGCGGCCGGCAGCAGTGGCGGCGCGGCGGCGGCGGTCGGTGCACTGCTGGTGCCGATCGCGCAGGGCAGCGACACCGCGGGCTCGGTGCGCTCCCCCGCGAGCGCCTGCGGGGTGGTCGGGCTCAAGCCCAGCCGGGGCCTGGTCACCGCGGGACCGAACGGGAATGACGGGATGGGGCTATCCGTGCGCGGGCCGCTCGCCCGCACTGTCCGCGACACCGCCGCGTTCCTCGACGTACTGACCACCCGTACCGGCGCCGGTACCGTGCATCCGCCCCGGACCGGCAGCTACGAGCGCGCCTGCGACGCACCCGTGCCGAGGCTGCGGATCGCGCTCGCCCAGGGGTCGGTCTCCGGCTCGCCCGTGCACCCCGAGGTCGCCGCCGCCGCGGAGCTCACCGCCCGGACGCTGGCGGGCCTCGGGCACGATGTGTTCATCCGGGACCAGGCACCGGACCCCGAGCTGACCGAGGGCTTCCAGGTGATGTTCACGGCACTGGTCGGGTCCAGGACCATGCCGTTCGACGAGTCGTCACTGCGCCCGATCGTCCGTCATCTCCGGTCCCGGGCACAGGAGTTCAGCTCGGCCGAGCTGGCCGCCTCGATCGGTGCGGTCCAGGCCCGCGCCCGCGCCTGGGCACTCGACCACGCGGACGCGGACGTGGTGATCACCCCGACCGTGACCACCCCGCCGACGCTCGTCGGTCAGCTCCGCGACGACGCCGACCCGGCGGCGGAACTGGCGGCGATGACCGCGTTCACCGGCAACACCGTCCTGGCGAACGCCACCGGCTTCCCGGCCATCAGCCTTCCGCTGGGCTGGAGTGCGCAGGGCCTGCCGCTCGGGGTCTCGCTCACGGCCGGTTGGGGCCGCGAGGACCTGCTGCTCGGCGTATCGGCCGCGCTGGAGGAGGCCCTGCCGTGGGCCCATCGCTACGGAGGCCGGCCCCGGGACACCCTCGCGTGAGCAGGTGGGGTGGCGGGAAACAGCTCGCCGTCCCGCTCCGCGGTGACGTCCGGGGACTCGGCGGGGGCACCGGGCGGCCGCCCGGCCCCGGAGGCGCCGGGCGGCTCCGGGGGCTCCGAGGCGCCGGGCGGCTCAGCCGGTGGTCCGTCCCTTGAGGATCTCCTCGATCCGGGCCAGCTCCTCGTCGGCGAAATCCAGGTGCCGGACCGTCTCGACGCTGTTCTCCAACTGGGCGACACTGCTCGCCCCGACCACGGCGGAGGTGACCCGGCCGCCCCGCAGCACCCATGCGAGCGCCAGCTGCGCGAGGGACTGGCCGCGTGCGGAAGCCACTTCGTCGAGCGCCCGCAGCCGGTCCACCAGCTCCGGGGTGACCGCTTCGGGCGTCAGGAAGGGGCTGCTGCCCGCGGCGCGCGAGCCTTCCGGGATGCCGCGCAGATAGCGGTCGGAGAGGATGCCCTGCTCCAGCGGCGAGTAGGCGATCGATCCGGTGCCCAGCTCGTCGAGCGCCGTGAGCAGACCGTCCTCGGCCCCGCGGTCCAGCATCGAGTAGCGCGGCTGGTGGATGAGCAGCGGCGTGCCCAGCCCGTCGAGGATCCGGGCGGCCTGACGGGTCTGCTCGGCCGAGTAGTTGGAGATGCCGACGTACAACGCCTTGCCCTGACGCACCGCCGAGTCGAGCGCGCCCATCGTCTCCTCCAGCGGAGTGCCGGGGTCGGGACGGTGCGAGTAGAAGATGTCGACGTGGTCGAGGCCGAGCCGGGTGAGGCTCTGGTCCAGCGACGAGAGCAGGTTCTTCCTGGACCCCCACTCCCCGTACGGGCCGTCCCACATCAGGTAGCCCGCCTTGGTCGAGATGACCAGCTCGTCGCGGAGCCGGGCGAAGTCCGTCCCCAGTGCGCGGCCCATCGCGGACTCCGCGGCGCCGGGCGGCGGTCCGTAGTTGTTGGCGAGGTCGAAGTGGGTGATGCCGAGGTCGAAGGCTCGCCGCAGGATCCGGCCCTGGGTCTCCGGCGTCCTGTCGCTGCCGAAGTTGTGCCACAGGCCGAGGGAGAGCGCGGGAAGCAGCAGTCCGCTGCGTCCGGCGCGCCGGTAGGGCATGGCCTGGTAGCGGTCGGCGGACGGAAGGTACATGCGGGCTCCACAGAAGAGGCGGGTGCGGTTCGCAGGTCCAGGTTGGCCGACAGCGATCCAGCAGTCCAACAGAAGATTCTGCTGGGATTCAGCACCTATATTTCTCAATCATGGAGCTGCGTCAGCTGGAACACTTCGTCGCCGTCGCCGAGGAACAGCACTTCACCCGGGCCGCCGAGCGTCTCGCCGTGTCGCAGTCCGGGCTCTCCGCCTCCGTCCGGGCCCTGGAGCACGAGCTCAGGACGCCGCTGTTCAGCCGCACCACGCGCAGCGTGCGGCTGACGGAGGCCGGGCACGCACTGCTGGTGGAGGCCGAGCGGACGCTGGCGGGGGCACGGGCCGCGCGGGATGCCGTCGACGCGGTACGGGGGCTGCTGCGCGGCACCCTGTCGGTGGGCGTGGAGCAGTGTGTGCCGGGGGTGCGTCTGCCGCGTCTGCTGGCGGCCTTCCACCGGAAGCATCCGCTGATGGAGATCCGGCTCCGCCAGGAGGGCACCACGAGCCTGGTGGACGGGGTGGCCGGCGGGCGGCTCGACGCCGCCTTCGCCGCGACGGTCGGTGCCGACGAGTGGCGCGGTGATCTCATTCCGCTGGCGCGCGAGCCCATGGTCGTGCTCTGTGCGCCTGGACATCGGTTCGCGGCGGCGGAGCGTGTCGCCTGGCGTGAGCTGTCCGGTGAGTCGTTCATCGACTTCCACCCCGACTGGGGTCCGCGGCGGGCGGCGGACGGGGCGTTCGGCCGGGCGGGGGTGCGACGCACGGTGGGGCTGGAGGTGAATGACGTGCACAGCCTGCTGGAGCTGGTGCACGAAGGGCTGGGCATCGCGCTGGTACCGCACCACTTCTCCCGCAAGCCCGAGGCCCGGGGACTGGTGACGGTGGACCTCGAAGGGCCGCGACAGCCCTGCTACGAGAGCGTCGTGGTGCTCCCGGCGGCCCAGTACATGAGCCCCGGCGCGCGGGAGCTGATGACTCTGCTCCGAAGCGACGGTGCGAACGACGGCGGTGCGAGCGGCGAAGGTGCGAGCGGCGATACTGCCGCGTTGTGACGGTGGGCGGGGCCCGAGGAGCCGTTCCGGGAGCGCGGTACCGGGAGATCATCGGTGGGCGGCGTCGGTGGGCGGGTGTCGGTGGACGGCTCCGTGGTCATCCGCCCAGTGCCTTCGCGAACGCTCCCGTCTCCTGTGCGACCCCGCTGCACGTGTCGTCGGCCTTCGTGGAGTTTCCGTCCGCGCACTCCTGGTCGCGGAAGGTGGCCCACTGGGAGAGCGCGCCGACTCCCCTGCGTTCGGCGAAGGCACGCAGTGACGCCGCGTCGGAGAGGGTGAACGTCTCCCCCGCCACATCGTTGACACCGATCATCACGGTGATGTGCAGCGCCCGCCACGCCGCGGCGTCCGACAGGCCCAGTACATCGGTGAGCTGGTCGTGGGCCGCTTCGGCGGCCTGCTGCGCGTAGTCGCCCATGTCACCGTCGTACGAGGAGCTGTAGTTCATCGCCATGATGTTCACGGCGGACACGTCGACATCCCGTTCCACGGTGTCGCTCAGCAGGGCGGTCCCGGTCGCCTCCAGACCGTCCGGCATCACGGGCAGTGTGTACGTGACATCGAGGTCCCGCTCCTTCTGGAGGAGGCGCAGTGCCTGGTCGCGGCGGGTGATCGACGCCCGGTCGGTGAGCGCGTCGCCCTCGATGTCGAAGTCGGCCTGGTCCGTGCCGACCGCGTCGAGCACCTTCGCGTAGGCGTCGGCCAGTTCCCGGGCGCTGTCGCAGGTGAGTGCGAGCTCGTTCCCCGCGGCCCCACCGAAGGAGACCCGGACGTTCGCGCCGGTCGCGGTGAGCGCGGCGATCCGCGAGGCCACCGCCCGGTCGCCGGCCTCCGCGGTGCCGCCCCACAGCGGGGTGCAGTCATCGCCGTCGGCGACGACGAAGGCCAGGTTGTACGTGTCCGGGGAGCCTTCCGGGTCCGTGCCGGCGGCGGTCGTGGCGCTGACGTACGGGCTGTACGCCGTGGTGGCAGCGGAGGCGCCGGGGCCGGGGGCCTTGCGGGCGCCCCGGTCCTGGTCCGCCACCGCGCCGGTCGAGCAGGCGGAGCAGGCGAGTCCGAGGGCGAGCAGCCCGGCGACGACCGGGGCGGCACGCCGCCTGCGGCCTGTCCCGTGATCGGGCGAACGCTTCGATGAAATCCGCATGGTGTTTGCACCTGCTCTCGTGAAGGGTTTCCGGAAACGGCAAGGGACAAGGGACCGGAACACACCGGAAACCTCTCACACGGGCGTACCGCTCCCACTCACAGGAAATTCACGGCCGGAGGCCGGAGAGCACTGACCACTGTCATCAAGTCCCGTTCCAGCAGTGCTTTTCGGGTACGCGGAACAGGAGTACGGAACAGTCTCGGCGGCGCTCGTACTCTCAGCTCGTCACAGGTTGGCCGCCCATCCACAGCGGCCGGCCAGAAATGGCCCAGGTTTCGCACATCGCCGTTCGCCAGCATGCGCACATGCAATCCGTCACCTCCATCGAGAACGACCCGACGCCGTCCGGGCGCCGCCGCAAGCACGCCGGAGCGCCCAAGCCCCGTGCCGGGACGGGAGCCGGAGGCCAGGAGGGGCCCGTATTCGTGGACAGCACCGGGCGCCGCGCCAGACTGCTTCGCCGTGCGGGCATCGCGCTGGGTGTCGCCTGTGCCGGTTACGCGGCCGTGCTCGGGCTCGCCTTCGTGGGAGGCATCTCCGTGTCGCCCTCGCAGCTCCTTCCCTTCGGCGGCGCGCCCGCCTCGCGGGGCGGGCCGGCCGGGAACATGCCTCCGGGCACGGAGGGCGCGCAGCCGGACGCCCGGCCCGGCGTCGGAGCGGGCGGGCCGCCCTCGGCCGCTACCTCGCCCTCCGCCTCCGCCACCGGGGCGGCCCGATGAGCATGCTCCACGGCCGTTCCCCGGCCGGGCGACGGCACGCCGCACCGAGCAGGATCGGACGGGTCCGCCGTCAGGCCGCTCCCCGGCCGCGGGTGGTCGTCGCCCTTCTGCTGCTGCTCGGACTCGTCTCGGTGATGTTGCTCGACGGCTATCTGCGGGCCGAGGTCGGAAACGACCAGCGGGTCCGCTCCGGCGCCAGTTCGAGCAAGGTTCCGCGGAGCGTCCTGGACGGCGGCCCCTTCCTCAGCTTCGAGGGCGGTACTGCGCGCACGCAGTCGGTGCCGGACAAGACCATCGTGCTGACCTTCGACGACGGCCCGGACCCCGAGTGGACACAGCAGGTGCTCGACATCCTGGACGACAACGACGTGCCGGGCACGTTCTTCCTGGTCGGCTCGATGATCTCGCGCTACCCGGACGTGGTGCGCCGGATGGTGGACGACGGCAACGAGGTGGGTGTCCACACCTTCACCCACATCGATCTCTCGTACCAGAGCTCCGCGCGCGTCACCCGTGAGATCGCCCAGACGCAGCTCGCCCTCGCAGGGGCCGCGGGCATCACGACGACGCTGTTCCGCGCCCCGTACTCCTCCACCAACGACGCCATCGACAACTACAGCTGGCCCGTCTACAAGAAGCTCGGCGCCCTGGGCTACACCAGTGTCTTCATCGACACCGACAGCGAGGACTGGCAGAAGCCGGGCGTCGGCAAGATCATCAAGTGGGCCACTCCGAAGGACGGAAAGGGCGCCTCGGTGCTCTTCCACGACGCCGGCGGCGACCGGGCCCAGACCCTCAAGGCGCTGCCGCAGTACATCAAGAAGATGAAGGCGAAGGGCTACACCTTCACCACGGTCAGCGGCGCCCGGAACGCGCAGTCCACGCAGCGGACCCGGAACTCCCCTGACGCGCAGACCGCACCGAGCGCGCGGGCGACACGGCACACGCAGGACGCACCGGCCGCCCCGGGCGACGCCCGGCAGAGCAACCCCGATCAGGCCGCCCACCGGACCGCCGACACCGCGACCCGCTGGGAGGGCCGCGCCCTCCTCGCCGCGGTGGCCGTCGCCGAGTGGACCGTGCCGGGCCTGGCCGCCGCACTGGTGGTGGTGGGAATCGCCGTGATGGCCAGATTCGGCATGATGCTCCTCCTCGCCCGGCGCCACCACCGGCAACGCAACAGCGGCCGGTTCAGCTGGGGGCCCGCGGTCACGGAACCGGTGACTGTGATCGTCCCCGCGTACAACGAGAAGGAGTGCATCGCCAACACGCTCGGCTCCCTCGCGGCGAGCACCCATCCGATCGAGATCATCGTCGTCGACGACGGTTCGACCGACGGCACCGCCGAGATCGCCGAGTCGCTGGGACTGCCCAACGTACGCGTCGTCCGCCAGGAGAACGCGGGCAAGTCCGCGGCGCTCAACAACGGTGTGCGGCAGGCGCGTTACGGCATCGTCGTGATGATGGACGGCGACACCGTCTTCGAACCCGACACCGTGCACCGGCTCGTGCAGCCGTTCGGCGACCCGGAGGTCGGCGCGGTGGCCGGGAACGCCAAGGTCGGCAACCGCAACACCGTGATCGGCGCCTGGCAGCACATCGAGTACGTGATGGGCTTCAATCTCGACCGCCGGATGTACGACCTGCTGCGCTGCATGCCCACCATCCCGGGCGCGATCGGCGCGTTCCGCCGCGAGGCCCTGCTGGCGGTCGGCGGAATGAGCGAGGACACGCTCGCCGAGGACACCGACATCACGATCGCCCTGCACCGCGCCGGCCGGCGGGTCGTGTACGCCGAGCACGCACGCGCCTGGACCGAGGCACCCGCGTCGCTGGGGCAGTTGTGGCGGCAGCGCCACCGCTGGAGCTACGGCACGATGCAGGCGCTCTGGAAGCACCGCGGATCGGTCACGGACCGCGGACCCTCGGGCCGCTTCGGCCGGGTCGGCATGCCCCTGGTCGTGCTCTTCCAGATCGTCACGCCCGTCTTCGCGCCGCTGATCGACGTGTTCACGCTGTACGCGATGGTCTTCGTGGACTTCCGGATGTCGCTGCTGGCCTGGACCGCCGTGCTGCTGGTCCAACTGGTCTGCGCGGCCTACGCGTTCCGTCTCGACGGCGAGAGGTACCGCTACCTGCTGATGCTCCCCCTGCAGCAACTGGCCTACCGGCAGCTGATGTACCTGGTGCTGATCCACTCGTGTGTCACCGCCGCGACCGGCGGCCGGCTGCGCTGGCAGAAGCTGAAGCGCACCGGTGAGGTGGGTGCCCCCGCGTCCGGCACGGAGTCGGGCTGATGGCGGGCGCACACCGCAGGCGTACACACCGCCGGGGCGCACCACCCCGTACGCCGCACATGAAAGACGCGACAGACACTGCGGACACCGCGGAGACGGCGGACGGGAGGAACACGAAGGGCACGGCAGCGACGAAGAACGCCGGGGAGCGCGCGGCGCCCCGCGCCCCCAAGGCCCCGGGTGGCGGTCGGGACCGCTACTTCGACGCGCTGCGGGCGTTCGCCCTGGTGCGCGTGGTCACCTATCACACCTTTGAATGGCCGTGGCTCGGGCTGGTCTTCCCGTCGATGGGGGTGATGTTCGGGCTCGCCGGTTCGCTCATGGCGCGTTCCCTGGAACGGCCCGCCGAGCAGGTGGTCCGCGGCCGGCTGCGCAGGCTGCTGATCCCGGTGTGGGCGTTCGGCCTGGTGCTGGGTGCGGCGATGCTGCTGCACGGCTGGCGGCCCGGTACCGACATCCTGTACTGGGTGCTGCCGGTGGGCGACCCGCCCGGCAACGCGTGGGGCGAACAGGCATGGGCGGTGCTCTGGTACCTGCGCACCTACCTGTGGTTCGTGCTGCTGTCTCCCCTCCTGCTGCGCCTCTTCCGTCTCGCCCCGCTGTCCGCGCTCGCCCTGTCGCTGGTCCCCGTCGTGCTCCTGACCGTGGTGTGGAGTGTGCCGGACGGGCGTACGGGTGCCGCGCTCAGCGACCTGTCGGTCTTCCTGTTCTGCTGGCTGCTGGGTTTCGCGCACCGGGACGGCGCCCTGGACCGGTTGCGACCCGCGGCCGTCCTGGCCTGTGCTCCGCCCCTGATGGCGGCGGGCGGCTGGTGGGCCCTCCGCCACCGGGTGGACGGTTCCTACGACCTCGACGACATCCCGCTCGCCCAGGCGTTGTGGTCGGCGGGGTTCGTCCTGCTGCTCCTGCGCTTCCGACCGGACTTCGGGTGGCTCGCCCGCCGTCGGGTGGCGGACCGGATCGTGCGGGTCTTCAACGCCCGTGCCGTGACCGTCTATCTGTGGCACGAGATCGCGCTGATGGTGAGCGTGCCGCTGATCGACCTGCTGTGGAACGTGCCGGCCTTCGAACGGGGGCTGCCGCTGGACAGCGTGTGGTTCCAGTTCGCGGTCGTCTGGGTGCTGATAGCCGCGGCGGTGGCCCTGTTCGGCTGGGTCGAGGACCTGGCGGCGAAGCGGGGTCCTCGACTGCTGCCTTGATCCGCTGCCGCCGTGCATCCGCGCGAGCGCCGGTCTCCGTGGCGCGGTCCGGCGGCTACTCGCCGGTGACGCCGTCGATGCGCTCCCGGATCAGGTCGGCCTGGCCGTTGTGCCGCGCGTACTCCTCGATCATGTGCGTGAGGATGTAGCGGAGCGAGAACACCTCGTCGCCGTAACTCCCGGTGATGTCGAGGGACTCGGCGGCATCGACGACGGCCCGGGAGCGGGCGCACTCCTCGTGCCAGATACGGAACGCCTCTTCGGTGTCGGCGTCCGCGACCTCGAACTCGGCGAACTCGCCGGGATTCGGCCCCGGCCAGTGCGCCGGCGCGACCTCGTCCCTCAACACCCTTCGGAACCAGGACCGTTCGACCTCGGCGAGATGCCGGACGAGCCCCAGCAGCGTCAGGTCCGAGGGGGGAACAGCCGACTCCCGCAGCTGCGCGTCGGTGAGCCCCTCGCACTTCATGGCCAGGGTCTCGCGCTGGTACTGGAGAAAGCCGGTCAGCGAGGCGCGCTCGCCGCCCACCTGCGGAGGTCTGTTCCTCGGGTCGTCGTTCATCACGCCATGATGGCAACCACGGCGGCTGCGCGCCCGGTCATTTCGCCCTCCGCCGCGGTGCGGGACGCTCGGCCAGCAGGGGGAAGAGCCTGGTGACCGCGGCCACGGCCACGGTACCTGCCGGGCGCGCTCCGGGCCGCTGGTCCCGTTCGCGGTAGCCGGCCAGCAGATGGCGGATCGAGGCGGCGAGTTCGGCCGTCTCCGCCGGGGTGAGGTGGACCACGGCGCTGAAGGATTCGTCGTGCTGCCACTCGGCGGGTGCCCGGTCCCGGTGGGCCAGCCAGTGCTGGTAGCTCTCGTCCTCCAGCCCGCGGGCGAGCGCATCGAACTGTTCCGGTGCCGACTCGTCCGGCTGGTGCCCGGAGTCCCAGCGCAGCCGCCACGGCCGGGCCCGTCCGCCCCGGTGCGGGACTTCCTCGATGAGGCCGTGCCGGGCGAGTTGGCGCAGATGGAACGAGCAGAGGCCGGAACTGTGGCCGAGACGGGCCGCGGCCTGCGTGGACGTGACGGTGCCGACCTCGGCGAGCAGGTCCAGCAGGGCGATGCGTACGGGATGGTCCGGGAGCGAGCGCCGGGCCCGTTGCACGGGCGGTAGCTCCGACCGGGCACTTCGGCCCTCATGGCTATGGACCGCGTCCTGCCGGCGTTTGTCCTGCCGGTCTTGGTCCTGCCGGTCTTCGCTCTGCCGGTCTTCGCTCTGCCTGTTCTCATCGCTCACTTTGCAAAGCCTGCTACTTTGCAAAGCATTCGGTCAAGTGGCCTGCTGCCGGAGGGGGTTCCTCCCGGGCCGGTTCGGGCATGCGCGGAAGGCGTTGATGATCCATGGCTGTCGGTTCCGGTGACACCTCGCAGGACCGCCGGGTGCGCCTGCAGGGCGAACCCGTCGAGTCCTTCCCCCGGTTCGCGCCGGAGGTGGGGCGGGGTTCGGTACGCCGCATCACCGTGGTCGGCGAGGAGATCCTGCGCCGCCGGTGCCGGGAGATCAGTGAGTTCGGCACGCCGGAACTCTCACGGCTGGTCGACGACATGTTCGCCACGAACCAGGTGGCGGAGGGCGCCGGGCTGGCCGCCAACCAGGTGGGCGTGGACCTTCAGTTGTTCGTGTGGGACATCACGGACGAGTGGGGAGTGCGCCACGTGGGGCACATCACCAATCCCGTACTGGACGAGGTGCCGGCCGAGCAGCGTGGGCTGATCGACGAATCCGAGGGGTGTCTGTCCGTTCCCGGACCCTACCGCGTGGTGCCGCGGCTCGACCGGGCAGTCGTACGGGGCCGCGACAAGGACGGCAGATCGCTGGTGATCGAGGGCAGGGGCTACTTCGCCCGCTGCCTCCAGCACGAGACCGACCACCTGCACGGCCGCCTCTACCTGGACCGGCTCTCCCAGCGGGAACGCAGAACGGCCCTGCGTGAAATGGCCGGGGCCAGGGACGACACCTTCGCCCGGCGCGCCGCGTTGGCCGCGAAGCTGGGCAAGTAGGGGGCCGCGCGGACCGTCGCGTACCCACGCTCGACGGTTCCGGGGTCGGGGCCTTCCGGGCTTCGGAATCTCCGGCGTTCGGGCATTCGGGCGTTCCGGCGTTCCGGCTTCCGTGGGGATGAGCCCGGGTCGGGGGAACCGGGCGGCTCAGTCGTGGAGAGTGACGCCGGGCAGCGGGAGGCCGGCGGCGTCGAACAGCGCGGTTCCGCATTCGCAGCGCTCGTCCGCCAGGGTCTGGTTCGCCGCCAGCTCCCAGACCAGCATCGACGAGCAGTCCGGGCAGTCCAGACTGATCAGGGCCCCATCGGGTTCCGAACCCCAGGCCCGCACCGGGAAGCCCTGGTGCGTCAGCCCGGTCGGCTCGTTCCCTCCGGTCAGCGCGACCAGTACCTCGTAGGTGTCGGTGCCGCTGTCACACACAAGGAGCGTACAGCCGAGATTCGCCAGCACACCGGACAGATGATCGAGCTGACGGACCGGGAAGTCTCCGCGACGCGCGGTCGGTTCGGATTCGGCCGCACGGTAGACGGCATCGGTGTCGACATCCACCGGCTCCACCCCGAAGGCCCGCACCCGCCCGGCCGCGAACTCCGCCAGCAGACCCGGTGATTCCTCACCGGTCCAGTCCATCTCGAACACCACACTGTCGACCCGAGTCTCCCGGGCCCGCTCGCCGGGGGTCAGGACCAGCTCTTCCAGTTCTGTCACGACGAGCACGCTATCAACTGCCGGATTCTCGGACCGGTCGGATGCCGCACCGCCGTCGTGCCGTTGTGTCGTTGCGCCTTCGCGCGTTCGTGCCGTCGTGCCTTTGCGCCGTCGTGCCTTTGTGCCTTTGTGCCGTCGTGCCTTTGCGCCGTCGTGCCTTTGTGCCTTTGTGCCGTTGTGCCTTTGTGCCGTCGTGCCTTCGTCGCACATGCCCGATCACACTCCCGCGAGCCCCGCCGGCCCTCCCGTCCCGCGCAACAGGGTGTCCACGACGCGCGTGGCCAGCACGTCGGTGTCGCCACCGCCTGCCCCCTCCTTGGCGGCCTCGTGGATGAGGGCGTAGTAGACGCGCCGGGTCCAGTCGAGATCGATGTCGGGCCGGAGCACGCCGGCTTCCTGTGCGCGGCGGAAGACCCGGGCGCAGGTGGAGCGGACCTCGGCATGGATGCGGGCCGCCTCGGGGTGGGTGTCGTCGGCCGTGCGGTTCATGGCGAACGACCAGTCGGTCTTCACGCGGAGGACGTTGGCGGTGACCTGATAGAGGGCGACGAGCGGCGGGGCGGCGTCCGGGCGGGCGGTGTCGACGGCCTCGGCGAACTGGCGGGCGGCCCAGCCGGTGAGCTCGTCCAGCAGCGCATCCCGGGTGGCGAAGCGGCGGTGGACGGTGGTCCGGGCGACGCCGGCGGCCCGCGCGATCTGCTCCATGCTCGCCGCCGGGTTGACCGCGAGGACCTGCTCGGCCGCTTCCAGGATCGTCCGCACGGTCCGTTCGCTGTCGGCCCGGAGCGGCCGTTTCGTCTGCTGCTTCTGCTCCGTCATGCCGACACGCTACATCAGTACCCCTCTAGAGCCCCTACTTGCATCACTCATGTCGCAGGTTGTAAGTTTTCGGCATCGGGGAAGTAGCGACTCCGCGTCCCGTTCGTGAGGAAACGACATCAGGGAGCAGTGATGCAGCATCGGATTCTCGGCCGCACCGGCATCTCCGTCAGCAAGTTCGCCCTGGGCACCCTGCGCCTGGGCGCCTGGGGGAACAGCGACCACGACGATGCGGTCCGGTTGATCCGCACGGCGCTGGACGGCGGGATCAACTTCATCGATACCGCCGACCAGTACTCCGGCGGCGAGGCCGAGGTGATCGTCGGCAAGGCCCTCCACGGCCGTCGCGACGACGTGGTGCTCGCGACCAAGGGCCACTTCCCGGTCCGGATGGGGGACGACGACCCCAACCGGCGGGGCAACTCCCGGCGCCGGCTCACCCGGGCCGTCGACGACAGCCTGCGGCGGCTGGGCACCGACCGCATCGACCTCTACCAGGTGCACCGCCCCGACCCGGCCACCGATATCGACGAGACGCTCTCCGTGCTCTCCGATCTGGTCCGCGCGGGCAAGATCATGGCGATCGGCACCTCGGACTTCCCCGCCGAGCAGCTCGTCGAGGCCCAGTGGGCCGCCGACCGGCGCAACCACATCCCCTTCCACACCGAGCAGCCGCCGTACTCGCTGTTCGTGCGTGGCATCGAGGCCGATGTGCTGCCCACGGCACGGAAGTACGGGCTCGGCGTGCTGACCTGGAGCCCGCTCAACAGCGGCTGGCTGGCCGGGCGGTTCCGCGGCAACCAGCCGATCGAACTGGACGCCTTCCGCCGCGTGGTGGCGCACAAGTTCGACCTCGAACTGCCCGGCAACCGGCGCAAGCTCGAAGCCGTGGAGGAGCTGCTGGTCGTGGCGCGGGACGCGGGCGTCCCGCTGACGCACCTGGCGCTGGCGTTCGCCGCGACGCATCCGGCGGTGTCCTCGGTGATCCTCGGGGCCCGCACCATCGACCAGTTGACCGACCAGCTGGCCGCCGCCGAGGTCCGGCTCGACGACGAGATCCTCGACCGCATCGACAAGATCGTCCCGCCCGGGGTCACCCTCAACCCCTCGGACGCCGACTACCGCCGCCCGGCCCTGGCCGCCGCGGAGCGACGACGCGGGCCCACCGCCTGACCCGCCCTCAGGACGTCAGCCGGCACCACCGGCCGCCGCCGACCGCGGACCCAGCACGAACCAGCGTGCGGGCAGCGCGACCCGCGTACCGTCGGGCAGGTACTCGGTCTGGGCCAGGGCCGTCGCGCCCTCGTCCAGGGTGGTGAGGCCGGCGTCCCTGAGCAGCCGCCGCACCTCCTCCGCGGTGGCACTGGCCGGCTTGAGCCCGTGGGCCAGCACCCGGCGCAGCTTCTCCGGCGGCCCGTCCGGGCCCTGCGCCACCTGCCGGAGCACCTCCTTGGAGGCCGGGGTCGGCTCGGTGACGAAGGCCCGTCCCCGTTCCCCCAGCAGCGCCGCGACCGCCGCGGCGACGGCGGCCCTGGCCCCGGGCTCGCTCTGGTGGATCACGGCACGCATATAGACATTGGTGTCGCCGATCCGCTCGCGCAGGGCCGCCACGGCCTCCGCGTCGACGAGGTCGAGCTGGGCGAACTCCGCGACGCCCGCGGTGTCGGCCCGGCGGGCGTGCTCGACGGCCGCGCGCGCGAGGTCCACACCGATGGCGCGGGCGAAACGGGTGGCGAGGTAGCGGGTCTGGGTGCCGTTTCCGCAGCCGAGGTCGACGAGGGGCAGCGAAGTGTCGGCGTGCGGCAGCAGCAGTTCGGCGTGGGGTACGGAGGTGAGGGAGGGGTCGGAGTCCCAGATCGCCTCGCCGGGCGCGTCCGAGGTGGCGGACCAGTAGCCCTCCCACGCCTCGCGGTAGTGCTGTGACACGTCCATGCGCGCTCCCGGTCCGTTCGTCCCGCGACGCCGTGCGGTGTTCCGCGGCGTCCTGCTCAGGACCGGACTACCTTCCCCGGACGGCCCCGGCAAGACCCCGCACAGCATCCCCCCGGCCCCTGGCCGGGCTTTCACCAGGTGTGCGGCCTGGGGCCGGGGATCTTGCCGAGTGCCTGTTCGAACCAGACGGTCTTGCCGTGCGCGGTGGTGCTGGTGCCCCATTCGCGGGCGAGTCCGCTCACCACGCGCAGGCCGCGCCCGGACTCGTCGTGGGAAGTGGCGTCGAGCAGCGTGGCCGGGGCGGGTTCGTCGTCGCTGACCTCGCACAGCAGAGCGCCGGTGCGCACCAGCCGGAGCACGATGTGATGGGACCGGCCGTGCTTCACGGCGTTGGTGACGAGTTCGCTGACCATCAGCTCGGCCGACTCCACCGCGTCCGGCAGGTTCCAGTCGAGCAGCTTCCCGCGCACCAGTCGTCGTGATCGCGCCACTTCGCGTGGGTCCAGGGCGAGTTGCCACTCCGCGACGTCGTCGCCCGGGATGCCGTTCAGCCGGGCCATCAGCAGCGCGACGTCGTCCTTGCGGCCCCCGCTCGGGTTCAGTGCGCGGATGATGGTGTCGCAGGCGTCGTCCATGGAGGCCGCGGGATGGGCGGCCGAGGCGCAGAGCGCGGCGAGTCCGGCACCGATGTCCTGGCCGCGCACCTCGACCAGACCGTCGGTGCACAGGATCAGCCGGTCGCCGGGCCGCACTCGTACGGTCGCGGTCTCGAAGGCCACACCACCGACACCGATCGGGGCACCGGTGGGGAGGGTCAGGAGTTCGGCGCGGCCGTCCTCGGCCCGGACGAGCACGGGCGGGATGTGCCCGGCGTTGGCGATCTGGACCTCGGAGCGGATCGGGTCGTAGACGGCGTAGAGGCAGGTCGCCAGATACTGCTCGCCCAGGCGCTGTGCCAGGTCGTCCAGGTTGCGCAGCAGTTGGGACGGTGGCATTTCCATCGTGGCCATGGTCAGTACGGCGGTACGCAACTGCCCCATCATCGCCGCGGAGTTGAGGCCGTGCCCCATGACGTCGCCGACCACGAGGGCGGTCCGGGAGCCGGGCAGCTTCACCGAGTCGAACCAGTCGCCGCCGATCCTGCCGAGCCGGGCGCCGGGCAGGTACCTGGTGGCGATGTCGCAGCCGGCCATCCGGGGAGCGACCTGGGGCAGCATGCTGTCCTGGAGCGTCTCCGCGACGTTCTCCTGGAAGGTGTACATGCGGGCGTTGTCGAGTACCAGCCCGGCACGGGCGGCCAGTTCGGCGCCGGTGGTGCGGTCCATGTCGTCGAAGGGCTCACGGCCGGGACGGCGCATCAGGACCATGAAGCCGAGGACCACGTCGCGGGCCTTGAGCGGCACGATCAGCAGGGAGCGGTGGGTGATCAGCGGGCGCAGGTCCCGTTTCTCGAACTCGCCGGAGATCCGGTTGCTCGCCTCCTCGCTGACGTACGGGACGAGGACGGGTTCGCCGGTGACCATGCACTGGAAGAACGGGGTGTGTTCGGGGAAGGCGATGGACTCGCCGACGGGGACGGTGTCGTCCCAGCGGCCCGGTTCGTCGTTGTGCTCGACCCAGACCCGGTGCCAGACGGTGGTGACGTCGGGCGGTCCGTCCGGGAAGCCCTCGCCGGCCAGGACCGCGGCACGCAGGTGCGTACCCGCGAAGTCGGTGAAGCGGGGCACGGCGGCGCTGGTGACCTCTCGGATGGTGCGTTCCAGGTCGAGGGAGGTGCCGATGCGGCCGCTGACCTCGTTGAGGAATTCCAGCCGTTCGCGGACCGCCGCGTATTCGAGGTCCAGTTCGGGGCGGGGGACGGTACGGGGAGCGGGCGTTGCCCCGCCGTCGCCGAGCGGAGAGCGGGCGGGGTGCCGGGAGCCGCGTCGCGGCACACCCCAGTCGGGGGTGACCGGGACCTGGCTGCGGTGGCTGAACTCCAGGACGGGGTATCCGAGTTCGAGCACCTGGGCGACGATTCTGGTCGCCTCGCCGACGCTCATGCTGGGCAGGATCTCGGGCAGCCGGCCCGCCAGCTCCCGGTAGCCGGGGAAGTCGGTGTGGAGCGCGAACGCGGGGGCGACGGTCCCCGTGTCCCGGCCCTCGCCCGTGCCGCCGCCGCCCAGCCGGCCGGCGTCCGCGGCAAGCACCAGCAGCCGTTCGGAACCCGGGCCGACCAGCGGATAGGCCCACCACAGCACGTCGATCCGGCCGCGCCCCGGTTCGTCGATCCGCGCCCGGCCCGCCATCGGGTACGACAGGCTCCCGCCCGGCGGTCCGTCGGACCCGGGGCCGGGTCCGCAGTCCGGAGCGGGACCGGCTCCGGGCCGTTCCTCTTCCTCCACCCGGTCCAACACGCCGATGACCGGGAGGAGTTCACCGGCCGGGCAGCCGACCGCATCCTGTCTGGTGACCCCGAAGAGCCGTCTCGCGCCGCTCGACCAGTGCGAGACGAGGCCATGCGTGTCGACCACCGCGACGGCCAGCGGCACACGGCCCGACATGGCGTCGCGCGACAACGGTGTCCGCTGCGGCGGCACCTCGGATTCCATGGGCGGAAGGCTCCTTCCCCACCGCAATGTTCTGCGGTCTGTGACTCCACGGTACGGCTCCGTGACCGGCGTCCGCCGGGCATCGGCGTAATCGCCCCGGCGGGTTGTGCGCCCGGCGCACCGGGACGCGCACCCAGCGGCGGGTCCACGGGTACGGGCCGGCCCCGGAAATCCGCCGGCCGGCCCGTACCCGCTCCGGACTCTCAGTCCTCGTGGCCCAGTTGGAGATCGCGTTCGGTGCGTCCGCCGCCCGCCACCTGGAGCACGGTGGCCACCGGCGGATACCCGGCCGCGATCACGGTGTACTCGCCGGTGGACAGGTCCACGAAGCGGAACGCCCCGTCGGGGCCCGTGGTGAGGGTGTCGACCACATTGCCGGCCGCGTCCAGGAGGGTGACCCGGGCATCCTCGACGTGCCGCCCGCCGCCGGCCCGTACGATGCCGCGCAGCACCGCGCCGCCGGCGAGTTCGACGTCCTGCCGGGTCTCCCTGGCCGCCTGCACGCTCACCGGCAGAGCGGCGGGCCGGAAGGCCGGGGCGCTGGCGGCGAGGGTGTACTCCCCGGCCACCAGCTCCGAGATCACATAGCCGCCTTCGCGGCCGCTCCGGGTCGACGCGACGACCTCGCCGCGGACGTCGGTGAGGGTGACGGCGGCGTCGCGGACCGGGATGCCGTCGGCGGTGACGACCGTCCCGGCGAGCCGCCCGGCCCCGCCGAGCACCACGTCGAGCTCGACGGGCCGTTCGCCCACGGTGACGCTGACGGCCTGCGGCTGGTGGCCACCGGCGGCGGCGATGAGCACGTACGAACCGGCGCCCGGCACGCTCAGCGCGTACCGCCCGTCGTCGCCGCTCGCGCCCCGTCCGACCTGCTGACCCTGGACGTCGATGAGGGTGAGGGCGGCGCGCGGGACCTTCGTACCGTCGGGATGCTGGACGCTGCCGCACACCGGTACGCCCGAGAGGTGGACGGACGGCGGCGCGGCGGCCTCGGTGCCCGTGGGGGTCGGGGTGGTGCGGGCGGCCGGAACGGTCACGGACTCGGCGGCGCTTTCGGGGCTGTGGTGGGACACCAGCGGTTTCTCCTTGAGGAAGAAGGCGAAGAAGAGGCCGAGCGCGAGCACCGGCACGAGGTAGAGGAAGATCCGCGGCATCGCGTCGGCGTATGCCTGGATGTAGCTGTCGCGCAGCGCGGGCTCCATGGCGTGGACCAGCTGCGGGGTGATCGACTCGGGGTCGGGGAGGTCGGCTCCGGACGGGAGCCGGACGGCGAGCGCGTCCGCGAGGCGCCCGGCGAAGAGCGTCCCGAAGACGGCGGCGCCGACGCTGCCGCCGATCTGCCGGAAGTAGTTGTTGGCACTGGTGGCGGAGCCGATGTCGGCGGGCGCGACGGAGTTCTGCACGGCGAGCACCAGGACCGGCATGATCAGCCCGATCCCGATGCCGAGCACGGCCTGCGCGATGCTGTATTCGAGCCACGGGGTGTCGGTTTCGAGGCGGGAGAGCAGCCACATCCCGGCCACCGAGAGGCCGCTGCCGAGGATCGGGTGGATCCGGTAGCGCCCGGTGCGGGAGATCAGCTGGCCGGAGACGACCGACGCGACGACGATGCCGCCCATCATCGGGAGCATCAGCAGCCCGGACTCGGTGGCCGTGGCGCCGTCGACCATCTGGAGGAAGGTCGGCAGATAGCTGGCGGCGCCGAACAGCCCGACTCCGACGATCGCCCCGACGAGCGCGGTGACGTTGAAGATCGAGTCACGGAACAACCGCAGCGGAATGATGGGTTCGGCGGCCCGGTGCTCGACCACCAGGAACAGCAGGGCCGTTCCGACGGCCCCGGCCCCCAGTCCCAGGATGGTGCGCGAGCCCCACGCGTACTCCGTGCCGCCCCAGCTAGTCAGCAGCACCAGGCAGGTGGAGGCGGCCGCGAGCAGCAGCGCGCCCAGCACGTCGAGGCGGGGCCGGACGGTGGGCCTGGGGAGTTTCAGCACGACGGTGATGACGGCGAGCGTGGCCAGGCCGAACGGGACGTTGATGTAGAAGCACCAGCGCCAGGACGCGTGGTCGGTGAAGAAGCCGCCGAGCAGCGGGCCCGCCACGGACGCGAGGCCGAACGCGGCCCCGATGAGGCCCATGAACCGGCCGCGTTCCCTGGGCGGCACGACGTCCGCGATGATCGCCTGGACCCCGATCATCAGCCCGCCGCCGCCGATGCCCTGGACGGCGCGGAAGGCGATCAGCTCGTCCATGGTGCGGGACCAGCCGGCGAGCGCGGAACCGATGACGAAGACGATGATGGCGAACTGGAAGACGCCCTTGCGGCCGAAGAGGTCGCCGAGCTTTCCGTAGATCGGCAGTCCGATCGTGGAGGCGAGCAGGTACGCGGTGACGGCCCAGGACATCTTCTCCAGGCCGTGCAGCTCGCCGACGATCTTCGGCAGCGCGGTGGCGACGATCATCTGGTCGAGCGCCGCGAGCAGCAGCGTGAGCATCAGCCCGATGAAGATCATCCGGATGCGGCGGCGGTCCGTCTCCGGTTCGCCGTACGGGGCGGGGGCCGGTGCCGGTCCGGCCCCGGCGGAAGGCGGCGAGGGCGGTGCGGTGGCCGTTCCGGCGGTCCCCGCGCCGCCCGGCTCCTCCTCCAACAGAGTGATCCCACCCACCACGTGCCGCTCCCCTCGTCGCGTCTGCGCCGCCCATTTCTGCATTGCGCAACAACGGAGGGCAAACGCGACGGGAGGGGCGCCGGCGGCGCACACAGGTGCTTAGTTCCCGGTGGGAGCCACTACGGCGCACAACCGGCGGGCCGTGAAAAACCACCCGAACCGGTGAGGCCGGTCAAGCACGAAGAGGGCTACTTCTCGACCTCGGTGGCGAGATTCTGCAGCAGCTCGTCATAGATCCGCCCGAGTCCCTTGGGCGCGAAGGTCTTCTCGAAGAATCCGCCGATGCCGCCGGCGCCGTTCCAGACGGTCGAGACGACGGCCTTCGACCTGCCCTCGCCGGCCGGGGTGACGGTCCAGGTGGTGACCATCGAGGAGTTGCGGTCCGTCTCCACGAGCTGTCCGTCGGTGGGCTCGGTGACCTCCAGCAGGCAGTCGCGCACCCGCTTGCTGGTGGCCTGGAGCTTCCAGTGGACGAGGGTGCCCTCGCCGTCACCGCCCTCGCGCACCTCGTACTCGCTGAAGTGTCCGGGCAGCACCTTGCCCCGGACCTCCTTGTAGTCGGCCAGCGCGTCGAACACCGTCTCCGCGTCCGCCGCGATGACTCGCTCTGTCGTGGCCTCGACCTGCGCCATGGCTGTTCCTCCAGCACTCGGTTGTTCGGGGGTGTGCTGAGCCAATCACCTCGGACACTCCGCTCAAAATCCGGCCCGGGACGAAGGGGAGAAAACGATCAAGGGAACAAGTGTTCTATTCTCTGTCCAGTACTACCGAGGAGGCGTCCATGCGCTGGGACAATCTGGTCGAGAACCCCGCCACGACCGGGAACAGCGCGCTCTTCACCGCCGACGCGGTGACCACGCGCACCTTTGACACCCCCGAATTCCGGGGAATCACCTTCCACGAGATCCGGGCCCGTTCGATCGTGAACCGGGTGCCGGGCGCATCGCGGATGCCGTTCGAATGGACGGTCAACCCGTACCGGGGCTGCTCGCACGCCTGTGTCTACTGCTTCGCCCGAAAGACCCACAGCTATCTGGACCTCGACACCGGCCTCGGCTTCGACTCCCAGATCGTCGTCAAGGTCAACGCCCCGGAGCTGCTCCGCGCACAGCTGGCGTCCAGCCGCTGGCACGGCGCGCACATCGCGATGGGCACCAACGTCGACTGCTACCAGCGCGCCGAGGGCCGGTACCGGTTGATGCCCGGCATCATCTCGGCGCTGCGCGATCACGCGAACCCGTTCTCGATCCTGACCAAGGGGACGCTGATCCTGCGCGATCTGGAACTGCTGCGGCAGGCCGCCGAGGTCACCGACGTCGGCGTCTGCGTCTCGGTCGGCTTCGTCGACGAGGCACTGTGGCGCACCGTCGAGCCGGGCACCCCGTCCCCGTCGCGCCGCCTGGACGCCGTCCGCACGCTGAGTGAGAACGGTATCGACTGCGGCGTACTGATGGCCCCCGTCATCCCGTTCCTCGGCGATCATCCGGACCAGCTGCGCGCCACGGTCCGGGCGATCGCCGCCGCCGGGGCGACCTCGGTGACCCCGCTCGTCCTCCATCTGCGGCCCGGCGCCCGGGAGTGGTACATGCAGTGGCTCGGCGACCACCACCCCCATCTGGTACGGCGGTACGAGCGGCTGTACGCCGAGGGCGCCTACGCGCCCAAGTGGTACCAGCGCCGCATCACCCGGTACGTCCACGAGCTGGCGGCCGAGTACGGCATCGGCCCCTCGCACCGCGGCACCGCCCGGCGGCTCCCCACACGCAAGGAGCGGCCCTCGCCGCCCGACGCCCCCGGGGCCACACAACTGACCCTGCTCTGATCCGCAGGCACCGTCACGGAGATCGTGACCGAACAACACCGGCAAACGGGTCAACTCTCCACACAACAGGTCCTTCCTGGCGCGAATGCGGGGAGCATGCGGCGGGGGCTGCGCCACGCGCAGCCGTGTTTCCCCACCACGGGAGGCCATATGACGAAACGTTCAGGAGTTCTGTTCGCCGTCGGTGCGACGGTCGCCGGTCTGGTGACCGCCGCACCGTCCCCGGCGGCCGCCGACAACGGTGCACGGCTCGCCGCCGCCGCACAGCTCGAATGGACCGACTGCGGCACCAAGTCGCATCCGCGGCTCCAGTGCTCATCGGTCAGTACCCCGCTCGACCATGACGACCCGTCGGGCCGGCGGATCACTCTCGCCCTGTCCCGCATCCCGCACACTTCGAAGACCTTCCAGGGCCCCCTGCTCGTCAACCCGGGCGGCCCGGGCGGCAGCGGACTGTCGATGGCCGGGTTCGTGGCGTCCTCGCTGCCCAGGTCGATCGCCTCGCAGTACGACGTGATCGGCTTCGACCCGCGCGGTGTCGGAAAGAGCCGGCCGGCGCTGGACTGCGTGCCGAAGTACTTCGCCCCGGTGCGCCCCGACTCGGTGCCCGGCTCGCCCGGTGTCGAGCAGGCCAACCGGAACCGGGCCCGTTCGTTCGCCGAGGCGTGCGGGCGCAAGTACCCGGACCTGCTGCCGTACATGGACACGGTCAGCGCCGCGAAGGACCTCGATGTGATCCGGCGGGCCACCGGTTCCCGGCAGCTCAACTACTTCGGCTACTCCTACGGCACCTACCTCGGCGCCGTGTACGCGAAGCTGTTCCCGGACCGGGTGCGACGCTTCGTGCTCGACTCGAACGTGGACCCGGACGGCGTCTGGTACGACGACAACATCAGCCAGGACTACGCCTTCGACGCCCGTCACAAGGCCTTCGCCGCCTGGGTGGCGAAGCACGACTCCACGTACCGGCTCGGCAGCGACCCGGCGAAGGTCGAGGCCGCCTGGTACGCGATGCGCGAGGCCGTCCGGACGCGTCCGGCCGGCGGGAAGATCGGCCCGAGCGAGCTGGAGGACACCTTCCTGCCGGGCGGCTACTACAACGGGTACTGGCCGCTTCTGGCCGAGGCGTTCGCCTCGTACGCGAACGACGGCGACGAGAAGGCGCTGATGAAGGCGTACAAGAAGTTCGGTGCGGTCGACGCAGAGGGCGACAACGGGTATTCGGTCTACACGGCCGTGCAGTGCCGCGACGTCCAGTGGCCCCGGCAGTGGAACACCTGGCGCGGCGACAGCCGTCGGGTGCACGCCAAGGCGCCGTTCTTCACCTGGAACAACAACTGGTACAACGCTCCGTGCGCCGACTGGCCGGTGGAGCCGCTGAATCCGGTACGTGTCTCCAACAGCGCCCTGCCCCCGGTGCTGCTCTTCCAGGCCACCGACGACGCCGCCACACCGTACGAGGGCGGGGTCACCCTGCACCGCAGGCTGCGCGGTTCCAGCCTGGTCGTCGAACAGGGCGGCGGCAACCACGGCATCACGCTGAGCGGCAACGACTGCCTGGACACCTATCTGGCGGACTACCTCGCCAAGGGCATTGTCCCACGCGGCGAGGGCGGCCGGGCCGACGCGGACGCGGTGTGCGCCAAGTCCCCCGACCCGCAACCGCTGACCGGCGAGGCGGCGTCGAAGTCGGCCCCGCGTGCCGGCTCGGGCAGCAGGGGCAGCGCCCTGCACGGGCTGCTCGGCTTCCGCGGCTGACACCCCGGTCCGGCTCGGGCACGGGCCGTCCTGGCGGATGCGCCAGGATGGCCCGTATGACGACAGAACCCACACCCACCGGGATCCGGGTCCGGGACATGACCGTCGACGACTGCGAGACGGTCACCCGGATCCGGGCACGCGGCTGGCAGAACGCGTACGCGGGGCTGGTTCCGCAGTCGTACCTGGACGAGATGCGACTCACCGTCGCCGACGACGCGGAGCGGCGGCGGGCGTCCTTCGCCCGGGGCACCACGATCGTGAACCTGGTGGCCGAACGGCCGGGCGCCGGAGTGATCGGCTGGGGCTGCTACGGCCCGTCCCGGGAGATGGGCGGGCCGGTCGGCCGGGGCGAGCTGTACGCGCTCTACGTGACGCCCGAACAGATCGGTACCGGGGCGGGCCGTGCCCTGATGACCGAGATACTCGGCCGCGCCGCGGCCGCCGGCTTCCCGGACCTGGCGCTGTGGGTGCTGAAGGAGAACGCCCCGGCCCGCCGCTTCTACGAACGCGCGGGTTTCCGCCCCGACGGCGCCGAGGAGTCCTTCGAGGCGGACGGCGCCCCGGTGCCCGAGGTCCGCTACGTACGCGCTCTCGGCGATGCCGGGGCCCGCTGAGCCCGGCGGCCGCTCAGGGCGCGTCCAGCCGGCCGAGCGCGTCGCGCGCCGCACCGCCCAGTCCCGGGTGCGGCAGCGCGGCCTCCAGGAGCGGACGGGCCCGCTCGTCCCCCAGCTGCCCGAGCCCCTCCACACAGGCCAGTGCCACCCGCCAGTGCGGATCGCCGGGCGCGAGCAGCGGCTCCAGGGTGCTCATCAGCGCCGGTACGGACTCCGGGGCCCGCAACGCGGTGAGCAGCCGCACCGGGTGCAGGGCGTACGCGGTGCGCAGGGTGTTGGTCGCCAGGGCCGCCGCGGCCCGGGGCGTACGGGGGTCGCCGAGGAGCACCAGGGCGTGGGCGGCCGAGACGCAGCGCTCCGGGTCTCGGTGGTTGAGCAGCAGGACCAGCGCCTCGAAGGCCCGCCGGTCCCCGCCGCAGCCGAGCCGGAAGGCGGCGATCTCGCGGGCCCAGAGCGGGCGTTCGCGTTCCACCAGGACCCGGGCCAGCTCCTCCTCGTCCTCGGTGGCGAGCAGTCCTCGGCACTGCGCCGACTCCCCCGCCGCTTCCGCCTCGTCGGCAAGCCGGTCCGCCAGCGACCGGAACTCCTCATCCATGACAGTCAGCTTATCGGCGGAGACTCTGTGTATCGAGAGGCGGGGGGTTTTCGTATCGGGGCGAGGGCTCCGCTCGTCGAGGGGCGGGGAAATGTGGCACGGGGCACAACGACCGGGGGCTGGCGCGCTCGTTACCGGGCAGTTAATCTCATGTGAGCGGGACACCATCCCCGCTTGCTCCGGTGGCCTGGTGACGCAGCCACCCGGAGTGCCTGTCGGTTCGGCAGTTGTGCCAGACGTGACTCCGGGACAGAGTCCGTCGCCCCTTTCCGGGTCCGGGCGTGCTCATCGCGCCGACGGCCCCGAGTACCACGACACGCAATTCCCGCACGTGTCGCGCCGGTTCCCCTTCTTCCTGTGCGCGCCGTGCCTCCTCACAGTCGTCACTCATTCTCTGGAGTCCCGTGATGGACACCCCGCTCAGCACCATTGCCGTCGTCGGTCTCGGCACCATGGGCACCGGCATCGCCGAGGTCCTGGCCCGCGCCGGCCACGAGGTCATCGGCATCGACACCAGCGACGCGGCCGCCCGCCGGGCCGTCGCCGCCCTGGAAGCCGCCACCGCCCGCGCCGTGCGGCGCGAGCGGATCACCGAGGAGGAGCGGAGCGACGCCCTCGCCCGGTTCCGTACGTTCGCCGACCTCCAGGCCGCCGCGGAGGCGGAGCTGGTCATCGAGGTCGTGCCCGAGTCGTACGAGATCAAGCAGCAGGTCTTCCGGGAGCTCGACGCGATCGTCTCCCCCACCGCGATCCTGGCGACCGGCACCAACGCCCTGTCGGTGACCCGGCTGGCCGCCGAGTCGCTGCACCCGGAGCGGGTGCTCGGCCTGCACTTCTTCAACCCGGCGCCGGCGATGAAGCTGGTCGAGGTGGTCTCCTCGGTGCTGACCGCGCCGCCGGCCGTCGAGGCGGTCACGGCGCTCGCCCGGAGCCTGGGCAAGGAGCCGGTCGCGGTCGGCGACCGGCCGGGCTTCGTCGCCGACGGGCTGCTGTTCGGCTACCTCAACCAGGCCGCCGCGATGTACGAGGCCAGTTACGCCTCCCGGGAGGACATCGACGCGGCGATGAAGCTCGGCTGCGGTCTGCCGATGGGACCGCTCGCCCTGCTCGACCTGATCGGGATCGACACCGCCCGTACGGTCCTGGAGGCGATGTACGCCGAGTCGCGCGACCGGCTGCACGCCCCGGCGCCGGTGCTCAGGCAGCTGAGCGAGGCGGGGCTGACCGGCCGCAAGTCGGGCCGCGGCTTCTACACGTACGAGGGGCCCGGCAGCCAGACCGTGGTGCCGGACGCGCTGACGCCGCGGGACAACGGGGCGGCGACGGCCGGGCGCGCGGTGCGCTCGGTGGGTGTCGCGGGTTCCGGGACGATGGCCTCGGGGATCGCCGAGGTCTTCGCGAAGGCCGGGTACGACGTGGTGCTGGCCGCCCGCGGCCAGGAGAAGGCGGACATCGCGAAGGGCCGGATCGCCAAGTCCCTGGAGCGTTCGGTCGCCAAGGGGCGGCTGACGGCCGAGGCCCGGGACGCGGCGCTGGCCCGGATCACCGCGGCCGGATCCCTGGACGCCTTCGCCGACGTCGACCTCGCGGTGGAGGCCGTCGCCGAGGACCTGGCGGTCAAGCAGCAGCTGTTCGGGACCATGGACAAGGTCTGCCGGCCGGGCGCCGTCCTCGCCACCACCACCTCGTCGCTGCCGGTGGTGGCGATCGCGCGGGCCACCTCGCGTCCCGAGGACGTGATCGGGATGCACTTCTTCAACCCGGCGCCGGCGATGAAGCTGGTCGAGGTGGTCCGCACGGTGCTCACCGCCGACGATGTCCACGCCACGGTCCGCGAGGTGTGCGGCAAGGTCCGCAAGCACCCGGTGGACTGCGGGGACCGGGCCGGGTTCATCGTGAACGCACTGCTGTTCCCGTACCTCAACAACGCGATCAAGATGGTCGAGGAGCACTACACGACCATCGACGACATCGACGCCGCGATGAAGCTGGGCGGCGGCTACCCGATGGGCCCGTTCGAGCTCCTCGATGTCGTCGGTCTCGATGTCTCGCTGGCCATCGAGAAGGTGCTGCACAGCGAGTTCCGCGACCCGGGCCTCGCTCCGGCGCCGCTGCTCGAACACCTGGTGGCCGCCGGCTGCCTCGGCCGCAAGACGGGGCGCGGCTTCCGCGAATATGCCCGGCGCTGACCGGGCCCGGCGCCGCGGCACCGCGAAGCCCGCCGACGGGTCCTCCGAGGCCAGGGGCGGTTGGGGCGGGCTGCTCGATCCCTCGGGCGGCCCGCCCCCACGGGCGCACTCCCCCGACCCGATGCAGTACGTTCACACCATGTCCCAGCCCGCCAGGTCCTCCCGTGTCTCCGCCGCGCCCGACGCCCAGGAAAGTGCCGCAGGCACGCGCGCCGCCGCCCAACGGCTCAAGATGCGCCGCGAGCTGGCCGCCGCGGCGATGGAACTCTTCGCCACGAAGGGGTACGAGGCGACCACGGTCGACGAGATCGCGGGCGCCGCCGGAGTCGCCCGGCGGACCTTCTTCCGGCACTTCCGTTCCAAGGAAGAGGCGATCTTCCCGGACCACGACGACACCCTCGTCAGGGCCGAGGCCGTCCTCAACGCCGCGCCGGCGCACGAGCATCCCCTCGACACCGTCTGCCGCGGCATCAAGGAAGTCATGAAGATGTACGCGGCGAAGCCCGCGGTCTCCGTGGCCCGTTACCAACTGACCCGCGAGGTCCCCACCCTGCGCCAGGCGGAGATCGCCTCGGTGGCCCGCTACGAGCGGCTGTTCACCCGCTATCTGCTGGGCCACTTCGACGAGCGCGACCACCATGTCGGCAACGACGACCCGCTGCTGGCGGAGGTCGCGGCCTCGGCCGTGGTCACCGCGCACAACCATGTGCTGCGCCGCTGGCTGCGGGCGGACGGCGAGGGCGACGTGGAGGCGCAGCTCGACCATGCCTTCGCTATCGTCCGGGACACCTTCGGGTCCGGCATCGGGGCCGGCCGGACCGTCGGCGCCGAGCCCGCGAAGCAGCCGGCCGCCTCCGTGACGTCCCAGGGCGAGGTGCTGGTCGCCGTGGCGCGTACCGACGCACCGCTCGACGAAGTGATGCGCACGATCCAGCAGGCGCTCCAGGACCGCTGAACGGGTACGGGCGGGGGTGGCACGCCGCCGCCTCCGCCCGGGCCGAAATCTGGTTGCCGCTCCCGTGCACCGGTGTTGTGGTGGGCGGATGAATTCTGGACATGAAGCGCTTCTGGCCCTGTTCGACCGCGAGATGCGCGAGCACGCCCGCCCCGACGCCCCCGGGGGCCGGGTCGAACGCACCGGAGACGTCGTACGGCAGGTCGGCGCGGCCGACGACTGGAACGGGGTCGTCTGGTCGTCGCCGGACCTCGATCCCGCCCGGGCGGACGCGGTGATCGCCGAACAGGTGGCGCACTACACGGCGCTGGGGTACGGCGAATTCGAGTGGAAGCTGTACGCGCACGACCGGCCTGCCGATCTGGCCCAGCGGCTGCCGGCGGCCGGTTTCGAGGCGGAGGAGCCGGAGACCCTGCTGGTCGCCCCGGTCGCGGAGCTCTCGACCCGGGTGGCGCTCCCCGAGGGCGTACGGCTGCGCACAGTGCGTGACGCGGACGACGTGGAGCTGATGGCCCGCGCCCATGAGCGGGCGTTCGGCTCCGACTGGTCGCGGCTGCGCCAGCAGGTGCTGGCCCGGCTGGCCGAGGACCCGGACGGTTTCGTCGGCGTGCTCGCCATGGTGGGCGACGAGCCGGTCAGTTCGGCCCGGATGGAGCTGTACCCGGGCACGGGCTTCGCGGGGCTCTGGGGCGGCGGCACGGTCGAGGCGTGGCGCGGGAAGGGCATCTACCGGGCGCTGGTGGCCTTCCGCGCCCGGATCGCGGCGGAGCGCGGCTACGGCTACCTTCAGGTCGACGCCACCGACATGAGCGCCCCGATCCTGCGGCGGCTCGGATTCCTCGCCCTGAGCACCACGACCCCCTACGTGTACCGCTCGCGCTGATCGATCATTCGCGGTTCATTTCCGGGCACATCACTGCGAAACACCCTCCACGCTGCTCATACGTGCCCGGCGGGTGACAAGTGAGAGAAATTGTTGGCACCGAGTGCCTTGCCAGGTGTCACGGAGTGCCATACGTTGAAGGTGTCCGGGCGGCCGGCGTGCTGCGAACTCACGTACGCCGGCTGTCCCCGCAAGCGATTCGCCTGCGCGCCCGGACGCCTGCGTCACAGGCAAACCCTTCTGCTCCACAGAGCAAGCCGAAGCTTTGACAGCCGAACCGACGGCAGCACCTCCTCACCGTTCCCTCTCCTGCTCGCAGGGATCGCAAGCGTTCCCTCAGCGCCCCCATCCGCCGGAGGCACCCCGTGAAGGAAATCCTGGACGCGATCCAATCGCCGGACAGCACGACCGCGGACTTCGCGGCCCTGTCCATCCCCGAGTCGTACCGCGCGGTGACCGTGCACAAGGACGAGACCGCGATGTTCGACGGCCTCGCCACCCGCGACAAGGACCCCCGCAAGTCGCTGCACCTCGACGAGGTCCCGGTGCCCGAACTCGGGCCCGGAGAGGCCCTGGTCGCCGTCATGGCGAGCTCGGTGAACTACAACTCCGTCTGGACCTCGATCTTCGAGCCGATGGCCACCTTCGGCTTCCTGGAGCGCTACGGAAAGCTCAGCGAGCTCACCAGGCGCCACGACCTGCCGTACCACGTCATCGGTTCCGACCTGGCGGGCGTCGTCCTGCGCACCGGTCCCGGCGTCAACGCCTGGCACCCCGGCGACGAGGTCGTCGCCCACTGCCTCTCGGTCGAACTGGAGTCCTCGGACGGCCACAACGACACGATGCTCGACCCCGAGCAGCGCATCTGGGGATTCGAGACCAACTTCGGCGGGCTGGCGGAGATCGCGCTCGTCAAGTCCAACCAGCTGATGCCGAAGCCGCAGCACCTGAGCTGGGAGGAGGCCGCGGCCCCGGGCCTGGTCAACTCCACCGCGTACCGCCAGCTCGTCTCGCGCAACGGCGCGGGCATGAAGCAGGGCGACAACGTGCTGATCTGGGGTGCCAGCGGCGGACTCGGCTCGTACGCCACGCAGTTCGCGCTGGCCGGCGGCGCCAACCCGATCTGTGTCGTCTCCAGCGAGCAGAAGGCCGACATCTGCCGGCGGATGGGCGCCGAGGCGATCATCGACCGCACCGCCGAGGGCTACAAGTTCTGGAAGGACGAGCACAACCAGGACCCGCGCGAGTGGAAGCGGTTCGGCAAGCGCATCCGTGAACTCACCGGCGGCGAGGACGTGGACATCGTCTTCGAGCACCCGGGCCGCGAGACCTTCGGCGCCTCGGTGTACGTGACCCGCAAGGGCGGCACGATCGTCACCTGCGCCTCCACCTCCGGCTACAACCACGAGTACGACAACCGCTACCTGTGGATGTCGCTGAAGCGGATCGTGGGCTCGCACTTCGCCAACTACCGCGAGGCGTGGGAGGCCAACCGGCTCGTCGCCAAGGGGAAGATCCACCCCACGCTGTCGAAGGTCTACTCACTGGAGGAGACCGGCCAGGCCGCGTACGACGTCCACCGCAACCTCCATCAGGGCAAGGTCGGCGTGCTGGCCCTGGCGCCCACCGAGGGCCTGGGCGTGCGCGACGAGGAGCTGCGCGAGCAGCACATCGACGCCATCAACCGATTCAGGGACATCTGACATGACCGGCCGTCAGAAGGACCGCCCGTGGCTCATGCGGACGTATGCCGGTCACTCGACCGCGGAGGCGTCCAACGAGCTCTACCGGCGCAACCTCGCCAAGGGCCAGACCGGCCTGTCGGTCGCCTTCGACCTGCCGACGCAGACCGGTTACGACCCCGACCACATCCTCGCCCGCGGCGAGGTCGGCCGGGTCGGCGTACCGGTGTCGCACCTCGGTGACATGCGCCGGCTGTTCCAGGACATCCCCCTGGAGCAGATGAACACCTCGATGACGATCAACGCCACCGCGATGTGGCTGCTGGCGCTCTACCAGGTGGTCGCCGAGGAGCAGGGCGCCGATCCCACGAAGCTCCAGGGCACCACGCAGAACGACATCGTCAAGGAGTACCTCTCGCGCGGGACGCACGTCTTCCCGCCCGGCCCCTCGCTGCGGCTGACCACCGACATGATCACGTACACGGTCAACCGCATCCCGAAGTGGAACCCGATCAACATCTGCAGCTACCACCTGCAGGAGGCGGGGGCCACCCCGGTCCAGGAGATCGCGTACGCCATGTCGACGGCGATCGCCGTGCTCGACGCGGTCCGTGACTCCGGACAGGTGCCCGAGGAGAAGTTCGGCGATGTGGTCGCGCGGATCTCCTTCTTCGTGAACGCGGGCGTCCGTTTCATCGAGGAGATGTGCAAGATGCGCGCCTTCGGCCGCATCTGGGACCGTGTCACCCGCGAGCGCTACGGCATCGAGAACCCCAAGCAGCGGCGCTTCCGCTACGGCGTCCAGGTCAACTCCCTCGGGCTGACCGAGGCGCAGCCGGAGAACAACGTCCAGCGCATCGTCCTGGAGATGCTGGCCGTCACGCTCTCCAAGGACGCCCGCGCCCGCGCCGTGCAACTGCCGGCCTGGAACGAGGCGCTGGGGCTCCCGAGGCCCTGGGACCAGCAGTGGTCGCTCCGCATCCAGCAGGTGCTCGCGCACGAGAGCGATCTGCTGGAGTACGAGGACATCTTCGCCGGGTCGCACGTCGTCGAGGCCAAGGTGGACGAGCTGGTCGCCGAGTCGCTCGCCGAGATCGGCCGGATCGAGCGGATGGGCGGCGCCATGGCGGCCGTCGAGTCCGGCTATCTGAAGTCCGAGCTGGTCTCCTCGCACGCCGCCCGCCGGGCCCGGATCGAGGGCGGCGAGGAGCGGATCGTCGGCGTCAACATCTACGAGACGACCGAGCCGAACCCGCTCACCGAGGACCTCGACGGGGCGATCATGACGGTCGACCCCGCCAACGAGGCCAAGGTCGTCGCCGCCCTGCACGACTGGCGCGACAACCGCGACGAGGCCCGCGCCACCGAGGCGCTGGCCGCGCTGAAGAAGGCCGCCGCGGGCACCGGGAACATGATGGAAGCGACCGTGGAGTGCGCCCGGGCGGGTGTCACCACCGGCGAGTGGTCCTGGGCGCTGCGCGACGTCTTCGGCGAGTTCCGTGCCCCGACGGGCGTCTCGTCCGCACCGGTCGCGGTGACCGCCGAGGCGGGCACCCCGCTGGCCCTGGTCCGCGAGAAGGTCGCCCGGACCGCGGCCGACCTGGGCACCGGACGGCTGCGGCTGCTGGTCGGCAAGCCGGGGCTGGACGGGCACTCCAACGGCGCCGAGCAGATCGCCGTACGGGCCCGTGACGCCGGTTTCGAGGTCGTCTACCAGGGGATCAGGCTGACCCCCGAACAGATCGTCTCGGCCGCTCTCGCGGAGGACGTGCACTGCGTCGGTCTGTCGATCCTGTCCGGCTCGCACGCCGAACTCGTGCCGGACGTGCTCACCCGGCTGCGCGAGGCGGGCGCCGCCGACATCCCGGTCATCGCGGGCGGGATCATTCCGCCCGCCGACGCGTCGGCCCTGATCGCGGCCGGTGTCGCCGCCGTATTCACCCCGAAGGATTTCGGTATCACGGAGATCATCGGCCGTATCGTCGACGAGATCCGGAAAGCGAACAAGCTCGACCCTCTGGAGGTCCCCGCATGACTGCCGTCAACCGCCCGCCCGTCTCCCACCACCACCCTCAAGAGACGTCCCTGCGGGACGGCACCTCCCGCCTGCGCCCGCGCCGTTCGTGCCTGGCCGTGCCCGGCTCGAACCCGCGGTTCCTGGAGAAGGCCCAGGGCCTCCCGGCCGACCAGGTCTTCCTCGACCTGGAGGACGCCTGCGCGCCGCTCGCCAAGGAGGGGGCCCGGCACACCATCGTCGACGCGCTGAACAACGGCGACTGGACGGGCAAGACCCGGGTCGTACGGGTCAACGACTGGACCACGCACTGGACGTACCGCGACGTCATCACGGTCGTCGAGGGCGCCGGCCAGAACCTCGACTGCATCATGCTGCCCAAGGTCCAGGACGCCCAGCAGGTCGTCGCCCTGGACCTGCTGCTGACCCAGATCGAGAAGACGATGGGCTTCGAGGTCGGGAGGATCGGCATCGAGGCGCAGATCGAGAACGCCAAGGGCCTCGTCAACATCGACGACATCGCCGGCGCCTCACCGCGTCTGGAGACGCTGATCTTCGGCCCGGCCGACTTCATGGCGTCGATCAACATGAAGACCCTGGTCGTCGGTCAGCAGCCGCCCGGCTACGGCGCGGACGCGTACCACTACATCCTGATGCGCATTCTGATGGCGGCGCGCACCCACGACCTCCAGGCGATCGACGGCCCCTTCCTGCAGATCCGTGACGTGGACGCGTACCGCGAGGTCGCGGGCCGGGCGGCGGCGCTGGGCTTCGACGGCAAGTGGGTGCTGCACCCGGGTCAGGTCGACGCGGCCAACGAGGTGTTCTCGCCCTCGCAGGAGGACTACGACCACGCCGAGCTGATCCTCGACGCGTACGAGTGGTGCACCTCCGAGGAGGGCGGCAAGAAGGGCTCGGCGATGCTGGGCGACGAGATGATCGACGAGGCGAGCCGCAAGATGGCCCTGGTCGTCGCGGGCAAGGGCCGCGCGGCCGGCATGCAGCGCACCTCCAAGTTTGAAGCGCCGGAGGCCTGACCATGCAGTTCGGACGCACATACGAGGAATTCGAGGTCGGTGCGGTCTACAAGCACTGGCCCGGAAAGACGGTCACCGAGTACGACGACCACCTCTTCTGTCTGCTGACCATGAATCATCACCCGTTGCACATGGACAGCAACTACGCGGAGCGGACCACCGATTTCGGAAAGAACGTTGTCGTCGGCAACTACATCTACTCGCTGTTGCTCGGCATGTCCGTTCCGGACGTCTCGGGAAAGGCGATCGCCAATCTTGAGGTCGAGTCGCTGAAGCATGTCGCGCCGACCTTCCACGGCGACACGATCTACGGCGAGACGACCGTTCTCGACAAGACTCCGTCAAAGTCCAAGAGCGACCGCGGAATCGTTTACGTGGAGACCAAGGGCTACAAGCAGGACGGGACGCTCGTCTGCGTGTTCCGTCGCAAGGTGATGGTCCCCACCGAGACCTACATCAAGGAGCGCGGCGGCGAGCAGCCCGGCCGCCCCGAGCTGAACCAGCCTTCGCAGAAGAACGTGGAGAAGCAGCCATGACGCGACTCGCCCGGACCGCCGGCCTCAGCGACGTCCAGCAGGAAATCCTCTCCACGGTCCGGGATTTCGTCGACAAGGAGATCATTCCGGTCGCGACCCAGCTGGAACACCGTGACGAGTACCCCACGGAGATTGTCGACGGACTCAAGGAACTCGGCCTGTTCGGGCTGATGATCCCCGAGGAGTACGGGGGCCTGGGTGAGTCGCTTCTCACATACGCGCTCTGCGTGGAGGAAATCGCCCGCGGCTGGATGAGCGTGTCGGGAATCATCAACACGCACTTCATCGTGGCGTACATGCTCAAGCAGCACGGCACCCAGGAACAGAAGGACACGTTTCTGCCGCGAATGGCGCTGGGCGAGGTCCGGGGCGCGTTCTCGATGTCGGAGCCGGCGCTGGGCTCGGACGTCTCGGCGATCAGCTCCAAGGGCGTCAGGGACGGCGAGGAGTACGTACTCGACGGCCAGAAGATGTGGCTGACGAACGGTGGCACGTCCTCGCTCGTCGCCGTCCTGTGCCGGAGTGACGAAGGCCACCCCGAGGGGACCGCCCCGCACAAGTCGATGACCACGTTCCTGGTCGAGAAGGAGCCGGGCTTCGGCGAGGTCCGGCCCGGCCTCACCATTCCCGGCAAGATCGACAAAATGGGTTACAAGGGTGTCGACACGACCGAACTCATCATGGACGGACTACGAATTCCGGCCAATCGGGTTCTGGGCGGCACCACTGGCCGAGGGTTTTACCAAATGATGGACGGAGTAGAGGTCGGCCGGGTGAATGTGGCGGCGCGTGGCTGCGGTGTCGCACAGCGTGCATTCGAACTGGGCGTTTCCTACGCCCAGCAGCGCCAGACCTTCGGAAAGCCCATCGCCCAGCACCAGGCGATCCAGTTCAAGCTGGCCGAAATGGCCACCAAGGTGGAAGCCGCCCATGCGATGATGGTAAACGCAGCGCGCAAAAAGGACTCCGGGGAACGAAACGACCTGGAGGCAGGGATGGCGAAGTACCTCGCCTCCGAGTACTGCAAGGAAGTCGTCGAGGACGCCTTCCGTATCCACGGCGGTTACGGCTTCTCCAAGGAGTACGAGATCGAGCGCCTCTACCGGGAGGCCCCGATGCTGCTTATCGGTGAAGGTACCGCCGAGATCCAGAAAATGATCATCGGGCGCCGACTCCTTGAGGAGTACCGGTTCCAGGGGTGATTGTCCCTTTCGAGGCGATTTAGCCGCGAAGAAGATCACACCCTGTCACCCTCGGTCGGTGCCTTCCCACCGTCCGACTCGGCTGCTGGCTTGCCCAGTTGTTGCTCGCAACCGATAACATCGCCGGAAAAGCCGCCGTCCCCCGTTGCCAGCGCGGCATCATCCGCTACGAAGGTCATCCATGCCCGACAGCCAAACCTCTGCACCACGCGGCGGGGTCCGCCTTGCGCGCGGAGCTTCGCCGTGGCTCCTCCCGACCGTCGCCACCGCGGCACTCAGCCTCGCCCGGGCCCGCAGGTCCGGACGCTGGGCCGCGGTCGCCGTGCCCACCACCGCGCTCGCGGCGGGCATGCTGTGGTTCTTCCGCGACCCCGAGCGCGAGATCGCCCAGGGCCGGGTCATCTCGCCCGCCGACGGTGTGGTGCAGAGCATCATGCCGTGGAAGGACGGACGCACCCGCGTCGCGATCTTCATGAGCCCGCTGAATGTTCACGTCAACCGTGCACCACTGGCCGGCACGGTGACCTCGGTCGAGCACGTCCCCGGCGGGTTCGTTCCGGCATTCAACAAGGAGAGCGAGAACAACGAGCGCGTTGTCTGGCACTTCGAAACCGAGCTCGGCGACATCGAGATGGTGCAGATCGCGGGTGCGGTCGCCCGGCGCATCGTCCCGTACATCCCGCAGGGCACGAAGGTGGAGCAGGGCGAGCGCATCGGCCTGATCCGCTTCGGTTCACGGGTCGACATCTACCTTCCGGAAGGTGTCGAGGTCGCGGTCGAGGTCGGCCAGGCCACCACCGCGGGGGTGACTCGAATTGACCGTGATTGATCCCGACACACAGGCAGGCTGGGTGCCCGAGGCCGAGTCCGAGGAGGACGCCGGCGAGGACATGCCGCTCTCTCTGCGGCTGTCGATAGCGGACACCCTTACTCTCGGTAACGCGACATGTGGATTCATGGCGGTGTACTTCACCACCACCGGAATCCTCATCCCGCACCTCACCGGCAGCGACGAGAGCGGCATGGCCCGGCACTCCGCCGCCACCGCCGTGATCCTGATGCTCCTGGCGGCCGTCTTCGACCTCTTCGACGGGCTCGTGGCACGCAAGCTGCGCTCCTCGCCGATGGGGGCCGAGCTGGACAACCTCTCGGACCTGATCAGCTTCGGGCTCGCCCCGGCGTACTTCGTCCTCGTGTACGGCATGGTCGCGGACGACGCACACCAGCGGGTCTCCGCACTGGCGGCCATCGTGGTGCTGCTGGCGGTGGTGCTCAGGCTTGCGAGATTCTCCTGCGTGACCATGAAGGACGGCATGTTCCAGGGCATGCCGAGCCCCTTCGGAGCGCTCACGGTCGTCTCGATCGTGCTCCTGGAGCTGCCCTTCGTACCGACGCTGCTCGCGATCGTCGGAGTGGCGTGGCTCATGGTCAGCCGGGTCGAGTACCCGAAGCCGCGGGGTGTCCTCGCGGTGGCGATGCTCAGCTGGATCGTGGCCGCGATGGGGCTCCTCGCCGCGTGGGCGTTCGACGCCCCCGGCGGGCAGCTGCTCCTCCAGACCGGCTGCGCGCTCCAGGTGGTCCTGGGAGCCGTCATCCCGCTCTTCGCGACGGCCCGGCGGGTGAACACCTTCCGTGACAACCGGCGCGAGGCACGGACGGCACAGCTGCCGTAGCGGCACGCACGACACACAGAAGGACCCGGGTGCTCCCCAGCACCCGGGTCCTTCCGCGTTTCCGCCCCGCTCCGCCCAGTATGTTTGGGCCCCACCGGCTTGCGGGCGCCGTCCCCGGAACCAGGCCTTGATGATGAAGGACTCGGAACCCGATGACAGACAACTCCGACATGATCGACTTCGTGCGCGCACGCCTGGCCGAGGAGGAGCGCATCGCGCAGGCGGCGGGCGGCGACAGCTGGCGGTGCCCTGCCGACGTGCCCGGCGAGGTCCACGACCGCTCCGGGGGCATCGCGTTCAGCGTGCGGAATCTCGGCTTCGACCAGCACATCGCCTTTCAGGACCCCGCACGCACGATGCGCCGCATCGAGACGAGCAGGGTGCTCCTCGACGAGTACGCGGAGGTCGCCGGCCTGGACACCGACCGCCCGGACCAGGACTTCCGGTCCGGGCGGGCGGTCGGGCTGGGATTCGCCGTCCGGCAACTGGCCGCTGAGCACGCCGGCCATCCCGGGTACCGGGCCAGGTGGCTTCCCCGGTTCATCCAGTAGCGGCGGTGGGCCGGTTTCGGGGTCCTCCCGCGCGCAGGCGTGTGCCTCGGTGCCGGGCGTCCCGGGAGGCGCCCCGGAGCCCCGGCCGTCGCGAGTACGGCGCCCCGCAGGCGCAGGGCACCGGCCCGGCCGTTCGCCGCGGGCTCCGTGTCCCGGCCACGTGACCGCTGCGGATGGCCGCAGGAGGGCTAAGGTTTCAGGAGGAGCCCGTCGCACCGCGCGGGGACGCCATGCACCGACACCGCAACACATCGGACAACACCCAGGAGCTCCTCCTCACCCTTGGGCGCCTTGTCGACCAGGCCCTGGAGAACATCAGGCTCCAGCGCGCCCGGGCGGAAATGGGCCTGGCCCTGCAACGGCACATGCTCCCCGCCGAGCTGCCCGATTTCCCGGGCATCAGGATCGGCGCCCGGTACTCGCCCTCGCAGGACGGCATGGCTGTCGGCGGCGACTTCTACGACGCCTTCCCGATGCGGGACGGGGTCGCGGGGATCACCATCGGCGACGTGCAGGGGCACGGGGTGGAGGCCGCCGCCTTCATGGGTGAGGCCCGCGCCAGCCTCAGAGCGCTCGCCAGCGTCACGACCGACCCCGGCACGGTGCTGTCCTGTGCCAACGATCTGCTGATCTCGCTGGGCGGTGACCTGTTCACGACCTGCTGCCTGCTGAGCATCGCCCCGCAGCGCGGCGAGCTGCTCGTGGCCCGCGCCGGACACGTGCCGATCGTATGGGGCACCGACGACGGCGACTCCGGCATCTCCCAGGACGACGGCGGGGTGCCCCTGGGCATCATGCACGAGCAGTGGTACCCCGTGACCCGCCGGCGGCTGGCCCGGCCCGGGTACCTGGTCCTGCTGACCGACGGGGTCGTTGAGGGGCCGTCGTACCCGATCGACGAAGGGCTCGCGGCGGTGGCCGAGGTGGTGGCCTCGGCCGGCGGGGCCGACCCCGGAGAGCTGGCCTCGCGGGTGCTCCAGGTGGCGGACCTCACCGGTCACGAGGACGACGCCGCCGTGCTCGTCGTCCGCTACGACGGTCCGACGGAGACGAGCGGGCCGGTGGACGGGACCTGACCCGTTCGCGGACCGCGGCGGCGGACGGGACGTACCGTGTTCACCGGCTCCGCACGCCCCTCCCCGGCGGCACACAACGCCGCGGTGCCCGATGCTGGAATGGTGGACAGAGCACGGCTCCGACAGCACGCGGTCGAAGTCCTGACGGTCATCGCGGTGGCGGCCTGCTACTACGCGACAGCCCGTCTGGGACTGCTCCAGCAACTGGTACGCGGCCAGGTCACCCCGCTGTGGCCGCCGACCGGGATCGCGGTCGCGGCACTGCTGGTGTTCGGGGTACGGATCTGGCCCGGCATCGCCCTCGGCGCCCTCGCCGCCAACATCACCATCGGGCCCTCGCTGGTGCCGGTACTGATCATCGCCGCCGGAAACACGGTCGCCCCGGTCTGCTCGTACCTGCTGCTGCGGCGTGCGGGGTTCCGTGACGGACTCGACCGGCTGCGGGACGCGCTGGCGCTGGTCTTCCTCGGGGCGCTGGCGGGCATGCTGATCAGCGCGACGGTGGGCACCGGCGCCCTGGTCGTCTCGGGGGCACTCCCGGCCGAGGAGTTCTGGCCGACCTGGTCGGTCTGGTGGACGGGCGATGCCATGGGCGTCATGGTCGTGACACCGTTCCTGCTCGTCGTCCGCAACGCCCGCCTGCCGTACGGCATCAGCCCGGCGCGATGGGCGGAGGCCGTCGCGCTGGGAGCCTGCACGCTGGGCATCACCCTGCTGGCGACCGACACCAGCGCCTCGCTGCTCTTCCTCGTCTCCCCGTTCCTGGTCTGGGCCGCCTTCCGCTTCGAGCGGGCCGGCGCCGCCGCCTGCGCGCTGGCCGTGTCCACGCTCGCGATCCTCGCCGCCGGACGGATGACCGGCCCCTTCGCCCACCACAGCCTGCTCACCAACATGATCACTCTCCAGGCGTTCAACGGCACCACCGCGCTCACCGCCCTGCTGCTGGCGGCGGTCGTCACCGAGCGGAGCCGCACATACCGCGAGATCAAGCGACTCTGCACGCAACTCTCCGAGAAAGTGACCCGTCAGGACCTCTGAGTCACTCCATCGGTCCTGCGACGGGTGCGCCGCCCCCCGATCGGCGGCAGGCTGATGGGCGACGGCACCGCGACGAGGGCTACCGGACGCCGAAACTCGGGCGTACGGGCGCCGTAAGAGGTGGAGCCATGCCCCATGTGTCTGCGAATGTCCATGTGTCCCGCCCCGCCGGCGAGGTCTTCTCGTTCCTCCGGGATCCGCGCAACCTGGCCGAGTGGTCATCGAGCATCGACCGGGTGATCGAGGGCCCGATCACCACCGAACTGGGTGACGAGTACACCTGCAAGTTTCCGGGCAGACGACGGGCGCACCGCCTCCGGTGCACCGCGAGCACCCCCGTCGAGTACCTGGCCTTCCGCGGTGCGGGCATGTGGACGCCGCTGGGCCGCCACTCCCCGGAGCTGGAGTTCCGGCTGAGTCCGGGCCGGCTGGGCACGACGGTCACCGTCTCGGTCAAGCCCCATCTGGACGGCGGCATGATACTTCTCGCGCCGTTCGTGACGATGGCCTGGCGCCGGGACCTGCCTTCCGAACTCCAGAACCTGGCCGATCTGCTGAGCGGCCGGGACGGTGCGCGGGACGGCCGGGACACCGGCGGCGGTCAGGACACGACACCCTCCGTGGGATGGCCGGGCTGATCTCCGGTGGCCGGGCGCGGCTTCAGCGCCCCGCCCGGCCACCGGAGGAGACCGCCGGAGCCGGGGCCCCCGCCGGGATCAGGCCGGGCCCGCGTGCCCCGGTGCCGCGCCTCGCCGCGTTGCCGTCGGCCGCCGACGCTCCATCCCCGGGCTCTCGGCTCCGCCCTGTGACGCCGTCGGACACCGGACCCCGCTCCCCGGTCCGGCCCGATCCGGACGAAAGCCCCTAGAGCAGGAAGTCGCGCGCGATCGACTCGGACGCCCGCTCCAGCAGCGGTCCCGCCTGGGCCATCGAGACCGCGGGGTCCGGTTCCAGGTCAGCGAGGGCGTACGCGCGGCGGATGCCCGCCCCGCTCAGGGCCTCCGGCGACAGGGCGAGGCGGCCGCAGACCGCCACGACCTCGATCCCCGCGGCACGGGCCGCCGCCGCCACTCCGGCCGGGGCCTTGCCGTGCAGGGTCTGCTCGTCTAGCGAGCCCTCCCCGGTGATCACCAGCGTGGCGCGCGCCAGCGCCGGGGCGAAGCCGAGGACGTCGAGCATGACCTCGATGCCGGGGCGGAAGCGGGCGCCGAGGGCGACCAGCGCCCCGTAGCCGATGCCGCCCGCCGCGCCCGCTCCGGGCAGCGCGGCGTGGTCCGGGCCGAGGACGGCCGCGTAGTGGGCGAGCGCGGCGTCGAGCGTCGCGATGTCCTGCTCGGTCGCGCCCTTCTGCCTGCCGTAGACCTCGGGGGCGCCCTTCGGCCCCGTCAGCGGGTTGTCCACGTCGCTGGCAAGGATCAGGTCCACCCCGGCCAGTCGCGGATCGAGGCCGGACAGATCCGCCTCCGCCAGCTCGGCGAGCCCACCGCCCCCCGGGCCCACGGGCTTGCCGTCCGCGTCGAGGAAGCGGGCGCCCAGCGCGGCCAGCATGCCCGCGCCGCCGTCCGTCGTGGCGCTGCCGCCGACACCGAAAACGATCGTCCGGGCGCCCGCGTCCAGTGCGGCGGCGAGCAGCTCGCCGGAGCCGTACGTCGTGGCCGTGAGCGGGGCGAACACCCCTGCGGGCAGGTGCTGGAGGCCCGATGCCTCGGCCATCTCCACCACCGCCGTGGTGCCGCGCAGCGCGTACGCCGCGGTCACCGGATCACCGAGCGGTCCGGTCACCCGCGCCTCGCGGCGCTCGAATCCGGCGGCCACCGCCGCCGCCACCGTGCCGTCGCCGCCGTCCGCCACGGGCAGGGTCTCGACCCGCACGTCGGGGACGACCCGCCGCAGCCCGGCCGTCACCCGCTCCGCGACCTGTACGGCCGTGAGCGAGCCCTTGAACTTGTCCGCCGCGACGAGCACGCGTGCGGTCTCCATCACTGCTCCGTCCGCCACCTTGCATCCCTTGCTTTCGAACAGGCAGTCGCGCCGCCCCCGACCCTATCCGCAGCGGATACCCGCTGCCCAGAGCCGTCTTCGTCCGGGCCCGCCCCTGCCACTACGCTGCCCGCGTGACCACCACTGATTACACCTCCTACATCGCGGGGCTCCCCCGGGTGCTGGCCGCCGCGGCCACCGTGTTCCGGGACGGCCGGGGGCGAGTGCTGCTCGTCGAGCCGAACTACCGGGACGGCTGGGCGCTGCCCGGCGGAACGATCGAGTCCGACGACGGCGAGAGCCCGCGGCAGGCCGCGCGACGCGAGACGGCCGAGGAGATCGGCCTCGATCTGGCGCCGGGGCGGCTGCTCGCCATCGACTGGGCACGCAGTTCCCGACGCCCGCCGATCGCCGCGTATCTGTACGACGGCGGAGTGCTGGACGAGGCTCAGCTGAAGGGGATCCGGCTCCAGGAGGAGGAGCTGCTGTCCTGGAAGCTGGTCGAGCGCGCCGAGTTCGACCGCTATCTGCTCGGCCCGCTCGCGCTGCGCCTGAAGGCCGCGCTGGACGTGCTCGACTCCGGTGACGGTGCGGCGGAGCTGGAGGACGGCCGTCCGGTGGACGGCTGACACCCGAGGGCGGCATTCATCCCGGATCACCGTTCTGTCCCATTGTGCTGACCGCTCGTCGGCTGATAGTCCGGTCGGCGGCTGCCGGACTCCCGAGTTCATGTGCCATTGGTCCGCAGTGCACGCTCGACCGGCATCATCCGGACTCCACGACAGCGGAGGGATCATGCGTACGCACAAGGGACACCTCGGCGGGCGACCGGCCACGATCGTCGCGGCGCTCGCCTGCACGGCAGTTGTCGCCATGGCTCCGACGGCACTCGCGGACCCGGCGTCGGCCTCGGCCGCGGCCCGGGCCGCGCACAGCAGGCCGCCGCTGTCGGTCGACGGCGGCGCCTGGCAGTCCGGCCACGTCCAGGGCATGGCCATCGACCGCCGCAAGGGCTTCATGTACTTCTCCATGACCAATCTGCTGGTCAAGACCGATCTCAGGGGCAAGCCGGTCGGCTCGGTCACCGGATTCACCGGCCACCTCGGCGATCTGGACTTCGACGAGAAGGACGGCCGGGTCTACGGCTCGCTGGAGTACAAGGAGGCGAAGTCCTTCTACATCGCGATCCTCGACGTCGACCGCATCACCCGGATGGACATGGACGCCCAGTCCACCGGGGTCGTCTCGACCGTCTACCTCAAGGAGGTCGTGAAGGACTTCACCGCCGACATGAACGGCGACGGGGTCTTCGACGGCGACACGGGCAACACCCCCGACCACCGTTACGGCTGCAGCGGCATCGACGGCGTCGCCTTCGGTCCGGCGTTCGGCGACGGGCGCGGCAAGCGTGCCGCGAGGCGGCTGACGGTCGCGTACGGCGTGTACGCCAACGCGGGCCGCGCGGACAACGACCACCAGGTGCTGCTCCAGTACGACGTCACCGGGTGGAAGAAGTACGAGCGCCCGCTGACCGAGTCGGCCCCGCACACCAGCGGGCCCGCCCGGACCGACGGCAAGTTCTTCGCGTACACCGGGAACACCACCTACGGCGTGCAGAACCTGGAGTACGACGGGCACAGCGGGAACTGGCTGATGGCCGTCTACAAGGGGACCAAGCCGGGCTTCCCCGGCTACTCGGTCTTCGCGCTGGACGGTGCGCGCAAGCCGGTGCGCGGGCCCGTCCGCGGGCAGCAGCGCCCCGAGCAGGGCCTGCTGCTCCCGCTGCTGCGCAAGGGCGCGCACGACGCCGCCACGGACACGTACGGGTGGCCGGCGCCGGGACAGTACGGACAGTACGGCCTGGTGTCGCTCGACGACGGGCGGTTCTACGTCGCACGCAGCGGCACGCTCCAGGACGGCGGCGTCACCAAGCAGACGGCGCGGGCCGAGCTGAACACCTGGACGGGCCTGACCCCGTCACCGTTCAGGCCCGCCGGTCCGGCGGTCTGACGGAAATCGTCTCGCGGACGGTGACCGGCGCTGCTTAGGCTCGCGGCATGACTCTCGTCGCGATCTTCAGCGGCGCCGGCATCTCCACGGACTCCGGCATCCCCGACTACCGCGGTCCCAACGGGCTCTGGCGCAAGGACCCGGAGGCCGAGAAGCTCGTCACGTACGACTTCTACATGGGCGATCCGGAGATCCGCCGCCGCTCCTGGCTGATGAGGCGCGCCGGCGCGGCCCTGGCAGTGGAGCCCAACGCGGCCCATCGTGCGGTGGTGGAGCTGGAGCGGTCCGGCACCCCGGTGCGGGTGATCACGCAGAACGTCGACGGGCTGCACCAGCGCGCCGGACTCCCCGGCCGCAAGGTCCTGGAGCTGCACGGCACCGTGCACGAGGTGGTCTGCACCCGCTGTCACGCCCGTTCCGCGATGGCCGAGGCGCTGGCCCGGGTGGACGCGGGAGAGGCCGACCCGTCGTGCACGGTCTGCGGCGGCATCCTGAAACCGGCCACGATCATGTTCGGGGAGCGGCTCGACCCGGTGGTGCTGGGCCGGGCGGTGTCGATCGCGAAGGCCTGCGAGGTGTTCGTCGCGGTCGGTACGTCGCTCCAGGTGCACCCCGCCGCCTCGCTGGCCGGGGTCGCGGCCGACCACGGGGCACGGCTCATCATGATGAACGCGGAGCCGACCCCGTACGACGAACGGGCCGAGACGATCGTCCGCGAGCCCATCGGTACGGCGCTGCCCGCGCTGCTGGGGCGGCTGGCCTCCGGTACGGAGCCGGGCACGGGTTCCGGCGGGACCTCCGGGGGCTGAGAGGGCGGGTGGTGCCGTGGTCCGCCGGCCTCAGTGGTCGAGTTCCTGCTGTATGCGCCGCGAGGGGCGGAAGGTGTACAGGTCGAGGATCTCCGGCGGGTCCACCAGCCCCGGACCGCCCGCCTCGACCCAGGTGACGATGTCGGTCACGGCGTCCGGGTCGTTGACCAGGCCGAGCCAGACCGGCCTGCCGCCCGCGCGGCGCCCCTCGGCCGACGGCTGGACCACGATGACGTTGGCCTGTTCGCAGGCGTCCAGGCACTCCACGGCACGTACCGTGGCTGCCCCGCCGAGTGAGCGCCGCAGCTCGGCGAGCTGGCCGGCGTGGTCCACGTCCGGGATCTTGGGCGTTCCGCAGCAGCAGCCGCGGCAGACGCTGACGGTGGGGGCGGGCGTGCCCCCGGCGGGGGCCGCTCTGCGGGTGCGGCGGCTCATGCGGGAGCCCTTGCGGTGCGGGCGCGGGTGATCACCAGGGGACTGTACCGATCCCCGTCACCGGATCGAACACCTGCTCTGTGCGGTGAGCGGGTGGGGTAGAGTTGATGGCTGCGAAGGGGAGTAGCCCCGCAAACCGGTCGTCGACACACTGGAACCCTCGGGTTCCCGGTGGCCGGGCCCGTGGATCGTCACGGGCGGGCGAGACCTTCGGTCAGGTATGACACGCCCGCGTCCAGTGGGCGCTGACGTCATGCCGGGCCGAGTGGTCCTCCGGACGCCCGAGTGGCGCTTCGCGAAAGGCCCGGGGCCCGGCTCTCACAGAAAGCCACCCCGAATGCACCTCGACCCCTGGGCGATCCTCACCGCCTTCGGTCTGATCTTCCTTGCGGAGCTCCCCGACAAGACGATGTTCGCGTCGCTCGCCATGGGCACCCGCATGCGACCGCTGTACGTCTGGTTCGGCACGTCGTCCGCGTTCATCGTCCATGTCGCCATCGCGGTGGGGGCGGGCAGCCTGATCGGGCTGCTGCCCGACTGGATCGTCAAGCTCGTCTCGGCCTCCCTCTTCGCGTTCGGGGCCTTCATGCTGCTGCGTGCCGGCGGCGGCGATGACGACGAGGACGGCGGCACGAAGACGGTGACCGGCTTCTGGCCGGTCTACTCGACCGCGTTCATGGCCGTCTTCATCAGCGAGTGGGGCGATCTCACCCAGATCACCACCGCCAACCTGGCCGCGAGCAACGGCACCTGGTCCACGGCGATCGGGTCCGCGGCCGCTCTGATGTCCGTCTCGGCCCTGGCGCTGCTGGCAGGCCGGTTCATCGCGAAGCGGGTGCCGCTCAAGACGGTCCAGCGGATCGGCGGGCTCTGCATGCTGGGGCTGGCGATCTGGACCCTGGTGGAGATCTTCACCGGCTGACGGCCGCCACGCCCGCAGGTGGCTTCGGGGCGGGCCCGGACCTCGGTGTCCGGGCCCGCCCTCGTCGTTCCCGGGGCCCGGGATGTCAGAACAGTGGCGGAGTGTCGTCCTGGCTGCCGCTCTCGAAGGCCAGCAGCCGCTGCTTGCGGTCGAGTCCGCCGCCGTAGCCGGTGAGGCCGCCCGAGGCACCGATGACTCGGTGGCAGGGGACGATGATGCCCACCGGGTTCTTGCCGTTGGCCAGCCCCACCGCACGGGAGGCGCCCGGTTTGCCGAGGTTCTCGGCCAGTTCGCCGTACGACCGGGTCTCGCCGTACGGGATCAGCCGCAGCTGCTCCCAGACGCTGCGCTGGAACGGGGTGCCGTCCAGACGCAGCGGCAGGTCGAAGGTGCGCAGCTCCCCGGCGAAGTAGGCGTCGAGCTGGCGGACGGCCTCTTCGAAGGGCCGCGGGTCGGGTTCGCCGAAGGTCTCCTCGGGCGGGCGGTGCCGCTGGCCGGTCATGTAGAGGCCCGCGAGGACCCCGTCGGTGGCGACGAGGGTGAGGGGGCCGTACGGGCTGTCGACGACGGTGTGCTGCCGGTTCGCCGCGGGTGGATGCGGATCGGTCATGGCTGTACTTCCCGGCTTCTCAGGTGGGCAGGTGGTTGATGGGATGGTCGTCCACGGTCCAGAGGTACTGGACCGCGTACGCGCGCCAGGGGCGCCAGGCGGCCGCGCGGGCGGTGAGCGCCGCGGGTGTCGAGGGCAGGCCGAGCTCCTCGGCGGCGCGCCGGATGCCGAGGTCGGTGGGGAGGAAGGCGTCCGGGTCGCCGAGCGCCCGCATCGCGATCACCTCCACGGTCCAGGGGCCGAAGCCGGGCAGTGCGGTCAGTTCGGCCCGCGCCTGTTCCCAGTCGGTGTCGGTGCCCAGGCTGAGTGTTCCGTCGGCGAGTGCGCCGACGAGGGTGGTGAGGGTGGTGCGGCGGCTGCGCGGCAGGGCGAGCTGTTCCGGGTCGAGTCCGGCGAGTGCGCCGGGGTCCGGGAAGAGGTGGGTGAGGCCGCCTTCCGGGTCGTCGACCGGCAGGCCGTGCGCGCGGACCAGCCGGGCCGCGTGGGTGCGGGCGGCGGCGGTCGAGACCTGCTGGCCGAGCACCGCCCGTACGGCGAACTCCGCGCCGTCGACGGTACGCGGCACCCGCCGGCCCGGTGCCTTGCGGACCAGTGGGGCGAGCAGCGGATCGGTGGTCAGCTGCTCGTCGACGGCCTCCGGGTCGGCGTCCAGGTCGAGCAGCCAGCGGCAGCGGCTGATCGCGAGGGTGAGATCGCGGGGGTCGGTGAGGGAGAGCCGGGCGGCGATGTGGTCGGGGTGCGGGGTGAGGGCGGCGATGCCGTGCCCGTACCGCAGGGAGAGGGTGCGGCGGTAGGCGCCGTCGCGCCACTCCTCGACGCCGGGGACGGCGGTCGCGGCGAGGTGGCCGAAGAGGTTGCTGGGGTTGAGCGGTGCGCGGTAGGGCAGCCGCAGCGCGATCACGCCCGGGGTGGCCGGGGGCGTCCGGGACCGGGTGGCGCGGCCGCGCAGCTCGCCCGGGGCGAGTGCGAAGACCTGGCGGACGGTGTCGTTGAAGGTACGGATCGAGGAGAATCCGGAGGCGAACGCGACTTCCGCCATGGGGAGTCCGGTCGTCTCGATGAGCAGTCTGGCGGTCTGGGCGCGCTGTGCGCGGGCCAGGGCGAGCGGGCCGGCGCCGAGCTCGGCGAGCAGCTGGCGTTCGATCTGCCGGGCGGAGTAGCCGAGCCGGGCGGCGAGTCCGGGGACGCCCTCGCGGTCGACGACACCGTCCCGGATGAGCCGCATCGCACGGGCGACGGAGTCGGCCCGGGCGTTCCACTCCGGGGAGCCGGGGCTGGTGTCGGGCCGGCACCGTTTGCAGGCCCGGAATCCGGCCTGCTGGCAGGCTGCGGCGCTGGGGTAGAAGGTCATGTTCTCGACCTTGGGCGGCACGGCCGGGCAGCTGGGACGGCAGTAGATCCGGGTGGTCAGGACCGCCGTGAAGAACCAGCCGTCGAAGCGGGCGTCCTTGGAGCGGACGGCCCGCACGCAGCGCTCGGTGTCGGTGTGCATGGCTCAAGCATCGGTCACCCGGCACGCGGGGGCTGGCGAGAATCCGACATCGACGTCGCGCCGCCGGGAACTCCTCGACGCCCTGCCCCGGAGTCTGCCCGGCGGGCCCCGGTCCGGACAAGGGCCCCGGCTCCCGGGCGGAATGTCCGTCCACGGCGCGCCCCGACGCGGGAGTGGCCGGACTTCCGCAGGCAGCCGCGCGGCGGAGGTTCTTTCATCGGGTCCGGGACGGTACCGGGTTTCCACGGAATCGAACCCGGCGGACCAGGTTCCATTCAAACGCGACCGGCGCCCGTGAAGGAAATCCTTAAGGTTCCCTTGAATCTCGCTTTCGAATCGCATAAGTATCGTCCCGCATTTCGCATCCCACTGCCCGGCAGGCCCCCGAAGCGGCTGGACCGGAGTGAACTTCATGCGCCAGAATCGGATATCGTCGGCAGCCGACGGCCGATGACCCGTCAGGAATCGCCGAATGCGTCGTCCGCGAGCCCCCGCATCTCTTCCGACCCGTGGCAGAGCGTTGCCCAGGAATGTGCGGGCGGAACTCCGGAAAATGAACAGGATCAGGAACCAAGGAAGTCATGCACGACTGGACAGGACGACTTCTGTCGGGAAATCCATGGCGCGAGGCATCGATTCCGGTTGCGTCGGCGCCTGGACGCACCCACGGCGCCCCACATGTCCTCCGCCGTTCCGATCCCGCTCCGCCCTGCGACGGTGCGACGGTGAACGGCCGATGGTGATTCGCCTTCTCCCCCGCACCGGCCGCGCCCCTCGTCACCGCCCGGCCAGGTCGAAGGCCGTGGCATGACGGGGCCGGTGCCCGACGGCGGGCGGGCCGCACGCCGCAAGGCCGCGAAGCGGGCCGGCCGGCACGCCGCGTCGTTCCCGGGGCGCGGCGCGAAGCGACATGCCTCGCCCCGGTCCCGCGCCCCACTCGCTCCCCCGGCTCCCCCGGCTCCGTCGGCTCCGTCGGCTCCCCCGGCTCCCCCGGCTCCGTCGGCTCCCATGACGCGCGTCGAGGCCCGGCGGGCCGCACGGGCGCGGAAGCCCGGCGCCGCCACGACGGCGGGCCGGGTGGGCGGCGAAGTCCTCATCACCGCAGGCGTGTTGATGCTGCTCTTCACCTCGTATCAGCTGTGGTGGTCGAACGTGCGCGCCCACAGCATCACGGGCAGCGCCCGGCGCGAGCTGGAGCGTGAATGGGCGGACGGCGCGAACGGACCGGACACTTTCGAACCGGGTAGGGGCTTCGCGATCCTGCACATACCCAAGCTGGACGTGGTCGTGCCGATCGCGGAGGGCATCAGCAAGACCAAGGTCCTGGACCGGGGCATGGTCGGCCACTACGACAAGGCCAGCATTCCCACAGCGATGCCCGGGGCCAGGACGGGAAACTTCGGGATCGCCGGACACCGCAACACGCACGGTGAGCCGTTGCGGTATATCAACCATCTCAAGCCGGGCGACCCGATCGTCGTCGAGACGCACGACACGTACTACGTGTACAAGATGGCGAGCATCCTGCCGCAGACCACGCCGAAGAACATCGCGGTACTCGACCCGGTGCCCGCCGGCTCGGGATTCACCGGGCCGGGCCGCTACATCACGCTGACGACCTGCACACCGGAGTTCACGAGTACGTACCGGATGATCGTCTGGGGCGAGATGGCCGAGGTACGGCCACGCGCCGAAGGCGAACCGGCGGCGCTCAAGGAGCAGTGAGGCAGCGTCGGTCGGGGCGTGGGCGGGTGAGGGCTGTCGGCTGCGTTCTTCGGCCCGTGCGTGTGGGCGGCACCGGACGGCTCGGCCCGGTGCCACCCGATGGCGCCGGTGCGGAAGGCGTCAGGGGTGACCCGCCGCCGAACGGCGTCGGCCGACGGCGAACACCGCGGTCGCCCCCGGAGTCAGGACCGCTGATCCGGCGACGGCGATGCAGGGAGTGGTGCTGTCGCCACCGGTCTCGGCGGGCTCGGCGGTGCTGTCGCCACCAACCCCGCCGCGACGGCCGCCTTGCACTCCGCGGAGACCGGTGACTCCACGCCCTCCGCGTAGCAGGCGGAGACCCGGCCGACCGGGTCCGTCATCGGCCCGTGGGCCGACGCCGGAGCACTCGACAGCGCGGCTGGAACCATCGATGCGGCACCTGCGACGGTGCACGCGGCGGCCTTGTGACGAACAGTCACCGAAGGGCTCGTCGATGATGTCCGGGGGACAGGCCGGCACGGCCATTCGGCACGCTGCCGCTACGGCCCGGCAATCACCAACCCGGCCCCGGAAATCGCGTCGTCCGCCCACGCGGAAATCCGGTGGACCGTTCTTATGGATACCTTAAGGAATATTTCAGGTTGCGCTCACGCAAGCGGCGGATCGGTGCGAATCGATCAGTCGGCGACGGGTCGCGCGCCTCTCTTCCTCCCTGCTGTTCGCATTCTCGTTGTTGTTGGGCACCGTCGGTAACGATTGCGCCTCGCTACCCTTATCCCATCCATATGACCAGCAGTCAGCATGGGCTGCGCACCTAGGGTTTCCATGTACTCGGGTGGTGCGTCCGCTCCGCTCGATTCGGCATGTCTGCCGCAGGCCCCTTTCCCGTGCGTAACAACCCGCAGCGCGAAACAGCCTGCCTTCGAGGGGAATTCAATGTTTTCTGTCTTCAGACGCGGCGCCGCGCGGCTGGCCGCCATTTCTCTGGCCACGGGGCTCGTCGCGACGGGGGCGATGGCCCTCGCCGGTCCCGCCGCGGCCGACCAGGGCGACCGGGGTGCGGGTGGCGCCACCGCGAAGCTCGGCGGCTTGACCGACTTCGGCCAGGTCGGCATCGAGGAGAAGGACGGGAGCAAATGGTCCGTCGACCGCGCGGGCCTGTTCGAGATGCGGACCGAACAGGGCGGCACGCTCTCGACCTACTGCATAGACCTGCGCACCGGGGCACGGCACGACTTCCGCTACAAGGAGGTCGGCTGGGACCAGTCCTCCCTCCACAACAACAGCGACGCCGGGAAGATCTTGTGGGTCCTGAAGAATTCCTACCCCAAGGTCTCGGTGACGGACCTGGCCAAGAAGGTCGGCGCCAAGGACCTCGACCGGAATGACGCCGCCGCAGCGACACAGGCAGCGATCTGGCACTTCTCGGACAAGGTGACGGCCACTCCGGCCGACGCCGACGCCAAGCTGCTGACCGACTACCTGCTCGGCAAGGCGGAGCCCCTCCAGGAACCGAAGGAATCCCTCGTCCTCTCCCCCTCGTCCGTCGCGGGCAGGTCCGGTGACCGCGTCGGCCCGGTGACCGTCGCCACGAACGCGGCGGCCGTCGCTCTCGCGCTCGCTCCCGGTGCTCCGGACGGCGTCCGGATCGTCGACACGAAGGGCACGCCCGTCACGAACGCCAAGAACGGCGACCAGGTCTTCCTGGACATCCCCGCCGGCACCGCCGACGGCTCGGCGGAGCTGACCGCGCGGGCCACCACCGGGGTTCCGCTCGGCCGGGCCTTCGTCAGCACCGACGGGCCCAGCCAGACCCTCGTCCTGGCCGGGTCCAGCGATGCCACCGTCACCGCCGCGGCGTCCGCGTCCTGGGCCAGGAAGGGCGCGGTTCCCGCCGTCACCGTCGCCAACAACTGCGCGAAGGGCGGCGTCGACGTCACCGCCACCAACCAGGGCGACGAGGCCTGGACCTTCGGGCTCAAGGGCGCCCAGCACACCGTCGCCCCCGGTGAGACCAGGACGGTGACGGTCCCGGTCGCCGAGGACGCGGCGTACGACTTCACCGTCACCGGTCCGAACGGCTTCGAGAAGGCCTTCAAGGGCGTCCTCGACTGCAGGACGGCCGCACCCGGCGCCAAGCCTTCGCAGACCCCCTCCGTCATGCCCACCCACGCGGCCCCCGGTGACAAGGACACCGACGCCGCCGCCGGCTCCCCCGCCGAGGGCGACCTCGCCGAGACCGGCGGTTCCGGCGCCACTCCGATGATCGCCGGCATCGCCGCCGCACTCGTCGTGTTCGGTGGCGGCGCCGTCTTCTTCCTCCGCCGGAAGAAGACCACCGGCCAGTGAGCCACCGGCACGGTTGACGGCCGTCGCCGCACGGCGGCCCGACAGACCGGCCCACGAGGCCCCGGAAGCACCTTGCGGCTCCGGGGCCTCACGCATGCGCCGGTACGCGTACTCAGGCGCCGACCGGGCCGGAGGACGACGAAGGGCACGGCCGGCCTCCCTGCGGACCGGGCCGGGGCGGGTCGGACTGAGCCAGGTCGGGGCGGGTCGGGTCGGGTCGGGTCGGGGCAAGCCAGGTCGGGGCGGGGAGCAGCCGAACGGCAGCGCGAGACGACGCGTCCGCAGCCCGGTGAACGTTCGGGCCGCACCGGCTCAGCACACAACACAACACCCCTCCCATTCACGGGTGGGGACACCCGCCCCACAGCCTTCTGCGACACGCTTCAGGGCGGCGAAACACCAACGCCGTTAGCCCAGCCTGATCCCTTGCTTAAGGCATCCGTAAGAATGGTCCGGGCAGTGCCCGAGCCGCCTTTCCGGGGTGTGTGACGGGGTTAGGTTGTTGCTGTCGGAGTCTGCCGACCACGCCGCCGGATGTCATCCGCAGCTGTGTCGAAAAGCGCACAGCGGCGTGTCCACAACGGATCCCAGGCACACGGACTCGGGAAGGAAAATCTGTCGTGAACAGCAGGTCATTCCAAGGCGGTGCGCACCTCTCCGCCGTACTCGACGCCCTTCCCGATGGCCTCATGCTCATCGACGGGAACGGAACCGTCATCAGCGCGAACGCCGCCGCCCACGACATGTTCGAGACGCCCGGAACCCCGCTCGTCGGACACGGGCTGCGCGATCTGCTGCCGGACCACGGATCGCGAGTGATCTCGGGAACACCGCACGGTGCCGACGATCGCACCATCCGGCGGGGACGCGACAACCCGCCCCGGACGACGGCCCGTCGGACGGACGGCGGCGAGTTCCCCGCCGAGGTCATCACCACGGGTCTTGAGACCGGTCACACGCCGCACGGTCCCGGCCGGAACCACTCCGACGACGGGTTGGTCCTGCTCATGGTCCGCGATCTCACCGCCGCACACGAAACAGAAGCCGCGCTCGTCCGCTCCCAGCGGCAGACCGAAGTGATCCTCCGCGCGACGACCGAGGGACTGATCGGCACCGACACCAAGGGGCGGGTCGTCCTCGTCAATCCGGCGGCCGCGCGCATCCTCGGTTTCCGCGCAAGCGACCTCGACGGCAAGGAACTGCACCCGCTGGTGCTGCACTCGACGGCGAACGGCGAGCCGAACCCGTTCGTGGAGACGCCGCTGGCCGCCACTCTTGTCTCCGGGCTCAAGTGCCAAGCCCACGACCAGGCGCTGTGGACGAAGGCCGGTGACCGCGTTTCTGCAGACGTGACCACCATTCCGGTATGGGACGGCGATCAACTCGTGGGCACCATCATGGCTTTCACCGACCGCGGTCCATTCGAGAAACTGATCGGCGATCATGCCGTCGAAACGACACGGCAGAGCAAGGAGTACCACGCCCTCTCCGAGCGGCATCAACAACTGGAATCCAGGTTCGCGGCGCTGCAGGAACAACTGCGCCTGGAACGGGAAAAGAACACCGGTGACAAGGCCCGGGCCAAGGACACCGGAGATCTCGACGAAATTGCCGGATCCGGAGTCGGGGCGGCCACTGGACTCATCGGCCCCGGCCGGTCCCGGTACGCGGTGCCCGCGCCGACGGCCGGTGTCGAAGTGGATCGCGACCGCACCGCCACGGCTCTCGCCCACCGCCCCTCGCCCGTTGCCGTACGAGAAGACGCCTCGCGTCAGATCTCTCCGGTGGCAGGCTCGTGGATCATCGGGGCAGCGGTGCGCGCCCAGCGTGAACGGAGGCCTCCGGAGCAGCAGTCGCTCGCCGCGCTCTCCGGACGTCCCCTCAGAAGCGCTCTCCTGCGAGCCGCCTCGGCCGACGAAGCGGCTCCGCAGGATGTCCCCGACAACCCCGCCGTCCCCACCTGGGCCTGGACCGACTCCCCCACGCCGGGACGGCGCGTGATGCCCGCCACCGCTGCCGGGCCGCACCACGGTGCCGGCCGGCAGCAGAGCGGCGAACCGGTGGCCGTGTCCCGTCCTCTCCCCTCTGACAGTGTTCGCCAGGACGAGGGTGACGGCGGTTCGGCCCGCAGACGGCTTGCCGGACTGCTCACGGGGATCCGGAACCGACCCAGCTGAGGGGTTCTTCCCGCCCTGTCACTGCGGGGGCCCGGCAGTGAGGAAGACGCTCCGGTCCGTACTGGGGCGAAGTACGGGTGGGGGTGGCCGTGAGTGTTCTCAGTTCCGCGGGGGACCTACGGCGCACAATTCCGTCACTCCCGTGACCGTGTCCCGCGCCTCGGCCACGATTCGTCGCACCAGCTCCCCCGTCGGCCCGACGTCGTGTACGAGCCCCGGGGAGAGGCCGACGGACCGGATCCCGGCCTCGGTGTCGCCGTCCTCGAAGAACCGGCGCCCGCGCCCGCCGGCCACCAACGGCTGAACATCGGGGAACGTACCACCGGCCGCCAGGATCGGGACGACCTACTCGCACACCGAATTGCGGGCCACCCGGGCGGTGTTGCGCAGCTCGCGGAAGATGGGTCGGGTGTCGGGTCCGGAAGCTTCGACGATCCGCTGCTTGGCCGTCCCGGCGATCGGTGCCTCCGCTGAGCGCAGGAAGCGGGTGCCCGTGTTGACGCCGTCCGGGATCGCGAGGGCCGGCGGCACGCGGTGCGCATGGCCTCGGCAGCGCAGGCCGAGCACGGAAAGCCCGGGCCGGGGGCCGGTGCCGGGGGCCGGTGCCGGGGGGCCGGTGCCGGGCCGACACGGCCCATCGGCCCGGCATCCCGCCTGCCGACAGCCGGCGCCGGCGCCGGGCCTCCCGCACGGCGCGGCGTTCACCAGGAGGACTTGGTGACCCCCGGCAGGAATCCGGCATGGGCCTGCTCGCGCATACGGACGCGGGAGAGCCCGAACTTCCGCAGGTGACCGCGCGGCCGCCCGTCCACACTGTCCCGGTTGCGCACCCGGGTCGCGCTGGCGTCGCGCGGCTGGCGGCGGAGTTCGTCCGCGGCGGCGCGGCGTTCGGCATCCGTGGTGGACGGACGGCGGACGATCTCCTTCAACTCGGCGCGGCGGACGGCGTACCGCTCGACGGTCGCCCTGCGTTGCCCGTTCTTCGCGATCTTGCTCTTCCTGGCCATCAGACCTTCCCTCCCCGGGCCCGGATGCGGGCGACGGCCGCCTCGATGCCGATGCTGTCGACGGTCCGGATCGCCCTGGCGGCGAGCGTCAGCCGGATGTACCGGCCCTCACTCGGCAGCCAGTACCTCTTGCGCTGGACGTTGGGGTCGAAGCGGCGCGAGGTGCGCCGGTGGGAGTGGGAGATGTTGTTGCCGAAGCCCGGCCGGGCGCCGGTCAGTTGGCAGTGGGCGGACATGGCGCTACCTGCTCTCCGTGGACAACCACTTGTTGGAAATGGAAATCATTGCCATATAGTAGCGGTCATGGCTCGCAACGAACTACGCCCCGTCGTCAAGCTCCGCTCCACGGCCGGGACCGGCTACACCTACGTCACCCGCAAGAACCGCCGCAGCGACCCCGAGCGCATGGTTCTGCGCAAGTACGACCCGGTCGCCCGTCGGCACGTCGACTTCCGCGAAGAGCGCTGACCCTCCCCACCGACCCAGAAGGACACCGCCATGAAGCCCGGAATCCATCCCGCGTACGGCCCTGTCGTCTTCCGCGACAAGGCGGCCGGCGCCGCCTTCCTCACCCGCTCCACCGCGATCAGCACGAAGACGGTCGAGTGGGAGGACGGCAACACCTACCCCGTCGTCGACGTCGAGATCTCCTCCGCGAGCCACCCCTTCCACACCGGCACGGCGCGAGTACTGGACACCGCGGGCCGCGTAGAGCGGTTCGAGCGCCGCTACGGCCGCAGCGGGGCGAAGTGATGCGGGACAGCGGCCGGTTGCCCGTGGTGATCGTCGCCGGGCTCCACTCCGACGCACGCGGGCAGGCCGTGGACCGGCTGCTGCACACCGTCCCCGGCAGCGTCGCGCTCCACCACGATCTGTCCGCGGCCGCCGAGGGCACCGTACGACGCCTCGTCCGCGACGCGGCGGGCGAGCTGTCGCACGGGCAGACCCCGCTCGTCGACGACTGCGCCTGCTGTGCGCTGCGCGAGGACCTGGTGCCGGAGCTGGAGCGGCTGGCCGCCGACGGGCGGACCCGGCTCGCGGTGGTCGAACTGTGGGACTCCGTGGAACCGAGGGCGATGGCCGAGGCCGTCGTCGCGCACGGCGGCGGGGCCCTCGAACTCACCGGTGTGATGACGGCCGTCGACCCCTCCCTGGTGATGCCCTGCCTCGGCAACGGCGACGATCTGGCCGACGCGGGTCTCGCGGCCGCCGCCACGGACCGTCGGACGGTCGGCGACACCTGGGCGCGCCAGCTGGAGTACGCGCCGGTGCTCGTCCTCGCCGACGACGGGGCCGCCGACGACGAGGACCGTGCGCTGCTCTCGCAGCTCCACCCGACGGCACGTCAGGTACCGGTCGGTTCCGGGGAACTGGCCCGGCTCGCCTTCGCGGGCTTCGACGTGGAATCGGCGGCCGCTGCCCAGCACCCCGCGTGCGCGCTGCTGCCGCAGGACGCGGACGAGGCGGGGGTCGCCACCCTCGTCTGGCACCACCACCGCCCGTTTCATCCCGAGCGGCTCTTCCGGGCGCTGGAGGAGCTCTGCTGTGCGGCCGCGCGCAGCCGGGGCCGCTTCTGGCTCGCCGACCGCCCCGACACCCTGCTGGCCTGGGACGCCGCGGGTGGTGCGCTCTGCGTGGAGAGCGCGGGACCGTGGCTGGCCTCGCTGCCGGACGCGGCGTGGGACCTGGTGCCTCCGGTCCGCAGGGCGGCGGCCGCCCTCGACTGGCACCCGGAGCACGGCGACCGCTGCCAGCACCTCGTCTTCACCTCCCCCGGCCTCGACCGGGACGCTCTGGCCCGGCTCCTGGAGTCCTGTCTGCTGACCGACACCGAGTACGCCGCAGGCCCCGAGGCGTGGAGACGGCTCCCGGCCCCGTTCGACTCGTTCCTCGACCCGGTCCGCTGACACCTGACGGCCGGAGACCGCTGACGGCCGGAGACCGCTGACGGCCAGGGAACTCCCGTACCGTGAAGGGAGATTCGCCGCACGGTCGCGCCCGGAGGTCAGCCCTGCGCCGCCGGCGCCTCCGGCTCTTCCGCGAACTCCGCGTGCGCCTGCGCCTGCGCCTGCGCCTGCGCCTGCGCCTGCGCCTGCGCCTGCGCCTGCGCCTGCGCGCCGAACAGTACGAACCGCACCTCCGTCACGGGCGGCGCGGCCACCTCCAGACAACCCGACGAATTTCCTGGTGGACGGGCTTCTGGCCGAGATCACCCGGGTCCGGCTGTCCCGGCCGCGGTCAGAACCCCCATCTGGAGCGGCGACGCCTTCAGCGTCGTTGCCGCGAGCAGGGGCAGCACGGTCTGCCCCACGTACGTGCCGAACTGACTGACTGTCTGCCCCGCCCACTACTGACGGAACTCCTGGTGAACCAGAGGGAGTCTCGGTACATGGCTGCCGGCATGGTGCCAGTGATTGGTGATTGCCAATCACTGGTACGCACAACCACGCATGCAGGACGGTCGTGTGAATACCCTGCGCCAGGCGCCACCGCCGGAGGTGAAGCGTCCGCAGGGTGGGGCCGGCGTCGGGCGGGCGACCGTGAGGCCCTGGCCGCGATCGCGTCCGTGGCGACATCGGGCCACAATCCCGGCGAGGCCCACGCCGCCGAAGGCCCCACAGGCTCCACACGGACAAGGGCTACGGCTACGGCTACGGCTACGGCTACGGCCACCTGCGTCGATGGCTTCGCTCACGCGGCATCCGACACCGCGTTGTCCGCAAGGGCATCGAGTCCTCGCAGCGACTCGGACGCCGCCGCTGGGTGGTCGAGCGGACCGTGTCCCGGCTGTCCGCGCCTGCACCGCCGCTACGAACGCAAGGCCGAACACCTCCTCGCCTTCGTCGGCATGGCCGCCGTACTCATCCGCCATCGCCGCCTCACACGCGGTCGGCGGCCTGGAACACTTCGGGCAGGGCCGTTGCGATCCAGAAAAGCCCGACCAAAACCCATCCTCCTCCCACCAGACGAAACGTCCCAGCCGTGGCGCTTCCCATCGACACACGGCAGGAATAGTAGGAAAAGATCCGATCTGCGAGGTTCCACAGGTTCGCCGCGAGGCAGATCCCGAAACCCGCGACGACGACTCCGACCATGAGAGCAAACATCAGCCACACTTCCTACGCTCATGCATGCAGATGAGGATGCGCCTTCATACCCCGCTACCCTGAGCTGCCCCACACGACGAACCGATCGCTCGCCCTCATTCAACCAGTCCCGCCACAGGAGACGACCTCTTGCAACGGCCGGCACAATGAAGTGCTGGACCGGCCCGTCCCTATAGGTGCCCCGGTTCATCGTTGGCGACGAACCGTGTCAGGGCCTGCTCCAGCAGCTCCAGAAACTGCCTCAAGTCATCGGCCACGCGGTCGAGTCCAGGTTCGTCCAAGGATGCCGTTCGCGTCCGGTAGACCGCCCCGACCGGGGCGGCGACATAGGACTGGCCGCCGCCGTTCGAGCCGATGACCAGGCCGCGAGGCTTCTGGTTCGCACCTGCATCGACAGCGGCGTACTCCTCCAGCCGCAGAAGGACATCCGCTGCCGGGGCGACGAAGTGGCCATTGCCGACGTCCGCCCAGGTGACATCGCCAATGCTGCCGTAGAAGGTGATCAGGTCAGCAGGAGCCGGCGCCACCCGGGCAAGCAGGCGAGCTGCGGCCCGATCGTCGTGGTCGGCCGGCCGGACCTCGTTGGCGCCCGGGGGAAAGCCGTGCCGGCGCTCGAAGTCGTCGGTCATTGCCTTCAGAGCCTCTGAGACCCTGCTCATCCACGAAGCCAGCCAAGCGGGCGAAAGCGAACGGTCACTCATGAGAGCGGATCATGACATGCGTTGCGGACATGCACATGGTGACCAGCAATCCTGCTGTTCGAGGTCTACGCGGCGTCCTCGGTTCTCGGTGAGTGACGCGGCGGCACGAGCTTGAGGAAGGCTTCGGCGATCGGGCGGCGCTCCGGTGATCGGGCGGTGCTTCGATCCGGCTCGGGCACGATCGACCGGACTCGGTCCGTCCTGGTCCGCCCAATGCCTGTGGGCCCGGGATGGACGAACGCTCCGGACCGGGCCCACGGTGTGGACGACCCACCAGCGGGGAGGAGTTCACCGCGTTGACGATGACATCGGCGGACTGCCGGGTGTTGTCGCCGCGGACCAGGGTGACGGTCGCGCCCTCGGCTGTACGCATGCGGACCATCGTGCCCCGTGCGGCCCTCAGGCCGCCCGCAGGCGCCGCCAGACCGCCTTCGCCGCGTGGTGGCCCGACATGCCGTGCACCCCGGGGCCGGGCGGGGTGGCGGAGGAGCAGAGGAACACCGCGGGGTGCGCCGTCGCGTACGGGACGCGTGCGAGCTTGGGGCGCAGCACCGTCTGGAGGCCCGCGAAGGCGCCGCAGGCGGTGTCGCCGCCGACGTAGTTGGCGTTGCGCGCCGCGAGCTCGGGCGGGCCTGCCACCGCACGGGCGAGCACCAGGTCGCGGAACCCGGGGGCGAAGCGCTCCAGTTGCCGTTCGATGACGTCGGTGGCGTCACCCTCCCATCCCGACGGGACATGTCCGTACGCCCAGAAGACATGACGGCCCTCGGGCGCGCGGGACGGGTCGACCAGGCTGGGCTGTGCGGTGATCAGGAACGGCACGCTCGGGTCGCGTCCCGTCACCGCGGCGGTCAGCGCGGCGTCGATCTCACCGGCCGTGGGGCCGATGTGGACCGTGCCGGCCCGGCGGGCGTCCTCGGAGGTCCACGGGACGGGTCCCGACAGGGCGTAGTCGATCTTGAAGCAGGACGCGCCGTACCGGTAGCCGCGGTAGGCGCGGCCCAGGCCGGCGATGCGCGCGACGGCGGTGGGCGAGGTGTCGAAGACGTAGGCGCGGGCGGGCGGGAGCTCGTCGAGCCGCTTGACCTCGGTGCCGGTGCGGATCGTGCCGCCCTGTTCGCGTATGAACGAGGCGAGGGCGTCGGAGATGGCCTGCGAGCCGCCGCGCGGCAGGGGCCACCCCTTCTCGTGCGCCGCCACCGCGAACAGCAGGGCGATCCCGCCGGTCGCCAGGCCGGTGGTGGGCGCGATGGCGTGGGCGGCGAGCCCGGCGAACAGGGCGCGCGCCTTCGCGCCGCCGAAGCGGCGGGAGAGCAGCGAGGCGGGCTGAATCGCGTCGAGACCGAAACGCACCCAGCGGTAGGGGTCACGGGGCAGCCCGTCCCACGGGGTGCGCAGGAAGTCCTGGGCGAGGGTGTCCCAGTGGCCGAGGTAGGGGGCGAGGAGCCTGCGGTACGCCCCCGCGTCGCGGGGCCCCAGCGACATGGCGCTCTCCCCCACCGAGCCGGTGAGCACGGCGGCCGTGCCGTCCGGGAACGGGTGGGCGAGCGCCAGCTCGGGCTGGAGCCACTCCAGGCCGTGCCGGGCGAGCGGCATCGCGTTGAACGCGGGCGAGCCGATGCCCAGCGGATGGACGGCGGAACAGGGATCGTGGCGGAAACCGGGAAGGGTCAGCTCCTCGGTGCGGGCACCGCCTCCGACGGTCTCCTGCGCTTCGAAGACCTCCACGGCGAAACCGCGGCGGGCCAGTTCGGCTGCGGCGGTCAGCCCGTTGGGCCCCGCCCCCACGACGACTGCATCGAGCATCGACGGCACCTTCGAACTCCTTCGTCAGCCGGCGGCCAGGGCACCCAGGATATTCCGAGGCGCCGACAGCACGGTGGCGGGTATCGTCGCCGCGCCATGAACACATCGAACAGCCGGGCCGTGCCCGCGACAGCCGGCGAAGCCGCCGTGCCCGCCCCTATCGCCGAGATGGCCGCCCGGCTCGGCTCGGTGCCCGGCATCCGGGCCGTCGCGCTGGGCGGCAGCCGGGCCCGCGGCACCCACCGTCCGGACTCCGACTGGGATCTGGGCCTGTACTACCGGGGCACCCCCGACGTGGCCGCGCTGACCGCGCTGGCCACCGACGTACAGGGTTCGCCCGTCGAGGTGGCCGGTCCCGGCGGGTGGGGGCCGTGGGTCGACGGCGGGGCCTGGCTGCGGGTGGACGACGTACCGGTGGACTGGATCCTGCGCGATCTGGACCGGGTGGAGGCCGTCTGGGCCGACTGCCGCGAGGGGCGCTACGAAGTGGGTGTGCAGCCCGGGCACCCGCTCGGGTTCTGGTCGCCCGCATACCCCGGCGAAGTTGCGCTGGGGCGCGTGATCGCGGACCCGCACGGGGAATTGTCGATGCTTCAGGAGCAGGTCCGGGACTATCCGGAGGCGCTGCGCACCGCGCTTGTGGATGCTGCCTGGGAGGCGGACTTCTCGGTGGCGGCCGCCCGCAAGTCGGCCCCCGGAGGGGACACGCTCCATGTCGCGCTGTGCCTGTCCCGGGCGTTCGGCGTCCTCGCCCAGTCCCTCCACGCCCACCACCGCACCTGGTGTCTGAACGAGAAGGGCGCGTCCGCGGCGGCTGCCGCGCTGCCGGACACTCCGGCGCGGTACATGGAGCGGATCGGTGAGGCGCTGCGGGGCCTGGACCCGGCGGCGGTGGAACGGGCCGCGGAGCTGGTACGGGATGTCCGGTCGGCTCTCGGGCCGGGCGGCGGGGAGCGCTGAGACGGGGCGGGGCCGCTGCCCGGCGCCGGACGGACAGCCCGCGCCCCGGCCCGCTCAGTCCCGCCGGATGGCCGTGCCGCAGCGCGCGAGCAGGGCCCGCAGGGTGTCCCGTTCCTCGGGGGTGAACTCGTCGGCGAGCCGGCGCTCGATGCGTACCGCCCGCTCGTCGGCGACCCGGAGCGTTTCACGGCCCGTGTCGGTGAGCCGGGTCTCCAGCATCTTCTGATGCCACCGGTGCGCCGAGCGGACGACGAGGCCGCGCTCTTCGAGGTGTTTCAGTACCGCCGCCATCGCCTGCGGTGTGACCAGGCAGGTCCGCGCCAGCGCGGCTCCCGAGATCCCCGGGTTGCCGTCGAGGGCGAACAGCGCCGCGTACTGGGCGACGGTGAGCCCCGCGTCCTTGAGAGCGGCGCTCTTGGCCGCCATGAGGGCCTGCTCAGCGCGCTTGATGTCCGCGCCCAGGCGTTCGTCGGCGGTCATTCCCATGACGGCGAGCGTACAGCCACGCCCATCGGTCGAGCCTGGATGTTGTGTCAAGGACTTGATATAACCCAACCCATGGACACTCGCTCGGTGAAGAACCGTGCCACGGAGCCCGCAGCCGCGCGGGTCCGGCCGGATTCCGCCTTCGACAGGACCGTTCTGATCACCGGTGCCACCCGGGGAATGGGCCGCCACCTCGCACTCGACCTGGCGCGCCGGGGCGCGACGCTGCTGCTGCACGGCCGGGATCCGGCACTGCTGGACGAAACCGCCGCCGAGGTGCGTGCGGCCGGATCCGGAGCCGCTGTGCGCGGCTACCTCGCGGACCTGGCGGACCTGGACCAGGTCCGGGCCATGGCGGCCGAGGTACGCGAGCGGGAACCCCGGCTGGACGTCCTGGTCAACAACGCGGTGGCGGGTGGCGGCGCCGCTCCGCTCCGGCGCGAGGTGAGCCGGCAGGGCCATGAGCTCAGGTTCGCGGTCAATTACTTGGCGCCCGTCCTGCTGACCCGTGAGCTGTTGCCGCTGCTCACCGCGTCCGCGCCCGCCCGGGTGGTCGACGTGGCCTCGATGGGCCAGGCGCCCGTCGATTTCGACGACGTCATGATGGAGCGCGGCTACGAGGGGCTGGAGGCGTACTGCCGCAGCAAGCTCGCGCTGATCATGTCGGCCTTCGACCTGGCGGACCGGATCGCGGACAGCGGGGTCACGGTCAACGCCCTGCACCCGGCGCACCTGATGGACACCCGGGGCGTGCGGGAGTACGGGCTCACGCCGGCCGTTCCGGTCGAGGAGGGCGTACGCCCCACCGTCCGGCTGATCACCGATCCGGCCCTCGCCCGTGTCACCGGCAGATACTTCGACCGGTTCACGGAAGCGCCCGCCCATGAGCAGGCGTACGACCCGCAGGCGCGTGCCCGGCTCGCGGCGCTGACCCGTGAGCTCCTCGCCTGACCCGGAGCGCGCCGGTCAGGCCCCGCCGCGGAGCGCCTGGAGGACGCGTTCGACGGTCGCCTCGTCGCGGGCCGCCGTGAACGGCAGGCTGTTGCCGCCGGTGATGCGGTACGGCGCCCCGGAGAGGGTCGCCTGGGCGCCGCCCGCCTCGGCGACCAGCAGCAGGCCCGCCGCGTGATCCCAGGCGTACTCCCAGTTGAAGGCCACCGCGTCCTGCTCGCCGAGGGCCACATAGAGGTATTCGAGCCCGGCCGATCCGCAGGGCCGGGTCTCGAACCCCTCGGTGCGCAGGCCGAGCAGGGCGCGCTTCTGGGCGTCGGTCGTGTAGTCGGGGTGCGACATCGCCACGTGCAGCACCGCGCCGGGGACGGGCGAGCCGGCGCGTATCGGTTCACCGTCGAGGGTGGCGCCGCGGCCGCGGACCGCGATCGCCATCTCGTCCAGGGCCGCGGCGTAGGTCCACGAGGCCAGGAGTTCGCCGTGGTGGGCGAGGGCGACCAGGGTGCAGAAGCCCGGTTCGCCGCGGACAAACTGGCGGGTGCCGTCGACCGGGTCGACGATCCACACGGGGGCGTCGCCGCCCAGCGCCTCGTACACCGCCGGGTCGGCGTGGACCGCTTCCTCGCCGACGACGACCGAGCCGGGCAGCAGCTCGGTCAGCGCGGCGGTGAGGTGCTCCTCGGCGAGGCGGTCGGCGACGGTGACGAGGTCGTGCGGGCCGTTCTTCTCGACAATCTCGTGCGCGGCGAGCTGCCGGAAGCGGGGCATGATCTCGGCGGCGGCCGCTGCGCGTACCGCCGCCTCGACCCGGGTCAGGTCTCCGGCCAGGAATTCATCGATCATGCCCCCAGCCAATCATGCTCCGCCCGAACCCCGACGACCTGGTCATGTCGGGGAAGTGGCCGCTCAGCGTCCTACGGCGTACCCCTGCATGCCGCGCGGGTTGGCGGCCGCGGACAGCACCCCGGTCTCCGGGTCGCGTGCCACGGCGCACAGACGGCCCTCGGACCAGGGGTCGCCGACGGTGACGTCATGGCCGCGGCGGCGCAGCTCCGCGACGACCTCCGGGTCCATGCCCGCCTCGACGGTGACGCTGCCGGGGCGCATCCCGCGCGGGAAGAAGGAGCCCGGGAAACTGTCGTTGTGCCAGTTCGGGGCGTCGATGGCGCCCTGGAGGTCGAGTCCGCCGCGTATCCCGGCGCGCAGCGCCACCGCCAGGAAGAAGTGCACCTGCCACTGGTCCTGCTGGTCGCCGCCGGGGGTGCCGAACGCCATGACGGGGACACCGTCGCGCAGCGCGAGGGACGGGGTGAGGGTGGTGCGGGGGCGCCGGCCGGGGGTGAGGGTGTTCGGCAGGCCCTCGTCCAGCCAGGCCATCTGGAGCCGGGTGCCGAGCGGGAAGCCGAGCTCGGGCACGACCGGGTTGGACTGGAGCCAGCCGCCGCTGGGCGTCGCGGAGACCATGTTGCCCCAGCGGTCGACCACATCGACGTGGCAGGTGTCGCCACGGGTCGTGCCGTCCTCGGCGACGGTCGGCTCGCCGACACCCGCCGTCGGGATGCCCATGGCGTCGAAACCGCTCCCGCCGGCGGCGACCGCGTGGGCGTGGCCGCTGAGCACCGGGGTGCGGCCGTCCGGGCTGCCGGGGCGCAGCTCGTACGAGGCCTCGGCGGTGACGAGGGCGCGGCGCTCGGCGTTGTACGGCTTGGAGAGCAGGGTGTCCAGGGGTACGTCGGCGGCGTCGCCGTACCAGGCCTCGCGGTCGGCCATGGCCAGCTTGCAGCCCTCGATGAGCAGATGGACGTAGTCGGCGCTGCCGTACCGGGGCAGTTCGGCCGGGAGCAGGGCGAGCTGCTGGAGGAAGGCGGGGCCCTGGCTCCAGCCCGCCGCCTTGGCGAGCGTCCAGCCGTTCCAGTCGTACGTGGCGGGCGCCTCGTAGGACGCGGACCAGCCGGCCAGGTCGTCGGCGGTGAGGGTGCCGGTGTGGCGGGTGCCGCTGGTGTCCATGGTCGGGCGGGCGGCCTGACGGACCAGTGCCTCGGCGATGAAGCCCTCGCTCCAGATCTTGCGGGCGGCCTCGATCTGGGCGATCCGGTCCGTGCCGCCGGTCTCCTCCGCCTCGGTGATCAGCCGGCGCCAGGTGGCGGCGAGTGCGGGGTTGCGGAACAGTTCGCCCGTGCCGGGCGCCTTGCCGCCGGGCAGGTACACCTCGGCGGAGGACTGCCACTCGGTCTCGAAGAGTTCGCGGACGGTCTCCACGGTCTGGCCGACCCGTTCGACGGGGGCGTGGCCGTCCTCGGCGTAGCCGATGGCGTACCGCAGCACCTCGGCGACGGTCTTCGTGCCGTGGTCGCGCAGCAGCAGCATCCAGGCGTCGAAGGCGCCGGGCACGGCGGCGGCGAGCGGGCCGGTGCCGGGGACCAGGTCGAGGCCGAGGGAACGGTAGTGGGCGACGCTCGCACCCGCGGGGGCCGGGCCCTGGCCGCACAGCACCCGCACCTCCCCGTCCTTCGGCGCCAGGATCATCGGCACCTCGCCGGCCGGTCCGTTGAGGTGCGGTTCGACGACGTGCAGGACGAATCCGGCGGCGACGGCCGCGTCGTAGGCGTTGCCGCCGTTCTCCAGGACCGCCATCGCGGACTGCGAGGCGAGCCAGTGGGTGGAGGAAGCCATGCCGAAGGTGCCCTGAAGGGTGGGCCGGGTGGTGAACACGGATGCGACTCCTTGCTGCGACGTGCGGAAGGGGTGGAACGGATCGTATGTACGGGGCGGTCGGGCGGCGGCGTCCGGGGCCGCGCCGTCGTCGCCGACGAGGTGGCCGGAAACCTGCCGGGCACCGGGGAGTTCACGCGGCTCCGGGACCCCGGTGCGGCACCGCTCGGTGGCGAGCGGGCAGCGGGTCCGGAAGCGGCAGCCCGGCGGGAGGTCCAGCGGGCCGGGGAACTCGCCGTGCAGCGCGATGCGTTCGCGGGAACGCCGCTCGACCGGGGCGGGGCCTGGGGTGGGGACCGGGGCGGCGGAGACGCTGCCGGACCCGCAGACGAGGCCGAACGACTGCTCCGCCTCCGATGGCGAGGGAGACGCCGTCGACGGTGCGGACGGTGCCGCCGCGGAAGGCGGCGAAGCAGCGGCCGGAGGCGGCGAAGCAGCGGTCGGAGGCGGCGAAGCGGCGGTCGGATTCTGCTGACGATCGGAGGGTGGCCGGTCTTCAGGGCAGTGCGAGAACCTCGTCGATCGCGGCGCGGATCGTTTCGTCCTGGAGGATCGCCCGGTAGTCGCGGTACGTGGACAGCGGCCGGTCGAAGCTCCGCACCGTGCGCAGGACCGCCCGCGCCGTCCGGGAGGCGGTGCCGATCCGGGCCAGGGCCCGCAGCGCGTGCAGGAAGCTGCCGTAGCTGTCGCCGCCGTGGGCGACGTCCTGGAGCTCCTCCTCCAGGACGGTGGCGCTGGGCTCCGGTTCGCCGGTGATCGACCGGAGCGCGACCGCCGCCCGTGGCCGCAGCCAGGTGTCGCCGTCCTCCATGAGCCGGCGTACCCGGTCGGCGTAGGGCGCGGCCGCCGGGCCGAAGTCACCGAGAAGGTGGACGGGACCGTGGAACGGCTCCTCCACGGTCAGCACCGCCTCGCCGATCAGCCGCAACGCCGAGTCGTGGTCGCCGCCGAGGCGCCAGGCGGCCCACGCCACGTGGTGATGGTTGCCGGGCGCGTCGAGGACCGTGCACCGGCGGACGGCGGGCTCGGCGGCGGCAGCGGCCGGCCCCATCGCCACCAGCGCGTCGACCGCGGCGAGCGAGTACCTGGCGTCGTCCAGCAGGGCCACCACCTCCGGCAGCGCGGGCGTTGCCCCCGGTCCCCAGGCCTGAAGTACGCGCAGAAAGGAAACGGTCAGCGGGGCGCCCCTGCCCCGGTCGCCGTCACTGCCACTGCCACTGCCACTGCCACTGCCACCATTACCGTCGCCGTCGCCGTCACTGTCGCGGAGCAGTCGCCGTATCGCGGGCAGCAGGACTTCCGCGTGGGCCCGCAGTGGGGCCAGCACGTCCTCGGCCTCCGGCAGATGCGGGTCGCCCAGGCAGTAGCCCCGGGAGTACTGGTCCTTGTACGGCGCGTGCAGCCGCTCGACCAGTTCCGGCAGGGCGCGCGGGTCGCCTGTGCGGGTCAGTGCCCAGCGGGCGTGGTCGCCCACGGTGCCCTCGAAGAACTCGTCCTCGCCCGGGTCGTCGAGGAGCCCGGCCAGCTCGTCCGCGTACGGGGCCGCCCGTTCGCCCAGCGCCGCGAGCAGGTGGGCCGCCCGGTACCGTACGCCGTCGTCCGGGTCGCCCAGCAGTGCGCCCGCACGCGGCAGCAGCGCGGGCGCCGCGGACCGCATCGACACCAGCAGCCGCCACCCCTCGTCCAGCGCGGCCCGGCACAGCGGGGTGTCCCCGGTCCGGCGCGACGCGTCGACGAGCCGGACGACGAAGCAGAGCGCCGCCTCCGGCGCGTCCTCGAACAGGTGGGCCGTCCAGGAGATGACGTCCTCGCGGTTGAGTGGCCCGTCGATGTCCGGCACGTACCAGAGCGCCTCGAACTCCGGACGCGCCGCCGGGTCGGACAGGGCACCGACCAACTGGTCCAGCTCATGGACCGGCGCCTGCGGGTCGAACGCGGCGCGGGCGTGCACGGCGGCAACCCGCATGGCGGGGGTACCGGTCCGCAGCACATCGGCCACGACCTCCCGCACCCGTTCCACCGCCCCCGCCTCGCCGGAGCCGGAGCTGGAGCTGGAGCCAGAGCCGGAGTCAGAGCCGGAGCCGGAGCCGGAGCCGGAGCCGGAATCAGAGTCGGAGCCGGAGCCGGAGCCGGCCGCGGTGGTTCCGAGCGCGAGCAGCACGGGCAGCCGCACCGTCGGGTCCGGCTCGGCCCGCCACCGCTCCAGCAGTACCCCGACGCCCTCCGCAAGAGGCAGCGCCGCTCTTCGGACCTCGGGCCGGGGGTCCACGAGCAGCTCCGAGAGCCGGGGCCGTTGGCGCTGCCACGCCTCGTGCCATCCCGCGTCCACCGCGGCTTCGCCTGCCTCGGCCGCCGCCCCGGACAGACCGGTCAGCAGTTGGACGAGCGTGGCGCGGGCGCCCATGTCCGGATGGCCGGCGAGCGCGACGACGATCGGCAGCGCGGCGGTCGCGACGGCGGTCACGCCCCGGGGGTCCGGCGCGACACAGTCGAACAGCGGGCCGCAGTCCTCCTCGGTCGCCGACGCCCCCTTGACTGCCGGCCTCCGCAGGGCGCGCCGCAACTCCGCGGCGGCGTCACGCCCGAGCGCCGGCTCCAGCTGTTCCCACGGCATTGCGTCCAGCGTCTCGCCCACGGTGCGTGCCACACATCCCCCTCGCCGCATCACGGCGTCGCCGCCTCACCGCCTCGACGGTCCGGCTCCCCGCCGGACATCCTGTCACCACGGAGCGGGCGTCCTGGACCGCGGACCATACGCAGGCGGGCCTGCACTGTTCAGTCCTCTGTCAGCCCGGGCGCCGGAGCCGGCTTCGACCTGTGCATGCACCTGGTCCGCGGCGACCAGGGCACCCGGTACGCCGCCCATGTCGCCCATGTCGCCCATGTCGCCCGGACGATGATCATGCCCCACCGCGAGGGCGGGCAGTTGCGGTACGCGACGCCGCCGCATCCCACGCGGATCGACGACACAGTGGCGCCGTCGTCGGAGCGGGTGAGCGGGCGGCTCGGCGAACCATGACCGTCGAGGCCCGGCCGCGTACGCGGGCCTCTCGGTGTGCACCCTCGTCCGCCGCGCCGGACTCCTCTCGGCCACCAATCCCCGCAGGCGCTTCCTGAACCTTCCGGGCACAACACCGGGCACACCGCCGGGCGTCCGGCACCGGACCGCGATGACGACCGCCCCGTACTCCGGAACCATGAAGGTGACCTCCTATTCGGTGCGCAGGGCCGTGGCGGTCCGGGCCCCGGCGGCCCAGCCGGCGGGCAGGAGCGCCCCCAGGACGGCGATGAGCAGGCCACCGAATGCGAGCGGGAACAGCTCGGCCGCGTGGTAGACGGCGATGACGGAGTCGGGGAGGCGCAGCCCGACGCTGTCGCCCATGGCGGGGAAGACCCGGCCGTGCAGGGCCACGCCGAGCGGCACCCCCAGACCACCGGCGACAAGACCGGTCACGACGACCGAGGTGAGCACCGACACGACGGTCTGACGAGGCGTCATGCCGAGGGCCTTGTGGACACCGATCTCCCGGACGCGCTCGCGGGTGTCGAGCAGCACTCCGTTCAGAACGCCGAGCGCGGCGACGGCGACGAGCATCAGCGTGAGGATCACGGACAGCGTGTTGAGCGTGACGACCATGTCGCTGCCGCCGTCGAGCCCGCCGGTCCGGGCGGTGACCCCCAGCGGCGCCAGGTCCTTGTTCAACGCGTCGACGTAGCCGGCCACTTCGGTGCCCGGAGTGACCGCGAGGTGATGGCTCGTCTCCGTCAGGCCGGGATGTGCGGCCGCGAGGGTCGAGGCGTCGGTGAAGACCTGCATCCCGTCGTTGCGGGGGTCGAGGACCTCGCCGACGATGCGGACCGTCACCGGCTCGGCCAGACCGGTCAGGGTGACGGTACCGCCGATGCGGGTGCCGGTGGCGGCCAGGAAGGGGGTCGGGACCACGGCCTCTCCGGGCCTGTCGATCCAGCGGCCCGCGACCATCGTGTAGCCGCCCCAGGACGCGTCGCCGGTGAAGGCGATCACGTCGGTCGTGCCGTTCAGGCCGGACACGGTCGCCCGGACCCGCGCGGCGCGGTAGTACTCCCCGGTCCCGGCGGCGGCCTCGATGACCGCGGCGACGGCGGCCGGGTCGGCCCTGGGCCGCTTCCCGGGGCCGGGCGCCCCGGGTCCGAAGTCCGGCATGGGTGCGGGCACCACGACATCGGCGGCGTCGTGGGCCTTGGCCTTCATCACCTGACCGAGCGAGGCGCCCATCCCCACGGTGAACGTGACGGCGATCGTGCCGAACAGGATCGCCGTGCCCATGGCCAGTGCGCGGGCGGGCCGCGCGAAGGGCCGGGCCAGGCCCAGGGCGACCGGCTGCGGCAACGGCAGCCGTCCGGCCAGGCGGGCCGCCCACCGGCCGCGCCCCGCCGAAGCGGTACGCCCGACGGCCAGCGCATCGACCGTACGCAGCCGGCCGGCCCGCCAGGCGCCCGCCCACCCGGTCACCGCCACCAGGCCGAGCACCCCGGCGATCACCACCAGGTCGACCCGGGGGGCGACGGCCAGGGAGGAGGTGCCGTAGATCTCCTCGGTCTCCGCCAGCACGGGGACGGCGAGCAGGTGGCCGGCGAGGACGCCGAGGACCGTACCCGCGGCGGCCGGGATCAGCGCCTGTCCCACGTAGGCCCGCACGACCTGGGCCGGGGTGAAGCCGACGGCCTTGAGGATGCCGATGCGGCGCGTCCCCGTGCCGACGGCCGACGCCACGACGTTGCCGACGACGAGCACCGACATGATCAGGCCCAGGGCGCCGAACGCGATGAGGAACGGGACGTAGAGGGCGGTGTCGCGCTCGGCGCTCTTCCTGACGGTGAGCCACGACTGTTCGCCGGCGGCGGCTGTTCCCGGTGGCAGGGATTCCCGCACGGCCTTGCCGCCCGCGGTGATCCGCGCGACGGTGTCCGCTTCGGTGAAGCGGTAGAGCATCTGGTAGCCGCCACCGCCGGGCGCCGTGAGCGCCGGCATCTGGGACGGAACGACCCAGGCGTCAGCGGTCCGTGTGACCGAGCGGGCCACACCTACCACCGTCAGTGCCGGGCCGCCGGGCAGATGGGAGAAGGTGATTCTTCTGCCCAGGCCGGGGATGAGGGAGGAGTCGGCGGACAGCACGATCTCACCGGAACGGGTGGGCCACCGGCCGTCGAGCAGCGCCACCTCGTCCACCTCCCGGCCGGGGCCGGAACGGCCGGCCACGGTCATCGGCCAACCGGGGCCCGCCCCGTCCCCCCGCGGGGTCACCGTCGCCGTACGAAACGGCCCGGCCGCACCGCTGACCCCCTCGGTCTCCCTGGACGCCGAGAGCTGCCCGGCACTCACCTCGCCCGCGTCGAACTGCACGGCCAGATGCGCGCCGTGCTGCCGGGCGAAGGCGTCGTCGAAGGGTGCGCCGGACACCACGAGCAGCGTGCCGCCGAGGACGGAGGCGGCCACCGCCATCATCGTGGCGAGCCCGATCACCAGCGTCTGCACCCGGCGTCGTCCCACCCCCGAACGCACCACCTTGCCGAGCGCGCTCATCGGACGGTCTCCGGGGCGACGGACTGCGACCGGACGTCCTCGGTGATCCGGCCGTCGGCGATCCGGACGGTCCGGTTCGTGCAGGACCGGGCCAGAGCCAGGTCGTGGGTGACCACGACAATGGTCTGGCCCTCGGCGTTGAGGCTGGCGAGCAGCCTGCTGACCTCCTGTCCGGCGGCCGTGTCCAGGGCCCCGGTCGGTTCGTCGGCCAGGAGCAGCGCCGGCCGGTTCATCAGCGCCCTGGCCACCGCGACGCGCTGCCGCTCGCCGCCGGACAGCCGCCCGGGGTAGGTGCGGGCGTGCCGGTCGATGCCCAGCAGTCCGAGGAGTTCCATCGCCCGGCGGTCCGCCTTGCCACGCGCCATGCCCGCGAGGCGCGCGGGCAGGACGACGTTGTCGGTGACGGTCAGATCGTCGAGCAGGTTGAAGAACTGGAAGACCATGCCGATCTTCGACCGCCGGTGGAGCGCCGATCCGGCCTCGCCCAGCCGGTCCACCCGCACCCCGTCCACGGTGACGGTCCCCGTGTCGGGCCGGTCCAGGCCCGCGATCAGATTGAGCAGCGTGGACTTGCCGCTGCCGGAAGGGCCGAGGATCGCGACGGCCTCGCCGGGCCGCACGGTCAGCGACGCCTCGTGCAGAGCGGGCGGACCGCCGTCGTACCGGCGGCTCACCTCGCACAGTTCGATCACCGGCATGGTCATGAAGGGCTCCTCGGGTAAGGGCGGTCGGCTGCCTGAACGCTAGGAGCCGGCAGGGCCGTTGCGCGTCGCCCACCCGGACCGCATGCGGTACCGCGCCGGTACGAGCCCCGAAGCCGTCATCCCTGCGATGTAGGCGGGTGATGTATCCGGTGCGGCGGCAATGACCGTCGAGACGGACTCCCATGGGTCCGCCCGGCGGAGACAATGAACCGGTGATGAACGTACGTACGACGGTGGAGCAGTTGCGGGATGCCGCCCGCCGTACCGTCCGCGACGCCGGGCTTCCGAGCGGTCCGCCGCTGCGGCCCGCCCGCCGCGCCCGGCAGTTCGACGTGCTGGTGGCACTGACGCTCGGAGCCGTCACCGTCTACTACGGCATCGACAACGCCGACAACGTCGTGGTGCGTGAGATCGCGCCGGGCGTGGAGCACGTCATGGCGCGGCCGTCCGGCCCCGGCGGCCTGGCCTTCATGGTGGCCCTCGCGGCGATCGCCTCGGGGGCCCTGGCGCTGCGCCGCCGCTACCCGCTCGCCGTGCTGTGCATCGTGACGGCCGCGACGCTGGCGACACCGCAGAGTGTCCTCAGGCTGACCTTCTACGCGTTCGTCATCGCCGTCTACAGCGCCGCCGTGTACAGCCCGTACCGGGTGGCGGCCCTGGCGGCGCTGCCGGTGTCGGTCGTCCTGGTCGGCACCGCGGGGAACTCGGTGACACCGATCGTCCCCAACGAATACATCGCGCTGCTGATCCTGATCCCGATGGCCGTGGCCGCGGTCGGCCTGCGCACCTGGAAACTCCGGACCGACGAGGGCCGCACCCGGCTCTCCGCCCTGGAACGCGAACAGGCCGAGGCGCTGCGCCGGGCCGTCGAGCACGAGCGGGCCAGGATCGCCCGCGAACTGCACGACGTCGTCACGCACAACGTCAGCGTGATGATCATCCAGGCCGGCGCCGCCCGCAAGATCATGAAAACCTCCCCCGAGCAGGCGGGCGAGGCGCTGCTCGCCGTCGAGTCGGGAGGGCGGGCGGCCATGACCGAACTGCGGCACGTCATGGGGCTGCTCACCATGGCCGACGAGGGCGCGGGAGCGGACGAAGGTGCCGGCCCGGCCGACGCGGCGGCGGAGCTGGCCCCGCAACCCGGCCTGGCCCAGCTGGAAACGCTGGTCGGACGGGTCCGGGACACCGGGCTGCGCGTCGATCTGACCGTGACCGGACCGTCCCGCCCCCTTCCGCCCGGCCTCGAACTCGCCGCGTACCGCGTGGTCCAGGAAGCCCTGACCAACACCGTGAAGCACGCCTCCGGCGCCGCCGCCGCCGTGACCGTCGCGTACGGACCGGAACGGCTCAGGGTGGAAGTCACCGACAGTGGTGGACACCCGGGCGCGGCCGCCGGAAGCGGCCGGGGCCTGATCGGTCTGCGCGAACGCCTCGCCGTCTACGGCGGAACCCTGAACACCGGCCGCCGTCCGACCGGCGGCTACCGTGTGGAGGCCCTGATCCCCCTGGAGACACCGTGACCGAGCCGCTGCGTGTGCTTCTCGCCGACGACCAGACCCTGGTCCGCACCGGATTCCGGTTGATCCTCGGCGCCGACGGCATCGACGTCGTCGCCGAGGCGACCAATGGGGCCGAAGCGGTCGAAGCGGTCCGTCGCACACGCCCCGACGTGGTGCTGATGGACGTCCGGATGCCCGAGATGGACGGTCTGGAGGCCACCCGTCGTATCCTCGCCCCTCCCCGGGCCCACGAGTGCGTTCGAGCTGAGCGTACGCCGCTCCCCGACAGCCCCCGAGTCATCATCCTGACCACCTTCGACCTCGACCGATACGTCTACGCGGCACTGTCCGCCGGGGCCAGCGGCTTTCTCCTCAAGGACGTCACCCCCGAGCAGCTGACCGCGGCGGTCCGCACGGTCCGCACCGGCGACGCTCTGCTCGCTCCCGCCATCACCCGCCGCCTCGTGCAACGTTTCGCCGGGGGCGAGCATCGTTACGGCACCCGGCACGACAGCGAAACCGCCGCCCTCCACCGCGACCTCGCCGCGCTCACCCCGCGCGAACTGGAGGTCTTCGGCCTGCTGGCCCGAGGACTGAGCAACGCCGAACTCGCCGACCGCCTCCACCTGGCCGAGACGACCGTCAAGACGCACGTGGCCCGCATCCTCGCCAAGCTCGGACTGCGTGATCGTGTTCAGGCCGTCATCGTCGCCTACGAGACGGGGCTGGTCAGCGCCGGTGAGCACGAGGCCACCGAGCGGACGAACGAGCGGTCCGGCTGGCAGCCCACCGGGCCGGCGTAGACCGGCTCCGGGCCTCGACGTCATGTCCGGTCCGGCCCCGGGGACACCCTCAGAACCAGTCGTCGTCCCTGGGTGGCTCGCAGAGCTCGAAGACCACGTCACCCGTGTCCGCACCGTCCGCCACGACGGGTCGCACCCGGGCGCCGACCGACACCCGGTGCGGTGCCGCGCCCACGACCCGGCAGCGGAACACGAAGCCCTCGGGGAGCCGGACGAGGGACTCGTTGCGCGCGGCCTCCGTGTAGCGGTGGACGACACCGGACCTGACCACAACACCCAGGCCGGCGCTGCGTTCGGGCTTCAGGTCGCCCGACGCGCACACCGGGCAGAGCAGCCTGCGGAAGGAGGCCGTGCCGCACCAGCGGCACCGGTTGTACTCCAGGCCGGCTTCCTCATGCACCGTCTGCACGGTGCCACTTGATGACTGGGACACGTTCGACCCCCTGCGCTCGGCTCGGATGCGCCGCACCTGCGCGTCGGCGCGTCCGCACCATAGGGCACTGAGTGCCGAATCGTAAAGACACTCAGTGCCAGTCCAGTCCGGAACGGGCTCAGTCCTGCCCGATGGCCGACTCGATCTGCTGCACCACGCGCCACATCGGAGCGCCCTTCGAGGCGACCATGACCACCACGTCGCCGTCCGCGGAGGGCATGGCCGGGCCCCCTTCCGCCTCACTCCCCCACACCCGGTGCACCATCGCCAGGGCATGGTCGACGGCGGCCTCCGCGTCCCCCTCGCCGCCCGAACGCAGCCAGGTCCGCAGCCCGTTGTTGTGCGCGGCGACCACCGACGCGGCGATCACCTCGGCGCGCAGCGCCCCGTCGCCCGACCCGCCGTACCTGCCGCGCAGATATCCGGCCATCGTCTGCTCGTACCGCCGCACCACGGACAGTTCATAGGTGCGGAGCCCGGGGACCTCCCGGGTGAGCCGGTACCGCTGGACGGAGAACTCCGGATCGGCGGAGTACATGCGCAGCACCAGCCGGGCCGCGTCGCTCACCGCGTCCACCGGGTCGGCGTCGCCGGCCCGGTCCAGGAACGCGGTCATGTCGGCGAGACACCGCTCGTGGTCCGGGAAGACCGCGTCCTCCTTGGACGGGAAGTACCGGAAGAACGACCGTCGTCCGACCCCGGCCCGCGCCACGATGTCGTCCACCGTGGTCTGCTCGAAGCCCCGCTCCAGGAAGAGCTGGAAGGCCGCCTGGGCGAGCACCTCCCGCATCGGTGCCTTCTTCGCCGGTCTGCGCGCGTCAGTCATGCCGGGAACGTAGCACCGGAAGGCGCATTCTGGCACCAGGTTCCTTTACAGAGGGTACTGAGTGCCATATCGTCATCCGTACGAACCACACCCAGGTAGGAGAGCCGGCGTGAGCTTGAGGATCGTTGTCTGTGTGAAGTACGTGCCCGACGCCACCGGTGACCGGCATTTCGCCGATGACCTGACGGTG
>NZ_JBIDCA010000012.1:0-242899 GCF_043204345.1 Streptomyces sp. NPDC047917
CGAGCTCCCCCCGATCCCGGCCCACCACCCGCAGCAGGACTGAGCCCGTCCCACCCCGTGCCGCCGGATCCGTCCGGCGGCACGGCCGTGCCGCTGCCCACCAGCCGTCAGCAGCGGGTCGCCGGCAGCCAGCCGCCGGTCCTCAGCAGCCAACCGGTCCCCAGCAGCCAAGTCGTCAGCAGTCGGCCGCTCAGCCGCCAGTCGTCACGCCAGGAGAGCCACCCGCCATGCCCGAAGGGCATACGATCCACCGCCTCGCCGAGGACCACCTCGCGCGGTTCGCCGGCGGAGACGTCCGCGTCACCAGCCCGCAGGGCAAGTTCTCCGACAGCGCCGCCCTCCTCGACGGCCGCGTCCTCGACGGCGCCGAAGCGCACGGCAAGCACCTCTTCCTCGGTTTCCGGGACACCGGCTGGGTCCACATCCACCTCGGTCTCTTCGGCAAGCTCGGCTTCGGTACGGCACCGGCCCCGCCGCCCACCGAGACCGTACGGCTCCGCCTGCTCAACACCGGCCACTACGCCGACCTGCGCGGCCCCACCACCTGCGCCCTGATCACCGAGCCCGAGAAGCGGGCGATACACGACCGCCTGGGCCCCGACCCGCTCCGCGACGGGGACGACCCGGCCAAGGCGTGGCGCAGGATCTCGAAGAGCCGTACCACCATCGCCGCCCTGCTCATGGACCAGAAGGTCATCGCGGGGGTCGGCAACGTCTACCGCGCCGAGGTCCTCTTCCGGCACGGCATCGACCCGTACCGCCCCGGCAGGGACCTCACCGAGCGCGAGTGGACGGCGATCTGGGACGACCTCGTCGCCCTCATGCGCGAAGGCGTACGGCACAACCGCATCGACACCGTCCGCCCCGAGCACACCCCGGAGGCGATGGGCCGCCCGCCGCGTGTCGACGACCACGGCGGCGAGGTCTACGTGTATCGCAGGGCCCGTATGCCCTGCCACATCTGTGGCGGCGAGATCCGCACCGCCGATCTCGCCGCCCGCAACCTCTTCTGGTGCCCGGCCTGCCAGCCGGCCTAGCCCGCGCGGCATGCCCGGCGGGGCCCGCGGGCCCTCCGCACGGTCAGAACCCGTGCGGCAGCCACGGCTCGACCGGCGACCCGAACGCCACCGACGCCTCCGTCAGCGCCCCTTCGCGCAGCTCCCTCACGCGCCCGGCGGCGGCCATCGACGTCAGCGAGAAACCACCCAGGTACGCCGCGCCCAACTCCCTTACCGAAAGCGCCAGATCGGGCGCGTCGTCCGTACGGACGCAGGTAGCCCCCTTCGTGTCGCCGATCAGCCGCCAGCGGCCCGCGTTCCAGGGGCAGAAGGCGTCGTCGACGTCCAGGACCACGTCCACCGGCGTCTGGTACGTCCGGGCCTCCAGCGCCGCGCCCACCTCCACCAGCCGGACGTACATCCCGTCCTTCGGGCTGAGCCGGCAGCGGCGGACGTCGGAGACCAGGTGCTGCAGGGCGTCGTCCGCCGGGCGGTTCAGCGTCTTCAGCGTCGACGTCAGATCGATGCCGAACAGATAGCGCCACAGCGCGGCGTTCGACAGCGGGTCCACGGCACCCAGGTACTCCAGCCACACCGTGCCCCGGGGACCCGCCGCGTCCCAGTCCGGCTTGACGCGGTACAGCGCGTACCCCGTGACCTCGCCGTCCAGCTCCGCCAGCACGCACCGCAGCGGCGAACCGCCGTCCCGCTCCGACGGCGGGTCGAGCAGCGGAAGCCGCTCCCAGCCGGGCTGCCGGGCCGGCATGCCCGGCCGCTCCGGCACCATCCGCGCGTACACGGCCTCGCACGCCCCGGACGCGTCGGCGGGCGCGGCGAGCCGCAGCCGTACGCGATCCGTCCCCTCCGGGACGGACAGGGCGACCCGGGCCGTGTCGATCTCCGCCCGCAACTGCCGCGTCGCGGCGCCGTATCCGAACCGGCCGTAGATGTCCGGTTCGGACGCCGTCAGTACGGCGACCGGTTCTCCCCACGCGCGTACGTCGTCCAGTTGCCGTCGCATCATCGAGGTGAGGACCCCGCGCCTGCGGTGCGTGGGCGCCACCGTGACCATCGTCACGCCCGCCGCGGGCACCAGTGCGCCTCCCGGGACCGACAGCCGGAACGTGAAGGCTCCCGCCGTGCCCACACAGGTCTCACCGTCCCAGGCTCCGAGCGAACGGTCGCACTCGGTGAGCGCCTCCCAGAGCGCCCGCGCCTCCGGACTCTCGGGGACACCACCGAACCCGAGCTCCAACTGCCCGTACCACGGCTCCCATTCGGCCGGGTCGAGGACCCGCAACTCCGTCGTCATATGCCATGGGTACCAGGCCCCCGAACGCCGGGGCGACCCGATTTCGAACGCAATGTCACAGGGGTCCCCCTGCACGGGACCCGTCCGGGTGGATAGGGTCCAGGCCAATGGCCCACGGCGCACGAGTCCACGCGTTCACGGCCCGGTACCGGAAGTCGGTGCACCGGGCCCGCATCGCCCTGCGCAAATCAGCCGTCGACTACTTCCGCGGCGACGGCTCCGACTGGATCGCCATGGCAGGTCTCCTGCTGACCATCCCGGCGATCACCCTCGCCACGCTCGCCACCCCGGTGTGGTGCGCGCCCGAGGCGCTCGTCCTGCCGATCGTGGCGGGCGGACTGCTGCTGCGGCCCGCGAGCCTCCTCGGCCTGTACGCGGCGGCAGCCGCCGCGCTCATCGTCGAGTCGGTCATCCTCGGGCCGTACACCGAGGGCGCCGCGCGCGTCACTCCCGGCACCGTCCTGGTCGTGGCCGCGTGCGGGCTGTTCGGGCTGCTGATCGCCCAGTTCAGGGCGCGCGTCGGCGTGCCCTGGCGGCGCGGCGGCACGATGCTGTTCGACCTGCGCGAGCGCATCCGCGTACAGAGCGCGCTGCCGTCCCTGCCCAAGGGCTGGCACCGGGAGATGGCGCTGCGACCGGCCGGCGGCCAGTCCTTCTCCGGCGACTTCGTCGTCGCGGCCCGCACCCACGGCGGGCGCACCCTGGAGGTCGTGCTCACCGACGTGTCCGGCAAGGGCATGGACGCCGGCTCCCGGGCGCTGCTGCTGTCCGGCGCCTTCGGCGGCCTGCTCGGCTCCCTCCCGCCGCACGGCTTCCTCCCGGCGGCCAACGGCTATCTGCTCCGGCAGGACTGGGACGAGGGGTTCGCGACCTCCATCCACCTGGTCCTCGACCTGGAGTCCGGCGACTACGAACTGCTGTCGGCCGGCCATCTGCCCGCGCTCCAACTCCACGCGGGCAGCGGCCGCTGGGAGGAGAAGGCCGCGGACGGGCCGCTGCTCGGTGTGTACGACGGGGCCGAGTTCCACCCGGTCAAGGGCTCCCTACGGGCCGGTGACGTCCTCATGCTGTTCACGGACGGCCTCGTGGAAGCCGCCGACCGGGACATCGCCGAGGGCATCGACCGGCTCACCGGCGAGGCCGACCGCTATGTCTCCTCCACTTTCGAGGGCGCCGCCTGGCACCTCATCGAGGCATGCGCCCGCGACGTCAACGACGACCGCGCGCTGCTGCTGATCACCCGCGACTCCTGAGGCGCCCCGGCGCGGCGCGGGCGTACCCTCGCCCCATGCCGAACCTCACCCTCGCCCAGGTCGAAGCCCTCGCCCGGCACGCCCACGCGGGCCAGACCGACAAGGCGGGCCGGCCCTACGCCGAGCACCTCCGCGCCGTGGCCGAAGGGGTGAGGGCGCGGGGCGGCGACGACGAGCAGATCGCCGCGGCGTGGCTGCACGACGCGGTCGAGGACGACGCGCTGTCCGACGAGTGGCTCGCGGGCGCCGCGCTGCCCCAGCGGGTCAAGGACATCGTCCTCGCGCTCACCAAGCGGCCGGGCGAGGACCTCGCCGCGTACACGGGCCGCATCCTCGCCCAGCCGGGCGCCCGCCTCGTCAAGGAGGCGGACCTCGCGCACAACGCCGACCCGGACCGCCTCGCCGTCCTGGACGAGGCGACCCGGGCGCGGCTGACCGCGAAGTACGCGACGGTACGGCGGCTCCTCGGCCTCACGGACGGCGGGGGACCGCCTCAGGGCGGAACGCCCACGTCATCCGGGGCTCGGTGACGCAGCGCAGCGCCCGCCGCACCGGCGGCGTGCACAGGAGCGTCACGCCCACGGCCGCCGCCACCGTCACGGCGACCCGCCCGGCCGGCGCGGCCAGCCAGGGGTGGGCGTCCACGAGGCCCCAGTAGTCGACCGTCTTCACGGCGAAGCCGTGCAGCAGGTAGCCGCAGATCGACCCCGCCCCGAGGGCCGTGAACCAGGTCGCGCGGCCGGGCACCCAGGCGAGGAACGCCGCCGTCAGCACCAGCGCGCAGCCGCCGACGACCAGGGTCATCAGGGGCCCCGTCCACCAGGGCGCCCCGAGCTCCTCGGCGCTGGTGCTGCGGTAGAACCAGCCCATCCGGACGGTCGGCGCCACCTGGTAGGCGAGCGCGAGGGCGCCCAGCGCCACCGGCACCGCCGCCAGCCGCACCGCCCGCAGCCGCACCAGCCGGAAGTGCTCGGGCCGCAGCGAGAGACCCAGCACGAAGAACGGCAGGAACTGCAGCACCCGCTGAAGATCCAGGTCGGAGCCGATGCCGGGGGTGAGCGAGGCGAGCGCCGCGATCACCAGGGCCACCGGCAGCGGATGGCGCAGGGTGCGCCACAGGGGAGTGGAGAGCCGCCAGACGAACAGGGCCGCCAGGAACCAGGTCAGATAGAACGGGTCGGTCAGCGAGAACGGGTGCGCCGGGTCGTCGGCGGCCCAGCGCCTGAACAGCGAGTACGCCGTCTCGAACACCAGGTACGGCACGACGACCCCGGTGACCAGCCGCTTCACCTGGTCGGGGCGCCCGGTGAAACTCCGCGAGAAGTAGCCGGAGATCACGATGAACGCGGGCATGTGGAAGGTGTAGACGAGCAGGTAGAGGGCGCGGGTGGCCCGGCTGCCCTCCATGACCGGCTCCCAGGCGTGGGCCACGGCGACGAGCACGATCGCGAGGTACTTGGCGTTGTCGAACCAGGGGTCCCGCCGCGCCGCCGACGCAGGGGCCCTTTCCACGGCGGGTGCGGGTGCGGGTGCGGGCGCGGGTGCGGCGGGGGACGGTCCGGTCGGATCTGCGAAGGGTCCCGGTTCCTTGGCCGGGGGCGGTGGAGACGTGCGGTTTCCAGGCGGAGCGTGGAACATTCCCGGCACGCTAGTGGCGCCCGCCGGATGACGGGAAACGCGTCGTGAATCGCCTTCACAGGAATCCGGCACCACCGTTGCATTGCCGTAATGCCCGGATTAATCCGTACCGAACGGGACATTTCTCTGTCCTTCAGGTGAGGATTGCGTGACGGTGAATCGCCCCGCCCGGCCGCCTGGGAACGTCCTGTGCCCGACATGTGAGCGCCCGGAAACGATCGCGTCGCATTCCCGGCGGAAATTTCCCCCGGTCGTGCCTCATGCGTCCGGCAGTGCAGCCGCCGGCCCCCTGTGACGTGTCTCGCGATCCGTCACGGGGCAGAACCGGAGGGGCTGTTGATGGCACGATGGCCCGAGCGGGGGCGCGCTGGGCCGTGTGAGCCCCCGGGCGGCAAGGCGGACCGACCGAGGGTGGGATCAGTTGTGGCCATTTCACTGTCCGTGGTGCTGCTGTTGGCGATCGTCCTCGTGGTGATGATCCGCGGCGGCGCACTCAAAGCGGGTCCGGCGGTCGTCGCCGCCCTGTTCGGTTTCTTCCTGGCGTCCTCGGGCATGGCGCCGTCGATCAATCGTTTCCTCAACTCGATAGCGGAAACGATCAGCCGCATCACCTTCTAGCGCCCGCGCACCTTCTAGCGCCTGCTCACCTTCCGGCGCCGCGCACCCGCCGGAGCCGGTCGCCTTCCAGCCCCCGCGCACCCGCCGGAGCCGGTCGCCTTCCGACCTCCGGCCTCCGGCCCCTCGGCACGGAACTCCCCGGTCCGGGAAACACCTCGGGCCCTGTCCGGTGACGAGGTCACAGGACAGGGCCCGAGGCGATGGAGCGGGCGACGGGAATCGAACCCGCGTAGCTAGTTTGGAAGACTAGGGCTCTACCATTGAGCTACGCCCGCAAAGCCGCACCGCAGGCCCGGGGGCCGACGGCACGTGAAGCATCGTAGCGGGTCGCGGGCGCCGCCCGCACACCCGATTGCTGTCACCCGGTGTCGCGTTCGGTGACGCCCGCGCAAAGCGGCCGATGCACCGCCCGACTGCATGTACCCTACGTGTCGCACCGACGGGGTGTGGCGCAGCTTGGTAGCGCGTCCGCTTTGGGAGCGGAAGGTCGTCGGTTCGAATCCGGCCACCCCGACCACCGGCAAGATCCAGGGACCACCGCAAGCAGGATCAGGGACCACCCGCAAGATCGCAGACCACGGGCAAGATCGCATTGTGGGAGTCCGACCCCTTGCCGTTACTATGCAAAATGCGTGCCCGTGTGTCTGATGTACCGGGCTCGGTCCGCGAAGCCGCCTCCAGTGCGGTGGAGCAGAACCCCAAGAAGTCAGCCACAAGGAGACCGAACCGTGAAGAGCGCCGTGGAGACCCTGAACCCGACCCGGGTTCGGCTCACTGTCGAGGTGCCCTTCGAGGAGCTCAAGGACAGCCTCGACGCGGCGTACAAGAAGATCAACCAGCAGGTCACGGTGAAGGGCTTCCGCAAGGGCAAGATCCCTGCCCGGGTCATCGACCAGCGTTTCGGCCGCGGTGCGGTGCTGGAGGAGGCCGTCAACGACGCCCTTCCGAAGTTCTACACCGAGGCCGTCAACGAGGGTGAGCTGAACGTCCTCGGCCAGCCCGAGGTCGACATCACCGAGCTGAAGGACGGCGAACTGCTGGCCTTCACCGCCGAGGTTGACGTACGCCCCGAGATCGAGATTCCGGACTACTCCGGCATCGAGGTCACCGTCGACGCCCTTGAGGTCAGCGACGAGGACGTCGAGAAGGCCGTGGAGCAGCTCCGCGAGCGCTTCGCCTCCACCAACCCGGTCGAGCGCGCCGCCGCCGAGGGCGACGTCGTGACGATCGACCTGCAGGCCAAGGTCGACGGCGAGGTCCTGGAGGACGGCGTGGCCGAGGGTGTCTCGTACACCATCGGTTCCGGAGAGCTCCTCGACGGCATCGACGCCGCCGTCACCGGCCTGGAGGCGGGTGGCGAGGCCACCTTCACCTCCGAGCTGAAGGGCGGCTCCGCCGAGGGCAAGGAGGCCGAGGTCACCGTCAAGGTCGCCACCGTCGCCGCCCGCGAGCTCCCCGAGCTGGACGACGAGTTCGCCCAGATGGCGAGCGAGTTCGACACCCTCGACGAGCTGAAGGCGGACAGCCGCAAGCGCCTGGAGAGCACCAAGCAGTACGACCAGGCCACCCAGGCCCAGGAGCGCGTCCTGGAGGAGCTGCTCAAGCTCGCCGAGGTCCCGATCCCGGAGAAGCTGCTCGCGGACGAGGTCCAGACCCGCAAGCACAACCTGGAGCACCACCAGCTCGGCCAGATGGGCCTGACCCTCGACAAGTACCTGGAGATCCAGGGCAAGACGGCCGAGGAGTTCGACGCCGAGACGTCCGAGCAGGCGGTCAAGGGCATCAAGACCCAGTTCGTCCTGGACGAGATCGTCAACAAGGAGAAGCTGAACGTCAACCAGGAGGAGCTCACCGAGCACCTCATGCGGCGCGCTGCTTCCTCCGGCATGAGCCCCGACCAGTTCGCCCAGGCCGTCGTCGAGGGCGGCCAGGTGCCGATGCTCGTCGGCGAGGTCGCCCGCGGCAAGGCGCTGGCCGTGGTCGTCGAGGCCGCCAAGGTCGTCGACACCAACGGTGAGCTCGTCGAGCTGGAGGACGACGAGGACGTGGCGGAGGAGACCATCGAGGCCGTCGAGGCCGCCGAGGGCACCACCGAGGCCGCCGAGGAGAAGAACGAGGCCTGAGCCTCGCGCTGAACCCGAACGACGGGCTCCGGACGCATGTGCGTCCGGAGCCCGTCGCCGTATGGCATACGGTGCCCCACAACCCTTGCGCGGACTGCGGACCTTGCGCTCCCAGCGAACAGTTGCGGAAGCGGGATGGCGTTGTCCCACCTGCGCGTTAGGGTCCATGAATAGGAAGGGCAGGGGAGCCCCCGCCCACCCGGTACGAAGACGCTGAGACGGCCGGAGCCGTCAGAGACGAGCAGGTGGATACGTGACGAATCTGATGCCCTACGCCGCCGGAGAGCCGTCCCTCGGTGGAGGCCTCGGTGACCAGGTCTACAGCCGGCTGCTCGGCGAGCGCATCATCTTCCTCGGTCAGCAGGTCGACGATGACATCGCCAACAAGATCACCGCGCAGCTGCTCCTTCTCGCCGCGGAGCCCGAGAAGGACATCTACCTCTACATCAACAGCCCCGGCGGTTCGGTGACGGCCGGCATGGCGGTCTACGACACCATGCAGTACATCCCGAACGACGTGGTCACCATCGGAATGGGCATGGCGGCCTCGATGGGCCAGTTCCTGCTCACCGGCGGCACCGCGGGCAAGCGCTTCGCGCTCCCGAACACCGACATCCTCATGCACCAGGGTTCGGCCGGCATCGGCGGAACGGCCTCGGACATCAAGATCCAGGCCCAGTACCTGCTGCGCACCAAGCAGCGGATGGCGGAGATCACCGCCCGTCACTCCGGCCAGACCGTCGAGACGATCATCCGCGACGGCGACCGCGACCGCTGGTACACCGCGGAGGAGGCCAAGGAGTACGGCCTCATCGACGAGATCATCACGATCGCATCGGGCGTTCCGGGCGGCGGCGGCACCGGCGCCTGATCCGGTCACCGGATCCGGCTCCACCGCCCCGCGCACCTCTCGTACGCCGAGACACCCAGCCACAGAACGCCACCAGGATGGTGAACACCCACATGAACAACTTCCCCGGCGCCTCCGCGAGCGGCCTCTACACCGGCCCGCAGGTGGACAACCGCTACATCGTGCCGCGCTTCGTGGAGCGCACCTCGCAGGGCGTGCGTGAGTACGACCCGTACGCGAAGCTCTTCGAGGAGCGCGTGATCTTCCTCGGCGTGCAGATCGACGACGCCTCCGCCAACGACGTCATGGCGCAGCTGCTGTGCCTGGAGTCGATGGACCCGGACCGGGACATCTCGATCTACATCAACAGCCCCGGCGGCTCGTTCACCGCCCTCACCGCGATCTACGACACGATGCAGTTCGTGAAGCCGGACATCCAGACGGTCTGCATGGGCCAGGCGGCCTCGGCCGCCGCGGTGCTGCTCGCCGCGGGCACGCCCGGCAAGCGGATGGCGCTGCCCAACGCCCGGGTGCTGATCCACCAGCCGTCCTCGCAGACCGGCCGCGAGCAGCTCTCCGACCTGGAGATCGCGGCCAACGAGATCCTGCGGATGCGCACCCAGCTGGAGGAGATGCTGGCCAAGCACTCCACCACCCCGCTGGAGAAGATCCGCGACGACATCGAGCGCGACAAGATCCTGACGGCCGAGGACGCCCTCGCCTACGGTCTCGTCGACCAGATCGTGTCGACCCGCAAGAGCGCGGCCGGAGCGGTCGCCTGACATCCGCCTTCACCCCTTGGCACACCACGTTCGCCCGGTCTCTGCCGTGTGAACCGTGCCAAGGGGGGCCCGAACGGGGGGCAAGGCAAGGTACCGTCGGATAGAGGCACCAGGAGCCGCTGAACCAAGCTGCTCCCAGGCGAAGGGGAAGCACCTCGTGGCACGCATCGGTGATGGCGGCGACCTGCTCAAGTGCTCGTTCTGCGGAAAGAGCCAGAAGCAGGTGAAGAAGCTCATCGCGGGACCCGGTGTGTACATCTGCGACGAGTGCATCGATCTCTGTAACGAGATCATCGAGGAGGAGCTCGCCGAGACCTCCGAAGTGCGGTGGGAGGAACTTCCCAAGCCGCGCGAGATCTACGAGTTCCTTGAGGGGTACGTCGTCGGGCAGGAGCCCGCGAAGAAGGCCCTCTCGGTCGCTGTGTACAACCACTACAAGCGGGTCCAGGCAGGCGAGAACGGCGGCGCGCAGGGCCGTGACGACGCCATCGAACTGGCCAAGTCCAACATCCTGCTGCTGGGCCCCACCGGCTCCGGCAAGACGCTGCTCGCGCAGACCCTGGCCCGCATGCTCAACGTCCCGTTCGCCATCGCCGACGCGACGGCGCTGACGGAGGCCGGCTATGTCGGCGAGGACGTCGAGAACATCCTGCTGAAGCTGATCCAGGCCGCGGACTACGACGTCAAGAAGGCCGAGACCGGGATCATCTACATCGACGAGATCGACAAGGTCGCCCGCAAGAGCGAGAACCCGTCGATCACCCGCGATGTCTCCGGCGAGGGCGTCCAGCAGGCCCTGCTGAAGATCCTGGAGGGCACCACCGCCTCCGTACCGCCGCAGGGCGGCCGGAAGCACCCGCACCAGGAGTTCATCCAGATCGACACGACGAACGTGCTGTTCATCGTGGGCGGTGCCTTCTCCGGCCTGGAGCGGATCATCGAGTCCCGGGCGGGTGCCAAGGGCATCGGCTTCGGCGCCACGATCCGCTCGAAGCGGGAGATCGAGGCGAGCGACCAGTTCCAGGAGGTCATGCCGGAGGATCTGGTGAAGTTCGGGATGATCCCGGAGTTCATCGGCCGTCTCCCCGTCCTGACCTCGGTCCACAACCTGGACCGCGAGGCGCTGCTGCAGATCCTGGTCGAGCCGCGCAACGCGCTGGTGAAGCAGTACCAGCGCCTCTTCGAACTCGACGGCGTCGAGCTGGACTTCGACCGCCCGGCCCTGGAGGCCATCGCCGACCAGGCGATCCTGCGCGGCACCGGCGCGCGTGGCCTGCGGGCCATCATGGAGGAGGTCCTCCAGTCCGTGATGTACGAGGTGCCGTCCCGCAAGGACGTCGCCCGCGTCGTCATCACGGCCGACGTCGTCCGCAACAACGTGAACCCGACGCTGGTCCCGCGCGAGCCGCGGACGATCGGCAAGGGTGACGGCGGGCGGCACGAGAAGTCCGCGTAGCGGCAGACGCAGATACGGAAGAGGGGCGCCCGGCCGGGCGCCCCTCTTCCGTATGCCGCGGTCCGATCAGACCTTGGTGCGGGACGTGTTGTAGAGCTTGGCGGCGAGGGCCGCGACATCGTCCGTGGGCATGGCCTTGTTGGTCATGGCCGAGCCGACGTCGAAGCCGATGACTGCGCCGACAGTGCTGTAGTCGGCCCAGATGCAGACGGGCATGACCATTTCCTTGGGGCCGCCTGCCGCGGTGCCGTCGGCCTTGTCGTTGACCATCTTCAAGTTCTGACATTTCATCAATGCGTCCTTGAAGCCGGGCGGCGTGACGCTCTCGGGGCTGCCGACGAGAGAGGTCTTGGCATCGTCGTTCTTGGACATCCCCATCTTGGCTTGGGCGAACATGCCGTCGAGGGCCTTCGCCGGGTCGGTCACGTCGCCCCAGTTGCCGTAGACCATGAGCATCTTGGTCGTGAGCGGGTTCTTGTCAAGGTCGCCGCTCGCGTACTGGGCCTCGGCCTTGTGGGCGTCCTTGATCCCCAAGGCTTCGGCCTCGGACTTCTCCTTGCTCGTCATCTCGCCTGCTGACGACTTCGCGCTGTCCTTCTTGTAATCGTCCACCGCGGCGGCGAACGTCAGCTTGTACCCCTTGGTGGAGTCCGCCACGTCGCTGTTGCCCCCGCCCGACGTCAGGAAGTACGCGCCGCCCGCGATGACCGCCAGCGCCACGACCACGCCGACGACGATCAGGCCGGTCTTCTTCTTCGGCTCGGCCGGGGGCATCGGCATCGTGCCGTAGGCGGGCTGGCCGCCGTACGGGGGAGTGGGCGGCTGCTGGCCGTAGGGGCCGGGCTGCTGGGCCTGGGGGTAGCCGTAGCCCGGCTGGGGCTGCTGCTGGGGCGGGACACCCTGGGGAGCCTGCTGGGGATAGCCGTAGCCGGGCTGGCCCTGCGGGGGCTGCTGGCCGTACGGGCCCGGCTGCTGACCGTACGGGCCGGGCTGGCCCTGCGGACCGGGCTGGCCCTGCGGCGGCTGCTGGCCGTACGGTCCCGGCTGGCCCTGGGGCGGGCCACCGTAGGGTCCGGGCTGGCCCTGGGGCGGCTGGCCGCCGTACGGTCCCGGCTGGTTGTAGCTCATCTGCGGTGTCCCCTGTTCGGAAAAGCTCATCGGAATGCTTATGCGTTCCGAACATCCTGGCGGACGGCTCGCCCGGATGGAGCACCGGGAGTCACACCGTTACTCAACAAACCGGTTTCAGTGCATGACTGTGACGGCCCTAAACTGTCCCCCGTGACCGAGAAGACTCAGCAGACGCCAGCCAGCAACCCCGAACTGCCGACCCAGTACACACCGGCCGAGGTAGAGGGGAAGCTGTACGAGCGCTGGGTGGAGCGGGGTTACTTCGAAGCCGACGAGCACAGCGAGAAGCCGCCGTACTCCATCGTCATCCCGCCGCCGAACGTCACGGGCAGCCTGCACCTCGGGCACGCCTTCGAGCACACGCTGATCGACGCCCTCGTCCGCCGCAAGCGCATGCAGGGCTTCGAGGCGCTCTACCAGCCCGGCATGGACCACGCCGGCATCGCCACCCAGAACGTCGTCGAGCGCGAGCTCGGCAAGGAGGGCAAGTCCCGCCACGACCTGGGCCGCGAGGCCTTCGTCGAACGCGTCTGGAAGTGGAAGAACGAGTCCGGCGGCCAGATCTCCGGCCAGATGCGCCGGCTGGGCGAGGGCGTCGCCTGGTCCCGCGAGCGCTTCACCATGGACGAGGGCCTGTCCACCGCCGTCCAGACCATCTTCAAGCGGATGTACGACGACGGTCTGATCTACCGCGCCGAGCGCATCATCAACTGGTGCCCGCGCTGTCTGACCGCGATCTCGGACATCGAGGTCGAGTACCAGGACGACGACGGCGAGCTCGTCTCCATGACGTACGGGGAGGGCGACGACACCATCGTCGTCGCGACGACCCGCGCCGAGACGATGCTCGGTGACACCGCCGTCGCCGTCCACCCCGACGACGAGCGTTACAAGCACCTCGTCGGCAAGCAGATCAAGCTGCCGCTGACCGACCGCACGATCCCCGTCGTCGCCGACCACCACGTCGACCCGGAGTTCGGCACCGGTGCCGTCAAGGTCACCCCCGCCCACGACCCGAACGACTTCGAGATCGGCAAGCGCCACGACCTGCCGTTCCTCACGGTCATGGACGAGCGCGCGGTCATCACCGTCCCCGGCCCGTTCGAGGGCCTGGACCGGCTGGAGGCCCGTTCCGCGATCGTCGGCGCGCTGCGCGCCGAGGGCCGGATCGTCGCCGAGAAGCGTCCGTACGTCCACTCCGTCGGCCACTGCTCGCGCTGCAAGACCACCATCGAGCCGCGCCTCTCCCTCCAGTGGTGGGTCAAGGTCGCCCCGCTCGCCAAGGCGGCCGGTGACGCCGTCCGCGACGGCAAGGTCAAGATCCACCCGCAGGAGATGGAGAAGCGGTACTTCGACTGGGTCGACAACCTCCACGACTGGACGATCTCGCGCCAGCTCTGGTGGGGCCACCGCATCCCCGTCTGGTACGGCCCGAACGGCGAGGTCGTCTGCGTCGGACCGGACGACGAGGCACCCACCGGCGAGGGCTGGACGCAGGACAGCGACGTCCTGGACACCTGGTTCTCCTCCGGCCTGTGGCCGTTCTCCACGCTCGGCTGGCCCGAACGGACCGACAGCCTCGCGAAGTTCTACCCGAACTCCGTCCTGGTCACCGGCTACGACATCCTCTTCTTCTGGGTCGCCCGGATGATGATGTTCGGCCTGTACGTCAACGAGGGCGTCCCGCCCTTCGGGACCATCGTCCTGCACGGCATGGTCCGCGACGAGCACGGCAAGAAGATGTCGAAGTCCTTCGGCAATGTCGTCAACCCGCTGGACTGGATGGACAAGTACGGCTCCGACGCGCTCCGCTTCACCCTGGCGCGCGGTGCCAACCCCGGCGTCGACGTCCCGATCGGAGAGGAGTGGGTCCAGGGCTCCGCCAAGTTCTCCAACAAGATCTGGAACGCCACCCGCTTCGCCCTGATGAACGGCGCCACGATCGAGGGCGAGCTGCCGTCCGCCGACGAGATGTCGGTGACCGACCGCTGGATCCTGTCCCGCCTCAACCGGACCGTCGCCGAAGTCGACGCGTACTACGACGACTTCCAGTTCTCCAAGCTCAGCGAGGCGCTGCGGCACTTCGCCTGGGACGAGGTCTTCGACTGGTACGTCGAGCTGTCCAAGACCACGTTCTTCGCGGGCGGCCGTCCGGCCGAGGTCTCGGGCCGGGTCCTCGGCGAGGTCCTCGACGTGATGCTGCGGCTGCTGCACCCGGTCGTCCCGTTCGTCACGGAGACGCTCTGGACCGCGCTCACCGGCCGGGAGTCCGTCGTCATCGCCGACTGGCCCACCGACTCGGGCTTCCGCGACGGCGCGGCCGAGCAGGAGATCGCGCTCGTCCAGCAGGTCGTCACCGAGGTCCGCCGGTTCCGCTCCGACCAGGGCCTGCAGCCCGGCCAGAAGGTCCCGGCCGAGCTCACCCTGACCGGCACGCCGCTCGCCCCGCACGAGGCGGCCATCCGCCAGCTGCTGCGTCTCCAGCCCGCCGAGGAGGGCTTCCACGCCACCGCGTCGCTGCCCGTCGCGGGGGTCACGGTCGCCCTCGACCTCTCCGGCACCATCGACGTCGAGGCCGAGCGCAAGCGCCTGACGAAGGACCTGGGCGCCGCCGAGAAGGAGAAGGCCCAGGCCCTCGGCAAGCTCTCCAACGAGGCGTTCCTCGGCAAGGCCCCGGACAACGTGGTCGACAAGATCCGCGGCCGGCTCGCCAAGGCCGAGGCCGACATCGAGCGGATCTCCGGTCAGCTGGCGAACCTGCCGCAGAGCTGATGACCTGAGCACGGAGCCCCCGTACCCCTGACCGACCAGGGGCACGGGGGCTTCGCCCTTTCCGCGTACGGCGGGACCGCCCGTGCGGCAGCCGCCCGGGTACACCAGGACTCCGGCGCCACCGGGCCCGCGGTCACCGGCTCCGCGTCGCGCCGCGCCTTCGCCGGGCCGTTGCGGCCGCGCGCAGCCTCCGCCGTCGGGTGCGGCGAGCAGGACCAGTGGCCGGGACGCACATCTGCGCCATGTGCCCGCCCGGCGCGACATGCCGACGGCGCTTCCCGCGTGGGTGAACCGGGCCCGCCGCCGGGCGCTGCGTGCGATGTCCGTGCCCATCCGTAGACTGGCCCCGTGAGTGAGCCCCGCCCTTCCGACCGGCATGACGACTCCGATCCCGACGAGACCTTCGCGGAGATCGTCGACGAAGAGACCCAGCGCGACCCCGACCTGGCGGTGATCGAGGCCGGGAGCCGCACGCTGCGCACCCGCTCCGGACCCCCGCAGGGCGACGAGGTCCCGGCCCGCCCCGCCGACCCCGAGGTGGACAAGGCGCTGCGCGCCGTGGAGCAGGAGCTCGCCGGACGCTGGGGCGAGACCAAGCTGGAGCCCTCCGTCGCGCGCATCGCCGCGCTGATGGACGTGCTCGGCGAGCCCCAGCGCGCGTACCCCTCGATCCACATCACCGGGACCAACGGCAAGACGAGCACGGCCCGCATGATCGAGGCGCTGCTCGGCGCCTTCGACCTGCGCACCGGCCGCTACACCTCGCCGCACGTCCAGTCGATCACCGAGCGGATCAGCCTGGACGGTTCCCCGATCGACCCCGAGCGGTTCATCGAGGCGTACCAGGACATCAAGCCGTACGTCGAGATGGTCGACGCCCAGCAGCCCTACCGGCTCTCCTTCTTCGAGGTGCTGACGGGCATGGCCTACGCGGCCTTCGCCGACGCGCCGGTCGACGTCGCGGTCGTCGAGGTCGGCATGGGCGGCAGCTGGGACGCGACCAACGTCATCGACTCCTCGGTCGCCGTCGTCACCCCCATCTCGCTGGACCACACCGACCGGCTCGGCACCACGCCCGCCGAGATCGCCGGTGAGAAGTCCGGGATCATCAAGCAGGGCGCCACGGTCATCCTGGCCCAGCAGCCGGTGGACGCCGCGCAGGTCATGCTGAAGAAGGCCGTCGAGGTCGACGCCACGGTCGCCCGCGAGGGCATGGAGTTCGGCGTCGTCCAGCGCGAGATCGCGGTCGGCGGCCAGCTGCTGACGCTGCGCGGCCTCGGTGGCGCGGCCACCGAGTACACAGAGATCTTCCTCCCGCTGTACGGCGCCCACCAGGCGCACAACGCGGCGGTGGCGCTCTCCGCGGTGGAGGCGTTCTTCGGGATCGGTGCGGAGCGGCCCGGTTCGCTCGACGCCGACACGGTCCGTCGGGCGTTCGCCTCGGTGGTCTCCCCGGGCCGCCTCGAAGTCGTCCGCTCCAGCCCCACCGTCGTCCTGGACGCGGCGCACAACCCGGCGGGCGCCCGCGCCACCGCCGACGGCCTCTCCGAGGCGTTCGGCTTCTCCCGGCTGATCGGTGTGGTCGGCGCCAGCGGCGACAAGGACGTCAAGGGGCTCCTCGAAGCCTTCGAGCCGATCTTCGCCGAGGTCGTCGTCACCCAGAATTCCACCGCCCGCGCGATGGACGCCGACGAGCTGGCCGCCGTCGCGGTCGAGGTCTTCGGCGAGGACCGCGTCCAGGTGGAGCCGCGCCTGGACGACGCCCTGGAGGCGGCGATCACCCTCGCCGAGGAGGAGGACGAGTACGCGGGCGCCGGGGTGCTGGTGACCGGTTCCGTGATCACGGTCGGCGAGGCCCGGCTGCTTCTGGGAAGGCGCTGACCCATGCGTACGCTCTGTGCATCCACGCTGATCGGTGAGTTCTTCGTGATCGGCTTCGCCGGACTCGTCGCCATGAAGTCCGACGATCTGACCCATGCCACGGTCTGGACGGTCTGCGGCGTCGGCATGCTGCTCGCCGTGCTGCTCTGCGGGATGATCACCCGGCCCGGCGGGGTGCAGCTCGGCTGGGCGCTGCAGATCGCCCTGGTGCTGAGCGGCTTCGTCGTCCCGATGATGTTCATCCTCGGCGTGGTCTTCGCCGGTCTGTGGTGGGCCTCGGTGCACTACGGCCGCAAGATCGACGAGGCGAAGGCCCGGTGGGCGGCCGCGCAGGAGGCGGCCGGGGCCCCGGCCGGCGGCTGACCCGGTGCCCGGTGGCCAAACCCGGCCGCCGGGCCGCCCCCGTACCCCTGTAGCCTCGGTTCACCGCACCCGCATGCCTGCAAGGAGCCGCACACCATGACCCAGCGCACCCTCGTTCTCCTCAAGCCCGACGCGGTCCGGCGCGGACTGGTCGGCGAGATCGTCGGGCGGATCGAGCGCAAGGCCGGCTGGCGGATCACCGCACTGGAGCTGCGCACCCTCGACCGCGCCACGCTGGAGCAGCACTACGCCGAGCACGTCGGCCGCCCGTTCTACGAGCCGCTCGTCGAGTTCATGCAGTCCGGCCCGATCGTGGCGCTGGTCGCCGAGGGCGAGCGGGTCATCGAGGGCATCCGTACGCTGGCCGGCCCCACCGACCCGATCGCCGCCGCGCCCGGATCCATCCGGGGCGATTTCGGCACCATCACCCGGGAGAACCTCATCCACGCCTCGGACTCCGAGGAGTCCGCGGAGCGGGAACTGAAGCTCTTCTTCCCCGGAATCGTCTGATCCGCGATCAGCCGAACAGCGCTCATGACCTGGGGCGACCGAAGTAATTCGGTCGCCCTTCGGTATAGGGTCCCAGATCGCGGGAACGCATCCCTCCGACGTAACGTCACCATGAGTGGAACGGCCACCCGTTCCGCCCACAATGGCGAAGGACCCTCGCGCGGTGTCCGTCAATACGGCACTACGATGGAATCTTCCACGCCCACAGCGCTCACCTCGCCGTCCAGAACAAGCCACATCGCTTTCTCGGAAGGCCCGACGCATCCTCAATGGGGAACAAGGGGAAATCAATGTCGTTCATCGGCCGTGACATGGCTATCGACCTCGGGACTGCCAACACGCTGGTGTACGTCAGGGGGCGCGGCATCGTTCTGAACGAGCCGTCCGTCGTGGCCATCAACACCAACACCGGCGGCATCCTGGCGGTCGGCTCCGAGGCCAAGAAGATGATCGGGCGTACACCGGGCAACATCGTTGCCGTACGGCCCCTGAAGGACGGCGTGATCGCCGACTTCGAGATCACCGAGCGGATGCTCCGCTACTTCATCCTGAAGATCCACAAGCGTCGCTACCTGGCCCGCCCGCGGGTCGTGGTCTGCGTGCCCTCCGGTATCACCGGGGTCGAGCGACGCGCCGTCATCGAGGCGTCGACGCAGGCCGGTGCGCGCCAGGTGCACATCATCGAGGAGCCCATGGCCGCGGCCATCGGTTCCGGGCTGCCGGTCCACGAGGCCACCGGCAACATGGTCGTCGACATCGGTGGCGGCACCACCGAGGTCGCGGTCATCTCGCTGGGCGGAATCGTCACTGCCCAGTCGATCCGCGTCGCCGGCGACGAACTGGACAACGCGATCATCCAGCACGTCAAGAAGGAGTACTCCCTCCTCCTCGGCGAGCGCACCGCCGAACAGATCAAGATCACCATCGGTTCGGCGTACGACATGGACAAGGACGAGCACACCGAGATCCGCGGCCGCGACCTGGTCTCCGGGCTGCCCAAGACCGTGGTCATCTCGGCCGCCGAGGTCCGCAAGGCCATCGAGGAGCCGGTCAACGCGATCGTCGACGCCGTGAAGACCACGCTCGACAAGTGCCCGCCGGAGCTCTCCGGCGACGTGATGGACCGCGGCATCGTCCTGACCGGCGGCGGCGCGCTGCTGCGCGGACTGGACGAGCGGCTGCGCCGCGAGACCGGCATGCCGATCCACATCGCGGAGGACCCGCTGGACTCGGTGGCGCTCGGATCCGGCAAGTGCGTCGAGGAGTTCGAGGCGCTCCAGCAGGTGCTGGACGCCCAGCCCCGCAGGTGAGCAACTCCGCAGGTGAACAACACAATCGGTCCGCCGTACGGAACACTTCCGTTCCGTACGGCCGATCGTTGATATACAGGCACGAACATTCCGACGAGGAAGGCACGGCCGCCGCACGTGAGGGACACACGAGAGAGCCGGCTGCTCCTGGTGCTGCTGATCGCCATCGCGTTCGCATTGATCACGGTGGATATCCGCGGGGGCGAGGAGTCACCGGTGGACGGCGCCCGGCGGGCCGCCGCAGCGGCCTTCGGGCCGGTGGAGAACGGCGTCGCGGCAGCCGTCGACCCGGTGGGCAACGCCATAGGGGCGGTACGCGACTCCGGTGAACGGCACAACCGGATCGCCCAGCTGGAACAGCAGAACGCCGCGCTCAAGACGAAGCTCGGCAGCGACGACCGCAACCGCAACCGGGTCCGCGAGCTGGACCGGATGCTGAAGAAGTCGGCCGCCGGCCAGTACGGCATCAAGGGCGCCGAGGTCATCGCCATAGGAGCGGCCCAGGGCTTCTCCTGGACGGTCACCATCGACGCGGGTTCCAGCGACGGAATCAAGCGCGACATGACGGTCATCAACGGTGACGGCCTGGTCGGCCGGGTCACCACCGTCGGCCCGGACACCGCCACGGTGCTCCTCGCCAACGACCCCGACTTCACGGTCGGCACCCGCATGGAGAAGACCGACGAACTGGGCTTCGCCACCGGGCAGGGCTCCCAGCCGCTGTCCGTCCAGTTCCTCAACGGCAAGGCCAAGGTGAAGAAGGGTGACCGGCTGGTCACCTTCGGCTCCAGCAAGGACAAGCCCTTCGTGCCCGGCGTCCCGGTCGGCGAGGTCGTCCGCGTCGACCCGTCCGGCGGCGGCCTGACCCGTACCGTCTACGTCCGCCCGTACGTCGGCTTCACCAAGCTCGACATCGTCGGCGTCGTCGTCCAGGCCCCGCGCGAGGACCCTCGCGACATGGTCCTGCCGAAGCAGCCCGCCAAGCCCGCGAAGCCGAAGCCCACCCCCACGGTCACCGTCACCATCTCGCCCAACGGCGACGTCGTCGACACCGAAGGAAACGTGGTCGGGAACATCCACGAGAGCCCGGACCCCAGCGGCAGCACGGACGCCACACCGAACGCCGGCAACGCGGTCAACGAGCAGAGGTAGAGCTGATTCCCATGCGTCTGAACCGGATTCTGCTCTCCACCGTCCTGGTCGTCGTCGCCCTCGTCGTCCAGGTCTCCGTGCTCGCCCGCCTCCAGCTCCCCGGCGCCGTGCCCGACCTGCTGCTCCTCGTCGTCCTCGCCCTGGCCTTCGTGTACGGGCACGTCAGCGGCGCGCTCATCGGCTTCGGCGCGGGACTCCTCGCCGACCTGGCGCCGCCCGCGGACCACGCGGCCGGACGCTACGCACTGGTCCTGTGCGTCATCGGCTACCTCGCCGGACTGGCGAAGCCGGAGAACGGGCAGCTGAAGTCGGCGATGGTCCCGATGATCGGGGTGGTCACCGCGGCGATCGGCTCGACCCTGCTGTACGCGCTGGTCGGCGCGCTCGTCGGGGACACGGCGGCCCGTCATGTCGGCCTCGGCAGCCTGCTGTTCACCGCGGCCGTCTACGACCTGCTCCTCGCCCCCTTCGTCGTGCCGCTGGTCATGGCGATCGCCAGACGCACGGTGAACGACCCGCTCGCCGACTCCTCCGGCGGCGGCGACGTGGCCGCGGGCTGGCTCGCCTCCGGCACCGGACTGCGGATCGGCGGCCAGCGCGGCGGACTGCGCGTCAAGGCCGCCCGCAACCGAGCCTCCCGCGCCGGACGGATCAAGGGGGTCAAGCGACTGTGAGGCCGCACCACAGGCGGGACACCGCGCGTACCCCCGGCCCGACCACCACCGGGGGCGCCCCGTGACCAACATCCCCGAGACCGGCCGGACCCAGCGGGTCCAGATCCGGCTCATCGTCATCCAGGTCCTCGTCTTCTCCCTGCTGCTCACCCTCGGCGGGCGCCTCTGGTACCTCCAGATCCGCAACGGCCAGGAGTACAGCGACGAGGCGAAGAACAACCACGTACAGCAGGTCGTCCAGCCCGCGGTCCGCGGCTCCATCCTCGACGCGCGCGGTGTGCCGCTGGCCGACAACGAGACCCGTCTCGTCGTCTCCGCGAGCCGCACCGAGCTGATGAAGATGAAGGACGACGGCAAGAGCGTCCTGACCCGGCTCGCCGGCGTCCTCGGCATGAAGCCCAAGGAAGTCCTCGACAAGGTCCGGCTCTGCGACTCCAAGACCCCGCAGCCCTGCTGGAACGGCTCGCCGTACCAGCCGATCCCGGTCACCGACGAGGCCACCACCCAGCAGGCCCTGACGATCCGCGAACGCGCCGAGGACTTCCCCGGCATCACCGCCGAGCCCACCGCCGTCCGCCGGTACGCAGCCCCCGGAAAGGCCAACACCGCCCAGGTCCTCGGCTACCTCTCGCCGGTCACCGACGAGGAGATCACCAAGGCCCAGGACACCGACTCGCCGTACCTGCGCTCCGACCAGGTCGGCCGTTCCGGCCTGGAGCGCACCTACGACAAGGAACTGCGCGGCAAGGCCGGCGTCACCCGCTACGAGGTCGACAACCTGGGCCGGGTCATCGGCCAGGCCAAGAACGACAAGGCGGAGCCCGGCTCCAGCGTCGTCACCTCGATCGACGCCCGGGTCCAGGCCGTCGCCGAGTACGAGCTCAACGGGGCCATGAAGGAGGCCCGCAAGTCCTTCGACAAGAACACCGGCGAGAACTACAAGGCCGACTCCGGCGCCGTCGTCGTCATGGAGGCCAAGACCGGCCGCGTCGTCGCGATGGCCTCCCTGCCGAACTACGACCCCAACTCCTGGGTCGGCGGCATCTCCGCCAAGGACTACGCCAAGCTCACCGGCAAGAACTCCAACTTCCCGCTGCTGAACCGGGCCATCCAGGGCCAGGCCGCCCCCGGCTCGATCTTCAAGGTCATCTCCTCGACCGCCGCGGTCAACGCCGGATACCCCTTCAACGGCCACTACCCCTGCCCCAGCTCGTACAACGTCGGCGGGCAGACCTTCAAGAACTTCGAGTCCCAGGGCTACGGCGACATCACCATCGGCCGGGCCCTCGAAGTCTCCTGCGACACCGTGTACTACGGCATCGCGCACAAGGAGTGGCTGAAGGACGGCGGGATGAGCCCCAAGAAGGGCGCCAAGGACTGGTTCTACAAGACCGCCCACCAGTTCGGCCTCGGCAAGGAGACCGGCATCGACCTCCCCAACGAGGTCAGCGGCCGGGTCCCCGACCGCAAGTGGAAGCAGGACTTCTACAAGGCGAACAAGGACGCCTGGTGCAAGCAGGGCAAGAAGGGCGGCACGTACGTCGAGCAGATCGCGTACGAGAACTGCCTCGAAGGCAACAAGATGCGCGCCGGTGACTCCGTCAACTACTCGATCGGCCAGGGCGACACGCTCGTCACCCCGATCCAGATGGCCACCATCTACGCCGCGATCTCCAACGGCGGCACCCTCTACGACCCCACCGTCGGCAAGGCGGTCGTCAGCGGCGACGGCAGGACCGTCCAGGAGATCAAGCCCGAGTCGCACGGCAAGCTGCCCTTCACGCGCAAGACCCGCAACGAGATAGACGGCGCCCTCGCGGGTGTCGCGACCCGCGGTTCGGCCGCCTGGCGATTCGGCGGCTGGCCGCAGGACAAGATCCCGATGCACGCCAAGACGGGTACGGCCGAGGTCTACGGCAAGCAGACGACCTCCTGGTTCGCCACGTACACCAAGGACTACTCGATCGTCATGACGATCTCCCAGGGCGGTACGGGCTCCGGCGCCTCCGGGCCCGCCGTGCGCAACATCTACGACTCCCTCTACGGTCTCGACGACTCCGGCAAGCAGGACCTGAAGAAGGCGCTGCTGCCCACCCCGCAGAAGTCCCTGCCCAAGATCCAGCAGGACGGCTCGATCGACGCCCCGGAGATCAAGCCGTACAACCCGGCCTCGCAGAAGGCCCCGGAGGAACAGACCCTCGCCGCGATCCTGGGGAGGCGTGACTGATGGCCGGCTTCTCCGTCCAGCGGTACGCCCCCGAGCGGTCCGCCTGGGGCAAACTCACCGCCCGCGACTCCGTCGTACGCAAACTCGACTGGCCGCTGCTCGGGTCCGCGATCGCGCTCTCCTTCATCGGTTCGCTGCTGGTCTACTCGGCGACCCGGGGGCGCGACTCGCTCACCCACGGCGATCCGTACTACTTCCTCTTCCGGCATGCCCTGAACACCGGCATCGGCTTCGCCCTGATGGTCGGCACGATCTGGCTCGGCCACCGCACCCTGCGCGGCGCCGTCCCGATCCTCTACGGCCTCTCGGTGCTCCTGGTGCTGGCGGTGCTCACCCCGCTCGGCGCCACGGTCAACGGCGCCCACGCCTGGATCATCATCGGCGGCGGATTCTCGCTCCAGCCGTCCGAGTTCACCAAGATCACCATCATCCTGGTCATGGCGATGCTGCTCGCCGAGCGCGTCGACGCGGGCGACCAGCTCCACCCCGACCACCGGACCGTAGCCAAGGCCCTCGGCCTGGCGGCCGTCCCGATGGCCGTCGTCATGGGAATGCCGGACCTCGGCTCCGTGATGGTCATGGTCGTCATCGTGCTCGGCGTACTGCTCGCCTCCGGCGCGTCCAACCGCTGGATCGCCGGACTGCTCGGCGCGGGCGTGGCCGGCGCGATCGCGATCTGGCAGCTCGGCCTGCTCGACGAGTACCAGATCGCCCGCTTCGCCGCCTTCGCCAACCCCGCGCTCGACCCGGCGGGCGTCGGCTACAACACCAACCAGGCACGCATCGCGATCGGCTCCGGCGGACTCTCCGGAACGGGCCTCTTCCACGGCACCCAGACCACCGGCCAGTTCGTCCCCGAACAGCAGACCGACTTCGTCTTCACCGTCGCGGGCGAGGAGCTCGGCTTCCTCGGCGCCGGCCTGATCCTCGTGCTGCTCGGAGTCGTCCTGTGGCGCGCCTGCCGGATCGCCCGCGAGACGAGCGAGCTGTACGGCACGATCGTGGCCGCCGGAATCATCGCCTGGTTCGCCTTCCAGGCCTTCGAGAACATCGGGATGACGCTCGGCATCATGCCGGTTGCCGGGCTCCCGCTGCCGTTCGTGTCGTACGGAGGATCCTCGATGTTCGCCGTCTGGGTGGCCGTCGGACTGCTCCAGTCGATCAGGGTGCAACGGCCGATAAGCGCCTGAGCCGGTACCGCAGCACTGCCCATTCGCGCACATCACGTCTAGATTCGGGTCATGGCGGACTCGAAGCGTGAGATCGAGCGGAAGTACGAGGCCACCGCGGCCACCCGGCTCCCGGACCTGAGCCGGGTCGCCGGGGTCGTCGCCGTCGCCCACCGCGGCGTCACCGAACTGGACGCCGTCTACTACGACACCGAGGACCTCCGGCTCGCGGCGGACTCCCTCACCCTGCGCCGCCGCACCGGCGGGAGCGACGCGGGCTGGCACCTCAAGTTCCCGGTCGCCTCCGGCATCCGGGACGAGCTGCAAGAACCCCTCTCCGACGCCCTGCCCCGCTCCTTCGCGGAGCTGCTGCGCTCCCGGGTCCGCGGCCGCGGCCTCGTCCCCGTCGTCCGGCTGGTCTCCGCCCGCGACGTCCACCACCTCCTCGACGCGGAGGGCGCCCTGCTCGCCGAGGTGAGCGTCGACCGGGTGCGGGCCGAACGGCTGACGGGCGGCGGCTCCACGGCCGCCTGGACCGAGATCGAGGCCGAACTCGCGGACGACGGCGACCCCGCGTTCCTCGACGCCGTGGAGCGCCGGCTGCGCAAGGCCGGGATCCGCCCGTCCGCGTCCCCGTCCAAGCTGTCCAGGGCGCTCGCCGAGACCGCGCCGAAGCGGAGGAAGAGCCGGGCGGGCCGGGAAGAGGCCCCCACGGGCCGGAGGAAGAGCCCCACGGGCAAGCCACGGCGGAAGCCCACCGCGGGCGATCACGTTCTCGCGTACGTCCGCCACCAGGCCGAGGCGATCGTCGCCCTGGACCCCGCCGTGCGCCGCGATCTCCCCGACTCCGTGCACCAGCTGCGGGTCGCCACCCGCAGGCTGCGCAGCGCGCTGCGGACGTACCGGAAGATCCTCGACCGCGACATCACCGACCCGGTGGGGGCCGAGCTGAAATGGCTGGCCGCCGAGCTGGGCGTCGAGCGCGACCAGGAGGTGCTCGACGCCCGGCTGCGCTCCGGCCTCGACGCCCTGCCCCGCACTCTGGCCCGCGGCCCGGTCCGCGGCCGGCTCCGCGTCTGGGCGGTGGCCCGCCGCGACAGCTCCCGCCGCCGCACCCTCGCCGTGCTCGACGGGAAGCGCTACCTGGCCCTCCTGGAGAGCCTCGACGCCCTCCTCACCGCCCCGCCCCTGCTGCCCGCCGCGTCCCGCGCCCCGGAGCGGGCCCTGTCCCGCGCGGTGCTGAAGGAGTACCGGCGCCTCGCGACCCGGGTCGGCCGCGCCCTGGAGCTGCCGCCCGGCCACGGCCGGGACCTGGCCGTGCACGAGGCCCGCAAGGCCGCCAAACGCGTCCGGTACGCGGCGGAGGCGGCCCGGCCCGCCCTCGGCGGTCCCGCCAAGCGGTTCGCCAAACGGATGAAGGCCGTCCAGAGTCTCCTCGGCGACCACCAGGACAGCGTGGTGGCCCGCGAGGCGCTGCGCACCCTGGCCGCCCGGGCGCACGCGGCGGGGGAGCCGGCCTTCACCTGGGGACTGCTGTACGGACGGGAGGAAGCGGCCGCCGCCGCCCGCGAGCGGGAACTGCCGGAGGTCTGGGAGCGGGCGTCGCGGGCGGAACTCCGGGCGGCGCTGGGAGGCTGAGCATCGGGGTACGCTTGATGGTCACCCTTGCCGGCTCTCGAAAGTTCGCGATGTCTGTCGATTCGGTCTTCCCACAGCTCGAAGCTCTGCTCCCGCATGTGCAGAAGCCCATCCAGTACGTCGGCGGTGAACTGAACTCCACCGTCAAGCCGTGGGACGAATGCGACGTCCGCTGGGCGCTGATGTACCCGGACGCGTACGAGGTCGGGCTCCCCAACCAGGGCGTCATGATCCTCTACGAGGTACTCAACGAGCGGCAGGGCGTGCTCGCCGAGCGCACCTACAGCGTGTGGCCGGACCTCGAAGAGCTGATGCGCGAGCACCAGGTCCCGCAGTTCACCGTGGACAGCCACCGCCCGGTCAAGGCGTTCGACGTCTTCGGGCTGAGCTTCTCCACCGAGCTCGGCTACACCAACATGCTCACCGCGCTCGACCTCGCGGGCATCCCGCTGGAGGCCCGGGACCGCACGATCGACGACCCGATCGTCCTCGCGGGCGGCCACGCCGCGTTCAACCCCGAACCGATCGCCGAGTTCATCGACTGCGCGGTCATCGGCGACGGCGAGCAGGCCGTCCTGGAGATCACCGAGATCGTCCGCGCCTGGAAGGCCGAGGGCCGCCCCGGCGGCCGCGAGGAGGTGCTCTTCCGTCTCGCGAGGACCGGCGGCGTCTACGTGCCGGGCTTCTACGACGTCGAGTACCTCCCGGACGGCCGCATCGGCCGTGTCGTGCCCAACAGGTCGGGCGTGCCGTGGCGGGTCTCCAAGCACACCGTCATGGACCTCGACGAGTGGCCGTACCCGAAGCAGCCCCTCGTCCCCCTCGCCGAGACCGTCCACGAGCGGATGTCCGTCGAGATCTTCCGCGGCTGCACCCGCGGCTGCCGTTTCTGCCAGGCCGGCATGATCACGCGCCCCGTGCGGGAGCGAAGCATCACCGGCATCGGCGAGATGGTCGAGAAGGGCCTCAAGGCGACCGGCTTCGAGGAGGTCGGCCTGCTCTCGCTCTCCTCCGCGGACCACACCGAGATCGGCGAGATCGCCAAGGGCCTCGCCGACCGGTACACCGAGGACAAGATCGGCCTCTCGCTGCCCTCCACCCGCGTCGACGCGTTCAACGTGGACCTGGCCAACGAGCTGACCCGCAACGGCCGCCGCTCCGGACTCACCTTCGCCCCCGAGGGCGGCTCCGAGCGGATGCGCAAGGTCATCAACAAGATGGTCTCGGAAGAGGACCTCATCCGCACCGTCGCCACCGCGTACGGCAACGGCTGGCGCCAGGTGAAGCTGTACTTCATGTGCGGCCTGCCCACCGAGACCGACGAGGACGTCCTCCAGATCGGCGACATGGCGGTCAACGTGATCGCCAAGGGCCGCGAGGTCTCCGGACAGAACGACATCCGCTGCACCGTCTCCATCGGCGGCTTCGTGCCCAAGCCGCACACCCCGTTCCAGTGGGCCCCGCAGCTGAGCGCCGAGGAGACCGACGCCCGGCTGACCAAGCTCCGCGACAAGATCCGCGGCGACAAGAAGTACGGCCGCTCCATCGGCTTCCGCTACCACGACGGCAAGCCCGGCATCGTCGAGGGCCTGCTCTCGCGCGGCGACCGCCGGGTCGGCTCCGTCATCCGGGCGGTCTACGAGTCCGGCGGCCGCTTCGACGGCTGGCGCGAGCACTTCAGCTACGACCGCTGGATGACCGCCGCCGGGAAGACGCTGCCCGAGTACGGCGTGGACGTCGACTGGTACACCACCCGCGAGCGGAGCTACGAGGAGGTCCTGCCCTGGGACCACCTGGACTCCGGCCTCGACAAGGACTGGCTCTGGGAGGACTGGCAGGACTCGCTCGACGAGACCGAGGTCGAGGACTGCCGCTGGACCCCGTGCTTCGACTGCGGCGTCTGCCCGCAGATGGACACCAGCATCCAGATCGGCCCGACCGGCAAGAAGCTGCTGCCGCTGTCGGTCGTGAAGTAGCCGCCCGCTCCGCGAGTCCGTACCGCGAGGTGACGACTCGGTGACGAGGGCCCGGCCCGGGAAACTCCCGGCCGGGCCCTCGCGTCGTCCACGGCATGGGCTACGGCGGACACCGGGCCCGGCGGGGTGCGAGGCCGACGGAGGCTGTCCGGCCACGCTGACCGGGCTCCCGGCGCGGAACGTGGTGCTGGTCGTCGCCCTGCCCGTGCGAATGGCCTGGGACGCCCTGGTGGTGGCGGCCCGCGCCGTCGACCGGACTTTGTCGCGCCCGCTGGGCCGCGCGCTGACCCGGCTGGACGAGTCGGTGCTCACCCAAGTGCCCGGCACCTGGTCGGGGCGCCGCTGACCTGGGCCTACCGCACCGTCTGCACACCGGTGGGCATTTCGTGCGCGATCAGGTCCGGGCCCCGGCCGGGCAGGTCGCCGTCGAGACCGGGCGCGCGGTCCGGCCGGCGCGGCGCTCGGCGCGCGAGACCGTACGCGGGGCACGCCGCGGCGCGTGGCGGGCGCCGGCCGGCGGGCCGGGGGAGTCCGGTCCCCGGGAACCCGGGAGCCCTCTTGCGCGTAGGCTGGGTGCTACGCAACAAACAACGACTGTGCCCAGCGCGGCGCCCGAACCAGAGATCTCCCCGCCCGGAGCGAGAAAGGCCGGGTGGGGGTGAGCCGGACCGGACACCCCGGGCCACCGCATTTCGAGGGCGGCGTGCCACCGCGTCCGCCCCGCACCGAGGAGAAGAACCACTGGGCAAGCGACAGCCCGAAGGCCCGCCGCCCGCACCGGCAGTGCAGCGCATCCGACTGCGCTACACCAAGCGCGGCCGCCTCCGGTTCACCAGTCACCGAGACTTCCAGCGCGCCTTCGAGCGGGCACTGCGCCGCTCCGAGGTGCCCATGGCCTACTCGGCCGGTTTCACCCCGCACCCGAAGGTGTCCTACGCCAACGCCGCCCCGACCGGTACGGGCAGTGAGGCCGAGTTCCTGGAGATCGCCCTCACCGAGACCCGCGATCCGGCCGTCCTGCGCGATCTGCTCAACGCCTCGCTGCCGGACGGTCTCGACGTCACCGATGCGGTGGAGGCCCGGACCTCGGGTCTCGCCGACCGGCTGACCGCCTCCGTCTGGGAACTCCGTCTCGACGGGGTCGCCGTGGCGGACGCGGCGAAGGCCGTGGCCGCGTTCAACGAGGCGGAGACCGTCGAGGTCCAGCGCCGCGCGAAGAACGGCATGCGCACCTTCGACGCCCGCGCCGCCGTGGTCGATCTGCAGGCCCTTGATCCACAGGCTGATAGGCCCGAGGACAAGCCCTGTGCGATACTGCGGCTGGTTGTTCGGCACTTGACACCTGCCGTGCGACCTGACGACGTCCTGTCCGGTCTCCGCGTTGTGGCCGACCTGGCGCCGCCGGTCCCCGCAGCGGTGACCAGGCTGGCGCAGGGGCTCTTCGACGAGGAGTCCGGCACGGTGACCGACCCGCTCGCGCCCGACCGCGAGGCAGCCCCGGCCGCTCCATCCACAGCCGCCGGGAACGCCGTCGCGACGGCGCCGGAAGGTGCAGGTTCCGCGTAAGGCGGTCGTTGCAGCGCAGCCCCCGACTCGGGAGCCATCCGGTTCGGGCCGCGCGATGACCCATAAGACTTTCGCCAGGCCGTACGCACCACGCGTACGGAACCGGCGAGCCAGACATTGAGCTCCCGTGCGGCGCCCGCGCCCCGGACGGCGGAGCCGCGTACATCACGCGGACCGTGCCGGACCGGAACCAGACGCGGCGCCCGGGAGCCTGACGGGAGAACCGCCCGCATGCCCCAGTCCAACGAGCCCGGCACGACCGGGAACGCCGAAGAGAACAACGCACCCGGCGACAAGCTGCCGCCGCGCCGCAGGCGCCGCGCCGCGTCCCGCCCGGCCGGTCCGCCGGTGGCGGACGCCCAGGGCGCAGCCGCGGAAGCGGCCGCGCCGGCCATACCGGCCGTTGACGCCGCAGTGTCCGACAGCAAGCCCGCCGACGACGGCAGCGCCGCGTCGGAGGAAGCCGCGCCGCCCGCGCGTACGCGTCGTCGTGCGACCCGTAAGGCGACCGCTCCGGCGGGTGCGCCGCAGGCCGCCGAGGTGACCGGGGCCGCTGTGCCGGTTGCCGAGCCGGAGGCCGAGGCCGAGGTCGTGGAGGCGGCGCCGGCGCGTACGCGTCGTCGTGCGACCCGTAAGGCGACCGCTCCGGCGAGTGCGCCGCAGGCCGCCGAGGCCGTGGAGATCGTCGAGGAGGCTCCGGCCGCCGTCGAGCCCGAGCCGGCCGCCGAGATCGCCGAGCCGGAGCCCGCCGCGCCGCGCGGCCGTACCCGGCGCAGGGCGTCGGCCCCCGCCGGTGCCCCGCAGGCCGCCGAGCCGGTCGCGGAGACCACCCCGGCGGAAGAGCCCGTCGAGCCCGTCGAGCCCGTCGAGGCCCCGCGTACGCGTCGTCGTGCGACCCGTAAGGCGACCGCTCCGGCGGGTGCGCCGCAGGCCGCCGAGGCCGTGGAGATCGTCGAGGAGGCCCCGGCCGCCGTCGAGCAGCCCGCCGCGGAGAAGCCCGCGACCGAGCCCGCCGAGGCCGAGGACGCCGCCCCGCGCGGCCGTCAGCGCCGCCGGGCCACCGCCGCCGCCGGCCGCCCGGAGTTCACCGGCAAGGCCGAGGAGCCCGTACGCAAGAGCCGTCGTGCCGCGCGCCCCGCCGTGGCCGTGTTCCAGGCGCCGGTCTTCGCCGAGCCGATGTTCCAGACCCCGGAGACCGCGGCCGCCGCCGCGGCGGCTTCGCGCCACGAAGAGGTCGAGGCGGAGGAAGAGATCGAGACGGTCGAGGAGCCGGCGGCCGTCGTCGAGGCCCCGGCCGCCGAGGCCGCGCCGCAGGGCGGTTCGCGTCGCCGTCGCCGCCGTCGCGGTGAGGCCGCCGAGCCCGAGCAGGCCGTGGCTCCCGCTGAGGAGCCGGTCGAGGAGGAGCCGGAGGCCGAGGCCGAGGCCGAGGCCGACGCCGAGCACGACGCCGAGGGCGAGGAGACGGACGAGTACGGGGACCGGCCCTCGCGCCGTCGCCGCCGTGGTGGCCGTCGCCGCCGTCGTGGCGAGGCCGCCGAGGGTGACGAGGCCGCCGAGCAGCACGCCGACGAGGCCGCCGCCGACCACGCCGAGGACGACCAGGAGCGCGCCCAGGAGTCCGAGGAGGAGGACGAGGACCACGAGGCGTCCGCCTCCGGATCGAGCAGCAGCCGTCGCCGTCGCCGCCGCCGTCGTCGCAGCGGGGACGTCGCCGCCGACGCCGACAACGGCACGGACGACCCGGAGCGCACGGTCGTCAAGGTCCGCGAGCCCCGCAAGAAGGAGGAGCGGGAGCCCGGCACCGGCTTCGACGAGGTCCAGTCCATCAAGGGCTCGACCCGTATGGAGGCCAAGAAGCAGCGCCGCCGCGAAGGCCGTGAGCAGGGCCGCCGCCGCGTCCCGATCATCACCGAGGCCGAGTTCCTGGCCCGCCGCGAGGCCGTGGAGCGGGTCATGGTCGTCCGCCAGAACGGCGAGCGCACCCAGATCGGCGTCCTTGAGGACAACGTGCTCGTGGAGCACTACGTCAACAAGGAGCAGGCCACCAGCTACGTCGGCAACGTCTACCTGGGCAAGGTGCAGAACGTACTGCCGTCCATGGAGGCCGCCTTCGTCGACATCGGCAAGGGCCGCAACGCCGTGCTCTACGCCGGTGAGGTGAACTTCGAGGCGCTCGGCATGGCCCACGGGCCGCGCCGCATCGAGACCGCGCTCAAGTCCGGCCAGTCCGTCCTCGTCCAGGTGACCAAGGACCCGATCGGCCACAAGGGTGCCCGCCTGACCAGCCAGGTCTCGCTGCCCGGCCGCTACCTGGTCTACGTGCCCGAGGGCTCGATGACCGGCATCAGCCGCAAGCTGCCCGACACCGAGCGGGCCCGGCTGAAGACCATCCTCAAGAAGATCGTCCCCGAGGACGCGGGCGTGATCGTGCGCACCGCCGCGGAGGGCGCGAGCGAGGACGAGCTGCGCCGCGACGTCGAGCGGCTCCAGCAGCAGTGGGAGGACATCCAGAAGAAGTCGAAGAGCACCGGCAGCTCCAACGCGCCGACCCTGCTCTACGGCGAGCCGGACATGACCGTCCGGGTCGTCCGCGACATCTTCAACGAGGACTTCTCCAAGGTCATCGTCAGCGGCGACGACGCGTGGGAGACGATCTACGGATACGTCTCGCAGGTGGCGCCCGACCTGACGGACCGCCTGTCGCGGTGGACCTCCGAGGTCGACATCTTCGCGACGTACCGGATCGACGAGCAGCTGATGAAGGCGCTGGACCGCAAGGTCTACCTGCCGAGCGGCGGCTCGCTGGTGATCGACAAGACCGAGGCGATGGTCGTCGTCGACGTCAACACCGGCAAGTTCACCGGCCAGGGCGGCAACCTGGAAGAGACCGTCACCAAGAACAACCTGGAGGCGGCCGAGGAGATCGTGCGCCAGCTGCGGTTGCGCGACCTCGGCGGCATCGTCGTCGTCGACTTCATCGACATGGTGCTGGAGTCCAACCGGGACCTGGTGCTGCGGCGACTGCTGGAGTGCCTGGGGCGCGACCGTACGAAGCACCAGGTCGCCGAGGTCACCTCGCTGGGCCTGGTCCAGATGACCCGCAAGCGGGTGGGCCAGGGCCTGCTGGAGTCCTTCTCCGAGACGTGCGTCCACTGCAACGGACGTGGCGTCATCGTGCACATGGAGCAGCCGGCCTCGGTCGGTGGCGGCGGCAAGCGCTCGAAGAAGCGCGGCCGGGGCGGCGCGGACCACGAGCACGCGGCGGAGGCCGAGACCGGTACCGAGGTCGAGACCGAGGCCGAGCTCGCTGCCGAGGTGGCCGCCCCGGTGGCGCTGCCCGAGCCGGAGTTCGTACCGGACGAGGAGCTCTACAGCAGCCCGGCCGAGGCCGAGGCGGCCGCCACGCGCGGCCGCGGCCGTCGCCGTGCGACACGTAAGGCGACGGCCCCGGCCGGCGCCCCGAAGGCCGCGGCAGCGGCGGCCCCGGCCGTCGTCGAGCCGGAGCCGGTCGTGGTCGTGGAGCCCGAGCCGGTCGTGGAGCCGGAGCCGGCCGCCGAGGTTCCGGCCCCGGTGGTCGAGGAGGCCCCCGCGGCCGAGGCCCCCCAGGGCCGTACGCGCCGTCGGGCGACCCGGAAGGCGACCGCTCCGGCGGGCTCGCCCGCCCCGGTCGAGCCGGCCGCCGAGGTGCCGGCCGCCGAGCCGGTCCCCGCTCCGGTGGAGCAGCCGGAACCGGTCGTCGAGGCCGCACAGCCCGAGGCCGCACCCGAGGAGGTGGCCCCCGAGGCCGCCCCGCCGCGTGCGCGTCGCCGGGTGACCCGCAAGGTCACCGCCCCGGCGGGCTCGCCCGCCGGTACGGACGGTGCGGAGGTCGTCGTGGTGACGGGTCCGGCCGAGCCGAAGCCCGAGGCGGAGCCGGCGCCGGACGCCGAGGCCGGCGAGGCGGAGGCTCCGGCCAAGAAGGCGGCCCGCAAGACCGCCAAGAAGGCCACGGCGAAGAAGGCGGCCACCAAGAAGACGGCTGCCAAGAAGACCGCCGCGAAGAAGACGACGGCCAAGAAGGCGGCCACCAAGAAGACGGCCGCCGCGGGGAAGTCGCCGCAGCCCGCCGTCTCCGCCGACGCCGAGGCGTAGGCGCGGGCCGCAGAGCGGTTGCACGGCCGGTGGGCCACACTCCGACGGGGTGTGGCCCACCGGCCGTTCCCGGTTCGGACGGGGAAGCTGTCAGAAGTCCGCCAGGAGGGCGCCAGAAGGGCTTCGGAGGGGCGTCGGAGGGCCTTCCGGAGTGCTTGCCCCGGTACGGCCGCGACGGCGGCCCGTCGGCAGAAGAGCGGCAGAAGAGCAGAAGGGCGGCAAGGAAGCGGGAATGAATGGGGGAGCGGCGGGGAAGGACACAGGGCCCGGTTTGACCCTCCGGACGGCGGCCCGTAACCTTGCCCTTCGGCGTGTTTCCATGCGCCTGTCCCTGAGCAACCCCCTCCCTTCACAGGTGAGAGGCCGCTCGTCCATTCGGATCACCTCGGGCCCCGGCCCGTGTGAGCGGCTGGCATCAGGGGCCCCGTTCCGAGCGAGAGTGAGATCCGCGTGTACGCCATCGTGCGCAGCGGTGGCCGTCAGCACAAGGTTGCTGTCGGTGACATCGTTGAGGTTGACAAGATTTCCACTGCCCAGGTTGGCGACACGGTCGAGCTCTCGACCCTGCTCGTGGTCGACGGCGACGCCGTGACCAGCGACCCGTGGGTGCTGGCCGGGATCAAGGTCCAGGCCGAGGTCGTGGACCACCACAAGGGCGCGAAGATCGACATCCTTCGCTACAAGAACAAGACCGGCTACCGCCGTCGCCAGGGTCACCGTCAGCAGTACACGGCGATCAAGGTCACCGGTATCCCCGCGGCTGCGAAGTAAGGGACTGAGGAGACATGGCACACAAGAAGGGCGCATCGTCCACCCGGAACGGGCGCGATTCCAATGCTCAGCGGCTCGGCGTGAAGCGCTTCGGCGGTCAGGCCGTCAACGCCGGTGAGATCCTGGTCCGCCAGCGCGGCACCCACTTCCACCCGGGCACGGGCGTCGGCCGTGGCGGCGACGACACGCTGTTCGCGCTCGCCGCCGGTGCGGTCGAGTTCGGCACGCACCGTGGCCGCAAGGTCGTGAACATCGTTCCGATCGCCGGCTGATTTTCGGCGCTCGTCGAGCGGTTTCTGCGGAGGCGGACCTCACTTCCCGTACGGGAAGCGGGTCCGCCTTTCGCGTGTTTCTCCCATGAGAGACGGCTTTCTCCTCCGTGGGGACAGCACGAGTGAGACATTTCTGCACGTATGTAACTGGAGGTTTCAACCATGACCACCTTCGTGGACCGCGTCGAGCTGCATGTCGCCGCGGGTAACGGGGGCCACGGCTGTGCCTCCGTACACCGTGAGAAGTTCAAGCCGCTCGGCGGTCCGGACGGCGGCAACGGCGGCCGCGGCGGCGATGTGACCCTGGTCGTCGACCAGGCGATCACCACGCTCCTCGACTACCACCACCACCCCCACCGCAAGGCCACCAACGGCCAGCCCGGCGCGGGCGACAACCGTTCCGGCAAGGAGGGCCAGGACCTGGTCCTGCCGGTGCCCGACGGCACGGTCGTGCTCGACCGGGACGGCAATGTGCTGGCCGACCTGGTCGGCCAGGGCACCACGTTCATCGCGGGCCAGGGCGGCCGCGGCGGCCTCGGCAACGCCGCGCTCGCCTCCGCCCGGCGCAAGGCCCCCGGCTTCGCGCTGCTCGGCGAGCCCGGTGAGGCCCGGGACATCGTCCTGGAGCTCAAGACCGTCGCCGACGTCGCACTGGTCGGCTACCCGAGCGCCGGCAAGTCCTCGCTGATCTCCGTGCTGTCGGCGGCCAAGCCGAAGATCGCGGACTACCCCTTCACGACCCTGGTCCCGAACCTCGGCGTGGTCACCGCGGGCAGCACCGTCTACACCGTCGCCGACGTCCCGGGCCTCATCCCGGGCGCCAGCCAGGGCCGCGGCCTCGGCCTGGAGTTCCTCCGGCACGTGGAGCGCTGCTCGGTACTGGTGCACGTACTGGACACCGCGACGCTGGAGTCCGACCGCGACCCGGTCTCCGACCTCGACATCATCGAGGAGGAGCTGAAGCAGTACGGCGGCCTGGAGGACCGGCCCCGCATCGTCGTGCTCAACAAGATCGACATCCCGGACGGCCAGGACCTCGCCGACATGATCCGCCCGGACCTGGAGGAGCGTGGCTACCGCGTCTTCGAGGTGTCCGCGGTCGCCCGTACCGGTCTCAAGGAGCTGTCCTTCGCGCTCGCGGGCATCATCGCCGAGGCGCGTGCGGCCAAGCCGGTGGAGGTGGCGACCCGGATCGTCATCCGCCCGAAGGCCGTCGACGACGCGGGCTTCACCGTGACGCTGGAGGAGGACGGCATCTACCGGGTGCGCGGCGAGAAGCCGGAGCGCTGGGTGCGCCAGACCGACTTCAACAACGACGAGGCCGTCGGCTACCTGGCCGACCGGCTCAACCGCCTCGGTGTCGAGGACGCACTGGTGAAGGCCGGTGCCCGCGCGGGTGACGGCGTCGCCATCGGCGCCGAGGACAACGCGGTCGTCTTCGACTGGGAGCCGACCCTGGCGGCGGGCGCGGAGATGCTCGGCCGTCGTGGCGAGGACCACCGGCTCGAAGCACCGCGCCCGGCGGCGATGCGCCGCCGGGACCGCGAGTCGGAGCGCGACGAGGCCCAGCGCGAGTTCGACGACTTCAACCCGTTCTAGTCCGACGGCTTCGAACCCGTTCCAGTCCGACGGCTTCGACCCGTTCCGGGACAGGCCCGACCCGTTCTGGGACGAGCGCGGCTCGCTCCGGAACGGTCACCGGCCGCCGGAAGGTCCTGTTCCGCAGGCCCGTCCGGCGGTCACGCGCACTCTCCGCGTCATACGTACGAGGGAACCGAACCCGCTCAGGGGTGAATCATGCCGCTCACTCGTGTGGCGTCGATCACCTGGCAGGGAAGCCCCGATTCCGGTATTCGCCCTGATCGCAGGGCAACAAAAGGTTTCGGTACGGCATGCGACGGCCGACGTCCACCTTGCGAGACGGTAACGGAGAGTGCAACCATCGCTGTATCTCCCAGCCCTCGCAAGGTAGGTCGTCTGTGTCTGCTCAGCACATAGCCAAAGCCCGAACCACCGCAGTCGTGCTCGCCGGCGGTACCGGCCAGCGCGTGGGTCTGTCCATTCCCAAGCAGCTGCTGAAGATCGCAGGCAAGGCTGTCATCGAGCACACACTGTCGATCTTCCAGCAGGCCGACTCCATCGACGACGTCATCGTGCTGATGGCTCCGGGTTACGTGCCCGACATCGAGAAGATCGTCGCCAAGGCCGGGCTCACCAAGGTCACCAAGGTGATCGAGGGCGGCTCCACGCGCAACGAGACCACCGAGCGTGCCATCGCGGCGCTCGGTGAGGGCCTGGCCGAGGGCGAGGACCGCAACGTCCTCTTCCACGATGCCGTGCGCCCGCTGCTCTCGCAGCGCGTCATCAAGGACTGCGTCGACGCACTGGACCGCTATCAGGCGGTCGACGTCGCCATCCCGTCCGCGGACACGATCATCGTGACCCGCACCCACGGCGGTGACGGCGAGTTCATCACCGACGTGCCCGACCGCTCCCGGCTGCGCCGGGGCCAGACGCCGCAGGCCTTCAAGCTCTCCACGATCCGCCGGGCCTACGAGGTGGCCGCCGGTGACCCGAACTTCCAGGCCACCGACGACTGCTCGGTCGTGCTCAAGTACCTCCCCGACGTACCGATCTACGTCGTGGCGGGCGACGAGTACAACATGAAGGTCACTCAGCCGGTCGACGTCTTCATCGCCGACAAGCTCTTCCAGCTGGCCTCCACGGCCGCTCCGCAGCCGGCCGACGACGCCGCCTACCGCGAGCTGCTCACCGGCAAGACCCTCGTCGTCTTCGGCGGCTCCTACGGCATCGGCGCGGACATCGCGACGCTCGCCGAGTCCTACGGCGCCACCGTCTACGCACTGGGCCGCTCCACCACCGGTACGCACGTGGAGAACCCCGAGCACATCGACGAGGCGCTCTCCAAGGCGTACGCCGACACCGGCCGCGTCGACTACGTGATCAACACCGCCGGTGTGCTCCGCATCGGCAAGCTGGCCGAGACGGACAGCGCGACCATCCAGGAAGCGCTGAACGTGAACTACCTGGCACCCGTGCAGATCGCCCGCGCCTCGTACAAGTACCTCGCCGAGACCAAGGGTCAGCTGCTGCTCTACACCTCCAGCAGCTACACCCGGGGCCGCGCGGAGTACAGCCTCTACTCGTCGACCAAGGCCGCCATGGTGAACCTCACCCAGGCGCTCTCGGACGAGTGGGCGGCCGACGGCGTGCGGGTGAACTGCGTGAATCCGGAGCGCACCGCCACCCCGATGCGCACCAAGGCGTTCGGCGACGAGCCCGCGGGCACGCTGCTGTCCTCCGAGGCGGTCGCCCGGACCTCGCTCGACGTCCTGCTCTCGGAGATGACCGGCCATGTCATCGACGTACGCCAGCAGGACCCGACGCGGGGGGCCTCCGAGGCATCCGGCTTCGAGCAGGCGCTTGCCGCTGTCCTGGACCGACAGGCCGATGTGTAATACTGATTGACAATCGACTATTCGGACCCCTGCAGTCGCCGAGCGCGAACTGCAGGGGTCCGAATTCGTGAAGCTCTGTCTTCACATTCCCCTCGTAAGGTAATCAAGTCGGCACCCTCGGGAGCGGTACTTCGTGATTTCGAAAGCCATGCGTTTGGCTCGTGTGGGCAGCGGTTCGGAGCTGACCGCCGCGCTCCTGGTGGCTCTGGGGTTCCCGTGCATAATGCTCGCGGCAATAATCCCCAATCTCTGGTTCTTCGCCGCGGCCACCGCGGTCACCTATCTCGCGGACCGGTATCTGCACCACTGCGGCAGCTACCTGATCAACCGGCTCGCCGCCGTCCGGGCCGGGCTCTCGATCCGCTTCCTGGTCCGTCAGCTGCTGCTCATCCTGCTGCTCTCCCGCATGGGATACGGCGAGGAGACGCTCTTCTACGTGACGGTCGCCTGCCTCCTGGCGTTCTACGGACTCCAGGCGCCGCAGAGCGCGATGGTCACCCTGATCCGGCTCCGCCGCAAGCTTCCGGTGGTCACCCGCAACATCGACCTGTCGTCGGTGCGGATAGCGGATGCCCCGCCGCAGAGCCTGATGAACCGGCCCGCGGAGAAGATGCTGCACCTGGACGTCTTCGCGATCGTGGGCGTGCTGGTCGCCGTCGAGACCGGCAAGGACGTCATCGCGTACGCCGGCCTCGGCCTGACGCTCGTTCTCGCGGTCTGCTACCTGGTGGCGCTGCTGCCGTACGTCCGGCCGAGCCGGCTCGTACCGCCGGAGACCAAGGTCCTCAACGCGGTGGGCCACTGGCTGGCCGAGTACCGGCCGACCGTGCTGCTGTACTTCTCCGGCTCCAAGGACTCCGCCTACCAGGTCAACATGTGGCTGGAGACCATGGCCCAGCTCGGCGGCCGGCCGATGATCCTGCTGCGTGAGCGCAACATCGTGCCGCAGCTCGCCACGACCTCGGTGCCGGTGCTCTGTGTGCCCGGTGGCGTGCACCTGATGAACCTGGACCTCTCGTCGGTGCGGGTCGCGCTCTACGCGGCCAACGTCGGCAAGAACATCCACCTGCTCCGGGTGCCGACGATGAAGCACGTCTTCATCGGTCACGGCGACAGCGACAAGATCGCCAGCGTCAACCCGTACAGCAAGGTCTACGACGAGGTGTGGACCGCCGGCCGGGCCGGCCGCGACCGCTACGCACTCGCCGATGTCGGGGTGCGCGACGAGGACATCGTGGAGGTGGGCCGCCCGCAGCTGGCCGCCATCCGGTCCTGGTCCGGTACGCCGGGCAACCCGATCCCGACCGTGCTGTACGCCCCCACCTGGGAGGGCTGGGACGACAACCCGGGCAACACCTCGCTGCTGCTGGCCGGCGAGAACATCGTCAGGCGGCTGCTGGAGGCCGAGGAACCGGTGCGGCTGCTCTACAAGCCGCACCCCTTCACCGGTACCCGCAGCGCCAAGGCCAAGGCCGTGCACCTGCGCATCACCGCGATGATCGAGCAGGCCGCGGCCCAGCGCGCCACCGACCCCCGCTGGGCGCAGGAGTCGGCGGCGCTGCAGGGCGAGCAGGCCGGGGCACGGGCCGAGATGGTCCGTATCGAGGCGCGGCTGGCCGAGCTGGCCGGCGGCGGCCGCACCGCCCGGGACGAGGCGGAGCTGTCCCGCGACTCGCTGGCCGACCCGGCGCGCGAGGCGGAGACGGCGAAGCTCAAGGACGAGTGGAACGCGGCGTCCTGGCGTGCGCAGGGCTGGTGGGAGCACCGGGTCATCACCGGTGCCCAGATGCGGCTCTACGACTGCTTCAACGAGTCGGACGCGATGGTCTCGGACATCTCCAGCGTGGTCTCCGACTTCATCGCGAGCGGCAAGCCGTACGCGGTCACGGACTCGGCCGAACTGGGCGAGGAGGAGTTCCGCCGGCAGAACACGGCGGTGCGCGCCGCGGTGATCCTTTCCAACTCGGCGGCCGAGCTGAAGGCCCTGCTCGCCGCGGTGAAGGACCCGGCCGCAGACACCCTGGCGGATGACCGGCGCGAGCTGAAGCAGTACCTCCTGGGCCCGGACGAGCCCACCTCGATCGTGCAGTTCGACACGGCCGTGACGACGCTCGCGGCCAAGTCCGACGCGCGGAACACCGGGGTGGCGAAGAGCCTGGGTGAGCCCGTGGGCGGCTGAGAAGTCGACCGTTTGCTTTACACGATTGAGCAAGGCCCGGCATACCCTCGAAAGGGTTGTGCCGGGCCTTTGTGATGAGTGTCACCTTTTGTCGCTGTGAGGCAAGACAACCAACGGCCCGGGCTGACTGTCTTCTGTTTGTGTGAACGAGACGCAAATTCCTGACGTGACCGTGGTTGTCGGCGCATATGAGGCGATGCCCTACCTCATCCGTTGTCTCGAATCGGTGGAGGCGCAGACCATCGGTGCCGAGCGGATCGAAATCGTCGCGGTCGACGACGGCTCCACCGACGGTACGGGCGAGTACCTGGAAGAATTCGCGGCGAGATCGCAGGTTCCGACCAGGGTGATCAGGCAGAAGAACTCCGGCGGCCCCAGTGGTCCGCGAAACGTGGGCCTCGGTCTGGCCCGCGGCCGTTATGTGTTCTTCCTGGACGCGGACGACTACTTCGGCGAGGAGGCCCTGGAGCGGATGGTGGCCATGGCCGACCGGGCCGGCACCGATGTGGTGCTCGGCAAGGTGGTCGGGGTGAACCGGGGAGCGCCGCAGTCGATGTGGCGGGCCACCAAGGATCGGGTCGACGTCTACAACTCCAAGGTCATTTACACCCTGAGCGCCCAGAAGCTCTTCCGGCGTGAACTCCTGGAGCGTCTCTCCCTGAGGTTCGACGAGAATCTCAGGACCGGCGAGGACGCTCTCTTCACGATGGAGGCATATCTGCGCGGCGCCGGTGTCTCGGTGATCTCCAATTACGTCTGCTATTACCTGGTGGGCCGTGACGACGGGAAGCACGTCACCAAGAGCGGAACCTACGAATGGCGCTTCGACTCGATGCGCGCCATGATGTCGCTCATTCACCGGATCGAGCCCGCCGGTCCGAAAAGGGATTTCCTCATGGTCCGGCCCTTCACGGTGGGGATGCTCCAGCAGTTCGGCCCCGTGGTACTGAAGGATTCGGAGGAAGTCCGCCGGCACAAAATGGAACTCGCGGCTCCGCTGATGGAAAAGTACTGGGACGATGGTGTGGCCCGGCTGATAAAGGTCTCCGAGCGGCTGCGTCTCGCCTGTGTGGCGCGGGGCAGGACGGACCTGCTCGTCGAGGTGGTGCGGTACATCCGGGCGAAGACGGTCCCGGACGTGGTCGGTTCCCGCGACGGTGGGACGCTGTACCTCGCGTACCCGCACTTCCGTGACAAGTCGGCCGGTCTGGCCGATTCCACCTACGAGGTCACGGTGCCGGACTGGCACGACGGCAAGCGCATCGACCAGCCGAAGGTCGCCGCCCACCGGGCCTCGCTGTCCCGCCGGGTGGCCCGCAGGATGCGCCGTGACATGCGGCGTTGGAAGGAACGGTTGAACGTGGCGTGACGGTCGCTCGTCCGCCGGGTGGGTCCCGAGTACGCCCACCGGGCGGATTCGCGGAACAGCACACACGCAAGCTCAGTAAAATCGTTCGGACGTCGCGCCCGCGACAGGACCGACAGAACACCATGGGGACTGGTCACGTGAAGGCTCTCGTACTATCCGGAGGGGCCGGCACCCGCCTGCGTCCCATCACACACACCTCGGCCAAGCAGTTGGTGCCCGTGGCGAACAAGCCCGTGCTCTTCTACGGCCTGGAAGCCATCGCGGAAGCCGGTATCACCGAGGTCGGCATCATCGTGGGCGACACCGCCCCCGAGATCCGCGAGGCGGTCGGAGACGGCTCCGCGCTCGGCATCGAGGTCACCTACATCCCGCAGGACGAGCCGCTCGGCCTCGCCCACGCGGTGCTGATCGCCCGCGACTTCCTGGGCGACGACGACTTCGTCATGTACCTCGGCGACAACTTCATCGTCGGCGGGATCACCGGTCTGGTGGACGGGTTCCGCGCGGACAAGCCCGATGCGCAGATCCTGCTGACCCAGGTGCCCAATCCGACCTCCTTCGGTGTCGCGGAGCTCGACGCCGACGGCCGGGTGGCGTCGCTGGAGGAGAAGCCGAAGGAGCCCAAGAGCGATCTGGCGCTCGTCGGCGTCTACCTCTTCACCCCGGCCATCCACGAGGCGGTCCGCTCGATCGAGCCGTCCTGGCGCGGCGAGCTGGAGATCACCCACGCCATCCAGTGGCTGATCGACCAGAAGCGCGACGTGCGCTCCACCACGATCCGCGGCTACTGGAAGGACACCGGCAACGTCACCGACATGCTGGAGGTCAACCGGACCGTTCTGGAGGCCGTGGAGCCGTTCCAGGAGGGTGCCGACGTCGACGCGGACAGCGAGATCATCGGCCGGGTCCGGATCGAGCCGGGCGCCAAGGTCAGCGGCAGCCGCATCGTCGGTCCGGTGATCATCGGTGCCCGTTCGGTGATCAGCGGCGCGTACGTGGGCCCGTTCACCTCGGTCTCGGAGGACGTCCGCATCGAGGACAGTGAGATCGAGTACTCCATCGTTCTGCGGGGTGCCTCCCTCTCCGGTGTCCGCCGCGTCGAGGCGTCGCTCATCGGCCGTGACGTCGAGGTGACCCCCGCCCCCCGTTCCCCGTCCGCCCACCGACTCGTGCTCGGCGACCACAGCAAGGTGCAGATCTCTTCATGACCACCAACATCCTGGTGACCGGCGGCGCCGGCTTCATCGGCTCGCACTACGTCCGTACGGTGCTCGGCCCCGAGGGCCCCGGCGACATCGCTGTCACCGTCCTCGACAAGCTCACCTACGCGGGCAACCCGGCCAACCTCGACGAGGTGCGCGACCACCCCGGCTTCCGGTTCGTGCAGGGTGACATCTGCGACCCGGAGCTGGTCGCCAAGCTGATGGCCGAGCACGACCAGGTGGTGCACTTCGCCGCCGAGTCCCACGTGGACCGGTCCATCGACGGCGGCGCCGAGTTCGTCCGCACCAACGTGGTGGGCACCCACACGCTGATCCACGCCGCGCACCTCGCGGGCATCAAGACCTTCGTGCACATCTCCACCGACGAGGTCTACGGCTCGATCGACGAGGGCTCCTGGCCCGAGACCCACCCGCTCGCGCCCAACTCGCCGTACTCCGCGGCCAAGGCGTCCAGCGACCTGATCGCGCTCTCGTACCACCGCACCCACGGCCTCGACGTGCGGGTGACCCGTTGCTCCAACAACTACGGGCACCACCACTTCCCCGAGAAGGTCATCCCGCTCTTCGTCACCAACCTGCTGGACGGCAAGACGGTCCCGCTCTACGGCGACGGCGCCAACGTCCGCGACTGGCTGCACATCGACGACCACGTCCAGGGCATCGAGCTGGTGCGCACCAAGGGCCGGGCCGGCGAGGTCTACAACATCGGCGGCGGCACCGAGCTGTCCAACAAGGAGCTCACCGGCCTGCTGCTGGACGCCTGCGGCGCCGACTGGGACACCAGCGTCACCTACGTCGAGGACCGCAAGGGCCACGACCGCCGCTACTCGGTCGACTGCACCAAGATCCGCGAGGAGCTCGGCTACGAGCCCCGCAAGGACTTCCGCACCGGCCTCGCCGAGACCGTGCAGTGGTACCGCGACAACCGCGCCTGGTGGGAGCCGCTGAAGGACCGGGCCGCCCTGTGAGCGCCGTCTGGCTGGTCACCGGAGCCGCCGGGATGCTGGGCCAGGACGTCCTGGCCCGGCTCGCCGGTGAGGACGTCACCGCGGTCGCCGCGGACCGGGCGGCACTGGACGTCGCCGACCCGGAGTCGGTACGGGCGGCCTTCGCGAAGCACCGCCCGGCCGTCGTGGTGAACTGCGCCGCCTGGACCGCGGTCGACGACGCGGAGTCCCAGGAGGACGCCGCGCTGCGGGTCAACGGCACCGGCCCCGCCGTCCTCGCCGAGGCCTGCCGGGAGCACGGCACCGTGCTCCTCCAGGTCTCCACGGACTACGTCTTCGCCGGAGACGGCGAGAAGCCGTACGCCGAGGACGACCCGACCGGGCCGCGCAGCGCCTACGGCCGCACCAAGCTGGCCGGCGAGCAGGCCGTGCTGAGCACACTGCCGGAGTCCGGATACGTGGTCCGCACGGCCTGGCTGTACGGCGCGGGCGGCGGCAACTTCGTCCGTACGATGATCAAGCTGGAGGGCGTCAAGGACACCCTCGACGTGGTGGACGACCAGCGCGGTCAGCCCACCTGGACCGTCGATCTGGCCGACCGGCTGGTCCGGCTCGGGCAGGCGGCCCTCGCGGGCACCGCCCCGGCGGGCGTCTACCACGGCACCAGCGGCGGCGAGACGACCTGGTTCGGCTTCACCCGGGAGATCTTCCGGCTGCTCGGCACCGACCCCGAGCGGGTCCGCCCCACGACCAGCGAGGCCTTCGTGCGGCCGGCCCCCCGGCCCGCGTTCAGTGTGCTGGGCCACGACCGCTGGGCGGCGGCCGGGATCGAACCGGTCCGGGACTGGCGGGCGGCACTCGCGGAAGCATTTCCGGCCCTTGTCGCGGCAGAGCGGGCATGATCATCAGTTGATCGTATAGATGGTCAAATCTCGTCGAATTTCAAAGATATTCGCAACGAATGTTTACATCAGGGGGAACGCTTACATCACAGTGCGGTCATGAGGTAACTTCGCCGGGAACCGGACCAGTTGGTTTCCTTCGAAGGGCAGCTCCACGTGAACCGCCACGACTTCCTGCGCCATCTGCACCGCGTCTACCGGCCTCGGAACTATCTGGAGATCGGGGTCAACGACGGCAGAAGCCTGGCCCTCTCACGGGTACCTTCCGTCGCCGTCGACCCCGCCTTCCGGGTCGTGACGGACATCAGCTGTGACGTCCACCTGGTCAGAGCGACCAGCGACGACTTCTTCGCCCGCAAGGATCCGCTGCTGCACCTGCGCAACGGCAGGAACCCGTTCCGGGCGCTGGCCCGCCGCGATCCGCTCAACGTCCTGGGCGGGGACCCGAAGCTGGAGCTGTCCTTCATCGACGGCATGCACCTCTTCGAGTACGCCCTGCGCGACTTCATGAACGTGGAGAAGCACTCCCGCTGGTCGAGCGTGATCGTTCTCGACGACATGCTGCCGCGCGACGTCGACGAGGCGGCCCGCGACCGGCACACCAAGTACTGGACCGGCGACGTGTACAAGGTGGTGCAGGTGCTCCGCCGCTACCGCCCCGACCTGGTGGTCGTCGAGGTGGACACCGAACCGACCGGCGTGGTCGCCGTGTTCGGCGCCGACCCGGAGAACAACGTCCTGAAGAACGAGTACGACAAGATCATCGAGGAGTTCGTCGTACCCGACCCGCAGGACGTGCCCGAGGAGGTGCTCGTCCGCAAGAACGCGGTCCGGCCCGAGACGCTGCTGCGCGCCGACTTCTGGCCGACCCTGGCCCGCGCCCGCAACCTGCACCGCTCGCGCTCGGCCTTCGCGCCGCTGCGCTCGCGCATCGAGGCAGTGACGGGCTGATCCCACCCGGACGACGCCGAAGCCCCCGTGATCCGTACGGACCACGGGGGCTTCGGCGTATCGGCGGGTGGCTCAGCCGCGGGCGCGCAGCTGCGCGTAGTACGCCTGGCACGCCTCGTAGGAGGGCAGCAGGCCCTGCTCCTCGGCCTCGGCCAGCGAGGGCGCCGCGGCGTCCTTGTCGGACAGCAGCGGGGCGATGCCCTCGGGCCACTCGATGCCCAGCTCCGCATCGAGCGGGTTGATGCCGTGCTCGCGGCCGGGCGCGTAGCCCTCGGAGCACAGGTAGCTGACCGAGGCGTCGTCCGTCAGCGCCATGAAGGCGTGCCCGAGACCCTCGGCGAGGTAGACGGCGTGGTGGTCGACGTCGTCGAGCCGGACGGCCTCCCACTGCTTGTACGTGGGGGAGCCGACCCGGATGTCCACGATGACGTCGAGCACCGCGCCCCGCACGCACTTGACGTACTTCGCCTGGCTCGGCGGCACATCGGCGAAGTGCACCCCGCGCAGCGTCCCCCGGCTGGAGACGGAGAAGTTGGCCTGCGCCAGACGCAGCGTGTGGCCGACGGCCTCGCTCAGCTCCGACGCCTTGAACCACTCGTGGAAGCTGCCGCGGCTGTCCGGGAAGACCTTGGGCTCATGCACCCAGGCCCCTTCGATGGAGAGCTGCCGCATGCGATCACGTCCTTGTTCTGTTGCTCGTGGCCGATGCGCTCGGCCGGTGTTCTGGTGGGAGAGGTACGGCGGTACGGGCGCGGGTCAGCCGGTGAACCGGGCGGCCAGGCGACGCGCCCGCTTGCGGCTCTTGGCCGGGAGCCTGCGCACGATGGGACCGCCGACGGTGCGCAGCGCGCGGCGCAGCTTCGCCTTCCGGCGCCTGCTGGTGATGCCGAGCATGATCCCCGGGTCGATCGCCGGGAGGCTCGCGGGCAGGGTGATCCGGCCGTTCTTGGCGACGGTGACGTCGCAGAGGTGGAACGCGGGGTTCTTGTCGCCGTCCAGCCGGACCGCGAGCTTCCACGTACCGGCCGGGACACCCGGCGCGCGGTCGGGCACCGTGAGGTGGGCCCGGCCGTCGGTGGGCCGCAGGGTGGTGCGGAGCTGGTGCGAGGAGCCGCCCGCCCCGTCCGCCGGGCTCAGGACCAGGGTGGTCGGGGTCGGGCCGGTGCCGTCGACGGTGAAGAGGTCCAGCCGGAGCTCGGAGCCGCCGGGGGACCGCTGGAGCGGCCGCCCTTCGAGGTATTCGGTCAGCTTCTTGGCGCGCCGGGCCACATCGAGGGTGATGTTGCCGTGCGGGTCGGTGAAGTACGGGATGACGGCGCGGGCCGGCGAACCCAGCAGGGCGGGCAGGCAGGCCGCGTCCACCTCCGGGGCGCGGTCGGCGCCGAGCCGGGCCTTGCGGACCAGGCCGAGGCCGCGCAGCGGCACCCAGACGTCCCAGAAACCGCGCGACACCCGGCCGCGGCCCTTGACCGCCTCCGAGCCGATCTGGCCGCTGCCGTGCAGCACGACCTCGCAGACGTCGTCGCCGAGCTCCTCGACCCGGGCGGTGAAGCTCGCGGGGCAGGACCACTCGACGGCGGTCTCACGGTTGCGCAGCGACAGCTCGGCGGAGAATCCGTCCATGTCGTCGGTGACGTCCAGGAGCTCGCCGTCCGGCAGCAGGCCCTCGGTGATGTCGGGGTGCAGGAAGTAGCGCCCGTCGCGGCGCAGCAGCGTCAGCGGCCTCTGGTCCTCGCCGTGGACGAGGCGACCGCTGATGGTGAGGTCGATCCGGCCGTCCGGCCGCCAGGCGAAGCCCTCAAGACGGGCGGCCGCCTTGACCGACGCGGCGAACCGGGAGATCTCGACCAGGCCCTGGCGGTCGTTGTTGCGCAGCAGCGTGGAGCGAAGCCGGAGCACCGGGCCGAGCCCGTCGTGCACTCCGTCGTCCATGAAGTCGGTGGCCAGGCCCTGGACGGCGTCGCACATCTCGTCCAGGTACTCGGGGGCGTACTTGAGGACTGCGGGCTCGCTGAGCCGGCCGAGCATCTCGACGCGGTAGAAGCGGCGCAGCAGCATGTCCCGGAACTCGCCGGGCTCGGTGTTGTCCACGACGACGTCGAGGACCTCACGGAGGTTGCCGTAGTAGCCGGACGGCACGATCTTCGCCGAACCGGCGTTCTGGCCGTCGTCCCGCCGGGAGTAGTAGTAGCAGGTGTAGTTGCCGAGGATCGAGACGACCTTGGCGGGGAAGTACGCCTGCATCATGTAGAGCTGGTCCTCAAGCCGGCGCTTGCCCTCGGGGTAGGCGATGCCGTTCTCGCGGAGGAACTCCGTACGGAACATCTTGTGCGGCGTGAGGCTGTCGTACAGGGGCGCGTCGTGCAGGGTGCACTTCTCGCGGTTCTTCTTGAACACGCCGTGCGGGACGCCGCGGAAGTTGCTCGCCACCTTGCCGATGACGATGTCCGAACCGTTGCGGTGGCCCATGTCGTACAGCCGCTGCAGGGCGCCGGAGGCGAGGTAGTCGTCCTGGTCGACGAACTGGACGTACTCGCCCTTCGCCTCGTCCACACCGATGTTGCGGGGCTTCCCGGGCCATCCGGAGTTCGGGATGGTGATCACACGGAAATGCGGGTGCTCCCCGGCCAGCTTTTCGAGCCGCTCACGAGTGTCGTCCGTCGAGCCATCGTTGACGAAGAGGACTTCGAATTCCCCTGCCGGGAGGGTCTGTCGCAGCAGCGAGTCGATGCAGGGGTCGATGTACTTGCCCGGGTTGTATACAGGAATGACGACACTTACTTTGACTGGCATTGCTGCTGTCCCATGTCTGTGAGAAGTCCCTCTGGCCGGCGGCGGATGCGAGGCCTGCTGCTGAAAATGGCATAGGAAGCCACCCGCCGTTCACCCTATCGGCTGTTAGATGACTCAGAGGCCCCAACGGTTGCTCATGCCGACCCGGTGGGATTCTGCCGACAGTGCGCGGACGCGAAGGTCCAGAGGGCGGAACACCCGGGCGCCGGATTCGCCGCTCGCGTAGATTGCGGGGGCTGGGCGAGGCCGAATCATTGGGGATGGACGTGTCAGGGGCAAGGCAGGGCGTCACAGAGGCCCGCAGGATCGTGGTCAAGGTCGGTTCCTCATCCCTCACCACCGCGGCCGGCGGCCTCGACGCGGACCGCGTCGACGCACTCGTCGACGTACTGGCCAAGGTGCGCAGCGGCGGGGAGCGCGAGATCGTGCTCGTCTCCAGCGGCGCCATCGCGGCCGGGCTCGCACCGCTCGGACTGCTGCGCCGGCCCAAGGACCTGGCGAGGCAGCAGGCCGCCGCCAGCGTCGGCCAGGGACTGCTCGTCGCCCGCTACACCGCCTCCTTCGCACGGTACGGCGTACGCGTCGGCCAGGTGCTGCTGACCAGCAACGACACCAGCCGCCGCGCCCACTACCGCAACGCCTGCCGCACCCTCGACCAGCTCCTGGACATGGGCGCGCTCCCGGTCGTCAACGAGAACGACACCGTCGCCACCGACGAGATCCGGTTCGGCGACAACGACCGGCTCGCGGCCCTGGTCGCCCACCTCGTCCGCGCGGACCTGCTGGTCCTGCTCTCCGACGTGGACGGCCTCTACGACGGCGACCCCAGCACCCCGGGCACCTCGCGGGTCGCCGAAGTGACCGGCCCCGGGGACCTCGCGGGCGTCACCATCGGCAGCGCCGGGAAGGCGGGCGTCGGCACCGGCGGCATGGTCACCAAGGTCGAGGCGGCCAGGATCGCCACCGCGGCCGGAGTGCCCGTCGTCCTCACCTCGGCGAGCCGGGCCGCCGACGCCCTGGCCGGCCGCGACACCGGCACGTACTTCCACCGCACCGGACGCCGCTCGGCGGACCGGCTGCTCTGGCTCGCCCACGCCTCCACCCCGCAGGGCTCGCTGACCCTGGACGACGGGGCCGTACAGGCGGTCGTCGAACGCCACAGCTCGCTGCTGCCCGCCGGAATCTCCTCGGTCGAAGGGGATTTCACCGCCGGTGACCCGGTGGAGCTGCGCGATCCCGAAGGCCGGCCGGTGGCCCGCGGACTCGTCAATTTCGACGCCAAGGAGATCCCGCAACTGCTCGGCCGTTCCACCCGCGACCTGGCACGGGAGCTCGGCCCGGCGTACGAGCGCGAGGTCGTACACAGGGACGATCTGGTCGTACTGCACGGCTGACAAACCCCTGGAACGACTGAAAGTCCAGCCTCGGGGCAGAGACCTTCACGAAAACCGCCCCATCCCCGGCCGCGGGCTGGTCAACTTTGTAACGGGGAAACAGCGGGGTACAGCACAGCAAACGCATTCACAGGAGGCCGCCGGTGAGACGAGCGCGCCCGGGGGCGCCGCCCCGAGGAACGGGTGGCCGGGCCCTGACCAGCGTCGGAGCCGGTTCAGGCTTCGACGGGGGCCGGACCAAGGAGCGAGGGGACGACCGGACCACCGGGTCCGAGCAGACGGTGGTGAAGGAGGAACGCACCCCGTCGAGGCTGTGGCACATCACGCTCAGCGTCTCGGGAACCGCCACCCCGCTGGCGGAGATCAGACGCGGACTCGAACAGCTCGCGCACGACCATCCCTTCCTGCTGACCAGCAGGTACGCCGACGACCACGCGGAGATCCGCTACTGGGAAGAGGCCCGGGATCTGCACGACGCGGCGGCCGTCGCGCTGCGGCTGTGGGGCGAGCACCGTTCCACGGCCAAGCTCCCGCCCTGGGAGATCGTCGGTCTGGAGGTCATCGACCGGGAGACGTACCACCAGCGCATCGCCGAGGGGTACGGACCGCCTCCGGCCGCGCCGGTGGGGGTGCATCCGTACTGAGCCCGGCGGCCCCCGGGGGTGGCTCCGGGGGCCGGGTTCCGGGGGTTGCGGGGCGCCGCCACCGGTGGGACGCCGGGGGAGCCTCGACCTGGGGAGCCGCCGGTGTGGATCCGCTGGTGGAAACTGCGAGTGGGAGCCGCCGGTGGGGAGCCGCTGGTGGAAACTGCGAGTGGGAGCCGCCGGTGTGGACCCGCTGGTGGAAACTGCCAGTGGGAGCTGTCTCGCATCACGGGATACGTGCCGGATGCCCGTAGTGTGCGCACTACCCTGCGGGCATGACCACGCTCTCGCCGTACGACAACATGTCCCCGGTCGCTCAGGCCGCCTACCGGGCACGTTCCGCCGCCGCCGACATCGCGCCGCTGCCGCGCGCCGCGAAGGACGACGCGCTGCTGGCCATCGCGGACGCGCTCGAAGTGCGGACGGCCGAGATCGTCGCGGCCAACGCCGAGGACGTCGCCCGCGCCCGGGAGGCCGGTACCAGCGAGTCGATCATCGACCGGCTCACCCTCACCCCGGAGCGGATCCGCGCGATCGCCGCCGATGTGCGGGACGTGGCGGCGCTGCCCGACCCGGTGGGCGAGGTCGTCCGCGGCTCGACCCTGCCCAACGGCATCGACCTGCGACAGGTCCGGGTGCCGCTCGGCGTGGTCGGGATCATCTACGAGGCCCGGCCGAATGTGACGGTCGACGCCGCGGTCCTCTGCCTGAAGTCCGGCAACGCAGTTCTGCTGCGCGGTTCGTCCTCCGCGTACTCCTCCAACGTCGCGCTGGTACGGGTGCTGCGTGACGCCGTCGGCGGCTCCGGGCTCCCGGCCGACGCGGTGCAGCTGGTCCCGGGCGAGAACCGTGACTCGGTACGGGAACTGATGCGGGCCCGCGGCCTGGTCGATGTCCTCATCCCGCGCGGCGGCGCCTCGCTGATCCGTACGGTCGTCGAGGAATCCACCGTGCCGGTCATCGAGACCGGCACCGGCAACTGCCATGTGTACGTGGACGCGCAGACCGACCTCGACATGGCCGTGGACATCCTGATCAACTCCAAGGCGCAGCGACCGAGCGTCTGCAACGCCGCCGAGACGCTCCTGGTCCACAAGGACGTCGCCGCGAGGTTCCTGCCGCGCGCCCTGGACGCACTGGCCGACGCGGGCGTGACCGTCCACGGCGACGAGCGGGTCCTCGAATACGCCGCGGGGTCCAAGGCCACCGTGGTCGAGGCGACGGCGGAGGACTGGGAGACGGAGTACCTCTCCTACGACATCGCCGCGGCCGTCGTGGAGTCGCTGGACGCGGCCGTCGCACACATCCGGCTGTGGTCCTCCGGCCACACCGAGGCGATCGTGACCACCTCGCAGGCCGCGGCCCGCCGCTTCACCCAGCTGGTGGACTCCACGACGGTGGCCGTCAACGCGTCCACCCGCTTCACCGACGGCAGTCAGTTCGGCTTCGGCGCCGAGATCGGCATCTCCACGCAGAAGCTGCACGCCAGGGGACCGATGGGCCTGCCCGAGCTCACCTCGACGAAGTACATCGTCACGGGCGACGGCCATGTCCGGTGACCTTCCCGGGCCGGTGAATGTCGCGGGCTCCCTGCCCAGAACGTCCCTTCGGGGCTAGTCTGGAGCCGTGCCGGACGACGTGGGGGGCAGGCCGTTCCCGGACGGCTGGGAGCCCGACGACGACCGCGGGGGCGCGGACGAGGACTTCGCCTCCGTGGTGTTCGACGAGGACTTCGTACGGGCCGCCGAGATTCATGAGCCGACCGCCGTGGAGCGGCTGCTGGCGGCCGCCCAGGCGCGCGCCGAGGCGGAGGCATCCCGGGCGCGGGCGGGCGGCGGCCCCATGGACGACGAGCTCTACGACGACGGGTACGGCCCCGGCGAGTACAGCCGCGAGGGCGCCTACGACGACCCGCTGGACGGCGATGACGGCGCGTACGGCGGCGGCGGCCCCTACGGGCGCCACGGCGGCGCTCTGCGGCCCTACCGGGGCGCGGCGCGCTGGCACCGGCCGGTGGCCTGGCTGCTCGCCGTGCTGATGGGCATCGGCATGGTCGCGCTGGCCTTCAGCGCCGTCTACCGCAACACCTCCGGCAACCGCCAGGACCCCGCCCCGCCGCCCGCCACTACCGGCGTGGACAGCGCTCCGGGCTCCGTCCCCGACGCCACCCCACCGGCCCCCACGGGCTATCTGCGCCCCACCGTGTCCGCGATACCTCACACGGACTGAGGCACGCGCCGACCGAGGAGCGCACGGACCAGGAGCGCACGGACCGGGGAGCTTACGGACCGAGGAGCGTACGGACCGAGGAACTGCAGGCGGGGAAGACTCCTAGGCTGGGCGGCTCTGCAGGCGGGGGTGCGGGCTGCGGCACCCACGGGCCCTGGCACCCACGGGCCGTGGCACCCATGGGCCGCGGCCCCCGGGCTGCGGCACCCACGGAGGCCGAGGCACTCGCGGGCCGAGGCGCGTGCCGACTCGGTGTGCCCGCAGGGCTCCGGCGAAGCTCCCGGCCGATTCTCCTGTTTCTCCGTGGTTCGCTCACGGCTCGGCGTTTACCGCGGTCGCAATCGACCTACCCTGAAGGTGTGACCCCTCTCTTCTCTTTGAGGGGGCTTCTCACTCGTCCGTACATGCGCAGTCGTGCGACGTCATACGAACTCATGACGGGCAGGCCCTGTCCGAAGCCGTTCGGCCGAAGCAGAGCGAAGCGTTCCGGCCCAGGCCGGTGACGTGGAGTCGGGAGAAGTCATGGCAGACCGCGGAGAACCACCAGAAGGCTCGCCCGAGAGCCCGAAGGGCGGCGGTGAGGACGAGTACAGGTCGCTCGTCTTCGACGAGTCGTTCGTGCGCGCTGCCCGGTTGCAGGAATTCTCCGCCCAGGAGCGCATGGAGGACCACGCCCCCGCCGTGCGCAGCCTGCCGGCCCGACGCCTGCGCACCGGCCCCCGAGCCGCCATCGCCCTGGTCCTCCTGATCGCCCTGGCCTTCGGAACGGCCGTGTACATGGGCCTCCGCCACCCGTACGAGGCCCCCCTCGGCAGACGGGCCGAACCGCTGAGATCGACCGTCGTGCCCCTGGCACCACAGGGCGCCGTACCGGGCGGCACCGCTGCCGCCCTTCTCGCCAAGAGCCCCGCCGCCCACTTCGGAACAGGTGCCGACGGCATCAACCTGCCGGCGGTCAGGCGGACCGACAACTTCTCCGACAGCCAGGTGGCGACGGCCCTGACCACCGTCAAGGACTATCTGGTGGCCTCCTCGCTCGACTCCGACGTGCTCAACGGAACCGCGGCCCGCCCGGTGGAGCTGCTGCTCGACCCGGATCAGACGGCCCAGTTCGAGCGCAGCATGAGCAGGCCGCAGGACGACGGGCAGCACGCCGCCACCGGGTGGCTGGTGCGGTTCGATCCGTCGAAGGTGGCCCTGGCCTCCCCGGACATCCGGGTCCGTGGAACTCTGAGCTACACCGAGGAGGGCTCCGACACGCTGGAGGTGGTGTCGGACCACACCTTCACCTACACGCTCCGCCCGGCCGTCCCCGGGCCCCAGCCGACGGACGGCGCCTCGCTCTTCACCGTACGGCGCGAGCTGCACTTCCGCTTCGACCGGGAGGACCTGCGGCTGCACCGGCTGGAGCTGCGCAGCAGCTACGTCCAGGCCGGACCGCAGTCGTGCCCGGCCGACACCACCGGTGCGCTGACCCCGCTGCTCGCCGGGCAGCACGCCGTCTCCCGCGGCCCCGCGGGCACCGACCCGTACGCGACGGACCGGCCCACGGCGGCGTTGTGCGGAACCCTGGCGGTCAGCTCCCGGCAGGCCCCGACCCGGTCCCCGGCTCATCAGGATTCCGGGGCTCCTCCGGCCCCGCAGAGTCCGTCGAGCCGCCCGTAGCGCCGCCCCGGCCCGCCGATCCGCCCTGGCCGGTGAACTTGTCGCGGAGCTTGCCGCCCAGGTCCCCGGCGCCGCCCGCTATGTCGCCCACCAGCTTCATCAGCGGATCCTTGCTGGAGCGCACCGTGTCCGCGTAGTGGGCCGCGGACTCCCGGAAGGAGTCGGTCACCGAGGTGTCCTTGTCCTCGTCGCGCCGCGGGTAGTGACCGTCCATGATCCGCTGGTAGTCACGGGTCTCGGACCACTTCTTCAACTCGGCCGCACGCACCGTGGTGAACGGGTGCGAGCGGGGCAGCAGGTTGAGGATCTTGAGCACCGAGTCCCGCAGATCGCCGCCCTTCTCGTACTCGTCGGCCTGGGCGAGGAAGGCGTCCACGTTCATCTCGTGCAGGTGGTTGCCGCCCGCGATCTTCATCAGGCCACGCATCGAGGCCCGCAGATCCTGGCCGACGAGCAGTCCGGCCCGGTCCGCCGACAGCTCGGACTTGCGGAACCACTCGCGCAGTGCCGTCACGATCGCCATGATCGCGACATTGCCGAGCGGGATCCAGGCGACCTTCAACGCGATATTGGTGAGGAAGAGAAGAATCGTGCGGTACACCGCGTGGCCGGAGAGCGCGTGCCCCACCTCGTGGCCGACGACGGCCCGCATCTCCTCCTCGTCGAGCAGCTCCACCAGCCCCGTCGTCACCACGATGATCGGCTCGTCGAGGCCGATGCACATGGCATTGGGCTGAGGGTCCTGGGTGACGTACATCGGCGGGACCTTCTCCAGGTCCAGGATGTAACAGGCATCGCGAAGCATGTCGTTGAGGTGGGCGAACTGCGCGTCGCTCACCCGGACGGAGTCGGAGAGGAAGAGCAGTCGCAGACTGCGCTCGGGCAGCAGGCCGCTCAGCGTCTTGAACACGGTGTCGAAACCGCTCAACTTGCGCAGCGCCACCAGCGCCGAGCGGTCCGCCGGGTGTTCGTAGGCCCGGGACGAGATCCCTGCGAAGCGCCTGCGCTGCCGGCTCGGCACGTTCTCGTGGCTCTCGTGGCTGTGTTCGGTCATGAATGGCCCCCTGTTCGTACGAGATTTCGCTCGCCCCCCTGACAATTCCCAGCGTAGGTGCTGGGGCTACGGTGTGCGGGGGGCTGTGGACAACTGAGGAGACGCCCGACATGCCGCACACCGTTGCTCTGCTCGCCGCCGCATCCGGGGACCAGGGGCCAGGCAATACGCTCCGTATCGTGCTGCTTGCCTCGCTCGTCGGAGCCGTGCTGCTCGGCTGGTTCCTGCTCCGCGGATACCGCAACGACGACAACAACGACTGAGTCGGCGTGAGCGTGCCCAGGGCGCACGCATACGATGTGCGCGACGTCTTCCTTCCGACTCCCGATCGATAGGTCCTGCCGAAGATGAGCCTCACGAGCACCGCACACCAGCTGGTCACTCTCGCCTCCGAGGGCGGCGAGCACGGTGGCAACCACGAAAGCCTCAGCCCGTACGTGACCGGCGGCGGTGCATTCATCGCGCTGCTGCTCCTGCTGTGGATCACCACCCGCTTCAACCGCGACCGCTGAAACGAAGGCGAACAGCTGTGCCAGTAGGCTCTGCACGCATGGGAGAGCAGGAAGTGCCTACCGGCCGCGGAAAGCGCCGACTCGGCGTGATGGGCGGGACGTTTGACCCGATTCATCATGGACACCTGGTGGCGGCCAGTGAAGTGGCCGCCCAGTTCCACCTCGACGAGGTGATCTTCGTACCGACCGGGCAGCCGTGGCAGAAGAGCCACAAGCACGTCTCCCCGGCCGAGGACCGCTATCTGATGACGGTCATCGCGACGGCGTCCAACCCGCAGTTCTCGGTCAGCCGGAGCGACATCGACCGCAGCGGTCCCACGTACACCATCGACACGCTGCGGGACCTGCGCGCGATCCACGGCGACGCGGACCTCTTCTTCATCACCGGTGCCGACGCGCTCTCCCAGATCCTCACCTGGCGGGACGCGGACGAGCTGTTCTCGCTCTCCCACTTCATCGGCGTGACACGGCCGGGCCATGTGCTCACGGACGCCGGACTGCCGGAGGGCGGGGTCTCCCTCGTCGAGGTTCCCGCGCTCGCTATCTCGTCCACCGACTGCCGTGAGAGGGTCGCGCAGGGGGATCCGGTCTGGTACCTGGTGCCGGACGGTGTGGTCCGCTACATCGACAAGCGCCAGCTGTACCGCGGCGAATGAGCGACGCAGAGGGGCACCGGTGAACGACCGACAGAACGCGTACGACCCGTACTACCAGCAGCCGCAGATCATCGGCTACGACGAGTACGGCCAGCCGGTGTACCAGCAGCCGCAGCAGGTCCAGCAGCAGCCGTACGACCCGTACGCCTCCCAGCAGCCGCAGCAGCCGCAGCAGTCGCCACAGGCCGACCAGGGGTACGGATACGACCCGTACGCCCAGCAGCAGCCGCAGTCGCAGCAGCATGTGCAGCCGCAGTCGTACGACCCGTACGCCTCCCAGCAGCCGCAGCCGCCCCAACAGCAGCACCCGCACCAGCCCCAGCACCCGCAACAGCAGGCGTACGGCGGCTATGACGGCTACGGCTACGACACCGGCCGGCAGCCTGCCGCGGTCGATACCACCCAGCAGTGGAACATCCCGCAACAGGCGGCCCCTCAGCCCGCACCTGCCGCACCTGCCGCACCTGCCGCCCCGACCTCGCCGGAGTCCGCTCCCGAGCCCGGCGCCGGCGACGAGCCGGACGCCGCCGTCCCCGGGCAGCGCCGTGCCGACCGCGACTACCGCACCGAGCAGTTCTCCTTCATCGAGGAGCCCGACGAGGACTCCGAAGACGTCATCGACTGGCTGAAGTTCACCGAGAGCCGCAGCGAGCGACGCGAGGAGGCACGGCGTCGCGGCCGCAACCGCGTGGTCGCGCTGATAGTCGTGGTGGCCCTGATCGTGGTCGGCGGTGTCGGCTACCTCTGGTCCGCCGGAAAGATCCCGGGCCTGTCCGGCTCGGAAAAGGACAACACGGCATCGACGGGCCCGCAGAAGCGGGACGTCATCGTGGTCCATCTGCACAACACCAAGAAGGGCGGCACCTCCACGGCGCTGCTCGTCGACAATGTGACGACCAAGCAGGGCGCCACGGTCCTGCTCCCCAACTCGCTGGCGGTCGCCGACGACGGCGGCGCCACGACCACCCTCGGCAAGTCCGTCGACGACGACGGCGCCACCGGCACCCGCGAGTCCATCGACACCCTGCTCGGCACCGACATCAGCGGTACGTGGCGGCTCGACACCCCGTACCTGGAGACCCTGGTCGACCTGATCGGCAGCATCGAGGTCGACACCGACACCGAGGTGCCGGACGCGAAGAAGGGGGCCGCCCCCCTGGTGAAGAAGGGCGAGGCGCAGACCCTGAGCGGGCAGATGGCCGTCGCGTACGCCACGTACCGGGGGCCGGGCGAGGCCGAGGCGAAGCAGCTCACGCGGTTCGGGGAGGTCATGCGGGGCGTTCTGCGGAAGCTCTCGGACGATCCGAAGGCCGCCACGGTCACCGTGCAGACGCTGGGGCAGATCCTCGACCCGTCGCTCCCCGAGAAGGACCTGGCGGCCTCCCTGGCGAAGCTCGCCGAGCACGCCAAGGTCGGCGACTACAAGACGGCACTGCTGCCCGTCCAGGACGACGGGTCGCTCACCGAAGCGGCCACCGAGAGCGTCGTCAAGGACATCCTGGGCGGCACGGTCAAGGCTCCGGCCGCCGACGCGGCTGTCCGGGTCGGTGTCAGGAACGGCACCGGGAACACGGACGGCACGGAGTCCGCGCGGATCAGGCTGATCAACGGCGGCTACACCTTCGTCGGCGGCGGAACGGCCGACCCGGCGACGACGTCCGAGGTCGTCTACAAGGCCGCGACGGACAAGGGGAAGGCGACGCAGGTCGCCAAGACCCTGGGCCTGCCGGTGAACGTGGTGAAGCAGGGCAAGCCCGCCGCGAACGCGGATGTGTCGGTCGTGCTCGGCCAGGACTACAAGATCAAATAGGCGGCATCCGGCCGCTCGGGCGATGTGGATCCCATCCGCGAACAATCGCTGCGTGGGCTGTCGGCGGTCCGTGAGACCCTAGAGGTTGACCTGACCGCCGACGAAAGCCTGCTTGTGACCGCCACGGACCGCTCCATCGAGCTCATCAACGCCGCCGCTCAGGCGGCCGCCGACCGGCTCGCGCACGACATCATTGCGTACGACGTCAGCGACGTGCTGTCGATCACGGACGCCTTCCTGCTGGCCTCGGCCCCCAACGACCGCCAGGTCAAGTCGATCGTCGACGAGATCGAGGAGCGGCTCCAGAAGGAGCTCGGCGCCAAGCCGGTACGCCGCGAGGGCGACCGCGACGCCCGCTGGATCCTCCTCGACTACGTCGACATCGTCATCCACGTCCAGCACAGCGAGGAGCGGGTCTTCTACGCGCTGGAGCGACTCTGGAAGGACTGCCCCGAGATCGCGCTTCCCGAGGACGCCGTCAAGACCCGTGGGAAGGCCGAGGAGCACGCCCGGCTCACCGGCGGCACGGAAGGTGAGCAGAGCTGAACAGCGGCGGAAGCGGCAGGGGCCGCAGGATCGTCCTCTGGCGTCACGGCCAGACGGCCTGGAACCTGGAGCGCAGGTTCCAGGGCTCCACGGACATCGCGCTCACCGATGCCGGAGTCGGGCAGGCCCAGCGGGCCGCCCGGCTGCTGGCCTCGCTGAAGCCGGACGCGATCGTCGCCTCCGATCTGCAGCGGGCGGCGGCCACCGCCGCCGAGCTCGCCGCGATCACCGGCCTCGAAGTCGCACACGACGCGGGGCTGCGCGAGACCTACGCGGGTGCCTGGCAGGGCCTCACCCACGAGGAGATCGTCGGGCAGTACGGCGAGCAGTACGCCGCCTGGAAGCGCGGCGAGCCCGTGCGCCGCGGCGGCGGTGAGCTGGAGACCGAGGTCGCCGACCGGGCCGCCCCGGTCGTCCTCGGACACGCCGACAAGCTGCCCGAGAACGGCACGCTGGTCGTGGTCAGCCACGGCGGCACCATCCGCACCACCATCGGCCGGCTGCTCGGCCTGGAGGCGCACCACTGGGAAGGTCTCGGCGGGCTCACCAACTGCTGCTGGTCGGTGCTGGGCGAGGGGGCGCGCGGATGGCGCCTGCTGGAGCACAACGCCGGCACGCTGCCCGAGCCGGTGCTCGGCGACGACACCTGAGGGCTGCCCCGCAGCCCCTGGCGGCCGGATTTCACTTTCCGGCAGGTCACAGGCTAAAGTTCTTCTTGTTCGCGGCGCGGAAACGCAGAGAAGCACAGCGAACAACGGGGCTATAGCTCAGTTGGTAGAGCGCCTGCATGGCATGCAGGAGGTCAGGAGTTCAATTCTCCTTAGCTCCACAATCAGGATCCCGTCCCCATAAGGGGGCGGGATCTTTTGCGTTCTCTGCTAGTGAAGCTTCCCTGCGGCTTCCCTGCGGCTTCCCTGCGGTTCCTTGTGGCCCCTCACCCTGCCCGGCGCCGCCGCAACGCGGCGACCCGTTCTCCGCTGTCCTCGTCGGCCGGGGTGTACGCCACGATCCGGCACTCCGGCAGCCCGTTGACGGACAACGACACCGAGGTCATCCGGATCTCCCCGGGCAGTGCCCAGTGCCGGAAGGTCTTCACCCGAGGTCCGGGCGGGGCGACGTTCCCACTGCGCCACAGCTCGGCGAAGTACGGACTGGCGGCCGAGAGCCGTTCGACGAACGACTCCCAGGCGGGCTCGCCCGCATGGCGCCCGTACGCGCCCCGCAGCGTGGCCACCATGATCGGCAGCTCCTGCGTCCGGTGGACCACGGGACAGGCGTCCTCGGACGCCGTGAACAGCGTCCACAGCACGTTGCGTATCCCCGTTCCCACGATCTCCGGGACGGCGAACAGATCGCGATAGGCGGGGTTGGTGGCAAGGATGTCGTATCGCGTGTTGTAGACCACGGCGGGATGGGGGTCGAGCGCGTCGATGATGCCCTGGATCTCCGGCCCCACCTCGAAGACGTCGGACTGTCTGCCGGGCACGCAGGCCACCTCCGCCAGGTGGTAGAGGTGTTCGCGTTCCGACGCGTCCAGCCGGAGCGTGCGCGCCACGGCGTCCAGTACCTGCGGTGACGCGTTGATGGGACGGCCCTGTTCCAGCCAGGTGTACCAGGTGACGCCGACGCCGGAGAGCTGCGCGACCTCCTCGCGACGCAGGCCGGGGGTGCGGCGGCGCAACCCGGGGGCCATGCCCACATCGGCGGGTGTCACCCGCGCCCGGCGATTGCGCAGAAACGCAGCGAGCTCCGGGCGCCGCCGGTGCCGGCTCGTCCTGGGTGCCGCCCGTCCGCCCGCCCGGTCCGCAGTCCGGCCCGTAGTCCGGTCCGCCGCCTGATGTGTCGTCACCGTTGCCACGCCCCCCATGTTCGGTGACCCGTGAGGGAGTTGCCAGGTGCTGTCGGTACCAGCATCAGCGGGCTCTCGTTACCCGTATTCGGCCGGGGCCAGGCTCGATGTCATGACGACGGCATCCGAGGCAACTCCACGTTCCGCAACCAGTAAAGACCCCGCCACTGACAACCGCTCCGGGAGAGTGCTCGCCCTGGTGCTCGCTGCCCAGTTCATGGCGCTGCTCGACATCTTCATCGTCAACGTCGCCGCCCCGACGATCCGCAGCGAACTCCACGCCTCCGGCGCCGGGTTGCAGCTCGTCGTGGCCGGCTACACCATCACGTACGCGGTGCTGCTCATCACCGGCGCCAGGCTCGGCGACCTGCTCGGACACGGCCGGGCCCATCTGGTCGGGCTCGGCCTCTTCACCGCGGCCTCGCTGGCCTGCGGACTCGCTGCGGGAACGGGGCAGCTGATCGCCTTCCGGCTGGTGCAGGGCGCGGCCGCGGCGGTGATGATTCCGCAGGTGCTCAGCCTCATCCAGCGCCACTTCACCGGCGAGGCACGGATCAGGGCACTCGGCGCCTACAGCGCGGTGCTCGCCACCGGGGCGGCCGCCGGGCAGGTGCTCGGCGGGGTACTGGTCAGCGCCGATCTCTTCGGTGCGGGCTGGCGGCCGGTCTTCCTGGTCAACGTGCCCATCGGGCTCGTTCTGCTGGTGCTCGGCCGCCGTGTGCTGCCGCGCGAGCCGCGCACCGCGCCCGGCAGGGTCCAGGCCCGGGCCCGAGGCCTCGATCTGCCGGGGCTGGTCCTGCTCGCCGCCGCAGTCACGCTGCTCACCGTCCCCCTGGTGCTCGGGCAGGAACTGGACTGGCCGCTCTGGTCCCGGTTCTGCATGGCCGTCTCCGTGGGGCTCTTCGCCGTCTTCGCGGCGTACGAGTCGCGGCTGGCCGCGCGCGGTGGTGCGCCCCTGATCGCCCCCGGGGTGCTGCGCGTTCCCGGTATCGCCCGGGCGGCGCTGCGCATTCTCCTGGTGATGGCGATCAACGGCGGCTTCCTCTTTGCCATGACGCTGCACGTTCAGGGAGGTCTGGGCTGTTCACCGCTGCGGGCGGGGCTGATGTTCGCACCGACGGCGCTGGTGTTCGGCGTGGCCGGGCTCACCTGGCGACGGTGGCCCGCCGGGCTCCAAAGGGCCCTGGTGCCCGGCGGGTTCGTACTCGTGGCGGTCGCCTCCTTGGCCGTCGGGCTCCTGATGCGTGGGGGCGGCGACGGCGGGCCCGTGCTGTATGCGGCCTTCGCGGCGATGGGTGTCGGCCTGGCGCTCGGCTTCAGCCCCACCCTTACCAGGGCGCTGGCGGACGTGCGTCCCAAGGACGCGGCCGACGCGAGCGGCGTACTGGTGACGGTCACCCAGCTCGGACAGCTGACCGGGGTCGCCGCGTTCGGCACGCTCTACCTCAACCGCCTTGATGCACAAGGGGCCCAGGGGTCGGGGCAGGCGTTGTGGGCGTGTGCGCTCGCGCTCTCCGCAGCCGCTGTGGCAGGTGCGGCGGCGGGTCTCGTACGGCGTCGGTGAGTGGCCGGTTCTCCGGCGGGCTGCCCCTCTTGCGGGCTCATGGCAGAATCGGAGCGCCGGAGGGGGCGACGGACCGAACGGGAGGGAGCGCGATGCCTGCGAGCCGCCACGAGGTCCCGGACCTGCTCCTTGTCCCCGGATTCCGTGCAGCCCCCGAGAGCGGCGGGACGTTCTTCATGTGCACCGCCCGCGGCCAAAGCCGGAGCTGACCCATGGGTGCACACAGGCGGAAATGTGACTGGTGCGGCAGCGGTACGCCCATCGTCAGGGACATGGACCCGATCAATCCGGAGTTCCAGTACTGGTGCGAGGAGTGTGCGCGGGCGCTGATCATAAAGGGCGACCCGATCGAGACCTATCGGGAGCTGGAGGGGGAGCCGATCTACGGTCGGCTGTTGGAGGAGCATTGCACGCTCAAACGCTTCTACTCCTTCGCCACGGCCTGACTCCTCCGGCTCCGCCGGCCTAGGCCCAGGTGGTGCAGAACGGGTCAAATCGATACGGCCGGGAATCGATTTGGTGGACTGGTGGGGTCACCGGTAATGTTCTCGATGTCGCCAGGGAAACCGGGCGGAACACAGCACGGGGCTATAGCTCAGTTGGTAGAGCGCCTGCATGGCATGCAGGAGGTCAGGAGTTCAATTCTCCTTAGCTCCACAGTGAAGAACGAGAAGCGGGTCACCCACACAGGGTGGCCCGCTTCTCTCGTTGGTTCACTTGCCCGTCTGCCCGTCTGGCTTCTATCGCCTGTCTGTCCGTCGTATGTCGATGCCGGGAAGCCGGAGTTCCGTCGTACGGCGGTTCCGCACCCCGTCCATGGTTCGGTCGTGCCCGGCCCGGCTCCGGGGCCGTGCGGTACCCTGACGCCATGCGTGCCGTACGCCTTCTGCTTAGCGAGCCGCGCTGATCAGTCCCGACCGGTGAGAACGCCTGGTCGGAATCAGCGCGGCGTCCCCTCCTGTGCGAGGGGATTTTTCGTTTCCGTAGACGCGTGTCCGTAGAGATGGGCGCCGGCAGATGACGATCGATGGAGCTTTGAGGATCATGAGCGAGACGACTTCCGCAGCCGAGACGGCTGCGCCGCACCGCTACACGGCGGCGATGGCCGCCGACATCGAGGCACGCTGGCAGGACTTCTGGGACGCCGAGGGCACGTACGAGGCGCCGAATCCGACCGGCGACCTGGCCGGCGATCCCGAGCTGGCCGCCAGGCCGAAGAAGTTCATCATGGACATGTTCCCGTACCCCTCGGGTGCGGGCCTGCACGTCGGTCACCCGCTGGGCTACATCGCCACCGATGTCTTCGCCCGCCACCAGCGCATGACCGGGCACAACGTGCTGCACACCCTGGGCTTCGACGCCTTCGGCCTGCCCGCGGAGCAGTACGCGGTACAGACCGGCACGCACCCGCGGGTCTCCACCGAGGCCAACATCGAGAACATGACCGCCCAGCTGCGCCGGCTGGGCCTGGGCCACGACAAGCGCCGCTCGTTCGCCACGATCGAGTCGGAGTACTACAAGTGGACCCAGTGGATCTTCCTGCAGATCTTCAACTCCTGGTACGACGCCGAGGCCGACCGCGCCCGCCCGATCGCCGAGCTGGTCGAGCAGTTCGAGAGCGGTGCGTGCCCCACCCCGGACGGCCGTGACTGGAGCGCGCTGAGCGCCATCGAGCGCGCGGACGTCCTGGGCGGGTACCGCCTGGCGTACGCCTCCGACGCGCCCGTCAACTGGTCGCCCGGCCTGGGCACCGTCCTGGCCAACGAAGAGGTGACGGCCGACGGTCGCTCCGAGCGCGGCAACTTCCCCGTCTTCAAGGCCAAGCTGCGTCAGTGGAACATGCGTATCACCGCCTACGCCGACCGGCTGCTGAACGACCTGGACGGGCTGGACTGGCCCGAGGCGATCAAGCTGCAGCAGCGCAACTGGATCGGGCGCTCCGAAGGCGCGCGCGTCGACTTCCCGGTCGACGGTTCCGACAGCATCACCGTCTTCACCACCCGCCAGGACACCCTGTTCGGTGCCACCTACATGGTGCTGGCGCCCGAGCACGAGCTGGTCGAACGGATCATTCCGGCCGCCTGGCCCGAGGGCACCCACGCGGTGTGGACCGGCGGATACGCGTCCCCGGCCGAGGCCGTCGCCGCCTACCGCAAGCTGGCCGCCGCCAAGTCCGACGTGGAGCGGCAGGCCGAGGCCAAGGACAAGACCGGTGTCTTCACCGGCGCGTACGCGACCAACCCGGTCAGCGGCGAGAAGGTACCCGTCTTCATCGCCGACTACGTACTGATGGGCTACGGCACCGGCGCGATCATGGCCGTACCGGCGCACGACGCGCGCGACTTCGCCTTCGCGCGCGCCTTCGAGCTGCCGATGCGCTGTGTCGTCGAGCCGTCGGACGACCGTGGCACGGACCCCTCGACGTGGGAGGACGCCTTCGCCTCGTACGACGCGAAGTTGGTCAACTCCGCCAACGACGAGATCTCGCTGGACGGCCTGGGCGTCGTCGACGCCAAGGCGCGGATCACCGAATGGCTGACGACGCACGGCGTCGGCGAGGGCACCGTCAACTTCCGGCTGCGTGACTGGCTGTTCAGCCGTCAGCGCTACTGGGGCGAGCCCTTCCCGATCGTCTACGACGAGGACGGCATCGCCCACCCGCTGCCCGAGTCGATGCTGCCCCTGGAGCTGCCGGAGGTCGACGACTACTCGCCGCGCACCTTCGACCCCGAGGACGCCGACACCCGGCCCGAGACGCCGCTGTCCCGGAACGCCGACTGGGTCAACGTCACCCTGGACCTGGGCGACGGCAGCGGTCCCAAGAAGTACCGCCGTGAGACCAACACCATGCCCAACTGGGCGGGATCCTGCTGGTACGAGCTGCGCTATCTGGACCCGAACAACGACCAGAAGCTGGTCGACCCGGCGATCGAGCAGTACTGGATGGGGCCGCGCGAGGGGCAGCCGACCGGTGGCGTCGACCTGTACGTCGGCGGCGCCGAGCACGCCGTACTGCACCTGCTGTACGCCCGTTTCTGGTCCAAGGTCCTGCACGACCTGGGGCACATCTCGTCCGCCGAGCCGTTCCACAAGCTGTACAACCAGGGCATGATCCAGGCGTTCGTCTACCGGGACAGCCGCGGCATCGCGGTCCCGGCCGCCGAGGTCGAGGAGCGCGACGGACAGTTCTACTACCAGGGCGAGAAGGTCAGCCGCGTTCTGGGCAAGATGGGCAAGTCCCTGAAGAACGCCGTCACGCCCGACGAGATCTGCACCGAGTACGGTGCGGACACGCTGCGCCTGTACGAGATGGCGATGGGCCCGCTGGACGTGTCGCGGCCGTGGGACACGCGCGCCGTCGTCGGCCAGTACCGGCTGCTGCAGCGGCTGTGGCGCAATGTCGTCGACGAGGAGACCGGTGAGGTCACCGTCGTCGACACGGAGCCGGGCGAGGAGACGCTGCGTGCGCTGCACAAGGCCATCGACGGGGTCGGCCAGGACATGGCCGGGATGCGTTTCAACACGGCGATCGCCAAGGTCACCGAGCTGAACAACCACCTGACCAAGGCGGGCGGGCCGCTGTCCCGGTCCGTCGCCGAGCCGCTGGTGCTGCTGGTCGCGCCGCTGGCACCGCACATCGCCGAGGAGCTGTGGCGCCGACTGGGCCACACCGGGTCGGTCGTGCACCAGGACTTCCCGGTCGCCGATCCGGCGTACGTCGTGGACGAGACCGTGACCTGTGTCGTGCAGGTCAAGGGCAAGGTCAAGGCGCGCCTGGAGATCTCCCCGTCGATCACGGACGAGGAGCTGGAGGCGCTGGCGCTGGCCGACCCGGCCGTGGTGGCGGCGCTGGACGGTGCGGGCATCCGCAAGGTGATCGTCCGGGCACCGAAGCTGGTCAACATCGTCCCGGCATGATGGCGTGGCGTACCGCGTGAGGCGCTGACCGGGCCGCGCGCGACGGTGTGGGGGTGTTCCCCTACGGGCAGGTTGAGGGTTCCGGTGGAACCCTCGACCTGCCCTTTCCGTTTACGGTGGAGGGGCCGGTACCGGCGGCCGAGACGACATCCGAGGGGCGCTCATGGAATCCGTGATCCTGATTCTGGGGTTGCTCTTCTTCGCGTTCGTGGCCCTGGGCGTGTACGCGGGTGTCAAAGCCATCGGCGCGGCGAAGCGCGGCGTGGACCGGACGATGGCCCAGGCACGCCGCACCGTCGAGGAGACCACGCTGCGGGCGAAGAGCTATGGGCAGACGGGCGTGGGTGGAGAGCTGGCACAGCTGCGGCTTGCACTGCGGACATCCATGCGGGCCACGCAGGAGGCGTTGCAGGCCGGAGCCGCCGAGGACGCCTCGCTCTCGGAGGCGCTGGGCCTTTTCCAGCGGCTGAGTGTGCACGGCCGGGAGCTGGACGAGGAGCTGAAGAAGCTGGAGCGCGAGCCCGACCGGGCGACCGTCGCCTCGCTGCTGCCGAGCCTGAAGCAGCGTACGGAGCGGATCACCCATTCCGCGGATTCGCTGCGGTGGGCCGCGCGTGACCGGGCACGGCAGTTCTCCGACGACTCGCTGGACGCGCTGAACGCACAGATCGACGTGGAGGCGGGGGCGCTCCGGCACTGGACGGTGGAGCCGGACGCACCGGGCCAGGGGCGGGGCGGCGGGCCACAGGGTGACGCGAGCGGGCCGAACCGGGGACCGGAGCAGGAGCAGCGACCGGGGCAGATGCAGGGGCAGGAACCGCGACCGGGACAGGGCCGGCAGCCGGGGCAGGGGAGTGGGCCGGCCGACGGCGCGGCGCGGGCGATCACGGCCCCCGATCCGCGACGGCAGACCGGATACCCGTGGCAGAAGGCTCCCCGGCCCGAAACGACGAACTGACACGTTCGATGACCGGCGGTGACCGGATGCGGTCCGATGAGATCAGGAGAGATCATTCGGTCGGGGTCGGACTGCCAGGACACGGACTCGCCAGGTAACCTCCCGCTCATGTCCCGCCATGTCGCGATCGTCACCGATTCCACGGCCTACCTGCCGCCCGAGACGATGGAGCGGCACGGCATCACCGCGGTGCCGCTGACCGTCGTCCTCGGAGATCAGGCTCTGGAGGACGGTACCGAGATCTCGGCCCGTTCCCTTGCGGTGGCGCTCCAGAAGCGTCGTCCCGTGACCACGTCCCGGCCGAGTCCCGAGGTGTTCGCCGCCGCGTACCGGGCGGCGGCCGAGGCGGGGGCCACCGGCATCGTCTCGCTGCATCTCTCGGCCGAGATCTCGGGCACGTACGACGCGGCCCTGCTCGCGGCGAAGGAGGCGCTGGTTCCGGTCCGTGTGGTGGACACCGGGATGGTCGCCATGGCCCTCGGATTCTGCGCCCTGGCATCCGCGGAGACGGCGGAGGCGGGCGGAAGCCTGGACGAGGCGGTCGCGGCCGCGGAGAAGCGGGCCGCGGGCACCTCGGCGTACTTCTACGTCGACACGCTGGACTACCTGCGGCGCGGTGGCCGCATCGGTGCCGCACAGGCGCTGCTGGGATCGGCTCTCGCGGTGAAGCCGCTGCTCCAGCTCGACGGCGGGCGCATCGAACTGCTGGAGAAGGTACGGACGGCCTCGAAGGCGATCGCGCGCCTGGAGGAGATCGTCGCGGAGCGCGCGGGCAGCGGCCGCGTGGACATCGCCGTGCACCACCTCGCGGCCCCCGAGCGGGCGGAGCGGCTCGCCGAGCGACTGCGTGAGCGGGTGCCGGGGCTGGTCGACCTGCATGTGAGCGAGGTGGGTGCGGTGATCGGTGCGCACACCGGACCCGGTCTGCTGGGGGCAGTGGTCTCGCCGCGCTGATCGGCCGACGAGGCGGGCGGCTGGGCGGCCGGGAGGTCGGGTAGCCGGGAGGTCGGGCGGGGCTCGGTCGGGCGGGCAGGAGGCTGGGCGGGGGTCGGCCGGGCCTGGTGACGTCTTGCGCGTTCCGGGTGGTTTGGGTGTCGTGCGTGCCCTGTGTGCTCTGGATGCCTCGGGCGCTCCGCGTGCTTTGGTTGCTTCGGGCGTCACTCCGATGAGTGGTCGAGATATCCACAACTGGTCGGTTGTCCACCGGAATCAGACCTGCTCGGCGGATTCGGGCGGATGTGCCTACCGTCGTGAGGCATGGCACCCCGATCACATCGTGCAACCAGCGGAAGCGGCAGTGGCCCCGGTCGGGCCCCGGCCTCGGACGGTCGTGTCCGTAGCGGCCCCGGTACCGGACCAGGTGTCGGCGCCGGACCGGGCTCGGGCCCCGGGCCCGGTCGGCGACGGTCGTCGCGCCGTGCAGCGGACACGGTGGCTGCGGCGTCGCGGCGTCGGGCGGACGCGCTTATGACGGGGGCGTACGGAGGGCGGGTCGCGCGGCCTGTGCTGGGGGTTGCCCCGACTCCGGTTTCGGCGCCGGACTCGTCTCCGGTTTCCTCTCCGGTCACGCGCCCAAGCTCAAGCCCGAGTCCACGCCCAGGTCACGGCCCGAGTCCGAGCCCGAGTCCGAGCCCGAGCCCGAGCCCGAATCCAAGCCCAAGGCCGGTTGGGGCTGCGGCTGGTGCTTCCATTTCTGAGCGGGGCTCGTCGCCCTCGTCCTCGTCCTCGTCCTCGTCCTCGGTTTCGGTTTCGGTTTCGGCCACCGTTCCGGTTTCCGAAGGGGTGGGGCGGTGGCGGCAGAGGGTGGTTCCCGCGTTGCGGGAGCGGCTTCCGCTGTGGTTGCAGCTCAGATGTGGTCTGGAGCCAAAGACTCTTGCTGCGTTGGCCGTTGTGCTGGTCGCGGCCGGAGTTTTTGCCGCAGTGCACTTCTGGTCCGCTCGCCCACAGTCCGTGCGTGCGCCCGAGCCGGTCGCGGAGGCCGCGTCCGCCCGGACGTCGCCTCCGACGGCGGACGGCGCCGGGGGGCCGGAGCCGTCGCCGGGACCGCCGCCAGGGGCGGGGCCGGGCGGACACATTGTCGTTGACGTGAGCGGAAAGGTGCGAAGGCCTGGTATCCGTCAACTGCCTTCCGGAGCAAGGGTCGCCGATGCGTTACGCGCGGCGGGCGGAGTCCGGGACGGAGCGGACCTGACCGGACTCAACCGGGCGCGGGTGCTCATGGACGGGGAACAGATCGTGGTGGGCACCCCGCCAGGGTCTCCAACTGCCGGTGGGGCGGCAGGCGTCGCGACGGGCAGCGGCGGCGGGAGCGCTGCGGCCGGTCCGGTCAGCCTCAACACCGCGACTGTCGAACAGTTGGACACACTGCCGGGTGTCGGCCCGGTTCTGGCCCAGCACATCGTCGACTACCGCACACAGCACGGCGGCTTCCGTTCCGTCGATGAACTGCGTGAGGTCAACGGGATCGGTGACCGCAGGTTCGCCGACCTCCAGCCATTGGTGGGGCCATGAGCCACCTGGACGTCCATGCGGCGTCCGGCGGTCGACTCGGCGCCTCCGAACCGCGGCAGGAGGGTCCGGCCGATCTCCGCCTGGTTCCGCCTGCCGTGGCGGCCTGGGCCGGAGCGGCACTGGCGCTGAGTGCGCCAGGGTGGTGGACGACGGTGGGTGTGCTCCTCTGCGTGGGTGCGGCCATGGTGCTCCTGGCCATGTCGGGGGCGTCCGGAACCCGTGTGCTGCGCAGAGAGGCGGCCGGTGCCTCACCAGACAGACCCTCCTCCGATGCCGATGCCGATGCCGATGCCGATGCCGATGCCGATGCCGGGGCGAACGCTGATGCCCATGCCCATGCCCATGCTGATGTTGATGCGGACGGGGATGCGGGCGCCGACACTACGGACAGCGCTGCGGCAGACGGGCGGCGGTGGTGGTCGCGGGCCACGGCTACCGCCACCGCCGGGGCGTTGCTCTGTGCGGCGGTCGGGGCAGCGGCGGCCGGATTGCACAGTGCGGATGTACGGCAGGGGCCGGTCCACGAGCTGGCGGAGCGGTTCGCGACGGTCGAGGTGGAGCTCACGGTGACGTCCGATGCCCGGCGGACCACGCCCCGGGTGCGGGGCGACCACAGCACACCCGTCGCCCTCCTCATGGATGCTGAGATCACCCGGCTGACCGGTCCCGACGGTGCGGTCACCGGGCTGAGTACGCCAGTGCTGCTGATCGTCTCGCCCGGCGGGTCGGCGGGACCGTGGCAGCAGTTGCTCCCCTCCACACACCTGCGTGTCGGCGGCCGACTGTCACCACCCCTGCACGACGGGGAGCGCAGTGCCGCCGTCCTGCGCCCCGAGGGCAAGGGGCCGCCTCGCGTCATCGGGCCTCCCTCCGTCCTCCAGCGCACGGCAGGCACGCTGCGCGGCGGGCTGCGACAGGCGACCGAGCGGCTCGATCCCGATGCAAGGGCCCTGCTGCCTGGGCTGGTGGTCGGTGACACCTCACGGATCACCCCCGAACTGCACGAGGCGTTCAAGGCCGCCGATCTCACCCACCTGATGGCCGTCTCCGGCTCCAACCTGGCGATCCTGCTCGTCCTCCTCATCGGGCCACCAGGCATGGCCCTCCGCGCCGAACGACGCGGGCTGGCACCCCGGTTGGGCATTTCGCTGCGGCTCACGGCGCTGCTCGGCGGCGGGCTCACGCTGGCCTTCGTCATCGTCTGCCGACCCGAGCCGAGCGTTCTGCGGGCGGCGGCGTGCGGGCTGATCACCCTGCTGGCCATTGGTACGGGGCGGCGGAGATCACTGATCCCGGCGCTGGCGGCCGCAGTCCTGTTGCTGATCTTCTACGACCCGTGGATGGCGCGCAGTTACGGTTTCATCCTCTCCGTGCTGGCCACCGGCGCCCTGCTGACCATCGCCCCGAAATGGAGCGATGCGCTGCAACGGCGCGGAGTTCCGGCCAGGCTCGCCGAGGCGCTGGCCGCGGCGGCCGCCGCGCAGGCGGTGTGCGCGCCGGTGGTCGTGCTGCTCGCTTCGCGGGTCAGCCTGGTGGCGATCCCGTGCAATCTGCTGGCCGAGATGGCGGTGCCGCCGGCCACGATCCTCGGGTTCGCCGCGCTCGCCCTGGCGCCGGTGGCCATGCCGGCGGCGGAGTTGCTCGCCAGGATCGCGGGGTGGCCTGCCGGTTGGATCGCTTCGGTTGCCCGCACCGGGGCGGCCCTGCCCGGGGCGGAGATCGGCTGGCCCGACGGTGGGAAGGGCGCGGTGCTGCTCACCGCGCTGACCGCTCTGGTGGTGCTCCTCGCCCGCCGGATCGTGCGCCGCCCCTGGGTCTGCTCGGCCGCCGCGCTGCTGCTGGTTCTCGCGGTGCTGCGTCCGGTGCCGCTCACCCGGATGCTGACCGGATGGCCGCCGCCGGGCTGGGCGTTCGCGATGTGCGATGTGGGGCAGGGGGACGCCCTGGTGCTGGCGGCGGGGGACGGTGCGGGGGTGGTCGTCGATGCGGGTCCCGATCCTTCACTCGTCGACCGGTGCCTTGGTGATCTCGGCATCACCGAGGTGCCGTTCCTGGTCCTCACGCACTTTCACGCCGACCACGTGCGGGGCCTGCCCGGGGTGTTGCGGGGCAGGGCAGTGGGTGCGATCGAGACGACGAGCCTGGACGAACCGCCGGACCAGGCCGCGTTCGTACGGAGGACGGCGGCCGAATCACACGTCCCTCTGGTCCGGGCCGTCCTGGGGGAGCGCCGCCGGATCGGGGCGCTCGACTGGCGGGTCCTCTGGCCGGCGAGCGCCACGGGGCCCGGCGGAATACCGGCGGGCCCGGGTGCCGGTCCCGTACCGCTGGAGCCGAACGACGCCAGTGTCACCCTGTACGTCCGGGCCGGAGGGCTGACCTTGTTGCTGCTGGGGGACCTCGAACCGGAGGCCCAGCAGGGGGTGCTGCGCAGATATCCCGTGCTGCCGAGGGTGGATGTGCTCAAGGTCGCGCATCACGGCTCCGCCCATCAGGACCCGGCGCTGCTGCGCAGCACGCACCCGAGGCTCGCCCTGGTGAGCGTGGGAAGGGACAACCCGTACGGCCATCCGGCACCGCGTACCGTCGATGCGCTCAGGGCGGGCGGCGCCGTGGTGCTGCGTACGGACACCGATGGTGCGATCGCCGTGACGGGTGTCGGGTCGGGGCTGCGGGCGGTGGGCCGGTCGTGACGGCCGGCACTACGACCGCACGGCTCCGTCGGCTCCTACAGCCGCACGGCTCCGTCGGCTCCTACAGCCGCGCGGCTCCGCCGGTTCTACGACAGCGTGGCTCCGCGGGTTCTACAACAGCGCGGCTCCGCAGGCCCCACGACAGCGCGGCTCTACAACAGCGTGGCTCCGCCAGCCCTACGACAGCGCGGCTCCGTCGGCCTCATGGCCACCGTCTCCGGCGGCGCCGGTGATACCAATTCGGACCTTCGGTAACACCTCCACCCAAGCCACTTCAAGACCCTCCGAGCTGCGCTGTTTGCCTCGAACGGCACAATGGTGATCGAATGCATGCTCGTCGGTGGGCCGCTGCTCCGACAGAGACGTCCAGCCGCCGGGCCCCAAGGTGAATCGTCCCGGGGGAAGGTGGAACATGTTCGGTCGTTGGCTGAACGGCAGGCGAGCGGCGGGTTCGGCGCAGGGCAACGCCCTGGCCGGGCTGGAGGTGCCGCGCACTGCCGGATTGCTCAGTTGCCGGGTGCTCGACCCGGTCAACGAGGTCGTGCCGCTGGCCGAGTTCGTGGTCACGGACAGCGCGGGCCGCAAGGTCTTCGGCGGTGAGACCGACCCGTTCGGCAACGTCCTCGCCACTGTCCCGGCCGGTGAGTACCGGCTCGCGGTCACGGCCGAGGGCTTCACCCCGTTCCACGCGTCGGCCACGGTCGTCGAGGGCGGTCACGCGAGCCTGGGCGATGTGACCCTTCAGCTGTCCGCGCCTCCGCAGCTCCCCGCGCCGGGGGAGTGGGAGGTCGAGCCGATGCACTCGCAGATCGGCTTCACGGCCCGGCACATCGGCCTGGCGCGCATCCACGGCCGGTTCAACAACTTCGCGGGGGCCGTGCGGATCGCCGACCGCATGGAGGACTCCGCCATGCACGTGATCATCGACGCCGCGTCGATCGACACGAATGTCCAGATGCGGGACGACCATCTGCGCTCCAGCGACTTCCTCGACGTCGGGCGCTATCCGACGATGGAGTTCTACAGCGAGCGCTTCGTCCACCGGGGCGGCACCCGCTGGGGCGTGACCGGTGCGCTCACCCTGCACGGCGTCAGTCGCACAGTCACCCTGGACACCCAGTACCTCGGCCTGGGCAACGGCCTTGAGGGCGAGACCCGTGCCGCCTGCCGGGCCACCACGGAATTGCACCGTGAGGACTTCACCCTCACCTGGCAGACCATGCTCGCCCGCGGCATCGCGGCCGTGGGATCCAGCATCTCCATCGACCTGGACATCCAGATCGTCCCCAAGACCTGAGCCCCGGGCGCCCCGTCAGGGCGCTTCGAGCCACCCCTCGTACTCAGCGGCGAAGGCATCCAGCGCCGACGAGTCCAGCCGTCCGGACGGGTCCTCCACGACCACCAGCCACTGGGCGTCCTCGGCGTCGTCCTCGCCGGCCAGCGCGTCGCGTACGAGCTGGGGCTCCTCGGCGACCCCGAACCGGTCGGCGAGCTCCCCGGCCACCTCCTCCGCGGCATCGCGGTCGGGCAGCACCAGCACATGTCTCACATCACTCACCGGCCCATTCTCCCGCACCGCGGCGCCCCGGCCCCGGCCCGGTGGACAGGGCGGCCGGGGAGGTCATCGGGGGCTGTCGGTGGTGCATGGGATGCTGGACGGCGATGGCCACCAGAAGGAATTCCACCGACGACCCGCTCGCCCCCCTCACGCTCGCCGTGGGCCAGGAGGACCTGCTCCTCGACCGCGCCGTTCAGCAGGTGGTGGCGGCCGCCCGGGCCTCCGACCCCGACACGGATGTCCGTGACCTCACCTCCGACCAGCTCCAGCCCGGCACCCTCGCCGAGCTGACGAGTCCGTCGCTCTTCGCCGAGCGCAAGGTGGTGATCGTGCGCAATGCGCAGGACCTCTCCGCCGACACGGTCAAGGACGTCAAGGCGTATCTCGGCGACCCGGTCGAGGAGATCACCCTCGTCCTCCTGCACGCGGGCGGCGCCAAGGGCAAGGGCCTGCTGGACGCGGCGCGCAAGGCGGGTGCGCGGGAGGTCGCCTGCCCGAAGACCACCAAACCGGCCGAGCGGCTCTCATTCGTACGGTCCGAGTTCCGGGCGCTGGGGCGTTCGGCGACGCCCGAGGCGTGCCAGGCGCTGGTCGACTCCATCGGCAGCGATCTGCGGGAGCTGGCGAGCGCGGCCTCGCAGCTCGTCGCGGATGTCGAGGGCACCATCGACGAGGCGGTGGTCGCCCGTTACTACACGGGCCGGGCCGAGGCGTCGAGCTTCACGGTCGCCGACCGTGCGGTGGAGGGCCGGGCGGCGGAGGCGTTGGAGGCGTTGCGCTGGTCGCTGTCGACCGGGGTGGCGCCGGTGCTGATCACGAGTGCGCTGGCGCAGGGCGTACGGGCGATCGGCAAGCTGTCCTCGGCCCGTGGCGGCCGGCCCGCCGATCTTGCCCGTGAGCTGGGCATGCCGCCGTGGAAGATCGACCGGGTGCGGCAGCAGATGCGTGGCTGGACGCCGGACGGGGTGGCCGTCGCACTGCGGGCGGTCGCGGAGGCGGACGCGGGGGTCAAGGGCGGTGGCGACGACCCGGAGTACGCCCTGGAGAAGGCCGTGGTCGCGGTGGCACGGGCGGCGCGGTCCGGACGGTGAACCCCGGGGCGGTGAGCGCCGGGCAGGACGACAGGGCAGGAGGCAGGAGGCAGGACGACGGGGCAGCCGGTGTCCGCCTCGCCCCTGGACCCTGACCCGACTCTTCCCTGGCCCCTTCCCCGCCTCGTCCCTGGCCCCTGATCGCCTCGTCCCTGAGCCCTCAGCCCTCAGCCCTCAGCCCTGAGCCCTGCCCCGAGACCGGGCCGGTTCCGCGCACGCCGAAGGCCCCGGTCCTCGCTCTGGGGAGAGCTGAGGCCGGGGCCTTCGGTTCAAGCTTTGGTGCGCCGCACCCGCGTGGCGAACGCAGGTTCGGTGTGCGGCGCGGGGTGCCGGTCAGGAACGGGAGAGAGGGCCCGCTGGGTCCGTTCCGGCGATCACATCAGAATGCTCAGCCCTGGAGGGAGGCAACCTTGGAGGCCAGCGCCGACTTCTTGTTGGCGGCAGCGTTCTTGTGGATGACACCCTTCGAGACGGCCTTGTCGAGCGCGCGGGAGGCGTCGCGAGCGGCCGTGGTGGCCTTCTCGACGTCACCGGCGACGGCAGCCTCACGGGCCTTGCGGATAGCGGTCTTGAGCGAGGACTTGACGGCCTTGTTGCGCAGGCGCGCCTTCTCGTTCGTCTTGTTCCGCTTGATCTGGGACTTGATGTTCGCCACGAAAGAGCCTTTTCAGGTTCGTTGGATCTTCGATGTGCGCCCCACGGCCTGAGAGAGTCGCGAGGCACAGCTGTCAACGGTACCAGCCCCGCTCCGACCGGCCCAAACCGGTCTCCGCCCCGCAACCATGGGACGATGGAGGCTACGTATCGATCCGACCGACCCGACATCGACCCGAGACACGGCGTTCGGCGTCTCAAGAATCAGGACCCTGCGTGCCCGCGACTCCTACCAACGTGCCCGAGCCGAGCCGTACCGACCCGGCGCTGATCCGCAACTTCTGCATCATCGCGCACATCGACCACGGCAAGTCGACCCTTGCCGACCGGATGCTCCAGCTGACCGGTGTGGTCGACCAGCGGCAGATGCGTGCTCAGTACCTCGACCGGATGGACATCGAGCGCGAGCGCGGCATCACCATCAAGTCCCAGGCGGTGCGGCTGCCCTGGGCGCCCACCACGGGCGAGGGCCAGGGCAGCACCCATGTCCTCAACATGATCGACACCCCGGGCCACGTGGACTTCACCTACGAGGTCTCCCGTTCGCTCGCCGCCTGCGAGGGCACGGTCCTGCTGGTCGACGCCGCGCAGGGCATCGAGGCCCAGACCCTGGCCAACCTCTACCTGGCGATGGAGAACGACCTCACCATCGTCCCGGTGCTCAACAAGATCGACCTGCCGGCCGCGCAGCCCGAGAAGTTCTCCGAGGAGCTGGCCAACCTCATCGGCTGCCAGCCGGAGGACGTGCTCAAGGTCTCCGCGAAGACCGGCGTCGGCGTGGACGCGCTGCTCGACCGGGTGGTCAGGGACGTCCCGGCCCCGGTCGGCCAGGCGGACGCCCCCGCCCGCGCGATGATCTTCGACTCGGTCTACGACTCGTACCGCGGCGTCGTCACGTACGTCCGGGTGGTCGACGGCCAGCTCAACAAGCGCGAGCGCATCCGGATGATGTCCACCGGCGCCACCCACGAGCTGCTGGAGATCGGGGTCTCCTCCCCGGAGATGACTCCGGCCGACGGCCTCGGCGTGGGCGAGGTCGGCTACATCATCACCGGTGTGAAGGACGTCCGGCAGTCCAAGGTCGGTGACACCATCACCTCCCTGAACAAGGGCGCGACCGAGGCGCTGGGCGGCTACAAGGACCCCAAGCCGATGGTTTTCTCGGGCCTGTACCCGCTGGACGGATCGGACTACCCGGACCTGCGCGAGGCGCTGGACAAGCTCCAGCTCAACGACGCCGCCCTGGTGTACGAGCCGGAGACCTCCGCGGCCCTCGGCTTCGGTTTCCGCGTCGGCTTCCTCGGACTGCTCCACCTCGACGTGATCCGGGAGCGGCTGGAGCGCGAGTTCGGCCTCGAACTCATCGCCACCGCCCCCAACGTGGTCTACCGCGTCGACATGGAGGACGGCACCGAGCACATCGTCACCAACCCGAGCGAATTCCCCGAGGGCAAGATCGACAAGGTGCACGAGCCCGTCGTGCGCGCCACGGTCCTGGCCCCCAGCGAGTTCATCGGCGCGATCATGGAGCTCTGCCAGCAGCGGCGCGGCACCCTGCTCGGCATGGACTACCTCTCCGAGGACCGGGTCGAGATCCGTTACACCCTGCCGCTCGCCGAGATCGTCTTCGACTTCTTCGACCAGCTGAAGTCCAAGACCCGGGGCTACGCCTCGCTCGACTACGAGCCCACCGGCGAGCAGACCGCCCAGCTCGTCAAGGTCGACATCCTGCTGCACGGCGACAAGGTCGACGCGTTCTCCGCGGTCACCCACAAGGACAAGGCGTACGCGTACGGCGTCCGGCTGGTCGCCAAGCTGCGCGAGCTGATCCCGCGGCAGAACTTCGAGGTGCCGATCCAGGCCGCCATCGGCTCCCGGGTCATCGCCCGTGAGACCGTCCGCGCCATCCGCAAGGACGTCCTCGCCAAGTGCTACGGCGGTGACATCTCCCGTAAGCGGAAGCTGCTGGAGAAGCAGAAGGAGGGCAAGAAGCGGATGAAGATGGTCGGCAATGTGGAGGTGCCGCAGGAGGCCTTCATCGCCGTGCTGTCGACGGACGAGTCCGGCGGCGAGGGCAAGGGCAAGAAGTAGCCCGCCGCCCCACCCCCCGGTGACAGCCCTGTGGGCCCCCATGCCGCGCCACCCCGCGGCATGGGGGCCCGTTTGTTATGAAGCGGCGGCCCGTTGCCTCTTACGCGGTGGACGCGGGCGCTCTACCCTGATCACGACTTCGTAGTTACTCGCCAGTTAAACAAGGCGGGTCCCCGAGCAGGACGAGCAGACGGACGCACGCAGGAACAGGCGCGGGGACAGGCACAGGAACAGGCACAGGAACAAGCGGTACACAGCAGCCATCAGCAGCCGGTCGTGAAGCACTGCCGCAGGCCCGGAGGACGTCGTGAGCGACACACTGACCTTGATCGAGAACCGACCGCCCTCCGTGGCGAACCTCTTCATCGACCGCGTGGCGGCCACCCCGGACGGGGAGGCGTACCGCTACCCCGTCCCGGCCGCCGGCGACGGACCCGATGAGTGGAAGTCGCTGAGCTGGGCACAGGCCGCCGAGCGGGTCTACGCCGTCGCGGCCGGGCTCATCGGTCTGGGCGTGCAGCCGGAGGAGCGGGTCGCGCTCGCCGCGAGCACGCGGGTGGAATGGATCCTCGTCGACCTCGGTGTGATGTGCGCGGGTGCCGCCACCACCACGGTCTACCCGTCGACCAACGCGGAGGAGTCGGCGTTCATCCTCTCCGACTCCGAGAGCCGGGTGCTCATCGCCGAGGACGCCGCCCAGCTGGCCAAGGCCCGCGAGCGCCGCGCCGAACTGCCGGACCTCGCCCATGTCGTCGTCATCGACCCCGAGGGCGCCGGACCCGCCGAGGGCGACCCCGAGGGCTGGGTGATCACCCTCGCCGAGCTGGAGGCCCGCGGCGCCGAGCACCTGGCGAAGCACCCCGAGGCGGTCAAGGAGCGGGTCTCCGCCATCACGGCCGACCAGCTCGCCACCCTGATCTACACCTCGGGCACCACCGGCCGCCCCAAGGGCGTGCGCCTGCCGCACGACAACTGGTCGTACATGGCCAAGGCGACCGTGGCGACCGGCCTGATCACCCCGGAGGACGTGCAGTACCTCTGGCTGCCGCTCGCGCACGTCTTCGGCAAGGTCCTCACCTCCGGCCAGATCGAGGTCGGCCACGTCACCGCCGTGGACGGCCGGGTCGACAAGATCATCGAGAACCTCCCGGTGGTCCAGCCGACGTACATGGCGGCCGTGCCCCGCATCTTCGAGAAGGTCTACAACGGCGTCGCCGCCAAGGCGCGGGCCGGTGGCGGTGCCAAGTACAAGATCTTCCAGTGGGCGGCCGGGGTCGCCCGCGAGCACGCGACGGTCTCGCAGGACAACTTCCGGCGCACCGGCACGGCCTCGGTCCCCTTCGCCCTCGGTGCCAAGCACAAGGTCGCCGACACCCTGGTCTTCGCCAAGATCCGCGAGGCCTTCGGCGGCCGGCTGCGCGCCTGCATCTCCGGCTCCGCGGCGCTTGCCCCCGACATCGGCCTCTTCTTCGCGGGCGCCGGGATCCACATCCTGGAGGGCTACGGCCTCACCGAGTCCAGCGCCGCCTCCTTCGTCAACCCGGGCGAGGCCTACCGCACCGGCACCGTCGGCAAGCCGCTCCCCGGCACCGAGGTACGGATCGCGGACGACGGCGAGATCCTGCTGCGCGGCCCCGGGATCATGCAGGGCTACCACGGGCAGCCGGAGAAGACCGCCGAGGTGCTGGAGTCGGACGGCTGGTTCCACACCGGCGACATCGGCGAGCTGTCCGTGGACGGCTACCTCCGGATCACCGACCGCAAGAAGGACCTGATCAAGACGTCCGGCGGCAAGTACATCGCCCCGGCGGAGGTCGAGGGACAGTTCAAGGCGGTCTGCCCGTTCGTCTCCAACATCCTGGTGCACGGCGCGGACCGTAACTTCTGCACCGCCCTGATCGCGCTGGACGAGCCGACCATCCTCGGCTGGGCCGCCGAGAACGGCCTGGGCGGGAAGCCGTACGCCGAAGTGGTGGCCTCCCCGCAGGCCGTCGAGCTCATCGAGGGCTACGTGAAGCGGCTCAACGAGGGTCTGCAGCGCTGGCAGACCATCAAGAAGTTCCGGCTGCTGCCCCGCGACCTGGACATCGAGCACGGCGAGCTGACGCCCAGCCTCAAGCTGAAGCGGCCGGTCGTCGAGCGCGCGTACCAGGGCCTCATCGACGACATGTACGCGGGAACCCGCGAGGCATAGACAGCTCCTCGCGGAGCGGCCGCACGGTGCGGCCGCTCCTGTCCCGTTCCCCGCTCATTTTCTCCGCTCACTTCGGCAACTCGCTGCTTATGGGCATGGTCCATCTGTCACTCTGTCGGTGTCGCCAGCGCCGCCCAACGAGAACAGACAGACAGCAACGAGAACAGACAGAGCGAGAACAGGTCAGGAGCCGCACCGTGGGGCCCATTCCCTTGCAGCGGGACATCGCCGAGCGTCCCGGTGATCCCGCAGGCCGTGCGGACGCGCGGCCGGTCGCCCATACGTCCCTGCCCGGGAACCTCCTCGCCCCCTCCGCCGCCCGCAGGTTCGTCCGGGCCGCCCTCGGCGAGTGGACCGGGCTCGGGCTGCCGGCGGTCGTGGGCTTCAGCGAGCGCGTGGCCGACGATGCGGAAATCGTCGTCAGCGAGCTGGTCACCAACGCGGTCGTGCACGCCGGGACCAACGTGGAGGTGCTCGCCCGGCTGGAGGAGGCCACCGAGGACGAGGTGGCGGCCCTGGTGGTGGAGGTCTCCGACCACCACCCCGCCCGCGCCGTGCGCAGCGACCGTCCGGAGTCCGGAAGCGCGGCCGACGCCGCCGAGGGCACCAGCCTCGTCGGACCCGACGAGCCCGCCGAGTACGGTCGCGGGCTCCAGCTCGTCGGCACCCTCTCCGAACGCTGGGGCATCACCTACCGCACCGGCCTCAAGACCGTCTGGGCCAGGCTCCCCGTGGACGACTGGAACCCGTTCCCGGAAGCGGCCGCCGACCCCGGCTTCCAGCAGGGGCTGCGCGCCGCCGAACTGCTCGCCCCCAACGCCCGTCGCGCGCTGCGCGACGACGCGGACTGGGCCGGCCGCGGCGCGCTCTCCTTCCTCGCCGAGGCCTCGGACCTGCTCGCCGGCCAGCTCGACGAGGACATCGTGGCGGCGCTCTCCGGACAGTTACTGGTGCCCAGACTCGCCGACTGGTGCGCGATCTGGCTGGAACCCGAGAACGGCGGCCCCTCCGCCGTCCCCCGGCTCGCCAGCGTCTGGCACCGGGACGAGGCCGAGACCGGACAGCTGCGCACCCTGCTGGAGCAGGGCCCGATCCGGCTTCCCGAGCGGGTCGGCACCGGACCCGTCTCCATGCCGTGGCCCGGCGGCGAGGAGGACGGCGAGAAGGCCGACGAACCGGCCGCGTCCACCCTCGCCTACCGGATCACCTCCGGCGGCCGGAACCTCGGCGCCGTACTCCTCGGCCGGGAGGGCCTCGCCCGTGTCCCCGACGAGGTGACCGCGCTCATCGAGGACTTCGTACGCCGGGTCGGCCTCGCCGTCGGCGCCGCCCGTGAGTACACCCGGCAGGCCACCATCAGCCGCATCCTGCAGCGGGCCCTGCTGCCCGGCAAGGTCGCCGACATACCCGGCGTCACCAGCTCACTGGTGTACGAACCCAGTGACGACGGCGTCGTCGGCGGTGACTTCTACGACATCTTCCCGTGCCCCGGCGACCGCTGGTGCTTCGTCCTCGGCGACGTGCAGGGCAGCGGCCCGGAGGCCGCCGTCGTCACCGGCCTCGCCCGCCCCTGGCTGCGGCTGCTGGCCCGCGAGGGCTTCGGAGTCGGCGAGGTCCTCGACCGGCTCAACCGGCTGCTCCTCGACGACGCGATGGAGGCCGCCGAGGCGGCCGCGCTCATGGTGGCCGCCGCCGGTGGCCAGCAGACCGCGGACAGCGGGCAGTCCCGTTTCCTGTCCCTGCTGTACGGGGAACTCGTACCGCTGCCCGGCGGCGGCGTGCGCTGCACCCTGGCCAGCGCCGGCCATCCGCTGCCGCTGCTGCTGCGGCCCGACGGCGAGGTGCGCCCGGCCGCCGAGCCGCAGATACTGCTCGGCATCTTCGACGACGTCGCGTACGAGAGCCAGTGCTTCGAGCTGGCGCCCGGCGACAGCCTGCTGTGCGTCACGGACGGTGTCACGGAGCGGCGCTCGGGGACGCTGATGTTCGACGACGGGGACGGACTGTCCCGGGCGCTGGCCGACTGCTCCGGGCTGTCGGCGGACGGGATCGCGGACCGGATCAAGCGGGCGGTGCACGAATTCGCCGAGCGGCCGCCGGACGACGACCTGGCGCTGCTGGTGCTCCAGGCGGGGTGAGGCGGTACGTGTCCGGGAGCGGCCGGCGTCCGTGATCACGGGCATGGCCGGAAGGCTCCCGGCGGCGAGCGACAATGGGCGGTATGCCTTCCGTACTGCCCGATGGTGAACCCGTACCCGACGACGGGGCGCTGCCCCGCCATGCCCTGGAAGGCGCCGCCGACCGGCCGCTCGGCTTCTACCTGCACGTGCCGTACTGCGCGACCCGCTGCGGCTACTGCGACTTCAACACCTACACCGCGACCGAGCTGCGCGGATCCGGCGGGGCGCTGGCCTCCCGGGACAACTACGCGACCCATCTGATCGGTGAGGTCCGCCAGGCCCGCAAGGTCCTCGGGGACGACCCCCGGCCGGTCCGCACGGTCTTCGTCGGCGGCGGTACGCCGACCCTGCTGGCGGCCTCCGACCTGGTCCGGATGCTGGGGGCGATCCGGGAGGAGTTCGGGCTCGCGGACGATGCCGAGATCACCACCGAGGCCAATCCGGAGTCCGTCGGTCCGGCGTATCTCGCGGAACTGCGGGAGGGCGGCTTCAACCGGATCTCCTTCGGCATGCAGAGCGCCCGGCAGCACGTGCTGAAGATCCTCGACCGTACGCACACGCCGGGGCGGCCCGAGGCATGTGTCGCCGAGGCCCGGGAGGCGGGCTTCGAGCACGTCAACCTCGACCTGATCTACGGCACGCCGGGGGAGTCCGACGACGACTGGCGGGCCTCGCTGGACGCGGCGATCGGGGCCGGGCCGGACCATGTGTCGGCGTACGCGCTGATCGTCGAGGAGGGCACGCAGCTGGCCCGCCGGATCCGGCGCGGTGAGATCCCGATGACCGACGACGACGCCCACGCGGACCGGTACCTGATCGCGGACGAGGCGATGGCCGCGGCGGGCTTCTCCTGGTACGAGGTGTCGAACTGGGCCCGTACGCCCAAGGGCCGCTGCCTGCACAACGAGCTGTACTGGCGCGGCGCCGACTGGTGGGGCGCCGGGCCCGGGGCGCACAGCCACGTCGGCGGGGTGCGCTGGTGGAACGTGAAGCATCCGGGCGCGTACGCGCAGGCGCTGGCCGAGGGGCGCTCGCCGGGAGCCGGGCGCGAGGTCCTCTCCGAGGAGGACCGGCGGGTGGAGCGGATCCTGCTGGAGCTCCGGCTCCAGGACGGGTGCCCGCTCGACATCCTGGCCCCGGCCGGTCTGGCGGCCTCCCGCCGCGCCCTGGCGGACGGGCTCCTGGAGTCCGGGCCGTACGAGCGGGGGCGGGCGGTGCTGACCCTGCGGGGGCGGCTGCTGGCGGACGCGGTGGTGCGGGACCTGGTGGACTGAGGGCGGGGCGCGGCGCGGCCGCGGGGTGCCCTGCGGTGGGCTACTGCGGCGGCGCCGTCACGAAGTCGATCAGGTGTTCCACCGAGCCCAGCAGGGACGGCTCCAGGTCGCGGTACGAGTGGACCTTGGACAGGATGTGCTGCCAGGCCGCGCCGGTGTTCTCCGGCCAGCCCAGGGCACGGCACACGCCCGTCTTCCAGTCCTGGCCGCGCGGCACCACCGGCCAGGCCGTGATGCCCACGGAGGACGGCTTCACGGCCTCCCACACGTCGATGTACGGGTGGCCGACCACCAGGACGTTCCCGTCCGTGACCTGATCGGCGATCCGGGACTCCTTGGTGCCGGGGACCAGGTGGTCGACCAGGACGCCCAGCCTGGCGTCCGGGCCGGGGGAGAACTCGCGTACGACGGCAGGGAGGTCGTCGATGCCCTCCAGGTACTCGACGACCACGCCCTCGATCCGCAGGTCGTCGCCCCAGACCCGCTCGACCAGCTCCGCGTCGTGCCGGCCCTCCACGTAGATCCGGCCCGCCCGCGCGACCCGGGCCCGCGCGCCGGGGACCGCGACCGAACCCGAGGCCGTGCGCGCGGGGCGCACCGGAGCGGCGGCCGAGGGGCGCACGAGGGTGACCACCCGGCCCTCCAGCAGGAAGCCGCGCGGTTCCATCGGGAACACCCGGTGCTTGCCGAAGCGGTCCTCCAGGGTCACCGTCGGCCCCTGGGCCGTCTTCTCGCAGCGGATCACCGCACCGCAGAATCCGGTGGAGACCTCCTCCACGACCAGATCGGCTTCGGCGGGGACCTCGGGAGCGGGGGCGGACCTCTTCCACGGCGGGGTCAGGTCCGGCTGGTAGCTGCGCATCGGACGACGATAGGACGAGTCGGCCCCGGGGGTCACGACACGCCGAAGCGTACGGCCAGTTGTTCGCGCTGATCGCGTACGAACGCCGCGTCCACCACCGCCCCGTGCCCCGGCACGTACACCGCGTCCTCGCCGCCCAGCGCCAGCAGCCGGTCCAGCGAGAGCGGCCAGCGGGCGGGGAAGGCGTCCCGGCCCGCCTGCGGTTCGCCGGACTCCTCGACCAGGTCCCCGCAGAGCACGACCGCGGGGGAGCCGGGGACGACCGCCACCAGGTCGTGGCCGCTGTGCGCGGGGCCCACGTCGGCCAGCAGCACCTCGCGCCCGCCGCCCAGGTCGATCGTCCACTCGCCGCACACCTCGTGCCGCGGCGCGACCAGGGCGTCCACGGCCTCCGCCGCGTCGTGCTCGCCGACCCCGTGGCGCACGGCCGAGCTGTGCAGTTCGTCCGCCCCGCGCTTCAGCAGGTCCCGCATGCCGACCGCCCCGTACACCTGGGCGCCGGAGAAGGCGGCGGTGCCCAGTACATGGTCGAAGTGGGGGTGGCTGAGTGCGATATGCGTCACCCTCCGGCCGAGCAGGGCCTGCGCCTGGGCCCGCACCTCGGCACCTTCACGGAGCGTCGATCCGGTGTCGTAGAGCAGCACCGCGTCCGCTCCGACCACCAGTGCGACCGTCGCGTCCCACCCGGGAAGGCGCCGCCGGCCCACTCCGTGACCGAGTCGCTCCCAGCCGAACTCTTCCCAAGAGGCATCCATACCGCGACGCTATCGGCAACGACCTGCGCGGTCTCGCGGTAGCGTGGCCGGTCGCCCTTGCTAGGCCCCCACCCGGCCGCCGTACACTGGCCGGGGGGTTGCTGGCACTCGCGATGACAGAGTGCCAGGAGGATTCCTGGGCAGAGAAACAGGAACGACCCGAGAACCAACGAGGAAACACAGCTGGAGGTGTGCGCGATGCTCAGCGAACGCAGACTCGAAGTGCTTCGCGCCATCGTCCAGGACTATGTCGGCACGGAGGAGCCCGTCGGCTCCAAGGCGCTCACCGAGCGGCACAAGCTGGGGGTCTCCCCGGCGACCGTCCGCAACGACATGGCGGTGCTGGAGGACGAGGGCTTCATCGCCCAGCCCCACACCAGCGCGGGACGCATCCCGACGGACAAGGGCTACCGGCTCTTCGTCGACAGGCTCGCGGGGGTCAAGCCCCTCTCGACGCCGGAGCGCCGCGCCATCCACAATTTCCTCGACGGCGCGGTGGACCTCGACGACGTCGTGGGCCGCACCGTACGGCTGCTCGCGCAGCTGACCCGGCAGGTCGCCATCGTGCAGTACCCCTCGCTGACCCGGTCGACGGTCCGGCACGTGGAACTGCTCTCGCTGGCGCCCGCCCGGCTGATGCTCGTGCTCATCACGGACACCGGCCGGGTCGAACAGCGCATGATCGACTGCCCCGCCCCGTTCGGCGAGACCTCTCTCGCCGATCTGCGGGCCCGGCTCAACAGCCGGGTCGTCGGACGCCGCTTCGCGGACGTCCCGCAGCTGGTGCAGGACCTGCCGGAATCCTTCGAGAGCGAGGACCGGGGAACCGTGTCCACCGTGCTCTCCACCCTGCTCGAAACCCTCGTCGAGGAGACGGAGGAGCGGCTGATGATCGGCGGCACCTCCAACCTCACCCGCTTCGGACACGACTTCCCGGTGATGATCCGGCCGGTGCTGGAGGCACTGGAGGAGCAGGTCGTGCTGCTGAAGCTGCTCGGCGAGGCCAAGGACTCGGGCATGACCGTACGTATCGGGCACGAGAACGCCCACGAGGGGCTCAACTCCACGTCCGTCGTCGCGGTCGGCTACGGTTCGGGCGACGAGGCAGTCGCCAAACTCGGCGTGGTCGGACCGACCCGCATGGACTACCCCGGAACGATGGGAGCGGTACGCGCAGTGGCACGTTACGTCGGACAGATCCTGGCGGAGTCGTAAGTGGCCACGGACTACTACGCCGTACTCGGCGTGCGCCGCGACGCCTCTCAGGACGAGATCAAGAAGGCATTCCGGCGGCTCGCCCGCGAGCTGCACCCGGATGTGAACCCCGATCCGAAGACCCAGGAGCGGTTCAAGGAGATCAACGCCGCCTACGAGGTGCTGTCGGACCCGCAGAAGAAGCAGGTCTACGACCTCGGCGGCGACCCGCTGTCCGCCTCCGGCGGCGCGGGCGCGGGCGGATTCGGACAGGGTGGCTTCGGCAACTTCTCCGACATCATGGACGCGTTCTTCGGTACGTCGTCGCAGCGCGGACCCCGGTCGCGCACCCGGCGCGGCCAGGACGCGATGATCCGGCTGGAGATCGATCTCGCCGAGGCGGCGTTCGGCACCACCAAGGACATCCAGGTCGACACGGCAGTCGTCTGCACGACGTGCAGCGGCGAGGGTGCCGCCCCCGGCACCTCCGCGCAGACCTGTGACATGTGCCGCGGCCGCGGCGAGGTCTCCCAGGTCACCCGGTCCTTCCTCGGCCAGGTCATGACTTCGCGGCCCTGCCCGCAGTGTCAGGGCTTCGGCACGGTCGTGCCGACCCCGTGCCCGGAGTGCGCCGGCGACGGCCGCATCCGCTCGCGGCGCACGCTCACCGTGAAGATCCCCGCCGGTGTCGACAACGGCACCCGCATCCAGCTCGCGGGCGAGGGCGAGGTCGGCCCCGGCGGCGGCCCGGCCGGCGATCTGTACGTGGAGATCCACGAGCTCTCGCACGCGGTGTTCCAGCGCCGCGGCGACGACCTGCACTGCACGGTCACCATCCCCATGACGGCGGGCGCGCTGGGCACCAAGGTGCCGCTGGAGACGCTCGACGGTCTGGAGGAGGTCGACATCCGGCCGGGCACCCAGTCCGGCCAGTCGGTGCCGCTGCACGGCCGTGGCATCACGCATCTGCGGGGCGGCGGGCGCGGCGACCTGATCGTGCACGTCGAGGTGATGACCCCGACGAAGCTGGAGCCGGAGCAGGAGCGACTGCTGCGCGACCTGGCGAAGATGCGGGGCGAGGAGCGGCCCACCGGCCAGTTCCAGCCCGGCCAGCAGGGGTTGTTCTCCCGGCTGAAGGACGCCTTCAACGGTCGCTGACCGACCCCGCAAGCCGTTCCCCGACGCCGGACGGACCCGCTCGACGGGCCCGTCCGGCGTTCGAGTACCGACCCGTCCGGCGGTTGAGTACCGGCCCGTCCGGCGTTTGAGTACAAAGCGGACCCCGGGCCGGGCGTCCCGGGCGGCCCGGGACGTGACACGATGCGGTCATGTCATCCGCGTTGACCGATCTCTGCCGGTATCCGATCGTGCAGGCCCCGATGGCGGGGGGCACGTCCTGTCCACAGCTCGTCGCGGCCGTCTCGGAGGCGGGCGGGCTCGGTTTCCTCGCCGCCGGGTACAAGACGGCGGACGGCATGTACAACGAGATCAAACAGCTGCGCGGGCTGACCGGCCGGCCCTTCGGTGTCAATCTCTTCATGCCTCAGCCGGCGCTCGCCGACCCGAGCGCCGTCGAGGTGTACCGGCACCAGCTCGCGGGCGAGGCCGCCTGGTACGAGACCCCGCTCGGCGACCCGGACTCCAGCGGCGACGACGGCTACGACGCCAAGCTGGCCATACTCCTGGACGACCCGGTCCCGGCCGTCTCGTTCACCTTCGGCTGCCCCACCCGCGACACCCTCGACGCGTTCGCCGGCGTCGGCACGTACACCGTCGTGACGGTCACCACGCCCGAGGAGGCCCAGACCGCCCAGTGGGCGGGCGCCGACGCGGTCTGTGTCCAGGGCGTCGAGGCGGGCGGCCACCAGTCCACCCACCGCGACGACCCGCAGGCCGACGGCGCCGGAATCGGGCTGCTCTCGCTGGTGTCCCAGGTCCGCGAGACCGTGCAGATACCGATCGTCGCCACCGGTGGGCTGATGCGCGGATCCCAGATCGCCGCGGTGCTGGCCGCGGGCGCGGAGGCGGCTCAGCTCGGCACGGCGTTCCTCGTCTGCCCCGAGTCCGGGGCGAGCCTGCTGCACAAGCAGGCGCTGACCAACCCGCTGTTCGTACGGACCGCCCTGACCCGGGCGTTCTCCGGCCGCCCCGCCCGCGGCCTGGTCAACCGCTTCATGCGCGAGCACGGCCCGTACGCACCGGCCGCCTACCCGCAGGTGCACTATCTGACCGCCGGCCTGCGCAAGGCGGCGGCGAAGGCCGGGGACGCCCAGGGCATGGCGCTGTGGGCGGGCCAGGGGCACCGGATGGCACGCGAGTTGCCGGCCGGCCGGCTGGTCAGGCTGCTCGCCGAAGAACTGGACGCCGCACGGACGGCAGTGAGCACAGGGAGTACGCAGTGACCGCACCGGTCTTCGTCGTCGAACAGGTCCCCGGCGGGCCCGAGTTCGTCCTGGAGGGGCCCGAGGGCCGGCACGCCGTGTCGGTCAAGCGGCTGCGCGCCGGTGAGGCCGTCGTGCTCACCGACGGGCGCGGCCACTGGGCGGACGGCACCGTCTCGGCCGCCGAGGGCAAGGACCGGCTCGTCGTCACCGGCCTGACCGGGATCCTGGAGGAGCCGGGCCCCGCCCCCCGCATCACCGTCGTCCAGGCCCTGCCCAAGGGCGACCGGGGCGAGGTCGCCGTGGAGACGATGACGGAGACCGGCGTGGACGCGATCGTGCCCTGGCAGGCGTCGCGCTGCATCACGCAGTGGAAGGGCGACCGCGGCCTCAAGTCCCTGGCGAAATGGCGCAACACCGCCCGGGAGGCGGGCAAGCAGTCCCGCCGGGTGCGCTTCCCCGAGGTGACCGACGCCATGACCACCAAGCAGGCGGCAGCCCTGGTCGCCGCGGCGGACTTCGCCGCCGTCCTGCACGAGGACCGGGAGCACGACAGCGAGCCGCTGGCCACCGTCCCGCTCCCCGCCGAGGGCGAGATCGTGCTCGTCGTCGGCCCCGAGGGCGGGGTGTCGCCGGACGAACTGGCGGCCTTCACCGCGGCGGGCGCCCGGACCTGCCGGCTCGGCGCGAGCGTGCTGCGCACCTCCACGGCCGGCACGGCGGCCACCGCACTGCTGCTGGGGCGCACCGGCCGCTGGTCGTGAGCCCCCGCTCGTGCTCCGGCGCCACCCCCACTGGCCCCGCACGCCGTCTACCGCAGGACGGTACAACGGTGGGAAGCTGCCCGTATGGGGACATCAAGGGCATGGGGTCAGGGAAGAGAACGGCGCTTTCTGGCCGCGTCCGCACTCGTGGTCGCGGCGGTCGCGGGAGCTGCCGCCTGTGACCCCCAGGGCGGGCTGAACTCCGCGTCCATCGCCGTGACCACCGACCGGGTCGGCACCGGCGCACTGGAACGCAACGGGGTCGACGTGCAGTGGCTGAACTGCACGGCCGGCGTCGACGGGGACCGGGCCGGGGGCGCACAGCCCTCGGCGTCCGTGCGCCGGATCGCGGACGTCGACTGCACCGGCAAGACCGGACAGGGCGAGCCCATCACCCTCACCGGCAAGGTGACCGAGGAGTTGGGCGGCCGCTGCGTGCGGGGGGACCTGACCGCGAAGACGGGCGGGAAGTCCGTCTTCCGGGCGGACGTGCTCGGCAACTGCGACGCCGCCCCGTCGACCGCGGTGGTGGACCCGCTGCCGGCCGGCGGCCCGGGGCCGGTGGTCACCGTCACGGTGACGGTGACCGAGACACCCATGGGCAAGTGAACGGGTCCGCCCCGGAGGCCCGTCGAACTCCGGCCAACCCGCTTACGCGGAACGGGACCGCGACCTAGGGTGACCGGTGTGACGCAGTCTGCCTACCTCCGATACCCCCATGTCCAGGGCGATTCGATCGCCTTCACCGCCGAGGACGATGTCTGGCTGGCGCCGCTGGACGGCGGCCGAGCCTGGCGCGTCTGCGCCGACAACCGGCCGGTCGCCGGCCCCCGGATATCGCCCGACGGAACCCGGGTCGCCTGGACGACCACCCGGGACGGCGCCCCCGAGGTGCACATCGCACCTGCCGGCGGCGGCCCCTCCGAGCGGCTCACCCACTGGGGTGACGCACGGACCGCCGTGCACGGCTGGACGCCCGAGGGCGAGGTGCTGGTCATCAGCGCCCAGGGGCAGGCCTCGTTCCGGCGCACCTGGGCCAGGGCCCTCCCGGTCGACGGCGGACCCGCCCGGACCCTGCCGTACGGGCCGGTCGGCTCGCTCGCGTACGGGCCCGGCGGCCGGGTCCTGCTGCTCTCGGTCACCATGGGGCGCGAGGCCGCCGCCTGGAAGCGCTACCGGGGCGGCACGGCGGGCAAGCTGTGGATCCAGCGGGATTCCCCGGCGGACGGCCCGGCGGAGTTCGTACGGCTCCACGCCGACCTCGACGGGAACATCGAATGCCCGATGTGGGTGGGCGAGCGGGTCGCCTTCCTCTGCGACCACGAAGGCGTCGGCGCGGTCTACTCCTCGCTCCCCGACGGCACCGACCTGCGCCGCCACACCGGTATCGACGGCTTCTACGCCCGCCACGCGTCCACCGACGGCACCCGCGTCGCCTACGCCTCGGCCGGTGAACTCTGGCTGCTGGACGACCTCGGGGGCGACGGGCCCCGCCGCGTGGACATCCGGCTCGGCGGCCAGCGCGCCGACCTCCAGCCGCACCCCGTGCACGCCGCCGCCCACCTCGACGCCGCGTCCCCGGACCGCACCGGTCGCGGCAGCGCCGTCGGGACACGCGGCGCCGTCCACTGGGTCACCCACAGCGGTGGCCCGGCCCGCGCGCTCGCCGTGGAACCGGGCGTGCGGGCGCGGCTGCCGCGCACCTTCCAGGCCGACGGCGACCAGCACGTCGTCTGGGTCACCGACGCCGAGGGCGACGACGCCCTGGAGTGCGCACCCGCCACCGGAACCGCCCCCGGCGCCGTACCGCGCCGCCTCGCCGCAGGCCGTATCGGCCGGGTCCTCGACCTGACCCCGGCCCCCGACGGGAGCCGGTTCGCCGTCGCCGCGCACGACGGGCGGATCCTGATCGTCGAGCGGGAGAGCGGCGAGGTCCACGAGGTGGACCGCAGCGAGCACGGCGAAGCCTCCGGCCTCGTCTTCTCGCCCGACTCCTCCTGGCTGGCCTGGTCGCACCCCGGGCCCGAGCCGCTCAGCCAGCTCAAGCTCGCACACCTCGCCGATCTGTCGGTCACCGAGGCCACCCCGTTGCGCTTCCGGGACTTCGCCCCCGCGTTCACCGGCGACGGCAAGCATCTGGCGTTCCTCTCCGAGCGGTCCTTCGACCCGGTCTACGACGCCCATGTCTTCGACCTGGCGTTCATCGGTACCTGCCGTCCGCACCTGCTGACACTCGCCGCCACCACGCCCTCCCCGTTCGGACCGCAGCGCCACGGCCGCCCGATCGAGAAGAGCGGCGGCGAGGGCGACCAGGACAATCCGACGGCACTGCCCGTCACCCGGATCGACCTCGAAGGGCTCGCCGACCGGATCGTGCCGCTGCCCGTCGAGGCCGCCAGCTACTCCACGCTGCGCGCCGCGAAGGACGGACTGCTGTGGCTGAGCCACCCGGTGACGGGGGTACTCGGCACCAGCGGCCCCACCCCCGACGCCCGGCAGCCCGAGACCGTCCTTGAGCGGTACGACCTGGAGAAGCTGCGCTGCGAGCAACTCGCCACCGGCGTCGATGACTTCGCGGTCAGTGGCGACGGCAAGCGGATCGTCGTGCAGACCCGGGGCAAGCTGCGCGCCGTACCGTCCGACAGCCATGTCCCGGCCGATGACGACGACGGCGGCAGCGACGGCGGCATCACCGTCGACCTCTCCCGGATCCGGCGGATCCTCGAACCGGCCGCCGAATGGCGTCAGATGTACGACGAGGCCGGACGCCTCATGCGGGACAACTACTGGCGACCCGACATGGGCGGCCTCGACTGGGCCGGGGTCCTGGACCGATACCGCCCGGTGCTGGAGCGGGTCGCCACCCACGACGACCTGATGGACCTGCTCTGGGAGGTGCAGGGGGAGCTCGGTACCTCGCACGCCTATGTGAGGCCGTCCGGCGGCTGGGGCGACGACTCGTCCCGGCAGGGGCTGCTCGGCGCCGACATCTCCCGTACGGACGAGGGCAGTTGGCGGATCGACCGGATCCTTCCGTCCGAGACCTCCGACCCGGACGCCCGCTCCCCGCTCGCCGCGCCCGGCGTTGCGGTGCGCGCCGGGGACGCGATCGTCGCCGTCGACGGCCGGCCGGTCGACCCGGTGACCGGGCCCGGACCGCTGCTCACCGGCTCGGCGGACAAGCCGGTCGAGCTGACCGTCTCGCCGGTCGACGGCGGTGACCTCCGCCATGTCGTCGTCGTACCGGTCGCGGACGAGGAGGCGCTGCGCTACCACGACTGGGTCGCCGACCGGCGGGCCTACGTCCACGAGCACTCCGGCGGACGCCTCGGCTACCTCCACGTCCCCGACATGGTCGGCTCGGGCTGGGCGCAGCTCCACCGCGACCTGCGGATCGAAGTGGCCCGCGAGGGGCTGGTCGTGGACGTCCGGGAGAACCGGGGCGGCCACACCTCGCAGCTGATCGTGGAGAAACTCGCCCGTCGCGTCGTCGGCTGGGACCTGCCGCGCGGCCGGCGGCCGTTCAGCTACCCGCAGGACGCGCCGCGCGGCCCCGTGGTCGCCGTGGCCAACGAGTTCTCCGGCTCGGACGGCGACATCGTGAACGCCGCGATCAAGGCGCTGGGCATCGGGCCGGTCGTCGGCACCCGGACCTGGGGCGGTGTGGTCGGTATCGACAGCAAGTACCGGCTGGTGGACGGGACATCGGTCACCCAGCCGAAGTTCGCGTTCTGGTTCGAGGGCTACGGCTGGGGCGTGGAGAACCACGGGGTCGATCCCGATGTCGAGGTCGTGGTGACACCGCAGGACCATGTGGCGGGCCTGGACCCGCAGTTGGACGAGGCGATCCGGATCGCGCTGGAGTCGCTGGCCGGGACGCCGGCGAAGCGGGCACCGGGGCTGCCGGGGCTGCCGGAGGCGTAGGGGCAACGGGCCCTTCCCGTGTCCGGGGGCTCCGCCCCCGGACCTCCGCTCCTCAAACGCCGGAGAGGCTGGGTTCCAGGTTCGGAAGGGGACGGTTCCAGGTTCGGAGGGGGCGGGTTCCAGGTCCCGGGAGGGGCTGATCGCCGGGTGCTCGGGAAGGGCGGCAGGGGACAACGCCCGCCGCGGACGGCCCGATAGCATGCCGTACAACGATCACCACCACCGTCACCAGCTACCGAGGAGCCACCCCATGGCAGGAGAACCGCAGCCCGACTGCCTGTTCTGCAAGATCGTCTCGGGTGAGATCCCGGCGACCATCGTCCGCGAGACCGAGACCACCGTGGCCTTCCGGGACATCAACCCGCAGGCCCCCACTCACGTACTCGTCATCCCCCGCGTCCACCACCCGGACGCCGCCGCGCTCGCCGCCGCCGAGCCCGGCATCGCCGCCGACATACTGCGCGAGGCCGGGCAGGTGGCCGCCGACGAGAAGATCGTGGACACCGGCTACCGGGTCGTCTTCAACACCGGCGCCGGCGCCGGCCAGACCGTCTTCCACGCGCACGCCCACGTCCTGGGCGGCCGCGGACTTCAGTGGCCCCCCGGCTAGAGCGGTCCGCACACCGTGTCCGTACGCGAACTCGTGGTCCTCGGCACCGCCAGCCAGGTCCCGACCAGGCACCGCAACCACAACGGCTACCTGCTGCGCTGGGACGGCGAGGGCATCCTCTTCGACCCCGGTGAGGGCACCCAGCGCCAGATGCTGCGGGCCGGTGTCGCCGCGCACGACATCGACCGGATCTGCGTCACGCACTTCCACGGCGACCACTCGCTCGGCCTGGCCGGGGTGATCCAGCGGATCAACCTCGACCAGGTCCCGCACCCGGTCACCGCGCACTACCCGGCGAGCGGGCAGCACTTCTTCGAGCGGCTGCGGTACGCCACCGCCTACCGCGAGTCCGTCGAGCTGACCGAGGCACCGGTCGCCGCCGACGGGGTGCTCGCCACCACCGACGCGTACACGCTCAGCACCCACCGGCTCTCGCACCCCGTCGAGTCGTACGGCTACCGGCTCGTCGAACCCGACGGGCGTCGCATGCTGCCCGCGAAACTGGCCGAGCACGGCATCGAGGGGCCCGACGTCGGCCGGATCCGGCGCGAGGGAGCAATCGGCGGCGTCTCGCTGGACGACGTCTCCGAGATCAGGCGCGGCCAGCGGTTCGCGTTCATCATGGACACGAGGCTCTGCGACGGCGTGCAGGCGCTGGCCGACGGCTGCGACCTGCTGGTCATCGAGTCGACCTTCCTCGACGAGGACGAACGGCTCGCCACCGACCACGGCCATCTGACCGCCGGACAGGCGGCCCGGGCGGCCCGGGACGCGGGAGTACGGCACCTCGTGCTGACGCACTTCTCGCAGCGGTACGACGACCCGGCCGCCTTCGAGACCCAGGCCCGTGCGGCGGGCTTCGAGGGCGAACTGACCGTCGCCCAGGACCTCAGCCGTATCCCCGTGCCCACCCGGCACCTCTGAACACACCAGCACCACACCAGCACCACCGTCTGTGAGCGTGAAATACCCGTGCCCCTTCCCAAAGCCGAACTCCACCTGCACATCGAAGGCACCCTCGAACCCGAGCCGGCCTTCGCGCTCGCCGCGCGCAACGGCGTCCAGCTGCCGTACGCGGACACCGAGGAGCTGCGCACCGCCTACCTCTTCGACGACCTGCAGAGCTTCCTCGACCTGTACTACGCGCTGATGGCGGTGCTGCGGACCGAGCAGGACTTCGAGGAACTCGCCGACGCCTACCTCGCCCGCGCCGCGGCGCAGGGCGTCCGGCACGCGGAGATCTTCTTCGACCCGCAGGCGCACACCGCCCGCGGCGTCCCGATCGGCACCGTCGTCGAGGGGCTCGGCCGGGCGCTGGACCGCAGCGAGGAGAAGCACGGCATCTCCACCCAGCTGATCATGTGCTTCCTGCGCGACGAGTCCGCCGAGTCCGCACTGGAGACCCTGGAGGCGGCGAAGCCGTATCTGCACCGGATCAGCGCGGTCGGCCTGGACTCCGCGGAGGTCGGCCACCCGCCCGTCAAGTTCCGCGAGGTGTACGAGGCGGCCGGGGCGCTCGGCCTGCGCAAGGTCGCCCACGCCGGCGAGGAGGGCCCGCCCGAGTACATCCGGGAGGCGCTGGACGTCCTCGGGGTCGAGCGCATCGACCACGGACTGCGCTGCATGGAGGACCCGGAGCTGGTGGAGCGGCTGGTCGCGGACCGGGTGCCACTCACCCTCTGCCCGCTGTCCAACGTACGGCTGCGCGCCATCGACACCCTGGAGGAGCACCCGCTGCGGGCCATGATGGACGCCGGACTGCTCTGTACGGTGAACTCCGACGACCCCGCCTACTTCGGCGGATACGTCGGGGACACCTTCCACGCCGTCCATGAGGCGCTCGCCCTGGACCGGGAGCGGCTGCGCACCCTGGCCCGCAACTCCTTCGAGGCGGCCTTCCTCGACCACGACGAGGAGCGCAGGGCGCGCTATCTGTCCGAGGTCGAGGCGTACGCGTTCGGCTGACCGGCCCCACCCGCCGGGCCGGCCGTCCGGAACGCGGTCCTGACCGGGCGCCTGCGGCGCACCGGCAGGCTGATCTCCGTGACGGCCTGCTCGGGCGCGCCCAGCCTGGGCACGGCGCCGGGCACCGCGCCCGTGGTGACGGCGAGCAGCGCGGCCGGGGCGCCGCCCCTGCGGCGCACCGATCCAGGCACCAGCGGACGGCCACCGGTGTGCAGGGCGACGGCCGTGACCGGGGCCGCGACCAGCAGCGTCACGGCGCCCAGGACCAGGCCCATGACCGGGTAGCCGGCCTGCTCGGAGAGCAGGCTGCCGAGGACCGGTCCGCAGGCCACCCCGACGGACGAGGCGGAGCCCGCGAGGACCGCCCAGCGGCCGCGTACGTCCAGGGAGGCGGCCAGGCCGATCAGGTATGACAGGACCACGGGATAGACCGTGTTCCAGAGGATCTCGCCGGTCGCGAACTGGCCGAGGTTCCCGGCCGACGAGCTGAGCACGATGCTCGCCGCGATGATCACGGTGCCCAGCCCGATCGGTACCGCCCGGCCGAGCCTGGCGCCCAGCACCCCGGCGCCCATCACCCCGAGCAGACCCGCACCGAGCGCGGCGGCGAACACCGCGCCGATGGTGACCTCGGAGAGCCCGACCCGGTCCACCCCGATCCGGCTGCTGACGCCCCACAGCGCGTTCTGCGCCATCGACCAGACGAGCATGCCGCCCGCGAGCACCAGCCCGGAGCGGCGGTGCGGCAGCCGGCCGGCGACCGGGGCGGCCGGACCGGCCGGTGTGGCACCGCCGAGCCGCGCGGTGGCGGGCCAGACGAGCAGGGCGACCACGGCGATCGAGGCGAACGGCAGCCGGTGGCCGCCGCCGAGGTGCGGGATCGACAGATACAGGGCACCCGCCGTCGCGGAGACGCTGAGCAGCCCGAGCGACGAGGTGCGGTGCGGATCGCGCTGGGCGGCGATGCCCGCGGCGGCCACCGCGGTCGCCGTGCCGGAGCCGAAGCCGCCGATCACCGCGCCCATGACCACCAGCGGCACCGACCCGGCCAGCGCGGCGCAGCCGTACCCCGCCATGGCCAGCACCAGCCCGATCCGGGCCGGCCGCCGCGGACCACAGGTCTCGACCCGGCCCGCCAGCGCGAACCCGGCGGTCGCCGAACTCACCAGCAGGGCACTGCCGACCAGGCCGGCCTGCGCCGTACTGAGGCCCAGATAGACGGAGAGCCGCCCGACGATGGTGGGGAGCAGATAGGCGGCGAGGTAACCGGCGGTGAACACGGCGACCAGAGGCCACGCGGCGCGAGGGCGCGAGGACATGGGCGTTCCTGAGGACATGCCTGAGGCGGCAGAGAAGGCAGGGGAGGGCAATGCGAGAAGAAGGGGGGTAAAGCTGGAAATGCGGGGAATTCGGGCCACTCTTCGGTAACTGTCACCGACTGGGCTCGCGGGCCAATTTGTATCAACTGCGGTCAGTCGACCGAAAGCCACCCCGATGTGATCTGGATCACATATGCGTTTACCCTCCGGGAGCCCGGGTAGAAGCGCATGTTTATGCAGGTCGAAGCCCGCATATGAGGTGCCCGGACGAGCCCTTCGCGGCCGACGGCGCGCACCCTCCGGTTACGGCGGCCCATCGGGCACACTGGCCAGATCTGCCACGACCGGGGAGCGCAAGGTGAGCACGGACATTCCAGCGGACATTCCGGGTATCGACCCACTGGACGGGCTGCGCGCCCCGCAGGACCCGGACTGCGACGTCTTCCTCACCGGCACGGTCTTCCTCGACATCATCTTCACCGGCCTGGACAGCGCCCCGGTGCGCGGCACCGAGTCCTGGGCGCGCGGCATGGGCTCCAGCCCCGGCGGGGTCGCCAACATGGCGACCGCCCTGGCGAGACTGGGGCTGCACACCTCGCTGGCCGCCGCGTTCGGCGACGACCACTACGGGGAGTACTGCTGGGACGCCCTCGAACAGGGCGAGGGCATCGACCTGTCCATGTCGCACACCGTCCCCGGCTGGCACTCGCCGGTGACCGTCTCGATGGCGTACGAGGGCGAGCGGACGATGGTCTCGCACGGCCACGAGGCACCCGGCCCCGCGGTCCCCGCCGGGGAACCCGCGTTCCCGTGCTGTCCGCCCCGCGCCCGAGCCGCCGTCGCCTCGCTCGCGCCCGGCCGCAGCGAGCCCTGGGTCGCCACCGCGGCCCGCAACGGCGCCCGGATCTTCGCCGACGTCGGCTGGGACGACACCGGCCGCTGGGAGCTGGACGCCCTCACCGACCTGGAGCACTGCCAGGCCTTCCTGCCCAACGCCGAGGAGGCGATGCGCTACACCCGCACCGACTGCCCGCGCGCCGCCGCCCACGCCCTGGCCGAGCGCGTGCCGCTCGCCGTGGTCACCCTCGGCGCGGAGGGCGCCTACGCGGTGGACTCGGCGACCGGGGCGAGCGCCGAGGTGCCCGCGATCGAGGTCGAGGCGCTCGACCCCACCGGCGCGGGCGACGTCTTCGTCGCCGGTTTCGTCACCGGAACCCTGGCCGACTGGCCGCTGGCCGACCGGCTGGCCTTCGCCGGACTGACCGCGGCCCTCTCCGTCCAGGAATTCGGCGGATCGCTCTCGGCGCCCGGCTGGGCGGAGATCGCCGCCTGGTGGCAGCAGATCCGCACCTTCGCCGACCAGGACCCGGCCGCGCTCCAGCGGTACGCCTTCCTGGACGAGCTGCTGCCCGCCGCCGCCCGGCCCTGGCCGCTGCGCCGGGCGGTCCCCACGATCGGATTCCGCCACCCCGCCTGACCGGCGGACGCGCCCGCCACTTCGCGAGCCTGTGCGAAAAAGCCCTCGGTGTTGTCGGTGCGGAGTCGTAGGCTTGGTAATCCGAGAGGTTGTCGATCGGCGAGAACCTTGCAATGGGAGGAATGTGCAGGCCACAGAGCCGGCCCATGACTCAGACACCCACAGCCCAGTCCCCTGCGCCGAGGCAGGCGCGAGCCCATTTCACCGTCCCCGCCAACCATCCGATGGTGACCGTTCTGGGCTCCGGTGACGCCTTGTTGCGCGTGATCGAGACGGCCTTCCCGGCGGCCGACATCCACGTCCGGGGAAACGAGGTCAGCGCCGCCGGAGACGCGACGGAAGTCGCGCTGATCCAGCGCCTGTTCGACGAGATGATGCTGGTGCTCCGCACCGGTCAGCCGATGACGGAGGACGCAGTGGAACGCTCGATCGCCATGCTCAGGGCGACTGAGAACGGCGAGGGGGACGGCGAGGAGACGCCGGCCGAGGTGCTCACCCAGAACATCCTCTCCAGCCGCGGTCGCACGATCCGCCCCAAGACGCTCAACCAGAAGCGGTACGTCGACGCGATCGACAAGCACACGATCGTGTTCGGCATCGGCCCCGCCGGTACCGGCAAGACCTATCTCGCCATGGCGAAGGCGGTCCAGGCCCTGCAGTCCAAGCAGGTCAACCGGATCATCCTGACCCGCCCCGCCGTCGAGGCGGGCGAGCGGCTCGGCTTCCTGCCCGGCACGCTCTACGAGAAGATCGACCCGTACCTGCGGCCGCTCTACGACGCGCTGCACGACATGCTCGACCCCGACTCGATCCCGCGGCTGATGGCGGCGGGCACGATCGAGGTGGCGCCGCTGGCCTACATGAGGGGCCGGACCCTCAATGACGCCTTCATCATTCTCGACGAGGCGCAGAACACCAGCGCCGAACAGATGAAGATGTTCCTGACCCGGCTCGGCTTCGACTCGAAGATCGTCATCACCGGTGACGTCACCCAGGTCGACCTGCCGAACGGCACCAAGAGCGGTCTGCGTCAGGTCCAGGAGATCCTGGACGGCGTCGAGGACGTGCACTTCTCCCGGCTCACCTCCCAGGATGTCGTCCGGCACAAGCTCGTCGGCCGTATCGTCGACGCGTACGAGAAGTACGACAACCGAGACAGCCACCAACGGAAGCAGTAACAGCGCACCATGTCGATCGACGTCAACAACGAGTCCGGAACCGAGGTCGACGAGCAGGCGATCCTCGACATCGCCCGCTACGCGCTCGCGCGGATGAGGATCCACCCGCTCTCCGAGCTCTCGGTGATCGTGGTGGACACCGACGCCATGGAACAGCTCCACATCCAGTGGATGGACCTCCCGGGCCCGACCGATGTCATGTCCTTCCCGATGGACGAGCTGCGTCCGCCGGCCAAGGACGACGAGGAGCCCCCGCAGGGGCTCCTCGGTGACATCGTGCTCTGCCCGGAGGTCGCCAAGAAGCAGGGCGAGGACGCGGAGACCGGGCACTCCATGGACGAGGAGCTCCAGCTCCTCACGGTCCACGGAGTGCTGCACCTCCTCGGGTACGACCACGAGGAGCCGGACGAGAAGGCCGAGATGTTCGGTCTCCAGGCCGCGATCGTCGACGGCTGGCGCGCCGAGCACGGCCTGACCGGGCCGTCGCCCGCCCCCACCGTCTCGTGAGCGTTCCTCTCGTTCTCGGGGCCGTTCTGCTGGTCGTCGTCGGCTGGCTGGCGGCCTGCGCGGAGGCGGGCATCGCCCGGGTCTCCAGCTTCCGGGCCGCCGAGGCGGTCCGCTCCGGGCGGCGCGGCAGCGGGAAGCTGGAACAGGTCGCGGCGGACCCGACCCGGTATCTCAACGTCGCCCTGCTGGTGCGGGTCGCCTGCGAGATGTCGGCGGCCGTGCTCGTCACGTACGCCTGTCTGAAGGAGCTCCCGGAGACCTGGGAGGCGCTGGCCGTCGCCATGGGCGTGATGGTCCTCGTCTCCTACGTCGCCATCGGCGTCTCGCCGCGCACCATCGGCCGCCAGCACCCGCTGAACACCGCCACCGCCGCGGCGTACGTCCTGCTGCCGCTGGCCAGGGTCATGGGCCCGATCCCGCAGCTGCTGATCCTCATCGGCAACGCGCTGACGCCGGGCAAGGGGTTCCGCAAGGGCCCGTTCGCCAGCGAGGCCGAACTGCGCGCGATGGTCGACCTCGCCGAGGCGGAGTCGCTGATCGAGGACGAGGAGCGCCGCATGGTGCACTCCGTCTTCGAGCTCGGCGACACGCTGGTGCGCGAAGTCATGGTGCCGCGCACGGACCTGGTCTGCATCGAGCGCTACAAGACGATCCGGCAGGCGCTGACCCTGGCGCTGCGCTCCGGCTTCTCGCGGATCCCGGTCACCGGGGAGAACGAGGACGACATCGTCGGCATCGTGTATCTCAAGGACCTGGTCCGCAAGACCCACATCAACCGCGAGTCGGAGGCCGACCTGGTCTCCACCGCGATGCGGCCGGCGTCCTTCGTGCCCGACACCAAGAACGCCGGCGACCTGCTGCGCGAGATGCAGCAGGAGCGCAGCCACGTCGCCGTCGTGATCGACGAGTACGGCGGCACGGCGGGCATCGTCACCATCGAGGACATCCTCGAAGAGATCGTCGGCGAGATCACCGACGAGTACGACCGCGAACTCCCGCCGGTCCAGGAGCTGGGGAACGACTGCTTCCGGGTGACCGCGCGCCTCGACATCGGCGACCTCGGGGAGCTGTTCGGCCTCGACGAGTACGACGACGAGGACGTGGAGACCGTCGGCGGACTGCTGGCCAAGGCGCTGGGGCGGGTCCCGATCGCCGGGGCCTCGGCCGTCGTCGACCTCCCCGACGGCCGCCGGCTGCGGCTGACCGCGGAGTCCCCGGCGGGCCGCCGCAACAAGATCGTCACGGTGCTGGTGGAGCCCGTGCCGGCCCGGGGGGAGGACGAGGGATGACCCCGCAGCAGCTCAGGGCGTTCTGCCTGGAGTTCAACGCGAGCGCCGAGGAGTTCCCGTTCGGCCCCGAGATCTCGGTCTTCAAAGTGCTCGGCAAGATGTTCGCGCTCAGCACGCTGGACGCCCGGCCGCTGACGGTGAACCTGAAGTGCGATCCGGACGAGGCGGTGCGGCTGCGGGAGAAGTACGACGCGGTGGTGCCGGGCTGGCACATGAACAAACGTCACTGGAACACGGTGACGGTGTCCGGGGTGCCGGACCGGTTGCTCCGCGAGCTGATCGAGGACTCCTACGACCTGGTGGTGGCGGGACTGCCGAAGGCGCAACGGCTCCGGCTCGACCGGCCGTAGGCGGTGCGCGGGCGGGTGCGCCCGGTTCGTATGCTCGGCACATGACTGAGAGCACCGACCTCGGCGCCGAGGACCGCAAGATCGTCACGCTGGCGCGCAGCGCCCGCGCCCGCAACGGTGTGCCGGAGGGCGCGGCCGTACGGGACGAGACCGGACGTACCTATGTCGCCGGCACCGTCCGGCTGGAGTCGCTGAAGCTCAGCGCGTTGCAGACCGCCGTGGCGATGGCCGTGGCCAGCGGAGCCACCTCGCTGGAGGCGGCCGCGGTCGTCTCCGAGGCGCAGACCCCGTCGGACGAGGACCGTGCCGCGGTACGGGACCTGGGCGGCCCGGACACCCCCGTCCTGCTCGCCGGGCCCGACGGCACCCTGCGGATCAGCGTGACGGCCGGCTGACGGCAGATGCGGTCGAGCGGCTGGCGGCGGGCGTGGTCGAGCGGCCGGTGACGGACGCGGTCGAGCGGCTGGCGGCGGACGCGGTCGAGATCTCTCCGGCACAGGGATCTTGACAGCATCTGATGGACCATCAGTCGGTGCATTTCGCTGCCATTGACTTCTTTTCGGCCGGAGCCGTCAATGGGCCCCCGTCGGCGCGGAGAGCCGCTGCGCCGCATCCGCAGGAGGGGGCTCCATGCGTCCGACCGACCGAAGAATCAGCATGCGAAGATCCGGCGCCCGGGGGCGGCCCGGACACCGCCGCCGCTGGGCCGCCGCGCTGGGCGTGGGCGCGCTCGTCGTGGCCGGGGGAGGGGTGCTCGCGGGCCCCGCGCAGGCCACGGTCACCGCCTCGGTGCCGGTGGACTTCCCCACCCACTGCATCCCGCCGGCCATCGCGGGCATCCCGCCGATCGACGGGACGACGAAGGCCTCGATCACCGTCGACAACGCCGCCCCGAAGGTGGGCGACACGGTCACCGTGACGTACACCGTCGTCGAAGCGGCCGCGAGCAACCCGGTCGATCTGGCACTGCCCGCCGACATCATGACGCCGACCGGCAAGGTCACCGTGGGCGGTGCGCAGAGCACGAGCGTCACCGTCGCGGGCCCCAAGAAGAACGATCCGGTACCCGGCAAGGGCACCTTCCCGTCGTTCTCGATGACCGGCACCTTCACGGTCACGGCGCCCGGCTCGATCACCCTGTCGCCCGGCGACTACAACATCCACACCAGCTACATCATGGAGCTGGACACCCCCTGCACGGTGACGGACCCGCCCGCCCCCGTCTCCGAGACGATCATCGCGACGGACGACGGCGGTCAGGTCAACGAGCGCGCCATCCAGCTCGGGGCCGCGTCCGGCAAGGCCGGCGACGAGGTCACCGTCACCGGGTCGAAGTTCACCCCGGGCGCGGACGTCACCCTCGCCGGCCGGGCCGGTGACACCCGGACCGCCGACACGGCCACCGTGAAGGCGGACGGCTCCGGCGGCTTCAGCGGCCGGCTCACCGTCAGCGACCCGGCGACCACCGGCATCGTCGCCTACGAGGGCGGCGCCTGGGACCCGGCCAAGGGTGCGGGCCCGCAGGCCTACACCGTCACGGGTGGCGGCGGCGAGATCCCGGACGGCAGCCAGAGGCTCAACACCTCCATCGAGGCGGGCACGCTCTCCATGCTCCAGGCCGGGGACACCGTCGAGATGTCGGCGGTCGACTTCGGCCGGGGCGGCGCCTCCCGCGGCTCCCTGCAGACGGTGACGGTCGAGGACTTCCGCGGCGGCCCCGCGGGCTGGTCCCTGACCGGCAAGGTCACCGACTTCCAGGGCCCCGGCGGCGCGACGATCGGTGCCTCCGCACTCGGCTGGACCCCGGTCTGCGCGACGAAGCCCGGAAGCCCGAGCACCTGCGCGGCGGGCTCCGCGGGACCGGTCGGCAGCGCGGGGGCCACCCTGGCGTCCACACCGAACGGGACCTTCACGGGCGGCGAGTTCACCGTCGACGCCCGGCTCGCGCTGAACGTACCGGCGTACACCGCCCCCGGCGCGTACTCCGGCGTGCTCACCCTCACCCTCACGTGACCGAGCGCTCCCGAGCAACCGGCGGACCGGGCGCGCACCCGCCCGGACCGTCCGTCCCGACCACCACCCGGGGGTTCTGAACCGTGCGCCACATTCACGTACTGCTCCTGGCCGGCGTCCTCCTGCTGATCGGCGCGCCGGCGGCCGACGCCGCGGACAACGGCAGCTGGTCGGTCTTCCCGGCCACCGCACGGGCCGGCCAGCGCCCGTACTTCTACCTCTCGGCCGACCCCGGCGCCACGCTCCACGACAAGGTCACCGTCACCAACAAGACGGACCGGCCGCAGACCTTCCGGCTCTACGCCGCCGACGCCTACAACACCGCCCGCGACGGCGGCTTCGCCGTCCGCACCCGCGACGAGAAGCAGAGCTCGGTCGGTGCCTGGGCGAGGACCGGCCGCGACCGGGTCACCGTGCGGCCGCACGGCTCGGTCACCGTCCCGGTCACCATCGCCGTGCCCGAGAACGCCGAACCGGGCGACCACCCCGGCGCGCTCGTCGCCCTGGACGAGCGCATCGACCCCGCCGACGCCGGTGCCGTCGCCGTCGGCGTCCAGAAGGCGGTCGGCGCCCGGATCTATCTGCGGGTCAACGGTCCGACCATGCCCGCGCTCTCCGTGGACGACGTCCGGGTCGAGCACAGCCAGCCCCTGGTCCCCGGCACCGGGAAGAGCCGGGCCGTGATCTCGTACACGCTCCACAACCGGGGCAATGTCACCCTCAGCCCCAAGGTCGCCCTCAAGGCCGAGGGCCTCTTCGGCCGCACCCTGCTCGCCCGCGACCTGAAGAGGATCCCCTCCGAACTGCTGCCCCGCCAGCAGGTCCGGCTGACCGAGCAGTGGGCCGGCGCGCCCCAGCTGGAATGGGGCGAGATCCGGCTGACCGCGAGCGCCCGCGAGACCCGGGAGTCCGCCACCGCCTCGTACTTCGCGCTGCCCTGGCTGGTCGCCGGGATCCTGCTGGTGATCGTCGGCGGGGGCACGGGGATGTGGATACGGGCCCGCCGGGGCCGCACCCGCACCGCCTGAGACGACATCCGACAGGCCCCGCCGCGGCCCTTGGTGCGGCGGGGCCGCCGGGATCGGGGACAATGGGCGCCATGAGCGTTCGACCTGACACAGATGCCGCCGCGCAGCAGGCCGCGGGCAAAGCCCCCCACCGGGCCGGTTTCGCCTGCTTCGTGGGCCGCCCCAACGCGGGCAAGTCCACCCTCACGAACGCTCTGGTCGGCCAGAAGGTGGCGATCACCTCCAACCGGCCGCAGACCACCCGGCACACCGTGCGCGGCATCGTGCACCGTGACGACGCGCAGCTGATCCTGGTCGACACCCCCGGCCTCCACAAGCCGCGCACGCTGCTGGGCGAGCGTCTCAACGACGTCGTACGGACCACCTGGGCCGAGGTCGACGTCATCGGCTTCTGCCTGCCGGCCGACCAGAAGCTCGGCCCCGGCGACAAGTACATCGTCAAGGAACTCGCGGGCATCAAGAAGACCCCGAAGATCGCCATCATCACCAAGACCGACCTGGTCGACTCCAAGCAGCTCGCCGAACAGCTGCTGGCCGTCTCGCGCCTCGGCGAGGAGCTCGGCTTCGAGTGGGCGGAGATCATCCCGGTCTCCGCGGTCAAGGACACCCAGGTCGGTCTGCTGGGCGACCTGATCGCCCCGCTGCTCCCCGAGAGCCCGCCGCTCTACCCGGAGGGCGACCTCACCGACGAGCCCGAGATGGTCATGGTCGCGGAACTGATCCGCGAGGCCGCGCTCGAAGGCGTACGGGACGAGCTGCCGCACTCCATCGCGGTCGTCGTCGAGGAGATGCTGCCGCGCGAGGGCCGCCCGGCGGACAAGCCGCTGCTCGACATCCACGCCAACGTCTACATCGAGCGCCCGAGCCAGAAGGGCATCATCATCGGCCCGAAGGGCAAGCGGCTGAAGGACGTCGGCACCAAGTCCCGCAAGCACATCGAGGCGCTGCTCGGCACCCCGGTCTTCCTGGACCTCCATGTGAAGGTCGCGAAGGACTGGCAGCGCGACCCGAAGCAGCTGCGCAAGCTCGGCTTCTGAGTTCGGCCCGGTCCGGCGGCCGGAGGGCGGCGCAGCTGCCCGAGGCCGCTGAGGCCCTCCGGGCCGAGGGGTGTGAGGGTGACCGTGGGGACGGGCCCCGAAGCAACTGCGCAAGCTCGGCTTCCGAGCTGTGCCCGGTCCGGCGGCCGGAGGGCGGCGGCGGGGACGGGCCCCGAGCAGCAGCGCGGGCTCGGCTTCCGAGCCGGGCTACCGGGAGACCGGTCTCACGCGCCCTCCTTCAGGACGCGTGAGACCAGTGCCCGCTGGGCGTCGGTCAGCCTCGGGTCCGCGCAGTGGACCGTCCGGTCGCCGACCGTGATCGCGTACCGGAAGCCGTCCGGCACACCGCCGGGCGGGGTGTCGTGCCCCGCCGCGAGCGCCGTCTCGGCCAGCGCCTCCCACTCCGGCGCATCGGCCAGCCCGGAGGTGTCGACCTCGCGGCGGCGTGCGATGCCGGCGAAGCCGCCGGTCCTGCTGACCTGGATCCGCATGTGCTGTCCTCCAACGCCGGGCGGGCCGGCCAAGGGGCCGGAACCGCGTCATGCGGTCGGAACGCCCACCTCCGACCACGCCTTCAGGACAGCCTCGGCCTCGTCGCCCTCGCCGAAGCGGCTGCGGGCGGCGGCGACCGTCAGCCGGGCGAAGTCCGCGAAGTCCGCGTCCACGGCCAGTTGACCACCTGTGAGCACATCGAACCAGAGCTGCCCGGCCCGCTCCCACGCATTGCCGCCGAGCGCCGTCGCCAGCAGATAGAACGCGCGGTTCGGAATGCCCGAGTTGAGATGCACCCCGCCGTTGTCCTCGCTGGTGTGGACGTAGTCCTCCATCGAGGCCGGCTGCGGGTCCTTGCCCAGCACGTCGTCGTCGTACGCCGTGCCCGGTGCCTTCATCGAGCGCAGCGCGACGCCCTGGACGTGGGGCGCGAGCAGCCCGGCGCCGATCAGCCAGTCGGCCTGGTCGGCGCTCTGGCCCAGCGTGTACTGCTTGACCAGGGAGCCGAAGACGTCGGACATGGATTCGTTGAGCGCGCCGGACTGGCCGTAGTAGCTCAGATTGGCGGTGTACTGGGTCAGGCCGTGGGTCAGCTCGTGGCCGATCACATCGATGGCGACGGTGAAGTCCAGGAAGATCTCCCCGTCCCCGTCGCCGAAGACCATCTGCTCGCCGTCGAAGAAGGCGTTGTTGTACTTCTCGTCGTAGTGCACGGAACCGATCAGCGGCAGTCCGTTGCCGTCGATCGAACGGCGGCCGTACGCCTTGAGCAGCAGTTCGAAGGTGGCGCCGAGCCCCGCGTACGCGCGGTTGACGCTCGCGTCCTTCGTCGGGTCCTGGCCCTCGGAGCGGACCTTGGTGCCGGGCAGCTGGGTGCCGTTGCGGCAGTCGTACAGGACGCGCTCGGGCTTGTCGGACACCTCCCCGTCGGACGCGGGGGCGACGGGCACGGTGACGACCGTGGCCATCTGGCGGCGGGTGCGGCGGGCCGCGTCGCCCTCCAGGGTGCGACGGGAGGGCCCGGCGAGATCGGGGTTGTCGGACTGCGACAGCCTGTCGAGGACATGAGGCGGCACGATCGTGCAGAAGACCGGGCGGAAGCCGTGCGGTGACTGAGAGTGCATACAACCGACTGTGGCAGCAGGTAACCGCGATGTCACTGGTTGCGATCAGGATTGACGAAATGGAGTGATCGATCACGGTTGGGCGTTTCCTGCGCCCGGTCCCGCATACTGATACGGGACCGACGCATCAGGCACCTCTCGGTTAGTCTCGTCGCATCATGCGTTTCGGGCTGCTTCTTCTTAGCTGCCGCGGCGAGGGCCTGTAGTCGTAGGCCGACCCCCTCCCCGCGGAGTCTGGTGTTGCAGCGACACAGTCGGCCGTCCCACCTGGTTGGACCCCGAGGAGCCGTACGCCATGACCGCCGCAAATCCCGCTCAGTCCCCCGCTGAAGCCGCTGTCGGCCGCCCGACGCCGGTCACCAACGCGACTCGGCTGCAGAAGCCGTCCGGGATGCCGATCCACAAGTACGGCAGCTACGAGGCCGTCGAGATCCCCGACCGCACCTGGCCGGACAACCGGATCACGGTTGCGCCCCGCTGGCTCTCCACCGACCTGCGCGACGGCAACCAGGCCCTGATCGACCCGATGTCGCCGGCCCGCAAGCGCGAGATGTTCGATCTGCTGGTACGCATGGGCTACAAGGAGATCGAGGTCGGCTTCCCGTCCTCCGGCGAGACCGACTTCGCGTTCGTCCGCTCCATCATCGAAGAGGGCGCGATCCCCGAGGACGTGACGATCTCCGTCCTGACACAGGCCCGCGAGGACCTGATCGAGCGGACCGTCGAGTCCATCGTCGGCGCCCGCCGCGCCACCGTGCACCTGTACAACGCGACGGCACCCACCTTCCGCCGGGTCGTCTTCCGCGGCTCCAAGGACGACATCAAGCAGATCGCCGTGGACGGCACCCGGCTGGTCGTGGAGTACGCGGAGAAGCTGCTGGGCCCGGAGACGACCTTCGGCTACCAGTACAGCCCCGAGATCTTCACCGACACCGAGCTGGACTTCGCCCTGGAGGTCTGCGAGGCGGTCTGTGACGTCTGGCAGCCCGAGGAGGGGCGCGAGATCATCCTCAACCTGCCCGCGACCGTGGAGCGTTCGACGCCGTCCACGCACGCGGACCGGTTCGAGTGGATGTCGCGCAACCTGTCGCGCCGCGAGTTCATCTGCCTGTCGGTCCACCCGCACAACGACCGCGGCACCGCCGTCGCCGCCGCCGAGCTGGCCGTCATGGCCGGTGCGGACCGGGTCGAGGGCTGCCTGTTCGGCCAGGGCGAGCGCACCGGCAACGTCGACCTGGTCACCCTGGGCATGAACCTGTTCTCGCAGGGCGTCGACCCGCAGATCGACTTCTCGCAGATCGACGAGATCCGCCGCACCAGCGAGTACTGCAACCAGATGGAGGTCCACCCGCGCCACCCCTACGCGGGCGACCTGGTCTACACCGCCTTCTCCGGCTCCCACCAGGACGCCATCAAGAAGGGCTTCGACGCCATGGAGGCCGACGCGGCCGCCCGGGGGAAGACGGTCGACGACATCGAGTGGGCGGTGCCGTACCTGCCGATCGACCCGAAGGACGTCGGCCGCAGCTACGAGGCCGTCATCCGGGTCAACTCGCAGTCCGGCAAGGGCGGAATCGCCTACGTCCTGAAGAACGACCACAAGCTGGACCTGCCGCGCCGGATGCAGATCGAATTCTCCCGGATCATTCAGGCCAAGACGGATGCCGAGGGCGGCGAGGTCACGCCGACGCAGATCTGGTCCACGTTCCGCGACGAGTACCTGCCCAGCCCGGAGAACGCCTGGGGCCGCGTACAGATCCGCACCGGCCAGACCACCACCGGCTCCGACGGCAAGGACACGATCACCGTCGAGGCGACCGTGGACGGCGCGGACACCGTGCTGACCGGTACCGGCAACGGACCGATCTCCGCGTTCTTCGAAGCACTGCAGGCCATCGGCATCGACGCCCGGCTGCTGGACTACACCGAGCACACCATGAGCGAGGGCGCCAGCTCCCAGGCCGCCTCGTACATCGAGTGCGCGATCGACGGAAAGGTCCTGTGGGGCATCGGCATCGACGCCAACACCACCCGGGCCTCACTGAAGGCGGTCGTCTCCGCGGTCAACCGCGCCACCCGCTGATCCGGCGCCCGCGAGGGCGCTCCGCCGCACGGCCGAGGACCCCGTCCACCCGCTTCCGGGGGGCGGGGTTCGGCCATCTCCGGGCGGTTGTGACGAGCGAGGTACTGACGTCGCATCGCGACTGTGGTTAACATCACGTCCACACGGCAATGTTGCCGGAGGGGCACCTCCCGTGCTTTTAGGGCTACGGGGGAGTTACGGAGGTGTGCGACGTGCGGTCAGGCATGGGACAACGCGCCATGAAGCTGCGTATCTGCGGCATCCGCACCGTCTGGGACCCCGTCGGCGACGGCGAGTTCTTCTGCCCCGGCTGCGGCGGCGACCGCAACTACCGCAGGCTCACCGGCCGTCGGCGCTTCGCGGTGCTCGGCGTACCGATGCTGCGGCGCGGCACCGTCGGCCCGGTCGTCGAATGCGCCGCCTGCCACGAGCACTTCGGCACCGACGCGCTCGACCACCCCACCACCACCCGGCTCTCCGCCATGCTCCGGGACGCCGTCCACACCGTCGCGCTCGGCGTCCTCGCGGCCGGCGGCACCACCTCCCGCACAGTGCTGGAGACCGCGGCCACCATCGTGCGCGGCGCCGGGTTCGACGACTGCACCGAGGAACAGCTCTGCACCGTCGTCGAGGTCCTCGCCGCCGACACCGGCCACGGCTCCGCCTTCGACCCCGCGGCCGACGCGTGCGGAGCGGCCCTCGCCATCGAACTGCACGAGGCACTGGAACCCCTCGGCCCGCACCTCGCCCCCGCCGGACGCGAATCGATTCTGCTCCAGGGCGCCCGGATCGCGCTCGCCGACGGACCGTACGGGCAGGCGGAGCGCGAGGTGCTGACCACGGTCGGCGGCGCGCTCCAGCTCTGCGCCCAGGACACGGCCCGGCTGCTCGCCGAGGCGGCGCGCACGCCTTCCTGAGCCCCGGCCCCGGCCGCCCTCCCCGTACCGGACAATGGACGCATGAGCTTGTTCCGGGACGACGGCGTGGTGCTGCGCACGCAGAAGCTGGGCGAGGCCGACCGGATCATCACGATCCTGACCCGCGGCCACGGCCGGGTGCGCGCCGTCGCGCGCGGGGTGCGCCGCACGAAGTCCAAGTTCGGGGCCCGGCTGGAACCCTTCTCCCACGTCGACGTGCAGTTCTTCGCCCGGGGCAGCGAACTGGTCGGCCGCGGTCTGCCGCTCTGCACCCAGAGCGAGACGATCGCCCCGTACGGTGGCGGCATCGTCACCGACTACGCCCGCTACACCGCAGGCACCGCGATGCTGGAGACCGCCGAGCGGTTCACCGACCACGAGGGCGAGCCCGCGGTCCAGCAGTACCTGCTGCTCGTCGGCGGGCTGCGCACCCTCGCCCGCGGCGAACACGAGCCGCATCTCATCCTCGACGCGTTCCTGCTGCGCTCGCTGGCCGTCAACGGCTACGCGCCCAGCTTCGAGGACTGCGCCAAGTGCGGAATGTCCGGACCGAACCGGTTCTTCTCGGTCGCGGCGGGGGGCGTCATATGCGGCGACTGCCGGGTGCCCGGCAGCGTCGTACCCTCGGCTGAGGCCGTCACACTGCTGAGCGCACTGCTCAGCGGCGACTGGGAGACGGCGGACGCGTGCGAGGCGCGTCATGTCAGGGAGGGGAGCGGACTGGTGTCCGCCTATCTGCACTGGCATCTGGAGCGCGGGCTGCGCTCACTGCGGTACGTAGAGAAGTGACACGGGCACATCAAGCACAGGCAGATCAGGCACAGGGAGCGAGACAGTTCATGGCAGTACGCGGGATGCTCGGCGGCCGTAACCGGCGCGACTACAAGACCCCGGAGCCGCACCCCTCCGGTGCCACGCCCCCGAAGATCCCCGGCGAGCTGGTGCCCAAGCACGTGGCCGTCGTGATGGACGGCAACGGCCGCTGGGCCAAGGAACGCGGCCTCCCGCGCACCGAGGGCCACAAGGTCGGCGAGGGCGTCGTCATGGACGTGCTCAAGGGCTGCATCGAGATGGGCGTGAAGAACCTCTCGCTGTACGCGTTCTCCACCGAGAACTGGAAGCGGTCCCCGGAGGAGGTGAAGTTCCTGATGAACTTCAACCGGGACGTGATCCGCCGCCGCCGCGACGAGATGGACGAACTGGGCATCCGCATCCGCTGGGTCGGCCGCATGCCCAAGCTGTGGAAGTCCGTCGTCCAGGAGCTCCAGGTCGCCCAGGAGCAGACCAAGGACAACGACAGGATGACGCTGTACTTCTGCGTCAACTACGGCGGCCGGGCCGAGATCGCGGACGCGGCGCAGCGGATCGCCCAGGACGTCGCGGCCGGGAAGCTCGACCCGTCCAAGGTCAACGAGAAGACCTTCGCGAAGTACATCTACTACCCGGACATGCCGGACGTGGACCTCTTCGTCCGCCCCAGCGGCGAGCAGCGCACGTCCAACTACCTGATCTGGCAGAGCGCCTACGCCGAGATGGTCTTCCAGGACGTGCTCTGGCCGGACTTCGACCGCCGTGACCTGTGGCGGGCCTGTCTGGAATTCGCCCAGCGGGACCGGCGCTTCGGCGGCGCGGTGGAGGCCGGTACCGCGGATCCGGCCGTCTGACCCTGCCGTTACGATCCCGCCCCATGACAACTCAGGGGCGGGAACCGGAAGGGGTCGTGGTCGAGCCGGCGTACCAGCCGACCACGGCCGATTTCGCGGAGGCGTTGAACGCCCGCGCGAAGATCAGCAGAAGTGGCCGTATGCAGCGCGAGCTGCTGATCCTGATGCCGGCGCTGGCCGTGCTGATGGGCATCACGATCGCGAGCGGCCGGCACGGCCCGGGGGCGCCCGTCTGGGTGGGGCTCGTCTTCGTGGTGCTGGCCGTGGTCCTGACGCCCTGGCTCCGGGCCCGGCAGCTGTACGGGTTCGCCGTGCGTCAGGGCACCTGCCGCACGGTGGTGCGCGAGACCGGCATAGAAGTGACCACGGACCACAGCACCACGACCGTCCGCTGGCCGATGGTGCCCCGCTACCGGGAGACTCCGCAGCTCTTCGTGCTGTTCAGCGGCGACAAGCAGGCCACCGGGATCACCATGGTGCCCAAGCGCGGCCTGCGCGGGCCGGAGGAACTCGACCGGCTGCGGAGCGTGCTCGACCGCAACGTGCAGAGGCTCTGAGACGGGTGCGGGGCCGGGAACGCCGGCCCCGCACCGTCACTTCTTCGCGGCCGCGCACTCCGCGCAGGTGCCGAAGATCTCCACCGTATGGGCGACGTTCACATACCCGTGCTGGGCGGCGATCGTCTCCGCCCACTGCTCCACCGCGGGCCCCTCGACCTCCACGGCCTTGCCGCACATCCGGCACACCAGGTGGTGATGGTGCTCGCCGGTCGAGCAGCGGCGGTACACGGACTCGCCGTCCGTGGTGCGCAGCACGTCGACCTCCCCGGCGTCGGCCAGGGACTGGAGGGTGCGGTAGACGGTGGTGAGCCCGACCGAGTCGCCGCGGTGCTTGAGCACGTCGTGCAGCTCCTGGGCGCTGCGGAACTCGTCCACCTCGTCGAGCGCCGCCGCCACCGCCGCCCGCTGCCGGGTCGACCGGCCGCGTACCGGAGCCGCGTTCGTTCCACTGATCGGCGCCGTCGCCACAGCAGCCTCCTCGTGTCGCCCGTACTTGTGTCGGGCCATTGTGCCAGCCCGCCCGGGCGTCACGGTCAGATCCGGAGCTCGTCCGGGGCCGGACGGGTGGCCGGTACTTCCAGGGTGCACTCCTCGGACGCCGCTTCGCTCCGGCGGGCGCGGCTTCTGGCCAGCGGGGCCGCCAGCAGCGTCAGGGCGACGAAGACCCCGATGGCCAGCAGCACGATCGTCGCGCCGGGCGGGACGTCCTGGTAGTACGAGGTGACGGTGCCGGCCAGGGTCACCGCCGTGCCGATGACGACCGACAGCACGAACGTCACCTTGAAGGACCGGGAGATCTGCTGCGCGGCCGCGACCGGAACCACCATCAGGGCGCTGACCAGCAGCAGCCCGACGACCCGCATCGCGACGGTGACGGTCACCGCCGCCGTCACGGCGACCAGCAGGTTCAGCGCGCGCACCGGCAGCCCGGTGACCCGGGCGAACTCCTCGTCCTGGCTGACCGCGAACAGCTGGCGGCGCAGCCCCAGCGTCACCAGCAGCACGAAGGCGGCCAGCACACAGATCGAGGTGATGTCCTCGGAGGAGACCGTGGACAGGGAGCCGAAGAGGTACGAGGTGAGGTTGGCGTTGGACCCGGTGTCGGAGAGATTGATCAGCAGCACACCGCCCGCCATGCCGCCGTAGAACAGCATGGCCAGCGCGATGTCGCCGCGGGTGCGTCCGTACCAGCGGATCAGTTCCATCACGACGGCGCCGGCGACGGCGACCGCCGTGGCCATCCAGACCGGGCTGGTGGAGAGCAGGAAGCCGAGGCCGACACCGGTCATCGCGATGTGGCCGATGCCGTCGCCCATCAGGGCCTGGCGGCGCTGGACGAGGTAGATGCCGACGGAGGGCGCGATGACGCCGACGAGCACGGCGGCGAGCAGGGCCCGCTGCATGAAGGGGGGGTCGAGGAATTCCATGGTCAGCTCAGCAGTCCCGTCCGGACGGGCTCGGAGGCCGCGTGGGGGTGTACGTGGTCGTGTCCGGGCAGCGCGTGCTGACCCAGGGCCTCGGGCGGCGGCCCGTCGTGCATCACACAGCCGTCGCGCAGCACGATCGCGCGGTCGATCAGCGGCTCCAGCGGGCCGAGCTCGTGCAGCACGAGCAGCACCGTGGTGCCGGCCGCGACCTGCTCGCGCAGGGTCGCGGCGAGGATCTCCTGGCTGGCCAGGTCCACGCCGGCCATCGGCTCGTCCATGATCAGCAGCTCGGGTTCGGCGGCCAGCGCGCGGGCGATCAGCACCCGCTGGTGCTGTCCGCCGGAGAGGGCGTTCACCGAGTCCCCGGCGCGGTCGGCGAGGCCGACGAGCTCGATGGCCCGGTCGACGGCGGCCCGGTCGGCCCTGCGGAGCAGGCCCAGCTTCGTACGGGACAGCCGTCCGGAGGTGACGACCTCGCGGATCGTGGCGGGGACGCCGCCGGCCGCCGTGGTGCGCTGGGGCACGTAGCCGATCCGCGCCCAGGAGCGGAAGCGGCGCAGCGGGGTGCCGAACAGCTCGACGGAGCCGCCGCCGAGCGGGACCTGGCCGATGACGGAACGTACGGCGGTCGACTTGCCGGAGCCGTTGGCGCCGAGCAGGGCGGCGACCTCGCCGCGGTGGACGGTCAGGTCGATGCCGCGCAGCACCGGACGCGCGCCGAGGGTGGCGGTGGCGCCCCGCACGGCTATCACGGGGTCGGTCGTGGTGCTCCCGGTCTCGGGCATGTGCGCCTCCGATGCTGCTGTGGCGGGGGGTACGAGGGTCACTTCGCGCCGAGCGCCTTCTGCAGGGCGGCGAGATTGGACCGCATGACCTCGATGTAGTCGGCGCCCTTGGACTTGGGCGTGATGCCTTCGAGCGGGTCCAGGACGTCGGTCTTCAGGCCGGTGTCCTTGGCGAGGGTCTTCGCCGTCCTGTCGCTGGCGAGCGTCTCGAAGAAGACGGTGGTGGCCCGGTCCTTCTTCGCGATGGTGTGGATCTCGCTGATCCGGGCGGGGCTGGGCTCGGCCTCGGGGTCGACGCCGGCGATGCCCTCCTGGGTGAGGCCGTAGCGCTCGGCGAGGTACCCGAAGGCGGAGTGGGTGGTGATGAACGTCCTGGTGGCGGTGTTCCTCAGGCCGTCCGCGTACGCCTTGTCCAGCGCGTCGAGCTTGCCGACCAGCGCGGCCGTGTTCTTGCGGTAGTCCGCGGCGTGGTCCGGGTCCGCCTTCGCCATGGACTTCCCGACGCCCTTGGCGACCTCGGCGTACTTCACCGGGTCCAGCCAGATGTGGGGGTCGGCGCCGGCCTCGTCGCCGTGGTGCTCGTGGCCGTGTTCCTCGCCGCCGGCCTCGGTGCCGTGGTCCTCCAGCGTGGTGAGCTTCGCGGCGTCGACGGCGTCCTTCGCGCCGGACTGCCCGATGGCGTCGTCCACGGCGGGCTGGATGCCCTTGAGGTAAAGGATGTAGTCGGCGTCGGTGAGCCCGCCGATCTGCCGCGGGCTGAGCTCCAGGTCGTGCGGCTCGACGCCCGGCTTGGTCAGCGTGGTGACGGAGACGTGTTCCCCGCCTATCTGCTCGGCCAGGAACTGCATCGGATAGAACGAGGCCACCACGTCCAGCTTGTCGCCGTTCTTGTGGTCCGCGGTGTCCGGGGAGGAGCAGGCGGTGAGCGCGGTGAGGCCGAGGGCGACTGCTCCGGCGACCGCGGCGGTGGGTATGAGGCGGCTGACGTTCATGACAGTCATTTTCAACAAAACTGGAAACGATTGTCAACAAGACCTATGAGATGACTTCCCGGCCGACGGCGCCGATACCGATTTGATCCAGGGGCCGTCCCCGCCGGTAATCTGAGTCATTCGCCCGCCCGTCTCCTGAACACCACCCCCCACCTAGGCGCTTCGCGCCGCACCCTGTCCCATTTCGTCGCAATGAAGAGAGCACCGTGGCCGCCGACAAGATCGACTCCATCGTCAGCCTGAGCAAGCGCCGTGGCTTCGTCTACCCGTGCAGTGAGATCTACGGCGGTCAGCGCGCCGCCTGGGACTACGGGCCGCTGGGTGTCGAGATGAAGGAGAACCTCAAGCGCCAGTGGTGGCGCTACATGGTCACCTCGCGCGAGGACGTGGTCGGTCTCGACTCGTCGGTCATCCTGGCCCCCGAGGTCTGGTCCGCCTCCGGCCACGTCGCCACGTTCACCGACCCGCTGACCGAGTGCACCTCCTGCCACAAGCGCTTCCGCGCCGACCACCTGGAGGAGGCGTACGAGGAGAAGCACGGTCACGCGCCCGCGAACGGTCTGACCGAGCTGAACTGCCCCAACTGCGGCAACAAGGGCACCTTCACCGAGCCCAAGCAGTTCTCGGGCCTGCTCTCCACCCACCTCGGCCCGACCCAGGACTCCGGCTCGGTCGCGTACCTGCGTCCCGAGACCGCCCAGGGCATCTTCACCAACTTCGGCCAGGTGCTGCAGACCTCGCGCAAGAAGCCGCCGTTCGGCATCGCCCAGATGGGCAAGTCGTTCCGGAACGAGATCACTCCGGGCAACTTCATCTTCCGCACCCGCGAGTTCGAGCAGATGGAGATGGAGTTCTTCGTCAAGCCGGGCGACGACGAGGAGTGGCAGCAGTACTGGATGGACCAGCGCTGGAACTGGTACACGGACCTCGGCATGCGCGAGGAGAACATGCGCTGGTACGAGCACCCGGCGGAGAAGCTCTCCCACTACTCCAAGCGCACCGCCGACATCGAGTACCGCTTCCGCTTCGGCGGCAGCGAGTGGGGTGAGCTGGAGGGCGTCGCCAACCGCACGGACTACGACCTCAAGGCGCACTCCAAGGCCTCGGGCACCGACCTGGTGTTCTTCGACCAGGAGGCCGGCGAGCGCTGGACCCCGTACGTCATCGAGCCGGCGGCCGGTGTCGGCCGCGCGATGCTCGCCTTCCTCCTCGACGCCTACATCGAGGACGAGGCGCCCAACGCCAAGGGCGTCATGGAGAAGCGCACCGTGATGCGTCTCGACCCGCGCCTGGCGCCGGTCAAGGTCGCCGTCCTGCCGCTGTCCCGCAACCCGCAGCTGTCGCCGAAGGCCAAGGGCCTCGCGGCCGACCTGCGGAAGAACTGGAACATCGAGTTCGACGACGCGGGCGCCATCGGCCGCCGCTACCGCCGTCAGGACGAGATCGGTACGCCGTTCTGCGTCACCGTCGACTTCGACACCCTCGACGACAACGCGGTGACCGTGCGCGAGCGCGACACCATGAAGCAGGAGCGCGTCTCCCTGGACCAGATCCAGGCCTACCTCGGCGCCCGCCTGATCGGCTGCTGACGTATCGACCGCGCCGACGAAGCCCCCGGTTCCCCGTACGGAACCGGGGGCTTCGTCACGCACCGGGCATCCCACCGAGGGGCCCCGGTGCCGTCAATGACCACCAGCGGGGTCACCCGATGCGTCCACGTGTGCAAGCCGGGGGTGCGGCGGCGGCCGGGCCGCGACGCCTGCGGCCGGGAGAACGGGGGCGGTTCCCGCCCCGGCCCGTGGCCGGGAGCATCCGGCCGAGGCCCATCGGACGGCCGCCGACCCGCCCGCCCGGTCACCCGGCGCGGGAACCGGGCGCAAAAGCCGGTGCGGGTGCGCACCGGGCCGGGGTACGGTTCCGGCATGTCTTCGTTCTTCCAGATCTACGAGTGAGAGCGCGGCGGGTTCGACCACCCGCCGCCCACCGGACCCCTGCCAGGTCGCCTGAGACCTCACTTCGCACTACGAACCGGAGAACGCCGTGGCCAAGAGCCGTAACAACCTTCTCGGTGTGGGCGGACAGCGCAAGAAGCTGTCCCGCGCCGATCAGCAGGGCGCGGGCGCCGCCCGCAACACCGACCGCAAGGCGGCGGCCGACCAGAAGCAGGAGCTGCTGCGCAAGATGCGCGAGCGCGCCCAGTCCGGCACCGCCCCCGAGGCGGCCCCGGCGGACGGCGCCGCGGACGCGTCCGGGCAGGACGCCCCGGCCGAGAGCTGACGCCTCCTCACCCCGCTCTGTCCCTTTGGGGCCGCCCCCCCCCCCCCGCGGGCCCCCCCCCCCCCCCCCCCCGCCCCCCCGCCCCCCCCCCCCCCCCCCCCCCCCCCGCCCCCCCCCCCCCCCGCCCGCCCCCCCCCCACGCCCTTGTCCGCGCCCCGCGACCGCCCCGCCTTCACGCCACCCTGCGCGGCAGCCGCAGGCTCAGCAGCGTCGTCAGCACCACCGCGGCCAGCTGCACCAGCAGCGTCACGGCCAGCGCGTCCCGCATCCCGGCGCCCGGCACCAGGGCGAGGAACAGCGTGCCGAGTGTGGCGACCCCCAGGGCCAGCGCGGCCTGCTGGGTCGTCGTCATCACCCCGCCGCCCACCCCGGCCCGCGCGGCCGGTACGTCGGAGAGCACGATCCGGAACAGGACGGGCAGCTGGAGCCCCTGCCCGAACCCCGCGATCGCGACCCCCGGCAGCAGCCCCAGTGCCCCGAGACCGGACCACTCGCGCCACACGGTGATCGCCAGCACCAGCACCCCCGTCGCCTGGATCAGCCCGCCGGCCGTCACGACCCGGCTGCCGTACCGCAGGATCAGCCGCGGACCGGCCAGCGACGCCACGAAGAACGCCGCCGCCATCGGCGCCATCGACAGCCCGGCCGCGGCCGGACCCAGCTCCAGCCCCTGCTGGAGGGCGACCGCGATGACGAACATGAAGCCGCCGAAGCCGATCGAGAACGGCACCACCAGCGCCAGCCCGCGGCGCAGCGACTCCAGCCGCAGCAGGCTCGGCGGCACCAGCGGGGTCAGCCCGCGGCGGTCGGCCCGCCGCTCCACCCGGTAGAACGCGTAACCGGCGAACGGGAACAGGGCCAGCGAGACCCAGGTCCACAACGGCCAGCCCGCGGCGCGCCCCTCCGTCAGCGGCGCGAGCAGCGTCACCAGCGACACGGTCAGCAGCAGCGTGCCCGGTACGTCGATCGGCGCGGGCCGCTCGGAGCGGGTCTCCGGCACCACGCGGGCGGCCAGCACCAGCCCCACCGCCGCCACCGGAACGTTCACCAGGAACACCGAACGCCAGCCCGCGCTCTCGCCGAACACCGACGACAGCGGCGCGGCGGCGACGAGGACACCGCCGAGGACCTGGCCCGCCACCATGGAGAGCCCGGCCGTCGCCCCGTACAGGCCCATCGCACGGGCCCGCCGGTGGCCCGAGGTGGCCGCCTGGATGGTCGCGAGCACCTGCGGCAGCATCAGCGCGGCCGCGGCGCCCTGGGCCACCCGCGCCGCCACCAGCGTCCAGGCGTCGGGGGCGAGTCCGCAGGCGAGCGAGGTGACCCCGAAGGCGGCCATGCCCAGCAGGAAGAGCCGGCGCCGCCCGGCCATGTCCCCGAGCCGGCCGCCGAGGACGAGCAGCACGGCGTAGGAGAGGCCGTAGCCCGCGACGACCAGTTCGAGCAGGGCGGGGCCCGCGGCCAGATCGTGGTCGATCGTCGGCAGGGCGACGTTCACGATGAAGAAGTCGATGAGCGGCAGCGCCGCACCGAGCAGCACGGTGAACAGTCCGAGCGCGCCGAGCACCGGAGCGGGGTGGTCGTGCCGCACCACGGCGTCGGCGGTGGCGGAGGAGGGGTGCGTCCGTACAGTTGATTCACTCACGCCATCGAGAATCGCGGCCTTGTCAGCCTGGTACCAGAGTGTCTTTATCCTGGTACAAGGAGCACCTGGCAGAGCGCCGGGCGGTTCGGCAGGCTGGAGGCATGGCGACGATGGCGAGCGAACCGCCCGAGGTGCGCGTGGTCCCCGGGGTTCCGCCGGCCCAGGGGCGCGGCGGGCGCTTCGAGCCCGATGTCCGGCGGCACGAACTCGCGGACTTCCTGCGCAGCCGCCGGGAGCGCATCACCCCCGAACAGGTCGGCCTGCCCCGGGGCCGCCGCAGGCGCACCCCCGGCCTGCGCCGCGAGGAGGTCGCCCAGCTCTCCGCCGTGGGCGTCACCTGGTACACCTGGCTGGAACAGGCCCGCGACATCCAGGTCTCGCCCCAGGTGCTCGACGCGCTGGCCCGCGCCCTGCTGCTGGACCGCAGCGAGCGCGGCCATCTCTTCTCGCTCGCCGGCGCCGTCGACCCGTCACCGGACGCGGACTGCCCGAGCGTGACTCCGGGACTGCGCGAGATGCTGCGGCAGCTGGACCCCGTCCCGGCCTGCATCCAGAACAGCCGCTACGACATCCTCGCGTACAACCGGACCTACGGCAGGCTGCTCTGCGATCTGGAGGCGGTCGCCCCCGAGGACCGCAACTGCATGATCCTCGCCTACACCAACGCGCAGTGGCGCTCCTCCGTCGTCGACCTCCCCGGGGTGCTCCGGCTGATGGCCGCCAAGTTCCGCGGGGCGATGGCCGACCACCTGGCCGAGCCCGCCTGGAAGGCGCTCCTGGGGCGGCTGGAGGAGTCGTCCGCGGAGTTCCGGGAGATCTGGGCCCGGCACGAGGTGGTCGGCGCGGGCAGCCGGACGAAGGTCTTCCGCAACGCCCACGTGGGACTGCTCCACGTCGAACACACCGACCTGTGGCTCGGCCCGTCGCGCGGGCCGCGGATGGTGACGTACGCGCCCGCCGACGAGGAGACCAGGCAGCGCCTCGACCGGCTTCAGGCCTTGGAGCTTGCCGACGTCTGATCCCCGGCCGGGACGTCCGCCGGCCGCTCCAGCCGCCGCGCGGTCCGCAGTGCCGTCTCCCGCGCCCAGCGCCCGCTGGTCAGCGCCCCCACCAGCAGGACACACAGCCCGCACCCGGCGAGGATCCACCAGGCGGGCTTGCTCGCGTCCACGAAGGCCTCGGCGTAGGCGGCGCCGCGCGGCGAGCCGGTGCCTGCCACCCCGGCCGCCAGCACCGCACCGATCACCGCGACCCCCAGCGCCCCGCCGGTCTGCCGGCTGGTCGAGGCCACCGCGGCCGCCACCCCGGCCTGCGAGCGGGGCATCCCGGAGACGGCCGTGTTGGTGATCGGCGCGTTCACCATGCCGAAGCCGAGGCCGAACAGCACATAGCCGGTGAACAGCAGGACGTTGTCCGTCTCCGCGTCGAACGCGGCGAACAGCAGCCCGCACGCCGTCATGGCCACGCCCGCCACGAGCAGCGGGAGCCGGGGGCCGCGGTTGCCGACGAGCCGCCCGGACAGCGGTGCGCAGACGAAGGTCAGGGTCGCCATCGGCAGCATGTACAGACCGGCGTGCAGCGCGCTCAGCCCGCGCACGTTCTGCAGGTACAGGGTGTTGAGGAAGAGGAACCCGCTCAGCGCGGCGAAGGCGCTGACCGCTATGACGGTGGCACCGCTGAACGGGGCGCTGCGGAAGAACCGCAGATCGATCAGGGGCTCGGCCCGCCGGGGCTCGTACAGCAGCAGGCCGGCCAGCGAGCACGCGGCGAGCGCCGCGAAGGCCAGGATGCGGGCCGAGGTCCACCCGGCCGAGGGTGCCTCGATGATCGCGTAGGTCAGTGAACCGAGCAGCGCCATCACCAGCAGCTGACCCACCGGGTCGGGCCTGCGCGGCTTCGGGGCGCGGGACTCGGGGACGTACCGCCAGGTGAGCAGGAGCGCGGCGAGGCCGACCGGCAGATTGACCCAGAAGATCGACCGCCAGCCCACCGAGTCCACCAGCAGCCCGCCGACCACCGGTCCCGCCGCCATGGAGATGCCGACGACACCGCCCCACACCCCGATGGCACGGGCCCGCTCGCGCGGGTCGGTGAAGGTGTTGGTGATGATCGACATCGCGACCGGGTTGAGCATCGAGCCGCCCACCGCCTGCACCATCCGGAACGCCACCAGCGACTCCAGGTTCGGCGCCACGGAGCAGAGCAGCGAACCGAGGGTGAACAGGACGAGCCCGATCTTGAAGATCTTCCGGCGCCCGATCCGGTCGGCGGTGGAGCCCGCGAGCATCAGCAGCGAGGCCAGTACGAGGGTGTAGGCGTCGATCGTCCACTGCATGCCCGCGACGGTGGCATGCAGTTCCTTCTGCATGGACGGGAGGGCGACATTGAGCACGGTGTTGTCGAGACTGACGATCAGCAGACTCATGCAGCAGATCGCCAGTACCAACTGCCGGCGGCGGTGGCTGAGCTCAGGCATACATGGATAGTACGGTTAACTAACGAACTCTGCTGCCGGAGAGCCGCGCTTTGTACGCGACAATGGAGCAATGACCACGCTCGCCCCCTCGCTCCCACTGCTCCGGATCGGCCCGCACACCGTGCAGCCGCCGGTGGTGCTCGCCCCCATGGCCGGCATCACCAACGCCCCGTTCCGCACCCTGTGCCGGGAGTTCTCCGGCGGCAAGGGGCTGTTCGTCAGCGAGATGATCACCACGCGGGCGCTGGTCGAGCGCAACGAGAAGACCATGCAGCTGATCCACTTCGACGCGAGCGAGACCCCGCGCTCGATCCAGCTGTACGGAGTCGACCCGGTCACCGTCGGCAAGGCCGTCCGCATGATCGTCGACGAGGACCTCGCCGACCACATAGACCTGAACTTCGGCTGCCCGGTCCCCAAGGTGACCCGCAAGGGCGGCGGCTCGGCGCTCCCGTACAAGCGGCCGCTGCTGCGCGCGATCCTCAACCAGGCGGTCTCCAACGCGGGTGATCTGCCGGTCACCATCAAGATGCGCAAGGGCATCGACGACGACCACATGACCTATCTGGACGCGGGCCGGATCGCGGTCGAGGAGGGCGTCACGGCCGTCGCCCTGCACGGCAGGACGGCCGCCCAGCACTACGGCGGCACCGCCGACTGGGACGCCATCGCGCGGCTGAAGGAGCACGTCCCGGAGATCCCCGTCCTCGGCAACGGCGACATCTGGTGCGCGGACGACGCCCGCCGGATGATGCGCGAGACCGGCTGCGACGGTGTGGTCGTGGGCCGGGGCTGCCTGGGCCGTCCCTGGCTCTTCGGCGACCTGGTGAGCGAGTTCGAGGGCACGGGGGCGCGGCAGGCGCCGGGGCTCCGCGAGGTCGCCGATGTGATGCTGCGGCACGCGACGCTGCTGGGGGAGTGGATCGGCGACGAGACGCGCGGCGTGATCGATTTCCGCAAGCACGTGGCCTGGTACCTCAAGGGCTTCTCGGTCGGCTCGGAGATGCGCAAGAGGCTCGCGGTCACCTCCTCGCTGGAGGAGCTCGGCGGACAGCTGCGGGAGCTGGACCTGGACCAGCCGTGGCCGGACGGCGCGGACGGGCCGCGCGGGCGCACCTCCGGCAACAACCGCGTGGTGCTGCCGGACGGCTGGCTGAAGGACCCGTACGACTGCGCGGGCGTGAGCCCGGACGCGGAGCTGGACACCTCGGGCGGCTGAGGGGATCCGCCCGGTCTTCCGGGCAGCTCTCGGGCACGCGGCGCCACAGGCACCGCGTGCCTCTTCTTTTGCCTCGCTCATGTGAGCGCGGCATTCGGCCGGAATCGGTGGTGGTTCGGTCGGGACACGACTCGAACGAGTCGGAAACGGGCACCGCACGGTGACTCCGCCCCCTCTGGTTCCGTATCGGTGATGACGGTGTGACGGGCGGTTGCCGATCGGGCGTCCGGATGGTGACATCTGAGCGTCGGCCGTGGAGTGATTCTCGCCACCCTGAGAGTCGAGGCGCTCAGATGAGCGCAATTTTGAGAGCTGCATTTCTCAAATGATGGCACTCGGTGCCAGGGGCCTCCACTTTGATCGATCGACGCTTCCACTGCGTAGTGTCATCAAAATGGCGAGATCTGATGACTCTCGGTGTTTATGCGTTCAAGAATTGAATGAATCCTGCCGATCGGGCTGCGGATCACGTCACTTTCGATCTGCTGGCGGACGGGTGGTTGAGGCCTCATGACGCGCAAGTGGACGTACCCAGACACCTTCGATCTGGGTATGTTCCTCGCCGTCAGGGCAGCCACCGCGTCCTCGAGGAGTCGAGACCCGTGTCGGAAAACAAAGATCCCCACGTAGCCACCCCGGAATCCCCGGAGCTCAAGGGCGAGAAGTTCGTTTATGACTTCACCGAGGGCAACAAGGATCTGAAGGACCTCCTCGGCGGCAAGGGCGCGAACCTCGCCGAGATGACCAACCTCGGGCTTCCCGTCCCTCCGGGATTCACCATCACCACCGAGGCGTGCAAGGTCTACCTGGACAGCGGTGAAGAGCCGACCGCACTCCGCGCCGAGGTCAGCGCGCATCTCGACGCCCTCGAAGCACGGATGGGCAAGAAGCTCGGCCAGGCCGACGATCCGCTGCTGGTCTCGGTCCGCTCCGGCGCGAAGTTCTCGATGCCCGGCATGATGGACACGGTCCTCAACATCGGTCTCTCCGACGAGTCCGTGGTCGGTCTCACCGCCCAGGCCGGCGACGAGCGGTTCGCGTGGGACTCCTACCGCCGCCTCATCCAGATGTTCGGCAAGACCGTCCTCGGTGTCGACGGCGACCTCTTCGAGGAGGCGCTGGAGGCGGCCAAGGAGGCCAAGGGCGTCACCGTCGACGTCGACCTCGACGCGGCCGACCTGAAGAAGCTGGTCGACCAGTTCAAGAAGATCGTCGCGCGGGACGCCGGACGCGACTTCCCGCAGGACCCGCGCGAGCAGATGGACCTGGCCATAAAGGCCGTCTTCGACTCGTGGAACACCGACCGGGCCAAGCTCTACCGCCGCCAGGAGCGCATCCCCGGCGACCTGGGCACGGCCGTCAACGTCTGCTCGATGGTCTTCGGCAACCTGGGCCCCGACTCCGGTACGGGCGTCGCGTTCACCCGCGACCCGGCCAGCGGCCACCAGGGCGTGTACGGCGACTACCTGCAGAACGCGCAGGGCGAGGACGTCGTCGCCGGTATCCGCAACACGGTGCCGCTCGCCGAGCTGGAGTCGATCGACAAGAAGTCGTACGACCAGCTGATGCAGATCATGGAGACCCTCGAAACGCACTACAAGGACCTGTGCGACATCGAGTTCACCATCGAGCGCGGCCAGCTGTGGATGCTCCAGACCCGGGTCGGCAAGCGCACCGCCGGTGCCGCCTTCCGGATCGCGACCCAGCTCGTCGACCAGGGCCTGATCGACGAGGCCGAGGCACTCCAGCGGGTCAACGGCGCGCAGCTGGCGCAGCTGATGTTCCCGCGCTTCGATGACGACGCGAGGACCGGGCTGCTGGGCCGCGGCATCGCCGCCTCGCCGGGCGCCGCGGTCGGCAAGGCCGTCTTCGACTCGTACACCGCGGTCAAGTGGTCGCGCTCCGGCGAGAAGGTCATCCTGATCCGCCGGGAGACCAACCCCGACGACCTCGACGGCATGATCGCGGCCGAGGGCATCCTGACCTCGCGCGGCGGCAAGACCTCGCACGCGGCCGTCGTCGCCCGCGGCATGGGCAAGACCTGTGTCTGCGGCGCCGAGGACCTCGAAGTCGACACCAAGCGCCGCCGGATGACGGTGGGCGGCCGGGTCGTCGAGGAGGGCGACGTCGTCTCCATCGACGGCTCCACCGGCAAGGTGTACCTCGGTGAGGTACCCGTCGTGCCGTCCCCGGTCGTCGAGTACTTCGAGGGCCGGATGCACGCCGGCGCCGACGACGCCGACGAGCTGGTCGCCGCCGTGCACCGGATCATGGCGTACGCGGACCGGGTGCGCCGGCTGCGGGTGCGGGCCAACGCCGACAACGCCGAGGACGCGCTGCGGGCCCGCCGCTTCGGCGCCCAGGGCATCGGTCTGTGCCGCACCGAGCACATGTTCCTCGGCGAGCGCCGCGAGATGGTCGAGAAGCTGATCCTCGCGGACACCGACGCCGAGCGCGAGACCGCGCTGGAGGAGCTGCTCCCGCTCCAGAAGGCCGACTTCATCGAGCTGTTCGAGGCGATGGACGGACTGCCCGTCACCGTGCGGCTGCTCGACCCGCCACTGCACGAGTTCCTGCCCGACATCACCGAGCTCTCGGTACGGGTCGCGCTCGCCGAGTCCCGCAAGGACGCCAACGAGAACGATCTGCGCCTGCTCCAGGCCGTGCACAAGCTGCACGAGCAGAACCCGATGCTGGGCCTGCGCGGGGTACGCCTCGGGCTCGTCATCCCCGGCCTGTTCGCCATGCAGGTACGGGCGATCGCCGAGGCCGCGGCCGAGCGCAAGAACGCCAAGGGCGACCCGCGCGCGGAGATCATGATTCCGCTCGTCGGCACGGTCCAGGAGCTGGAGATCGTCCGCGAGGAGGCGGACCAGGTCATCGCCGAGGTCGAGGCCGCCACCGGCACCCGGCTGAAGCTCACCATCGGCACGATGATCGAGCTGCCGCGCGCCGCGCTGACCGCGGCCCAGATCGCCGAGGCCGCGCAGTTCTTCTCCTTCGGCACGAACGACCTGACCCAGACGGTCTGGGGCTTCTCCCGCGACGACGTGGAGGCCTCGTTCTTCACCGCGTACCTGGAGAAGGGCATCTTCGGGGTGTCGCCGTTCGAGACGATCGACAAGGACGGCGTCGGCTCGCTGGTCCGCAGCGCCGTCGAGGCCGGCCGGGCCACCCGCCCGGACCTGAAGCTCGGCGTCTGCGGCGAGCACGGCGGAGACCCGGAGTCGGTGCACTTCTTCCACGAGGTGGGTCTGGACTACGTCTCCTGCTCCCCGTTCCGCATCCCCGTCGCCCGGCTCGAAGCGGGCCGTGCGGCGGCGGGCTCGACCGGCAGCGACAGCCGCTGAACCGGCACCGGGTCCACCGACTCCATGACCCTTCGACCCGGTGACTCCATGACCCCCTGACCCGGAGCGGCCGTCGGCCGGGCACCGCTTTCACCGGCCCGACGGCGACTCCGGAACACCCGAGGACGGCGGCACCCTGTGCGGGGGTGCCGCCGTCCTGTCCTGTTCCGGGGAAATCGCTGTGCGGCGTTGTGCCTTTTGCTTGCGCATTACGCATCTTCGCGCATTACGCAAAGTTCGTTCATTACGCAAAGAGCCGGGCCGGGAACGGACCGGGATGCGGCCCATGGATCCCCATCCATGGGCCGCACCCGGGTTACCCCCGTCGGGCACGGAGCCGCTCCGTCGTCCACCGCCGCCGGGCGAGCAAAACCCCCCACGGCCTTCACTCGCCCTTCCGGTGGCGCCGGATTCGTACCCGACGTCGTACAGCTTTTCGGGTGACACCGTGCGGGTGCGAGGCGTTTCACCTCTGGCCGAAACCCCGTGGTGACGTGCTGTTACGGATCACCTACCCTGGGGTGGGGGTAATTGCAGGTGCAACAGGTGGGGGATCGGTGCTGCGTATCCACATGTCCGGAGTGGACCTTTCCAGGGTGCGGATGGCCACCCGGCCCGACGCACTGTGGGAAACCGCTCTGAGTTTCCACCGGCTGCGGGACCGGCGCGGTTCCGCGGTGTTCGGGAAATGGCGTACGGAAACCCGGCCTCGGTTGAATGGTGAAGTACGCCTGCTGTCCGCCGTGATTCCACCGCGCGGCTATTTCCCGGATTTCCTGACGCCTTCTCAGGAAAGCGGCGAGCCGTACGGCATCGACGCGGGAATGCAGGCATTGCGCGAGACCCCGCCCGGCCGGATCCGGGCCGAACTCGCCCTGCTCGGCACCGAACGCCGCGACGCCTACGGCTCCCCGGACGGCCGCACCGAAGCGCCGGGCCGGCTCGTCGACGCGCTGCGCGCCTACCACCGCGCCGCCATCGAGCCCTACTGGCCGCACATCCGGGCCAGCGTCGAGGCCGACCGCGCCATCCGCGGCCGCGCCCTCCTGGACGGCGGCGCGCACGAGCTGCTCGCCTCCCTCCCGCCGATGATCCGCTGGCGTCCCCCCGTGCTGGAGGCGGACTACCCCGTCGACCGGGAGGTCCGTCTGGACGGGCGCGGACTGCTGCTCCAGCCGTCCTTCTTCTGCCGCGTCACCCCGGTCGTCTACCGGGACCCGAGACTTCCGCCGGTCCTCGTCTACCCGGTCACCCACTCCCGCGCCCCCGCCTTCGCCGGACCGGGCCCCTGGCTCGGCCGGCTCCTCGGCAACACCCGCTCGACGGTCCTGAGCGCCATCGGCAACGGCTGCACGACCAGCGAGCTGGCGCTGCGGGCCGGGGTGTCCCTCGCCTCGGCGAGCCAGCACGCCTGCGTGCTGCGCGAGGCGGGCCTGATACACACCCTGCGGCACGGCGGATCGGTCCTGCACACACTGACGCCGCTGGGCGGCTCGCTGCTCCGGGGCGGCGCCCCGCTCGCCCTGTCCTGAGAGCGGGCGACCGGGTGGCCGGGACCGGGCGGCGAGGGGAGGCTGGGAGGCGGCGAAAGTCTTTCCGCCGGCGGCGATGAGTTCCCGCGGGCTGCGCCGTCTACCTGTCGTACACGTTCGAACAACAGAGAGAGCGAAGCGACCATGCCTCAGATGATCTTCGTCAACCTGCCCGTCAAGGACCTCGAAGCGACCAAGGCCTTCTTCGGGAAGCTGGGCTTCTCGTGCAACCCGCAGTTCTCCGACGAGAACACGGCGTGCCTCGTCATCAGCGACACCATCTTCGCGATGCTCCTCACCGAGCCGCGCTTCAAGGACTTCACCAAGAAGGAGATCGCCGACTCCGAGAAGTCCACCGAGGTGATCCTCGCCCTGAGCGCCGAGAGCAGGGAGAAGGTGGACGAGCTGGTCGACGCCGCCCTCGCCTCCGGCGGCTCGCCCGCCAACGAGCCGGTCGACTACGGCCACATGTACGGCCGTTCCTTCCAGGACCCGAACCACCACATCTGGGAGGTCATGTGGATGGACCCGGCCGCCGTCGAGGGCGGGCAGGGCTGAGCCGGCCGGCGACCGGGCCTCAAGGGGTGAGGCTCGGGTACGTCACCCCCGTGAGCTGCTCGGACGCCATCCAGAGCCGCTCACTCGTGACATCGTCCCGGGTCCAGCCCGCCCGCCAGGACGGCGCGGGCGCACCGCGCCAGCCCAGCAGCCCCGGACCGGTGAACGAATCGGGGCGCACGCCGGGCGCGGTGGCCGCGTACAGCGTGGGCAGCGCACCGGCCGAAGCGGGCTGGGCGACGATCCGGTTGCCCAGCTCGAAGAACCGCTCCACCGCCCGCCGGTTCTCCATCCGGGCCGCGGCGGACTGAAGGCCGGTCGACGCGTATCCCGGGTGCGCGGCGGCGGCCATCAGCCGGGAGCCCGCCTTCGTGAGCCGTCGCGCCAGCTCGTGGACGAAGAGCAGATTGGCGGTCTTCGAGCGGCCGTAGGCGATCCAGCGACGGTAGTTCCGTTCGCTGTTGAGATCCCCCATGTCGATGTCGGACAGCGCGTGCATCCCGCTGGAGACGGTCACCACCCGCGCCCCGGGGGTGTCGAGGAGGCGGGGGAGCAGCAGCCCGGTCAGGGCGAAGTGTCCCAGGTGATTGACGCCGAACTGCCTCTCGAAGCCGTCGGCCGTCGTCCCGTACGGGAGGGCCATCACACCCGCGTTGTTGATCAGCAGATCGATCCGGTCGGGCGCACGGTCCGCGGCGAACTCACGCACCGACCCCAGATCGGCCAGATCCAGCGGTACGAACGTCACGTCCGCGCCGGTCACGGCCTTCCGGATCCGGGACTCGGCCGCCCTGCCGCGCGTCTCGTCCCGGCAGGCGAGCAGGACCCGCGCACCGCGCCGGGCCAGCTCCCGCGCGGTGTGCAGACCGAGGCCGCTGTTGGCTCCGGTGACCACGGCCGTACGGCCGCTCTGGTCCGGGATGTCGTTCGCGTTCCAGCCGTGGCTCATGGGCTCAGCGTACGGCCGCGATGTGCGGCCCGGACCTGCCGGGCCGGTCCGGATCCGCGCCTGGGCGCGCCCGGCGGCGCAGGGGCGTACCAGGGGGCGTGAACCTCAGGAGTCGCTCAACTTTTCCGTGATCCGGCCGGAGGGGTTGGACGGCGTGCGTACCGCGTCCATAAGGTCATGATCATGCCGGATATAGCACTCACCACCGTGATCGTCCTCTGCCTCGCCGCGGCCGCGGCGGGCTGGATCGACGCGGTGGTCGGCGGCGGCGGACTGCTTCTGCTGCCCGCGCTGCTCCTGGGCCTGCCGCACGTCCCGGCCGCACAGGTGCTGGGCACCAACAAGGCGGTCGCGATCGTCGGCACGTCGGGCGCGGCCGTGACCTATGTGCGCAAGGCGCCGGTGAAGGTCGGGACCGCGCTGCGGATCGGACTCGCGGCGCTGGCCGGTTCGATGGCCGGGGCGTTCTTCGCCGCCGGGATCAGCAGCGACGTGCTGCGGCCGGTGATCATGGTGGTGCTGCTGGCCGTCGCGGCGTTCGTGATGCTGCGGCCCTCGTTCGGCAAGGACACCGGCGACGGTACGCGGCAGCGGGTCACCCGGGCCCGCACCGTCACCGCGATCGTGCTCGTCGGTGGCGGCATCGGTTTCTACGACGGGCTGTTCGGCCCCGGCACCGGCACGTTCCTGGTACTGGCGCTGACCGCGGTGCTCCACCTCGACCTGGTGACGGCGTCCGCCACCGCGAAGATCGTCAATGTCTGCACCAACGCCGGCGCGCTGGCGATGTTCGCCCACCAGGGCAGTGTGCTGTGGCAACTGGCCGCGCTGATGGCGGTGTTCAACCTGGCGGGCGGGCTCATCGGCGCGCGGATGGCGCTCCGCAAGGGCAGCGAGTTCGTCCGCGGGGTGCTGCTGGTCGTGGTCTTCTCGCTGGTCGCGAAGCTGGCCTTCGACCAGTGGACGGCCTGAGCGGTCCACGGGCGCCGGGTCTCACCGCACGGCGGTCAGATGCGCGTACGCCACCACATTGCCCTCGTACCCCGTCTCCTTGGAGAAGCCGCCGCCGCAGGTGATCAGCCGCAGCGAGGCGAAGGACGCGGCGCCGTACACCCGCCGGTCGGGGAAGTCGTCGTTCTCGTAGACCTCGATCGCGTCCAGTGAGAAGACGGCGGTACGGCCGTCCTGGCGGACCACCTCGACCGTGCTGCCCTTCTGCAGGGCGCCCAGGTCGTAGAAGACCGACCGCCCCTGCGCGTCGTCCACATGACCGGCCACGATCGCGCTGCCCCTGGAGCCCGGGGGAGTGCCGTCCCGGTACCAGCCGACGACGTTGCGGTTGCCGGCCGGGGGCACGTCGAGACTGCCGTCCGGCCCCAGACCGAGACGCATCATCGGGGCGTCCACCCGGATGCTCGGGATGCGGATGCGTACGGGGGCCGAGGGCCTCAGCGGGTCGGCGACCGGGGACCCCGGCTGCGGTACCGGGCCGTCGGCGAAGGCCTGCGCGGCGGTCGGCCGGGGCGGGACCAGCTGGGCGCCGGCGCCGTTGCGGATCAGCCAGACACCGGCCAGCGCCGCGATGACCAGCAGCCAGCCCTTGGCCTTCTCGGACACGGTCGTCCTCCGGGTGACGGAACGGGGACGGTCCCGTCCCGGTGGCGCGCGGCCACCGGGACGGAAACCAGGCGGTACGGAGACGTGAATCCGCCTCCGTCAGCCGGCTCTCTGCGTGCCGCTCGCCCGGCGACGCAGGAGCCAGGCTCCGCCGACGGCGGTCGCGGCGAGAACGCCGGCGCCCGCCGCGATCTGGGTGGTGTCGGGCCGGACACTGCCGCCGACTCCGGTTTTGACGTGCCCGGTGGGCCCGGTGGGGTCCGAGGGGCGGTGTCCGGACGACGAGCTGTCGCGCCCGGACGAGGACGAGCTGTCATGGCCCGACGAGGAGCTGTCGTGCCCGGAGGACGACGAACTGTCGTGTCCGGAGGACGAGCCGTCCTGCTTGCCCGAGCCCTCCTCCTCGTCGGAGGGCTTCCCGCTCTCGCGCCCGCCCGAGCTGTCCTGCCCGGACGAGGACGAGTCTCCGCGCCCGGACGACGAGCTGTCGCCCCGGTCCGAACCCTCACCCTGGTCGGAGCTCTCGCCCCGGTCCGTGTCCTCGTCCCCGGGCGAGGTGTCGCGTGCGCCCGCGATGCCGAGGCCGGACAAGGCGTCGAGCCCGCCGGCCGAATCGAACAACGAGGGCGCGTCGAGCCCGGAGAGCTTGTCGAGGCTGAACGGGTTGTCCGTACCGGCCCCCGACCCGGCGCCGTCGCCGGATCCCCCGTCGCCGGATCCCCCGTCGCCGGATCCCCCGTCGCCGGATCCCCCGTCGTCCGCGGCCCCGTCGCCGGTGGTCCGCGTCCCGAGGCCGTCGGTGGTCCGTGACGCGGCGTCGGCCGAGCTGATCCGCTGCGCGCCGGCCCCGTCCGCGTACGCGGCGGGGCAAGCGGTGAGGAAGCCGAGCGTGGCTATGGTCACCGCGGATGCGGCGGTACCGGTCACTAGGCGGACAGGACGCATGGGGGATTCCTCCGGCGATGGCGCGAGTAGGTGTGTCCTGTCACTGAGCTAACGGGCGGGCCGCCACCCATGCCTGCTGACACCAAGTCAGCTTTCACTCGAACGGACCGGCGCGGCCTCCTTGTCAGGGGGTGATCGCGCAGGTCACAGCGGTGATCGAGGCCGGTCGGGGTGGTCTCGTGGTGCCCGGTGCCGATCGAGTGACGGAGCCCGGGAATAAAGTGGCGTACATCACACGCATGACCTCGCGGGTGCCGGGCACACGTCTGTCACCCCCCACGGGACGGTGTACGAGGCCGCCCCCGGCCGCCGCCCTCACCGGGTCCGCCCCCCCTGGACCCGGTGAGGGCGGATTCGTGCGGAGGGGCAGCGGGCCGGGAGCGGAGGGCCTTCGCTCGAACACGATCCGTCACCGTTTGTGGCCGAATGCTGCGGCAGTATTTCGGCCTCGTGGCGAGAACGATCAAGGGCTGGCGCCGGCCCACAGGGGCGGACCAGGCTGGCACTCGCACATTCGTGCTCACGCTCCGCACCCAGAAAGCCCCTGCCGCAGATGCACACGTCCCCCGGACCCGGCGCCTTCGAGGCGCTTCTCCCACATGCGGGGAGGAGGTGCCGGGCATGGTGCGCCATGTGATCCGCAAGGCGGCCGGCTGGCTCCTGATGATCGTGGTCGCGACCAACGCCACGTACTTCCTGGCCAGTTGGTTCCTGGACCCGCGGTCGAACTTCAAGGAGCTGCGCCCGGTCCGCAGCGAGGCCCAGATCGACCGGGCCCTCGCCCCGTACAACCTGAGCCCGCAGGAACCCCTGGTCCACCGCTGGTGGGACTGGTTCAGCTCGGTGGTGCTCCACTTCGACTGGGGCAGGTCCCCCACCGGTGTCTCCGTCAACGGCGAGATCGGCTACCGGGCGCTCATCAGCGGCGAACTGGTCATCATCGCGACCGTCCTGTCCGTGGTCGTCGGCGTCACGCTGGCCGTGTACACCGCGTCGCGGCAGTACGGCTGGGCCGACCGGATCTCGCAGGCCGTGTCCATCGCCGTGTTCAACGTCCCGACCTCCGTCGCCGCGCTCGCCGTGGTCTTCGTCGCCATCTGGCTGAACCAGAACGCCGGGCTGCACTTCCTCTACGTCGCCGGTGAGAACTCGCCGGGTGTCGAGGGACTGTTCCCGACGATCGGCGACCGCCTGCTGCATCTGATCCTGCCGACCCTCAGCCTGACGCTGATGGGCTACGTCGGCTACCACCTGACGCAGCGTTCGCTGCTGCTGGACACGATCGACGCGGACTTCGTACGCACCGCCCGGGCCACTGGCCTCACCAGGTCCAGGGCGATCCGCAGGCACGCCCTGCGCGCCTCGCTCATTCCGACGGCGACCTCCGTGGCGTTCGGCATCCCGGCCATGTTCACCGGCGCCGTCATCACCGAGACGATCTTCGGCTGGAACGGCATGGGCCGCTACTTCATCCAGACCATCGCCAAGAACGACGTGCACGGCACGGTCGCGACCGCGGCCTTCGCCGCCGCCCTGACCGCGATCGGCGCGATCCTCGCGGATGTCGCCACGGTCTTCCTCGACCCCCGAGTGAGGGTGAACTGACGTGGCCACGGACATGACGACCGACACCGCGTCCGGTGCGACGCCGACGGATCCCGCCGCGCGGCAGGCGGACGTGCCCCACCTCGGACTCGGCCGGCTCTACCTGCGGCGCTTCCTGCGCAACCGGCTCGCCGTCGCCGGGGTGGTGATCTTCGTGCTGCTGGTGCTGTTCAGCCTGTTCGGCGGGATGTTCACCCCCTACGCGTACTCCGACGCCGACTTCGCCGCGCTCACCCGACCACCGAGCGCCACCCACTGGTTCGGCACCAACCAGGGCGGGAACGACGTCTACGCCTCCGCCGTGCACGGGCTCCAGCGCTCCCTGGCGATCGCCGTGAGCGTCTCCGCGCTGACCATCGTCGTCGCCGCGGTCGTCGGCTCCAGCGCCGCGTACTTCGGGGGCCGGGCGGAGAGGGCGACGCTCGCCGTCATCCACTTCCTGCTGGTCGTCCCCTCGTTCCTCATCCTCGCCCTGGTCTCGCACCGCCTCGCCGGGGACTGGCGGGTCCTGATCGTCGTACTCACGGTGTTCGGCTGGATGTCCACCGCGCGGGTCATCTGGTCCGTCTCGACCTCGCTGCGGGAGAGGGACTACGTGACGGCCGCCGAGTTCATGGGCGTCAGCGCGCCGCGCATCATCCTGCGCCACATCATCCCCAACCTCGGCTCGCTGCTGATCGTCAATCTGACGCTCGGCGTCGTCGCGACCGTGCTCAGCGAAACCGCCCTGTCCTTCCTCGGGTTCGGCGTCCAGACCCCTGACGTCTCCCTCGGCACGATGCTCGCGGACGGTGCGAGCACCGTCACGAGTGCCCCGTGGCTCTTCGCCTTCCCCGCGGGTCTGGTCGTCCTGCTCACCATGTCGATGACCTTCGTCGGCGACGGGCTGCGCGACGCCCTCGACCCCACGTCCGTGACCGGTGCGGCAGGAGGCCGACGATGACCCTCACCACCCCGGCCGGACCGCCGGCGGCCACCGGCGACACCCCGGTGCTCTCGGTGCGGGACCTGCGGGTCGCCTTCCCCTCGGAGGCAGGCCCCGTCGAGGCGGTGCGCGGCATCGGCTTCGACCTGCTGCCGGGCCGGACCCTCGGCATCGTCGGCGAGTCCGGCTCGGGCAAGTCGGCCACCGCGATGGCCGTGATGGGCCTGCTGCCGCCCGCCGCCGAACTGCGGGGCCGGGTACTGCTCGGCGGACAGGACCTGATCGGCCTCGGGGACAAGGAGCTCTCCGCGGTACGGGGCAACTCCATCGGCATGGTCTTCCAGGACCCGCTGTCCGCGCTCACGCCGATCTTCTCCGTGGGCCGGCTGCTCTCCGACGCCCTGCGCGTCCATCAGGACCTCACGAAGCGGGCGGCCTGGGAACAGGCGGTCGAACTGCTCGATCTCGTCGGCATACCCGACCCGCGGGGCCGGGCCAAGTCGTTCCCGCACGAGTTCTCCGGCGGCATGCGCCAGCGCGTCGTCATCGCCATGGCGATCGCCAACAAGCCGTCCGTCCTCGTCGCCGACGAGCCCACCACCGCCCTCGACGTCACCGTGCAGGCCCAGATCCTGGACGTCCTGCGACTGGCACAGAAGGAGACCGGGGCCGGCCTCGTCCTCATCACCCACGACCTCGGGGTCGTGGCCGGCCACGCGGACGACATCGCCGTGATGTACGCGGGCCGGTTCGTGGAACGGGCGGGCGTCGACGAGCTGTTCCGCCGGCCGGCCATGCCGTACACCGCGCGGCTGCTGGCCGCCGTGCCCACCGTGGACAGCGGGGTCCACCGCCCCCTGGTCCCGATCGGCGGGGAACCGCCCGTCCTCGTGGACCTGCCCGGCGGCTGCCCCTTCGCCGGCCGCTGCGCCGTCGCCCGGGACGAGTGCCGGGCCGACGAGCCCGAGCTGCGCGAGATCACCGGACACGGGCACGTGGCCTGCCTGCGCGCGGACGAGATCGCCGACGGAACCCTGGACGCCGCCGGGGAGACCGGGACGGACGGCGCTCCGGACGGCGCCGGGACCGCGGTGGCCGGTGATGTGGTGCTCCGGGTCGAGGACCTGGTCAAGACCTTCCCGGTCACCAAGGGCGCCCTCCTCAAGCGCCGGGTCGGCACGCTGCACGCCGTCAACCGGGTGAGCTTCGAGCTGCGCGCCGGGGAGACCCTGGGGCTGGTGGGCGAATCGGGCAGTGGCAAGACCACGACACTGCTGGAGGTCCTGAGGCTGAAGCAGCCCGAGGGCGGCCGGATCGAGATCGCCGGCACCGACGTCGCGGCGGCCGGTTCCGCCGCGCGGGTACGGGAGTTGCGGCAGGACGTACAGATCGTCATGCAGGACCCGCTGGGGGCCCTGAACCCCCGGCTGCCGGTCTTCCAGCTGCTCGCCGAACCCCTCCGGGCCACTGGCCGGGACCGCGAGTCCATTCGCGCCCGGATCCACGAACTGCTCACGCTGGTGGGCCTGGACGCCTCGGTGAGCGGCCGCTTCCCGGCCGCGCTCTCCGGCGGCCAGCGCCAGCGGGTCGGCATCGCCAGGGCCCTGGCGACCGAGCCGAAACTGCTCGCACTCGACGAGCCGCTCTCGGCCCTCGACGTATCGGTGCAGGCCGGGGTGATCAACCTGCTGGCCCGGCTCAAGCGCGAACTCGGCCTCGCCTACCTGGTGGTCGCCCACGACCTGGCCGTGGTCCGGTACATCTCCGACCGCATCGCGGTGATGTACCTCGGGCACATCGTCGAGACCGGGGACACCGAGACGATCTTCGCCGACCCGAAGCACCCCTACACCCGGGCGCTCCTCTCGGCGATCCCGGTGCCCGACCCGCGGCGCGAACGCGCCCGCGAACGGGTCGTGCTCCGGGGCGAGCAGCCGAGCGCCACCCGGCCACCCGCGGGCTGCGTCTTCGTCGACCGCTGCCCCCTGTACCGCCTCGCCGACGAGGAGGTGCGCCGGCGCTGCCGCACCGAGCGCCCCGAGCCGACGGCGGTGGCCGGACGTCCCGGCCACCAGTACGCCTGTCACGCCGTCTGAGCCCCGCCGCACCCCTCGCGCACGCCATTCCTCCCCGCCTCACCGAAACCAGAAGGAGCCCTTCCGCCATGCGCGCAAGACTGGCCCTGCCCATCGCCCTCGTCGCCGCCGTCTCGGTCGCCGCCACCGCCTGTGACGCCTCGTCCGGGAAGGCCGGGTCCGACGCGGCGGGCAAGGACGCCCCCGAGGCCGCGTCGGCCGCGGCCGACTACAACCCGGTGCCGTACGACCGGATCAAGGACGGTGGCACGTACACCACCGCCGGTACCTTCGACGACCAGGGCAACCCCTTCAACGTCAACGCCACCCTGACCGCGTCCCGCGTCTGGGCCTGGTACAACGCCGACGCGATCACGTACTCGCCCACCGGCGAGGTGCAGTACAACCCGGACTACTACAGCGACGTCGAGGTCTCCGTCGAGGGCGGCAGGCAGACGGTCACGCTGACCATCAACGACAAGGCCGCCTTCAACGACGGCACCCCGATCGACTGGACCGCGATCGAGGCCACCTGGAAGGCCAACAACGGTTCGGACAAGGCGTTCGACACCTCTTCCACCGATGGCTACGACCAGATCTCCTCGGTCCACCAGGGCGCGAACGCCAAGCAGGCCGTCATCGGGTTCAAGGGCGTCAACGCCTCCTGGACGACCCTGTTCACCACCTTCCTGCACCCGAAGGCGGCCACCGTCGCCAACTTCAACAAGGCGTACGTCAAGAAGGCCCACCCGGAGTGGGGCGCGGGTCCGTACACGGTCGGCGAGTGGAACACCCACTCCGGCGGCATCACCTTCGTCCGCAACCCGAAGTGGTGGGGCAAGAAGGGCAGGCTCGACAAGCGCGTCTACGTCAACCTGGAGTCGACCGCGGCGGTCAACGCCTTCAAGAACGGCCAGCTCGACTACACCTCGGCGGTCGACGCGGAGAGCCTGAAGCAGGTCAAGGGGCTCAAGGGGACGGAGATCCGCAGCGGCGGCAGCCCCTTCGAGTACTCCCTCTACTTCAACACCAAGTCGGCGAACCTCTCGGACACGGCCGTCCGCAAGGCCCTCCAGCAGGGCATCGACCGCTCCCAGATCGCGAAGATCCAGTTCCAGGGGCTCGACTACAAGGAGCCGCTGCCCGGTTCGGCGGTGCTGTACAGCTTCCAGAAGGGCTACCGGGACAATGTCTCCGCCGTTGTGAAGTACTCACCCGACGAGGCGGAGAAGACGCTCGACGCGGCGGGCTGGAAGCCCGGCGGCGACGGCATCCGGGTCAAGGACGGCAAGAAGCTGGAGGTCGGCTACACGATCCTCGGCGACCAGCCGCTGGACAAGGCGATCGCCGGTGCCTTCACCGCCATGCTGAAGCCGATCGGCGTCGAGGTCGTCACCAGGAAGGCCGACGAGGCGGACTTCTCGAAGATCCTCAGCGAGCGCAGGTTCGACCTCTTCCTGTCCGGCAACCGCTCCATGGACCCGTTCGGCGCCCGCTACCTGTGCGACTTCTACTGCTCCGACCGTGACTCCAACATCACCGGCGCCGGAACGCCGGCCCTGGACAAGGAGATCCGCGCGACCACCGCGATAGCCGACCTCGACGAGCAGGTGAAGGCGGTCAACGAGGTCGAGCAGAAGGCACTCCGGCAGTACGCCTTCCTGCCGTTGTTCAGCGGCCCCTCGACGTACAGCGTGAAGAAGGGCCTCGCCAACGTCGGCGCCACCATCTTCCACAGCCCGCTCCCCGAGACGGTGGGCTGGGAGAAGTAGCCCGCACACGGCCCGGCCCCGGACCCGGTGCGGTCGCCGACCGCACCGGGTCCGGGGTGCGTCAGACGGTGTCCCACCGCGCACCGTCGTACGCCCGCCCGATCCGCCGCATCAGCTCCTCGTCCACCACGAATTCCACGGTGTCGATCCGCCCGACCGGCGCGATGCCCTGCGAGTTGGTGAGGAACGCCGACCGGAACGCGCCCAGCCCGTCCAGGGTCACCGGACGCCGTACGGACTCCCGCCCCGCGCCCGGCAGCTCCCGCTCCAGCAGTGCCATGGTGATGCCGGTCAGACACGGCGCGTCGGGCCAGACCACCGAAGTTCCGTCCCAGAAGCCGACGTTGGTGATCGCGCCCTCCGTCACCGTGCCGTCCGGCAGGGTCAGCAGGGCCTCGTCGAACCCGGCGCGGGCGGCCAGCCGCGCGTAGTACGTCTGGCCGAACTCGCCGGGCCGCTTGATGTGCGGCACGGTGCGGGCGTACGGGACGGACATCAGGGCGTGCGGTTCGGCGGACTTCCGGGCCGGCCCGCGCACCGTGACCATGACGGTCGTCTCCGTGTCACCCGGCGGCAGATAGCCGTACACCCGGACCGAGGCGTCCCGCACCCCGGCGCCCTCCAGCGCGTGCCGGATCAGCGCGCGGACCCGCTCCCCGTCGAGCGGGCGCTCGAACAACTCCCGGTTCGCGCCGTCCAGCCGGGCCAGATGCAGATCGAGGCCGCGTACCCTTCCGTCCCTGACCTGCATGGCCGTGAAATGGCCGTAGCCGAGGAAGGCCGGAATCCGCAGGTCCGCCTCGGTGGCCGGACGGCCGTCGAACTCGGCGTACGGGAAGGGCTGGTGCGGGTGAGTCGTCATGCCTCCACCGTAGGCCCGGCGAAGCGCGATGCGACGGCCCCGGGACCGGGCGCCGGGGGAGCGGTCAGGGCGGTCCCTGGTGCGGGTACCCGGTCAGGAGCACGGCGGTCGTCGGGGGCGCCGTTCGGCAGCAGTTCGCGTCGGGCGGCGGTGCGGTCCCGCCCGGCGGCGTCGCGGAGCGCCCGGAACTGTGCCTCGGGCCGCAGGCCGGAGCTCTGTCTCACACCCTTCGACTCGACGGTCAAACGGTGCCCGTCGAGGTGGAGCAAGCCCGGCGGTGTCGGCATCGACACGTTGTTGTCGCGCTCTTCCGGGGCGATGAAACGGGGGTGCTTGTCGCGAAAGGCGACAACACGCCCGTCGGCCGTCGGGCCGGTGAACCGGTCCTCCGGCTTCCACGGCACGGGTGGTGCGACCGGCTTCGCGCTCGACGCGTTCCGCACCCGCGCCCGGTATCGGTGCTGACGACCGCGAGGTGCGTGCCCGCCGGGTCGAAGACGAACGACGCGGGCTAACAGCAGCCCCCCCCCGCGGATCCCTGACGGCGATTTGCCGTACGCGTCGAACCGGCGTCCCCGAGACATCACGGTACGCACAACCACCGTGCGGAACACGCGATTCGGCGGACTGACGGCCGGTGCGGACACGGGAGCCGGGGAGTCCCGCGGGCCCGGTCCGTACGGAGCTTGACCTCAACCATGGTTGACATACGAGTCTCTCCGCATGGACCTCATCACAGCACCGTCATCCACCGCACCCACGACCGGCTCCACCGCCCCCCTGAAGGTCGCGGTCATCCTCGCCAGCAACCGGGAGGGGCGCTTCGCCCCCGTCATCTCCGACTGGTTCCTCTCGCACACCGGCTCCCACCCGGAGATCGAGACCGATCTGGTCGACGTCGCCGGACTCGGCCTCCCGGTCGCGCTCTCCTTCCGGCCCGACGACGAGTCGCGGGAGCGGCTCGCGGCCGTCGCGTCCAGGCTGGCGGCGGCCGACGCCTTCGTCGTCGTCACCCCCGAGTACAACCACTCGTACCCGGCCCCGCTGAAGAACCTCATCGACTGGCACCGCGACGAGTGGCAGGCCAAACCTGTCGCCTTCGTCTCGTACGGCGGGGTCTCCGGCGGGCTGCGCGCCGTCGAGCACCTGCGGCAGGTCTTCGCGGAGCTGCACACCGTCGGCATCCGCGAAACGGTGTCCTTCCACAACGCGGGCGCGCTCTTCGACGACGACGGCAGGCACCAGGACCCGGCGGGCTGCGACGCGGCGGCCAAGGTGCTGCTGGACCAGCTGGTCTGGTGGGGGCATGCCCTGCGCGAGGCCAAGGCGGTCCGCCCGTACGGCGCCTGACCCGGGAGCGCTGCGCCGCGCCGCCGCGTCCCCGACAATCGACGGGTGCCGGGACATCCGGCGATCCGACCCCGCAGGAGCCGAAAGTGACGACGCCGGCATGGCTGACCGTACTGACCACGACGGACAGTGAGGAGAAGGCCCATGCCCTGGCACAGGGCGTGGTGGAGGCGCGGCTCGCCGCCTGTGTACAGATCTCCGCGCCCGTCACCTCGGTCTACCGCTGGCAGAACGCCATCGAGACCACCGAGGAGTGGCAGCTGCTGATCAAGACGACAACGGAGCGGTACGGCGAACTGGAGGCCCATCTGGAGGCGGCGCACGACTACGAGACCCCGGAGATCATCGCGATCCCGGTGGTACGGGGCAGCGCCGGCTACCTCGCCTGGGTCTCGGCCGAGACCGCACCCGTCACGTCCCTGTAGCCCCGGAGGATCCGGGGCCGCGGGGCCTACCGTTCGGGCGCCGCCAGCGCCTCCCCGATCCCCGTCTCCCGGGGCCCCAGGAAGTGCGGATCGGGCTTGAACAAGGCGTCCAGCGCCGCCTTCCCCGCCGCGAACACCTCCCGCGTCCCGCCGTAGTACCAGGTCGCGTCGTGCTTGGCGTCCACGCCGACGCCGTACGCGTCGATCCCCGCGGACCGGCACAGGGCGATCGCCCGGCGGATGTGGAACCCCTGGCTCACCAGCACCGCCCGGTCGACCCCGAAGATCTTCTTGGCCCGTACGCAGGAGTCCCAGGTGTCGAACCCGGCGAAGTCGCTCACGATCCGCTCGTCCGGCACCCCGTGCTCCTTGAGATAGGTGCGCATGGCATCCGGCTCGTCGTACTCCTCCCGGCTGTTGTCCCCGGTGACGAGTACGACCTTCACCTTCCCGTCCCGGTACAGCTCGGCGGCGGCCTTCAGACGGTTGGCGAGATACGGCGACGGTCTGCCCTGCCAGAGCCCCGCCCCGAACACCATGACCACCTGTTGCGCGGGCGCGTCCGCGGTCGTCCTGACCCGGGCGTCGGCGACGGAGTACATCCAGGTCATCGGCGCCAGCCCGGCCACGCACGCGAGCATCACCGCCTGCACGGCCCGCCGCTGCCCGCGCCGCGTCCGCGGCAACCGCGGCCGCAACCGCCCGAGCAGCTGCCGTCCCGGCCACTTCACCCGCATGGGAGCCCCCTCTTTCCGTACCGCGTTCGGTCGTTCCGCCTGGGCGCCCCACTCGGCCGTCCCACTTGATCGGACGATCCGGAGGCCGAAAGGGTTCTCGGACGGACGGGACGAATGCCGCACGCCCCACCGGACCGGGGCGCGCGCGCCGCCGGGCGGGCCGCCCCTTAGCATCGCCCAATGCTGCGTCCACGACTGATCGCCTCCGATCTCGACGGCACCCTCCTGCGCAACGACGGCACCCTCTCGCCCCGCACGCTGCGCGCCCTGCGCACCGCCGAGAGCGCCGGCGCGGAGATCGTCCTCGTCACCGCCCGGCCGCCCAGGTTCGTCGACCGGCTCGCCGACGCCGCGGGCTTCGGGGGGACGGCGGTGTGCAGCAACGGGGCGATGGTGTACGACATCGGGACGCGTACCGTCGTCTCCTCCCGCGCCCTGCCGCTCGCCACCGCCCGCCGCGTGGCCACCACGCTCGCCGCCGCCGTGCCCGGGATCGGCTTCGCCCTGGAGACCGGCAACCACATCCTGTACGAGCCGGCCTACCGCCTGCGGCTCTCCGAGGACACCGGCGCCGAGCTGCCCGTACCGTCGCTCGCGGACCTCTGGCTGGCCGACGTCCCGGTCACCAAGCTCCTCGCCTGGTCGGACCGGCTCGACGCGGACGCGTTGCTGGCAGCCGCCGAGGCGGGGGCCGTCGACGGGGTGCAGCTCACCCACTCCGGCGGGCGCGGGCTGCTGGAGATCAGCGCGTCCGGGGTCACCAAGGCGGGCACCCTGTCGGTGCTGTGCGCCGGGCGGGGCATCGACGCCGCGGAGGTCGTCGCCTTCGGCGACATGCCCAACGACCTGAGCGTCCTCGAATGGGCAGGCGCCGGTTACGCGATGGGCAACGCCCACCCGAGCGTGCTGGCCGCGATAGCGACGCACACGCTCAGCAACGAGGAGGACGGGGTCGCGGACGTCATCGAGCGGCTCTTCGGCGCCGCCCGCTGAACCCCGCCGCACGCGGCCCGTCACCCGCCCGCAACGGCGCCGCAACCTCTCTCCCGCACCATCGAGCCATGACGCAGCCGGCACCGGCACCAGCCCAGGAGTCCCTGCCCCTCGACAGCACGGCGCAACTGCTGACCCGTTTCACCGCACAGCTCGGCACCCAGCTCTGCCTGGTCACCCGGAACGGGACCCGCAGGCCCGTACCGGCGGACGCCCGGCCCCGGGACGACGCCCGGGGCGTATCCGCAGGGAAAACCTGATGAACCGCAGGAAAAACCTGATGAACGGACATCTCGGGGCGGCCGCCTGAGCCTTCTTGTCGGTCCGGCCGTTTACTGTCGGAACCATGGACGGCATGGACGGCATGGACGGCACGCAGGGCATGGACGGCACGCAGGACCACGGCACCGGTCCCTACGGCCGGCGCGACGCCGAGCGCTGGGACACCGAGCCGGACAAACGGCCGGGCCGCACCGCGTTCCAGCGCGACCGCGCCCGGGTGCTGCACTCCGCCGCGCTGCGCCGGCTCGCCGGGAAGACCCAGGTGGTCACCCCGGGCACCCGCGGTCACGCCTGGGACGCCAGCCCCCGGACCAGGCTCACCCACTCCCTCGAATGCGCCCAGGTCGGCCGGGAGCTCGGGGCGGCACTCGGCTGCGACCCGGACCTCGTCGAGACGGCCTGCCTCGCCCACGACCTGGGCCACCCGCCGTTCGGGCACAACGGAGAGCAGGCGCTCAACGACTTCGCGTCGGACTGCGGGGGCTTCGAGGGCAACGCCCAGTCGCTGCGGCTCCTGACCAGAATCGAACCGAAGCGCTTCGTCCCCGACACCCGCACCGGCGAGCTGGTCAGCGTCGGACTCAACCTGACCCGTGCCGCCCTGGACGCCGCCACCAAGTACCCCTGGCCGCGCGGCGCACACCCCACCGACCCCGGCTCGCCGAAATTCGGGGTGTACGAGGACGACCTGCCGGTCTTCGAATGGGCCCGCGAGGGGGCGCCGAAGGACCGCAAATGCTTCGAGGCCCAGGTCATGGACTGGTCCGACGACGTCGCCTACTCCGTGCACGACTTCGAGGACGGCCTGCACGCCGGGCACATCGACCCCGACTGCCTCTACGCCGAACCGGAGCGGAACGCGATCTGGGCGGTCGCCGTCGGCCGCTACGTCCCGGCGGACACCGAGCCCCAGGAGCTGGCCGACGCGCTGGACCGGCTCATCGCCCAGGACTGGTGGCCGCACGGCTACGACGGCTCCGCCGTCGCCCAGGCCCGGCTGAAGGACGCGACGAGCCAGCTGATCGGCCGGTTCTGCCTCGCCGCCGAGAGCAGCACCCGGCAGGCCCACGGTACGGGCCGCCTCGGGCGGTACGCCGCCGAGCTGGTCGTGCCCCGCGAGGCCCGCAACGAATGCGCCGTGCTCAAGGCGGTCGCCGACCGGTACGTCATGCAGCGCGCCGAGCAGGAGGCGATCCGCGCCGACCAGCGCATCGTCATCGCCGAGCTGGCCGCCGCCCTCACCGCGCGCGCCCCGGAGGGGCTGGAGCCGCAGTTCCGGGCGCTGTTCGACGCCGCCCGCGACGACCGGGCCCGCAAGCGGGTGCTGGTCGACCAGATCGCCGCCCTGACCGACGCCTCGGCCCGCTCGCTGCACGCCGCGCTCACCGGAAACCGCCGGTGACCGGCCCGCGGGGCCCCGTCCGGCCCGACCCGATTCCGCCGCGTCTGCGAGCCGCGCCCCGCGTCGGGGCCGGCGCCGCGCAGACTGGACCCGGCCACTGGGTGTGACCTGATCGGGGTACACCCTCTTTCGCCATCACACTGCGTGCGGGACGCTCGCAGTTGGCGGCGCCGCGAAGCAAGCACCGAGGAGGCATCAAGTGGTCGACGCACATCGGACGTTCGTCATCGTCGGCGGAGGACTGGCGGGAGCGAAGGCAGCCGAGACGCTCCGGGCGGAGGGTTTCAGCGGCCGGGTGATCCTGCTCGGCGACGAACGCGACCATCCGTACGAACGGCCCCCGCTCTCCAAGGGCTATCTCTCCGGCAAGGAGGAACGGGACAGCGTCTTCGTCCACGACACCGCCTGGTACGCGGGCGCCGACATCGAACTGCACCTGGGACAGCCGGTCACCGCACTCGACCGGGAGGCCCGCTCCGTACGGCTCGGCGACGGCACCGTCGTCCACTACGACAAGCTGCTGCTCGCCACCGGAGCCGAGCCGCGCCGCCTCCCCGTCCCCGGCACCGAGCTGGCCGGCGTCCACCACCTGCGCCGCCTGGCCCACGCCGACCGGCTGCGCAACGTACTGGCCGCGCTCGGCAGGGACAACGGCCACCTGGTGATCGCCGGGGCCGGCTGGATCGGCCTGGAGGTCGCGGCGGCGGCCCGCGGCTACGGCGCCGAGGTCACCGTCGTCGAACCGGAGCCGACCCCGCTGCACCAGGTCGTCGGCCCCGAGCTCGGCCAGATCTTCACCGACCTGCACAGCGACCACGGGGTCCGCTTCCACTTCGGGCTCCGCCTCACCGAGATCATCGGCCAGGACGGCCTGGTGCTCGCCGTCCGCACCGACGACGGCGAGGAGCACCCCGCCCACGACGTGCTCGCCGCGATCGGCGCCGCGCCCCGTACCGCCCTCGCCGAGACCGCCGGGCTCGCGATGGCCCCCCGCGCGGACGGCGGCGGCATCGCCGTCGACGCCTCGCTGCGCACCAGCGACCCGCACATCTTCGCGGCCGGTGACGTCGCCAACGTGGCCCACCCGCTGCTCGGCGCCCGGCTGCGCGTGGAGCACTGGGCGAACGCGCTGAACAGCGGCCCGGCCGCCGCCCGCGCCATGCTCGGCCAGGACGTCAGCTACGACCGGGTGCCGTACTTCTTCTCCGACCAGTACGACCTCGGCCTCGAATACTCCGGCTGGGCGCCGCCGGGCAGCTACGACCAGGTGGTCATCCGCGGCGACGCAGGGAAGCGGGAGTTCATCGCCTTCTGGCTGAAGGACCGCCGGGTGCTGGCCGGGATGAACGTCAACGTGTGGGACGTCACCGAGACCGTGCAGGGGCTGATCCGGTCCGGCCGGCCGGTCGACCCGGACGCGCTGGCGGACCCGTCCGTACCGCTGGAATCCCTGGGCTGAGCGCGGCCCGGCCGTCCCGCCGGGGCTCCCGGACGGGACGAGCCGGCCGGTCCGCGCCGCACCGGCGGTTCCAGGGATCACATCGGCGCGCTCCACGGCTGTCCCACCCCACCCGTAGACTTCACCCGTGGCAGGCAGGATCAATGACGACGACGTGAAGGCGGTACGGGACGCGGTCCCGATCGACGCCGTCGTTTCCGAGTATCTCCAGCTGCGCAACGCGGGCGGTGGCAACCTCAAGGGACTCTGCCCCTTCCACGACGAGAAGTCCCCCTCCTTCCAGGTGAGTCCGAGCAAGGGCCTCTTCCACTGCTTCGGCTGCCAGGAGGGCGGCGACACGATCGCCTTCGTGCAGAAGATCGACCATCTGACGTTCGCGGAGGTCGTCGAGCGGCTCGCCGCGAAGGCCGGCATCACCCTGCGGTACGAGGAGGGCGGGTACAACCCCTCCCACCAGCGCGGCGAGCGCATCCGGCTGGTCGAGGCGCACAAGGCGGCCGCCCGGTTCTACGTCGAGCAGCTGGACGGCCCGGAGGCCGAGATCGGCCGCAGGTTCCTCGCCGAGCGCGGCTTCGACCAGGCCGCCGCCGCCCACTTCGGCGTCGGCTACAGCCCGGCCGGCTGGGACCACCTCACCCGCTATCTGCGCGGCCAGGGCTTCAGCGACAAGGAGCTGATCGCCTCCGGCCTCTCCCAGGACGGCAGGCGCGGCCCCATCGACCGCTTCCGCGGCCGGCTGATGTGGCCGATCAGCGACACCTCCGGCGACGTCGTCGGCTTCGGCGCCCGCAAGCTGCGCGACGACGACAACGGACCGAAGTACCTCAACACCCCCGAGACCGCGATCTACAAGAAGTCCCAGGTGCTGTACGGCATCGACCTGGCGAAGAAGGACATCGCGAAGGCCAGCCGGGCCGTGGTCGTCGAGGGCTACACCGACGTCATGGCCTGCCACCTCGCCGGGATCACCACCGCCATCGCCACCTGCGGCACCGCCTTCGGCGGCGACCACATCAAGATCCTGCGCCGCCTCCTGATGGACAACGGCAGCGCCCGCGTGATCTTCACCTTCGACGGTGACGCGGCCGGGCAGAAGGCCGCCCTGCGCGCCTTCGAGGACGACCAGAAGTTCGCCGCCGAGACGTACATCGCGATCGCCCCGGACGGCATGGACCCCTGCGATCTGCGCCTGGTCAAGGGCGACGAGGCCGTCCGCGACCTGGTCGAACCCCGCACCCCGCTCTTCGAGTTCGCGCTCCGCCAGATCGTCGGCCGGTACGACCTGGAGACCCCGGCCGGACGCGGCGCCGCGCTCGACGAGGCGGCCCCCGTCGTCGCCCGGATCAAGAACAGCTCCTCGCAGCACGAGGTCGCCGTCCAGCTGGCCGGCATGCTCGGCATCCTGGACACCCAGTTCGTGGTCAAGCGGGTCGGCCAGCTCGCCCGCTGGGCCCGCGAACGGGGCGACCAGCGGGGCCCAGGCCAGGCCCCCTCCCGCGGCGGCCCCCGGCAGCAGCAGGTCCAGGCGCCCCCCGCCACCCCCTCGGGCCCCGCGCTCAACCTCCGCAGCCCCGCCCACCGCACCGAGCGCGAGCTGCTCAAGCTCGCCCTGCAGAAGCCCGCCCTGGTCTCCCCGGCCTTCGACGCCTACGGGGCCGACGAGTTCACCGCCCCGCCGTACGCCGCCGTACGGCAGTGCATCGCGGAGGCCGGCGGCGCCGAGCTGGGCGTCCCCGAGACCCGCGAATACCTGGTCCAGGTCCTGGACGCGGCGCCCAACGACACGGTCCGCAACCTGGTCACCGAACTCGCGGTCGAGGTATTCCACGGAAAGACCATCGACGAGACCTACGCGGGCATGCAGCTCGTCCAGGTCAGGCTGCGCGCCGTGGACCGCCGGATCGGCGACGTACAGGGCAGCCTCGCCCGCCTCGGCAGCAATGTCGCCCCCGACCACCTGGCGGCGGCACAGAACGAGGTCTGGGTCCTCCAGCAGTACGCCCAGTCCCTGCGCAACAACGGGGCCGACGCGCTCTGACGCCCCGCCCCGGCGACCGGAGCGCCCCCGCGTAACCGGCCGGTCACGGACCGGGCTCAGAAAGTCCCCGCACGCCCCTCGTGGCAGCGATGTGTCTTCCCCCACACTGGGGTGCGGTGCCTGAGACATCGGAGCGCGGCCGGCCCATCGAACGGTGGTCCTCCATCCCCGCGGTCCGGCAGCGATCACCTGGAGGTCGCCCCCGTGCAGACCCGGACCCTGACCGAAACCGAGCACGTCTCGGCCATCCCCGCGCAGAACCGGGCCGTGCACCATCCGGAGGCCGAGGTGGAGCCGCCGATCCCCGACGATCCGCCCGACCCGCCCGAGGTGCTCATGGAGGAGCCGCCGCAGGCGCCGGAGCCGTCCGGGGCCCGGAGACGCCCGGAGACCGCCGGTCCGTCCTCCGACCTCTTCCGCCAGTACCTGCGGGAGATCGGCCGGATCCCACTGCTCAGCGCCGCCGACGAGGTGGAACTCGCCCGCCGCGTCGAGGCCGGGCTCTTCGCCGAGGAACGGCTCGCGAGTACCCCGGACCCGGACACCCGGCTGGCCGTCGACCTCGACCGGCTGGTGGTCATGGGGAGGATGGCCAAACGTCGCCTCATCGAGGCCAACCTCCGCCTCGTCGTCTCCGTCGCCAAGCGCTACGTCGGGCGCGGGCTGACCATGCTCGACCTGGTCCAGGAGGGAAACCTCGGGCTGATCAGGGCGGTCGAGAAATTCGACTACGCCCGGGGCTACAAGTTCTCCACGTACGCGACCTGGTGGATCCGCCAGGCCATGTCCCGTGCCCTCGCCGACCAGGCGCGGACCATACGGGTCCCGGTCCATGTCGTCGAGCTGATCAACCGAGTCGTACGCGTCCAGCGCCGGATGCTCCAGGAACGCGGCTACGAGCCGACGGCCGAGGAGGTCGCCGGCCAGCTCGACCTCACCCCGGAACGGGTCGGCGAGGTCCTGCGGCTCGCCCAGGAACCCGTCTCGCTGCACGCCCCGGTCGGCGAGGAGGACGATGTCGCCCTCGGCGACCTGATCGAGGACGGCGACGCCGCGTCCCCGGTCGAGTCCGCCGCGTTCCTGCTGCTGCGCGAGCACCTGGACGCGGTGCTCTCCACCCTGGGCGAGCGCGAGCGCAAGGTGGTCCAGCTGCGCTACGGGCTGGACGACGGGCGGCCGCGCACCCTGGAGGAGATCGGCAGGATCTTCGGCGTGACGCGCGAACGCATCCGCCAGATCGAGTCCAAGACCCTCAGCAAACTCCGCGACCACGCCTTCGCCGACCAGCTCCGCGGCTACCTCGACTGACGCGTGAGGGCCCGCACCGCCGGGCGGCGGCACGGGCCCTCACGTCCGAACAGGGAGCGCTGCTAGTCGACTTCGGCGACCGCCTGCGCGAACTGTGCCGAATACAGCCGGGCATAGGCGCCCTCCTCGGCCAACAGCTCGTCGTGGGTGCCCTGTTCGACGATCGAGCCGTTCTCCATCACCAGGATGATGTCGGCGTCCCGGATGGTGGAGAGCCGGTGCGCGATCACAAAGCTCGTACGGCCGTGGGCCAGCCGTGCCATCGCCTTCTGGATCAGCACCTCGGTACGGGTGTCGACGGAGCTCGTCGCCTCGTCGAGCACCAGGATCACCGGGTCGGACAGGAACGCCCGCGCGATGGTGATCAGCTGCTTCTCGCCCGCGCTGACACCGGAGCCCTCGTCGTCGATCACCGTGTCGTAACCGTCCGGCAGGGTGCGGATGAACCGGTCGGCGTGGGCCGCCCTCGCCGCCTCCTCGATCTCCTCGCGGGTGACCTCGCGCGATGCCCCGTACGCGATGTTGTCCGCGATCGAACCGCCGAACAGCCAGGTGTCCTGGAGGACCATGCCGATGCCCTGCCGCAGGTCGTCGCGGGACATCCTCGTCACGTCGACCCCGTCCAGCGTGATCCGGCCGCCCGTCACCTCGTAGAACCGCATCAGCAGGTTGACCAGGGTGGTCTTGCCGGCCCCGGTCGGGCCGACGATCGCGACCGTGTGACCCGGCTCGACGTTCAGCGACAGGTCCTCGATGAGCGGCTTCTCCGGGTCGTAACGGAACGACACCTTCTCCAGCGAGACGCTGCCCCGCAGCTCCTTCGGACGCTGCCGCTCGTCGGGCGCGGGGTCGGCGCCCTGCTCCTCGGCGTCCAGCAGCTCGAAGATCCGCTCGGCCGAGGCGACACCCGACTGCACCAGGTTCGCCATCGAGGCGACCTGGGTCAGCGGCATCGAGAACTGCCGCGAGTACTGGATGAAGGCCTGTACATCACCGATCGACAGCGTGCCGGACGCGACCCGCAGACCGCCCACGACGGCGATCAGCACATAGTTCAGGTTGGAGACGAACATCATCAGCGGCTGCATGATCCCGCTGTTGAACTGCGCCTTGAACCCGGCCTCGTACAGCGCCTCGTTCTGCTCGGCGAAGTCCCGCGCGGACTCCTCCTGGCGGCCGAAGACCTTCACCAGGGTGTGCCCGGTGTACATCTCCTCGATGTGGGCGTTGAGCTTGCCCGTCACCTTCCACTGCTGCACGAACTGCGGCTGCGAACGCTTGCCGACCTTCGTCGCCACGACCGCCGAGAGCGGCACCGTCACCAGCGCGACCAGCGCCAGCAGCGGCGAGACCCAGAACATCATGATCAGCACGCCGACGATGGTGAGCAGCGAGTTGATGAGCTGGCCCATCGTCTGCTGCATCGTCTGCGAGATGTTGTCGATGTCGTTCGTCGCCCGGCTGAGCACTTCGCCGCGCTTGGCCTGGTCGAAGTACGACAGCGGCAGCCGCGACAGCTTCGTCTGGATGTCCTCGCGCAGCTGGAACACGACCCGGTTGATGATCCGGATCGACAGCCGGGTCGACACCAGCATCAGCAGACCGGCACCGACATAGACCGCCAGCGCCAGCAGCAGTACGTCGCCCACCGCGCCGAAGTCGATGCCGTGACCGGGGACGAAGTCCACCTTGGAGAGCATGTCGGCCAGGCCGCTGTTGCTGTTGTGCAGGCTCTCGACGGCCTGCTCCTTGGTCGTCCCCTCCGGCATCTTCCGGCCGACCACCCCGGCGAAGACCAGGTCGGTCGCCCGGCCGAGGATCTTCGGCCCGACCACCGACAGACCCACGCTCAGCGCACAGGCCAGCAGCATCACGTACAGCGAGGTCCGCTCCGTCGCGAAGCGCTTCAGCAGCCGCTTCGAAGACCCCTTGAAGTCCATGGACCGGTCGGTCGGCGCCCCGCCCGCCATCATGCGTCCGCCAGGCCCGGCCATTACGCGGCCTCCGCTTCCGTCAGCTGGGAGAGCACGATCTCCCGGTACGTTTCATTGCCGTCCATCAGCTCGTGATGGGTACCGGAGCCGACCACCCGGCCCTCGTCCAGCACCAGGATCCGGTCCGCGTCGCGGATGGTGGACACCCGCTGCGCCACGATCACCACGGTCGCCTCGGCCGTCTCCCGGGAGAGCGCCCCGCGCAGCGCGGCGTCGGTGGCGTAGTCGAGCGCGGAGAACGAGTCGTCGAACAGATAGATCTCCGGGCGCTGCACCAGGGTCCTGGCGATGGCCAGCCGCTGCCGCTGCCCGCCCGACACATTGGTGCCGCCCTGCGAGATCGGCGCGTCCAGACCGTGCTCCAGCGCCGTGACGAACTCCTTGGCCTGCGCGACCTCCAGCGCGTGCCACAGCTCCTCGTCGGTCGCGTCCGGGTTTCCGTACCGCAGATTGGTCGCGACCGTCCCGGAGAACAGATACGGCTTCTGCGGAACGAGACCCACGGTCCTCGCCAGCAGCGCCGGTTCCAGCGTCCGCACGTCCGTGCCGTCGACCAGCACCTGGCCGTCCGTCACGTCGAACAGCCGCGGTACGAGACCGAGCAGCGTCGACTTCCCGCTGCCCGTCGACCCGATGATCGCGGTGGTCTCGCCGGGGCGGGCCACCAGATCCACCGACCGCAGCACCGGCTCCTCGGCGCCCGGGTAGCGGAAGTCCGCGCCGCGCACCTCCAGATGACCGTGGGCGAGCAGCTTGCGGACCGGCTTGACGGGCGGGACCACGCTGGACTCGGTCTCCAGGACCTCCTGGATGCGCTCGGCGCAGACCTCGGCGCGCGGCACCATCATGAACATGAAGGTCGCCATCATCACCGACATGACGATCTGCATCAGATACGCGAGGAACGCGGTCAGCGCCCCGATCTCCATGCCCCCGCTGTCGATGCGGTGGGCACCGAACCAGATCACCGCGATCGAGGAGACGTTCACGACCGTCATCACGGTGGGGAACATCAGCGCCATCAGCCGGCCCGTGGACAGTGCCACGTCCGTCAGCTCGGTGTTGGAGCCGCGGAACCGCTCCTCCTCGTAGCCGTCCCGGACGAAGGCGCGGATGACGCGGTTGCCGGTGATCTGCTCGCGCAGGACCCGGTTGACCGTGTCGACCCGCTCCTGCATCGTGCGGAACAGCGGGCGCATCCGCTTCACGATCAGGCTCACCGCGATGCCGAGCACCGGCACCACCGCGAGCAGCACTGCGGACAGCGGGACGTCCTGACCGAGCGCCATGACGATGCCGCCGACGCACATGATCGGGGCCGACACCATCAGCGTGAACGTCATCAGCACCAGCATCTGGACCTGCTGGACGTCATTGGTCGTACGGGTGATCAGCGAGGGCGCCCCGAAGCGCCCGACCTCACGCGCCGAGAAGGACTGCACCCGGTCGAAGATCGACGCCCGGACGTCGCGGCCGAGCGCGGACGCGGTGCGGGCGCCGATGTGGACGGCCCCCATGTTGCAGACCACCTGGGCGATGCTGACGGCGATCATGATGCCGCCGAATTCGAGGATGTAGCCGGTGTCCCCCTCGACGACACCGTTGTCGATGATGTCGGCGTTCAGGGTGGGCAGATAGAGGCTGGCGCAGGTCTGCAGCAGCTGGAGGAGGACCAGCAGCAGGATGGGTTTTCTGTACGGACCGAGATAGGCCCGCAGGATTTTTATGAGCACGCGTGTCTCTCGGAGTCGGCAGAAGGCAGGAGTCGACCCATTTTCCGGCACCGGGGGGCGTGACTGCGAGCGTTTTTACTCAAGACCAGGTCAAAAAACAGACCGAGTACACAAGTGGAGGGGTTCGCATCGCTCCGTGTACTCGGCCCGTTCGCACGGCTGGACCGCTCAGGGCGCGGAGTCGAACGCCTCCGGGTGGATCTGGTCCCGAGTGGCCGTGTACTGCTGGCGCACCGCCTGCCCGACGGCCAGCTCCTCGCCCGGCTCCAGCACCTGCGCCGCGGCGCCCTGCCAGGCCGGGGGCGTGAGCGGATCGCCGGTCCCCTGCGAGACCGCCAGCGCCCAGGCCGCCTGCCGGGCCGCGCCCAGCGCCGCGTACTCGGCGGGCTGCGGCACGACCACCTGCGTACCGAAGAGAGCGGGCGCCAGCCCCTGCACGGCGGGCAGTTCGGCCGCCGCCCCCAGCAGGAACACCCGGCGCACCTCGACGCCCCGGCCGCGCAGCACGTCGAGTGCGTCGGCCAGCGAGCACAGCATCCCCTCGAACGCCGCCCGCGCCAGGTGCTCCGGCTTCATCGACTCGCGCCGCAGCCCGCAGAGCGTCCCCGCGGCGTGCGGCAGCCGCGGCGTCCGCTCGCCCTCCAGGTACGGCAGCAGCACCAGCCCGGAGGCCCCGGGCGTGGACTTCAGGGCCAGCGCGGAGAGCTCCTCCAGGCCCTCCGCGCCGAGCATCTCGGCGGTCCCGCGCAGCGCCCGTACCGCGTTGGACGTGTACACCACCGGAAGATGCATCCCGGTCGCGTCCGCGAACGAGGTGATCATCCCGTCCGGATCGGACAGCGCCTCGTGGTGCACCGCCATGACCGAGCCCGACGCACCCAGCGAGACCACCGCGTCGCCGACCCCGACGCCGAGCCCGAACGCGGCGGCCATCGTCTCGCCGGTACCCGCGGAGATCAGCAGCCCCTCGGGCGTCGTCCCGGCCGCGTCCGAGGGGCCGAGCACCTCGGGCAGCGCCGCCTGGTGTCCGAGCGCGAGCTCCACCAGGTCGGGCCGGTAGGAACCGCTGCCCGCGGACCAGTACCCGGTGCCGGACGCGGCACCCCGGTCGGTGGTCCGCCGGGCCGGGCGCCCCAGCAACTGCCACACCAGCCAGTCGTGCGGCTGGAGCACCGCGGCCACCCGCCGGGCCGCCTCCGGCTCGGTCCGCGCCAGCCAGCGCAGCTTCGCCACCGGCTGCGCGGCCTGCGGCACCGCCCCGACCGCCTCGGCCCAGGGCTGCCGCCCGCCGAGCCCGTCGACCAGATCGGCCGCGGCGGCCTGCGCCCGTTTGTCGTTGCCGAGCAGCGCCGGGCGTACGAGATTGCCCTGGCGGTCCAGCGGTACCAGGCCGTGCTGCTGGGCGGAGACGCCGATGGCCTGCACCCCTTCGAGCAGCCCGCCGCCGGCGGCCTCGCCGAGCGAGAGCAGCCATGCCTGCGGGTCGACCTCGGTGGCCTTCGCCTCGACGGGGTGTGCGGCGAACCCTCGGCGCAGCACTGCGCCCGTGTCCGTATCGCAGACGACGATGTGTGTGAAGGCGGAAGAACTGTCCAAGCCGGCGACTATCCCCATGCCCAAGATTCTGCCGCACCGCCGGACCGTTTCCGTACCGGTGGAGCGGCAGTGGTGGGGGTGGTGCCCCTATGTGTTGCTGGTGCCCCAGTCGTCCTCGCCGTTCCGGCCGCGGTCCCGCAGCGAGCGCACCCGGTCGGCAACGCCGGCCGGAACCCTCCCGCCCACCTTGTCGCTCACCGCGTGGTACGCCTTGCCGGCCAGGTCGCGGCCGCTCTGCGCGGCGGACTCGGCGGTATTGCGCACGGCCGGATTCTCGGCGAACCGGCGTGCGGACTTCTTCATCTGCTCGTAGCGCTCGCGCCCGGCCCGTGTCCCGATCACGTATCCGAGGGCCAGTCCGGCGATGAACGTGAGCCGGTACCGCATGGCTGCCACCCTTCCTTGGCTCAGCGCGGCGCTCGGTGCGGCGCTCGCTGCGACGTGTGCTGCCCGCCTACCCGCGGGCACCGGAGATCACCCCGGGGGATACCGATTGGCAAAGCACCCCCCTGCTTGCGCTAATGTATGTGTCGCAGCGAACGCGCGCCGCCCGGCAGCAGCCAGGTAGGTAGGGTTCGGTGCATACGCAGCAATCCCCTGTAGCTCAATTGGCAGAGCAGCCGGCTGTTAACCGGCAGGTTACTGGTTCGAGTCCAGTCGGGGGAGCGCGATCCCCTGTAGCTCAATTGGCAGAGCATTCGGCTGTTAACCGGAGGGTTACTGGTTCGAGTCCAGTCGGGGGAGCGGAACGGAAGAGGACCCCTCGGGGTCCTCTTTCGCATGTCCGGCGACCGCGGACACCGTGGTGCGTGTGGGGTGCAAGTGACTCTTTCGCGTGTACTTCGCTCCATCCGGAACCGGACGGCCGACCACGCGGTCTTCATGGTCAGGCGAAGCCGACCATCCGGAGCGAGAGATCGTATGACCGGCTATGCTGCGGCAGACGGCGCGCACACTTGTACGCGCCACGCCGAAAAGGGGCGGTAGCTCAGCCGGTTAGAGCAGCGGACTCATAATCCGTCGGCCGTGGGTTCGAGTCCCACCCGCCCCACTGCCGATGTTCCGGCAGAAACGTTATGACCTGCGTATACGTAGGTATCAGGGCCCTCACGGATTCCGTGGGGGCCCTCACCATAGCCCCGTCACGGGGTCAAGTGGCCGCGCCCCGGCCCGGCGGGTCGTGCCGGTGGGATCCGGTCGCGGGTCCGCCCGTTCCTTTCCGCCCGTTCCTTGTCGATGCGTCATGTCCGGAGAGTCACCTACGACAACGCTCTGAAGGATTGGGGTATTTCGGCACTTTTTATCCTTGATTACGGCTTCTACGACTTGTTGGTCACAGGGGTCGGACGTAGTGTCGAAAGTGCCGCAGCAAGAGCAAGGAGCGGCACAGTGAACTCCTCCAGAGGAGGCGAAGATGAAGGTTCGTAGCATCTTCGACCACAGGGACGGCGGTCGCGGCGGATACGGCGGCGGTCGTGGCGGATACGGCGGACGCGGATATGGCGGCCGTGGCGGTTACGGCGGACGCGGACGCGGACGCGGGTTCGGCTACTTCGACGACTACGGCTATGGCCGTCGTGGACGTGGCTGGGGTTGCTGACACCCTTCACCCCCGATCCCTGACATCAACTCGAGGCAGGCTCGCGCACCGCGCGGGTCCGCCTCGTTGTCTGGGCCCACTCCCATGACCACGGTCCATGGTCCGAGCACGTCCGTGATGTGATGCCCATGCGCTTTCGCAGCCCGCTCCAGCGTTCCGCCCGCGACGAAGAGCCGCCCGAGGACCCGGTGACGGATGTCCCGATCCGCACCGACCCCGTCAGCATCATGGCGTCCTTCAGGCGCTTCTGGCCCTTGACCAGAGGTGATCGGCGCTGGCTCGTCGTCATCTTCGTCTGTGCCGTCCTGGCCGCCCTCGCCGAGACCGTCACCGTCCTGCTGTTCGCCAAACTCACCGACACCGCCCTGCAGAGCGGCGATGTCAGCGCCTTCTGGAAGCCCGCCGGCCAGTGGCTCGCCGTGGCGGTCGCCGGTGCCGTGGTGGGGTACCTGGGCAGTTCGCTCGCGGCCTGGACCGCCGAGCGCTTCGTGCTGCGGCTGCGGGCCCGCGTCTTCGGCCATCTCCAGACGCTCCCGCCGCACTTCTTCCAGCGCAATCGCCGCGGCGACCTGGTGGAGCGGCTGACCGGTGACGTGGAGGCCATCGAGGCGCTCGTGGTCTCCGGCATCGTCGGGGCGGCGTCCGCGCTGTTCGGCACCATCTTCTACGCCGGCGCGGCCCTGTTGCTGCGCTGGGACCTGGCCCTGGCCACCTTCGTCATGGTTCCGATCCTGCTGCTGGTCACCCGTGGTTTCGCCAGGCCCCTGCGCGCGGTGTCCCGGCGCGGCCGGGCGGCGGACGGCGCCATCACCGCCGTGGTCGAGGAGACCCTGGTCAACGTCGTCATGACCCAGGCGTACAACAGGCAGCAGGACGAGGAGGACCGGCTCAGCAGCAAGGCGAGGATCCGGCTGAGGACCGCGGTGAAGGCCGTCCGTCTCACCGAGTTCTACGAGCAATTCATCGAAGTCCTCGAAACGTTGTGCGTCCTCACGATCATCGGCCTGGGGGCGTGGGAGATCTCGGCCGGCCGGATGACCCTCGGACAGCTGCTGGCCTTCGCCGCCTTCATCGGCTACCTCTACCCGCCGATCCGTTCGCTGGGCCAGCTCGGTCTGACGGCCACCGCCGCGACCGCGGGCGCCGAACGACTGCTGGAGATCCTCGACGCGAAGCCCTCCGTCACCGACCCGGGGGACTCGGTACCGGTGCCCGAGCACAGCCGGGCACTCGGTGAGGTGGAGGCGCGCCAGGTCTTCTTCCACTACCCCGGCAGCAGCGAGATGGTGCTCCGGGACCTCTCGTTCACCGCGAGTCCCGGGGAACTGCTGGTCATCACCGGCCCCAGCGGTGCGGGCAAGTCGACGCTGGCGGCCCTGCTGCTCAGGTTCTACGACCCGGAGACCGGCAGCGTCCTGCTGGACGGCGTCTCCATGGACCGTTTGCCGCTGCCCCATATCCGCCGCAACATCACGCTGCTCCCGCAGGACACGCTGGTGCTGCACGACACCATCGAGAAGAACATCGGCTGCGGACGCCCCGACGCGAGCCACGACGATGTCGAGCAGGCCGCGCGGGCGGCCGACGCCCACGCGTTCGTCGAAGCCCTCCCGGAGGGATATGACACCGTCATATCCACCGGCACCTCCCGGCTCTCCGGCGGCCAGTTGCAGCGCATCGCCATCGCCCGCGCCATGCTGCGCGACGCACCCGTGCTGCTCCTGGACGAGCCCACCACCGGCCTCGACCGGCTGGCCGCGGAACGCATCCTGGAGCCCCTGCGACGGCTGGCCCGCGGCCGCACCACCATCGTGATCACCCACGACCTGGCCCTGGCCGCGGACGCCGACCGCATCCTCGTACTGGACGAGGGGCGGCTGGTGGAGTCCGGCACGCACACTCAACTCCTCGGCCGGAGCGGCCTGTACGCCACGCTCTTCGAGCGCCGCTCCCGGCCGCACAACGGGACCGAGTACCCGTCCGCGTACGAATCCGCCCGGCCGTCAGGAATCCACTGGAGGTAGCCGGCCGCCGGCACGGAGCACGAACCGCACCACCGGGGCGGCCGGTTCCCGCCGGGGACCGGACCGCCGGGAAACCCCCGGTGGTTACCATCCGCTGTGACCGAAACGACCGAAGGGCCCGCTCCGCGCCCCCGAATACTCGCCGACCTGACGCCGCTGCGGACCTCCCCCGACTACCGGCGGCTCTGGTTCGGCAACACGGTCTCCTGGGTCGGGCAGGGGATGACGGCGCTCGCCGTGTCGCTCCAGGTCTACGACATCACCGGATCCGCCTTCTCGGTCGGGCTCATCGGATTCTGCTCGTTCCTGCCGCTGGTCGTCTTCGGGCTGTACGGCGGTGCCGTCGCCGACACCATCGACCGTCGCAAGCTGGGCCTGGCCAGTTCCGCCGGGTCGTTCGCGCTCTCCGTCGCCCTGGTCGTCACAACCGTCGCGGGCGTGGAGCAGGTGGGGCTGCTGTACGCGATCGTCGGCCTCCAGGCGGCCTGCTTCGCGGTCAACTCACCGGCCCGCAGCTCGATGATCGCCCGGCTGCTGCCGGCCGAACAGCTGCCCGCCGCCAACGCCCTCACCTCCATGACCAGCACCACCGGAACACTGGTCGGGCCGATGCTCGGCGGGCTCGTCGTCGGCTGGTGGGGCTACCGGGCCGCGTACACCGTCGACGCCGTCACCTTCACCGCCTCGCTCTACGCGATGTGGCGGCTGCCCGCCATGCTGCCGGAGCGGGAGGAGGGCGCGGGGGACAAGCGGGCGTCCGTCGCGGACGGGCTGCGCTTCCTGGGGACCAGGCCCAATCTCCGGATGACCTTCTTCACCGATCTGTGCGCCATGGTGCTGGCCCACCCCCGGGCGCTCTTCCCCGTCGTCGCCGTCCTCTGGTACGGCGGTGACGCGAAGACCACCGGACTGCTGGTCGCCGCCCCGGCGTTCGGGGCGCTGCTCGGCGGAGTGTTCTCCGGTTGGCTGGGACGTGTCCGGCGCCACGGGCTCGCCGTGCTGATCGCCGTCGCCTGCTGGGGCACCGCCATCGCGGTCTTCGGCCTGACCAGGCAGCTGTGGCTCGGGCTGGTCTTCCTGGCGCTCGCCGGGTGCGCGGACACCACCTCGATGGTCTTCCGCAACACCATGCTCCAGGCGGCCGTGCCGGACGAGATGCGCGGACGGCTCCAGGGCGTGTTCATCGTCGTCGTGGCGGGCGGGCCGAGGCTCGGCGACTTCGTGGCGGGATCGGTCGCCGACCTGGCCTCGCCCGGCCTGGCGGTGACCGGGGGCGGGATCGCCTGTGTCGTCGCGGTGGCCCTGCTGGGGCTGCGGTGGCGGGGGTTCGCCCGGTACGACGCGAAGGACCCGCAACCGTGACGGCGCCGCCCGCGCGTCGCCGCCCCCGGCCGCGCCTCACTCCCCGGCCGCGCCTCACTCCCCGGCCGCGCCTCACTCCCCGGGCGGCCCCACCACCGAGCGGGCGAAGCCCAGTTCCACCAGGTCCTGGGGGCGCAGCCGCAGCTGGTCGGCCGTGGCGTTCACCTCGTCCGGGGTGCGCTTCAGGATCGCCGCCGCCAGTTCCGGGGCGATGACCGAGAAGTAACTGTCCCGGGTGACATGGGTGTTCCCCGGCGCCGCCAGCGCCAGCGCGCCGCCCGAGCCGCCCTCGCCGATCACCAGGGTGGTGACGGGGACCCGGGCCTCGGCTATCGCCGCGAAGGCGTCGGCGATGGCGGCGCCCGCCCCGGCCCGTTCCGCCGCCGCGTCGTTGGCCGCGCCGGGGGTGTCGATCAGGGTGAGCACGGGGACGCCGATCCGGTCCGCCAGCCGGATCACCCGGGCCGCCGTGCGGTACCCGGCCGGGCGGGTCGCGGTGCCGCACTGGGCCACGTACGCGATCGACCGGCGGTCCCGCTCCCCGAAACCGGCGAGCAGCCCCGGGTCCGTGCCCCCGCAGCGGTCGCCGACGAGCGGCAGCCGGTATGCGAAATAGGCGTCCAGATACGCCTCGGCGCGCGGCCGGGAGGGTGAGCGGGCCTGCCGGACCGCGTCCATGCCGGTCACCGGGAGCCCGGCCGTGGAGAGGGCCTCCGGCACCGGGGCGGGGGGTTCCGGGGCGTCCGGGAGGTGCAGCGCCCGCAGCCAGCGGCCCACCGTCCTCGGGAGCTCGTCCGGCGGGACGACCGGGACGACCGCGTCGACCTGGCCCGCCGCCAGCTGGCCCTCGGCGGTGTACGCGTGCGGGTCCGCGTCCGGCGGCCGTACCCGGGAACCGGCGAACCCGACCTGGGCGCCCGGCAGCGCCAGGATCACATCGGCGCCGGCCCCCAGCGTGGCCCAGCCGCCGCCCGTCGTCGGGTCGCGCAGGACCGCGATCTGGGCCGGGCCCGCCGCCCGCAGCCGCGCCGAGGCGCGGGCCACCCGCTGGAGCTGGGTCAGGGCGACCATGCCCTCCTGCATCCGGCTGCCGCCCGTCGCGATCAGTGAGACCAGCGGCAGCCCCCGGGTCCGGGCAGCCTCGTACGCGGCCACCAGCCGGTCCCCGGTGCGCTGCCCCAGCGAACCGCCCAGGAAGCCGAACTCGAACGAGACCAGGACGCAGAACCGGCCGCCGAGCGACGCGGTGCCGTGGACGACGGACTCCTCCTCGCCGGTACGGGCGGTGGCACGGGCCCGGGACTCCCCGTATCCGGCCCAGGAGAGCGGCCCGTCCCCGGCGTCGTCCGGAGCACCGTTGCCAAACGTGAGTTCCTCGAACTCCGTGGTGAGGGCCGTGATCGCCGCTCTCGCCGTCAGACGCTCAGCCATGGAGCGACCGCTTCATGATCTTGCCGAGGTCGTTGCGGGGCAGCGCGTCCAGGTAGCGGACCGTGCGCGGGCGCTTGTGCGGGGACAGCTGGGCGGCCACATGGTCCGCGAGCTCCTGCTCGCAGGGCGGCGCCGCCGGGTCGGCCGGTACCACCCAGGCGACGATCCGCTCGCCCAGATCCGGGTCCGGTTCACCGGTGACGGCGGCCTCGCGGACGCCGGGGTGGTCCAGCAGCGCGTTCTCGATCTCCCCGGCGCCGATCTTGTAACCGCCGCTCTTGATCAGGTCGGTGGCCTTGCGTCCGACGATCCGCACATAGCCGTCGGCGTCCCGGGTGGCCATGTCCCCGGTGCGGAACCAGCCGTCCTCGGTGAGCGCGGCGGCGGTGGCGTCGGGGCGGTTCAGATAGCCGGTGAAGAGGTTCGGGCCGCGTACCTGGATCTCGCCGATGGTGTCGGGACCGGTGCCGTCCCCGGGCAGGACGGTGCCGTCCTCCTCGACCAGGCGGAGCTCCACGCCGCGCAGGGGCGTGCCGACCGTTCCGGGCCGGGGTTCGCCGTCGGCCCGGACGCCCGTGTTCATCAGGGTCTCCGTCATGCCGTACCGCTCGATGACCCGGCGGCCGGTGGCGGCAGCGATCCGCTCGTGGTCGTGCACCGGCAGCGCGGCCGACCCGGACACCAGCAGCCGGGCGCCGGCCAGCGCCTTCGCCAGCCCGTCCGCCCCGGAGCCGTCGAGGGCCTCGGCCAGCCGGTGGTACATCGTCGGCACGCCGAAGAGCATGGTGCCGCCGGACGAAAGCTCCCGGGCCACCCCGTCGGTGGAGAACCTGCCCAGGTGCCGCACCGAGCCGCCCCGGCGCAGCGGCCCGAGCACGCCCAGGATCAGGCCGTGCACATGGAACAGCGGCAGGGCGTGGACGAGCACGTCGTCGCCGGTCCACCGCCAGGCGTCCTCCAGCGCGTCGAGCGAGGCGGCGATCGCCCGCCGGGGCAGGATCGCGCCCTTGGGCGGGCCGGTGGTCCCGGAGGTGTAGACGATCAGCGCGGGGGATTCGGGGGAGGGCTCGGGGAGCGTGGCGCCCGCGCCCTCCCCGGCCGTGTCGACGTCGACGCGGTCCAGCGCGTCCAGCACCGGCGGGAGCGTGTCGTCCGCCCCGGCCAGCACCACGGCCGGTTCGCTGTCGGCCACGATGTGCGCGAGTTCGCGCGTCCCCGTCTTCGGGTTGAGCGGAACCGCCGGTACCCCGGCACGCAGCGCGGCCACGACGGCGACCACCGTCTCGGGGGTGGGAGTGGCCCAGACCGCGACCCGCCCCGCCCCGGCGAGGCGCCCGGCGAGCGCGGTGGAGGCGGTGGCCAACCGCTCGTAGGTCATGGTGTGTTCGCCGAACCGGGTGGCTTCCCGGGTCGAACCGTCATCCGGCGCAGAGAGAAGAGGAGTCACCCACCGCACCTTATGGGCTGAGGCGGAAGCGCGGACTTAGTCCCGCTTGAGTCCGCGCATGCGGCCGTACGCGTACACGCACCCCGCCAGTGCCAGGTCCGACAGCAGCATGAAGCCGATCGAGTACGAGCCCTTCGCGCTGTAGATCGCGCCCATCACCAGCGGTGGTACGAAGCCGCCCAGGCCGCCCATCGCGCCGACGATCCCGGTCACGCTGCCCACCTTCGCCTGCGGGGTCACCTGCGAGACCAGGGCGAAGACGCTGCCGCTCGCGGTGCCCAGGCCCGCCGCCATGCAGAGCAGCGCGATCGTGCCGCCCGGGGCCAGCGGCGGGTCGAAGGCCTGGACGATCGCCATCAGGGCGGCCAGGCCGAGTGCCGCGGCCGTGACCACGGCCGGGTGGACGCGGTCCGAGAGCCAGCCCCCGATCGGCCGGAAGACGACCGTGACCAGGGCGAATCCGGCGGCCTTCGTACCGGCGTCGGTGGGCGACAGGTCGTACCAGGTCTTCAGATAGGTGGGGAGGTAGACGCCGAACGCGACGATTCCGCCGAACCCGATCGCGTACAGCGCGGACAGCTCCCAGGTGACCCGCAGCCGTCCGGCGTCGGCCAGCCGGTGGGCGAGCGAGTCGGTCGGCACCGGGCGGCCCGGCCGGTCGCTGACCAGCACCGCGGCCAGTGCCGCGTACACCACGAGCGCCGCCGCGACCACCAGGTACGGCAGGTTGTCGCCGTGCCCGGCGATCCTCGGGGTGAAGTACCCGGACAGTGCGACACCGCCCATGCCCATGCCGAAGATCCCGAGCGCGAGGCCCCGTTTGGCGGGCGGGAACCACGAGTTGACCAGGGGGATGCCGATCGCGAACGTGGTGCCGCCCAGGCCCAGCAGAAAGCCCACGGCGAGCATCGCGCTGTAGGAGTCCCGCGCCGGGATCAGCAGCAGCACCGGCACGATGGTGAGCGCCGAGACCAGCGGGAACATCAGCCGTGCGCCGTACTTGTCGGTCAGCGCGCCCGCCGGGATCCGGCCCAGCGAACCCACCAGCACCGGCACCGCCACCAGCAGCGACTGCTCGAACGAGGTCAGCCCCAGCCGTTCCTTGTAGTCCCCGGACAGCGGCGCGATCAGATTCCAGGCCCAGAAGGTGAGCCCGAAACCGATCGTGGCCATCAGAAGGTTGCAGTAGGCGGCCGGGGACGGCGCGTCGACCGGGGCGGGGGACTGCTTGACGGCTGTATCCACCCCCTCAGTCAAGGGCGGGCGGAGGCCGCGGGCCTGCCGGAATGCGCCATGCGGGTCACCCGCCGACAGGGGACCGGGTACGGGGGCGGGGTAGGGCCTGACGCGACTTGCACAGTCACGAACCGGACAAAGCTGCGACAATCGCAGTATGGACCGGCTGGACAGAGAAATCCTCGGCATCCTCCAGGAGGACGCCCGGATCTCGTACCGCGATCTGGGCGTACGGGTGGGGCTCAGTGCCAACGCGGCGGCCGACCGGGTGCGCAGACTGCGCCGCGACGGTGTCATCCGCGGCTTCACCGTGATCATCGATCCGGCCGCCGACACCCGTACCGGCCTCGTCGTCTTCATCGATGTGACGCTGCGCATCGACACGACCAACGAGGTGTTCGAGCGGGCGGTGCTCGCCCTGCCCGGCATCACCGAGGTGGTCCATGTGACCGGTGGCCACGACTATCTCGTACGGGCCACCGTCGCCGACACCGCCGCCCTGGACGGGCTGCTGCGCCGGCTGAAGCGGGAGGCCGGGGTCGCCCACTCCAACACCCGGGTCGCGCTCAGAGCGGCGCCTGCCAGCTGACGGTCGGCGAGCGCGAGCCGTCCTCCTCGCGCCCGTCGTCGGCGACCGTCAGCCGGACCGCGGCCCGCCCGTCCGGCAGCCGGGCCGTCGCGTCCACCGACACCTCGATCGCCGACACCCCGGCCCGCCGGTGCGCGGTCGCGAGCGCGCCGCGCAGCGCGGCGAGCAACCGCCGGTCCACGGGCTCCCGGATCAGCGCGTCGACCGCCCCGGTGAAGTGCACCGACGGCTGGAAACCGAGTACGGCGGCGGCGCCCGCGGTCTCCCGCAGCACCCGGCCGCGGAAGGTCGCGGGAGCCTCGGCGGGCGGCTGCTGGAGGGCGAAGATCGCCGTCCGCACCTCCTGAATGGTGGAGTCCAGCTCGTCCACCGCCCTGCCGAGCAGCTCGTCGGTGTCCGGGGCGGCGGCCCTGCGGCGGGTCGACTCCAGCATCATCTCGGTCGCGAACAGCCGCTGGACCACGAGATCGTGCAGATCGCGGGCGATCCGGTCCCGGTCCTCGTACACCGCGAGCTGTTCCCGGTCGTGCCGGGCGTCCGCCAGGACCAGTGCCAGCGCGGCCTGCGAGGCGAACTGGGTGGCCAGCAGCCGGTCCACGGCCGTGTACGGGCGGTCGCCGCGCCGCCGGGGCAGGGCCAGGGTGCCGATCAGCCGGCCGCCGCTCTGCAGCGGCAGCATCATGCTGGGGCCGAAGCGCGAGCGCACATGCGTCGTCATCCGCGGATCGGTCGCCGAGTCATCGATGAACACCGGTTCCCCGCCCAGCAGTTGGACCAGCACCTCGGAGCCGGGCGCGATGGCCGTGCCGACGATCCCGGCCGGGTCGTCGAGCGTGGACGCGGTGACGATCTCCATCCCGCCCTCCTCGTTCGGCTGGAGGATGACCCCCGCGCAGGCGTCGGCGAGCGCCCTGGCCCGTTCGGCGACGGTCAGCAGCGCGTCGGCCGCGCTCCCGCCGGTCAGCAGCGCGGTGGTGACGGCGGCCGCCCCCTCGATCCAGCGCTCCCGCTGCCGGGCCGCCGCGTACAGCCGGGCGTTGGCGATCGCGACACCGGCCTGCGAGGCCAGCGCGCCGAGCACCGCCGTGTCCGGGTCGGTGAACCCGCCGGGGTGCTTCTCCGTGAGGCAGAGGTTGCCGAAGACCTGGCCGTGCACCCGGATCGGCGCCGCGAGGGAGGGTCGCGCCGGCGGATCGCCGAGCGGCAGCCCGCCCGTCCCTCCGGGCCCCGAGGTGTACAGCTCGCCGATGGTGCCGCGCTCCGGGTCGAGCACGCCGAGCGTGCCGCGGCGGGCCCCGGTCAGGGCCGTCGCGGTGTCCACGATCTGCTGGAGCATGGTCCGCAGTCCGAGATCGGAACCGATGCTCAGCACCGCTTCCAGAAGCATCGACAGCGCCGGCTTCTCCGGGGCGGGGGCCGCCGGAGCCGCCCCGCACGGTCCCGCGCCCGCCGCCTCCTCGGTCATGCGCCGCACGCCCGCGGTGCTCAGCAGCCCAGCGGGTCGAGGACCATCGGCTCGATCTTCCCGTCCAGCATGGCGCCGAGCCCCAGCACCGCGCAGACGTCCGGCCGCTCCGCGATGTGCACCGGCACGCCCGTGGCGTCCCGCAGCATCTGGTCGAGTCCGGGCAGCAGCGCGCTGCCGCCGACCATCATGATCCCGCAGTCCGCGAGGTCGGCCACCAGATCGGGCGGGCAGTCGCGCAGGATCTTGCCGAGCCCGTCCAGCACCGCGGTGAGCGGGGCGTGGATGGCCTCCCGCACGGCGGCGGTGTCCACCCGCACCGAGCGGGCCAGACCGGTCGCCACGTCACGGCCGTGGATCTCGGTCGTGGCGGGCCCCTTCGCGGTGAGGCCGCTGCCGCTGAGCGCCAGCTGCAACGGGCGCACGGACTGGCTCGGCAGCATCAGCGCGTGGTGCTGGCGCAGATGCTGGATCACCGCGTGGTCGATGGCGTCGCCGCCCACCGGGATGCGTACGGCGCTGACGATCGAACCGAGCGAGAGCACCGCGATCTGGGTGGTCGCCGCCCCGCACACCATGATCATGGTGGCGGTCGGCTGCTCGACCGGCAGTCCGCAGCCCACGGCCGCCGCGATCAGGGTGTCGACCAGCTCGACCCGCCGGGCACCGAGCCCGACCATCGTCTCCACGGCGGCCCGCTGGGCGAGCGGATCGCTGTCGTGCGGGGTGCAGGCGGCGGCCCGCAGCCGCGGCTTGCGGCGCAGCTGCCGGCGGAGCTTCTCGCCGAGCAGATGGCGGAGCATGCGCTGGGCCATCTCGATGTCGACGACGGTCCCGCCGGTGACCGGGCGGGCCACCCGGATGTAGTCGGGAGTGCGGCCCGTCATCTGTTCGGCGAGCGCGCCGACGGCGATGAGCGACCCGGTACGGGTGTTCACCGCGGCGACGCTCGGCTCGTCGACGACGAGCCCGAGGCCCTTGACGTACACCCGGGTCCGGGCGGCCCCGAGGTCGACGGCGACATGGCAGCGGCGCAACTGCTCAAGACTGACGGTCACGGCAGGTCTCCCGAGAGCGCGGACGATGGCACCGGCGGCAGCCGGTTCTGTCCCGCAAGCCTGCGCCGTTCGGAGTCCTGGCGCGCGCTGGGATGAGCCGTCGGGGGGACCTGGACGGCGGGCCGGCGGAAGGGTGCGGTACGCGGGAATCAGCCCGGCGGAAGCCGCTGGAGGAGCCCCCGGGTGAACCCGGCGACGTACGGCTCGCCGGTGCCCGGCGCGGTGATCGCGAGCGCCCACCGGGCCGTCGCGCCGCCCTCCGCCGGGCGGGCCGGCGCGACGGCCCGCGCGACCTCGTCGACCGTGCCCGGCCAGGGGTACGGATCCGGGACCGCACGCGGATCGCGCAGACCCGGCGCGGTCACGGCTTCGGCGGTTCCGCGCCGGGGCCCCGGCCGCCGGACGGCGCCGGCTCGCCGAGCATCCGGCGCAGCAGGTCCCGCAGCATCGCCCGGTCCCCGTCCGACAGCTCGGCCAGCGGCTCCCGGGCGAAGGTGAGCGAATCGCGCAGCTGCTGCGCGGTCCGGGCGCCCAGCTCCGTGGGGGCGGCCAGCTTCACCCGCCGGTCGGCCGGGTCCGGCCTGCGCTCCACCAGGCCGCGGGTCTCCAGCCGGTCGACGATGCCGGTGACGTTGGACGGCTCGCACTTCAGCTTCTGGGCGATCCTGCGCATGGGCATCGGCTCCAGCGAGAGCAGCCCGAGCACCCGTGCCTGCGCACCGGTGAGCGAGTGGGCCGCCGCCGCCTCGTCGTACTCCTCGTAGTAGCGCGCCACGACGGTGCCGATGAGCTCGACGACTTCGAGGGTCAGCGGGTCTGTGCGGGTGGTGGCCATGACACCCAGGATAGCCGGTTGCTTGACAACATGAAATATTCAGGAGCATGGTTGTTTCACCACATGAAGTATTTCGCTTCCCCGGTGCGGCACCGACCGCCCCGGCCGGAGCCTCCCCCCCCCACCGCGTAGGACTTCGAGGAGAACCCGAGCCCATGTCAGCAGCACTTCCCACGTCCGGCCGTGAATGGCACCTCGTCGCCCGCCCCCACGGCTGGCCGAAGGCCGAGGACTTCGCGCTGCGTGAGGTCCCGGTCGCCGCTCCCGGCGAGGGCCGGGTACTCGTCCGCAACCTGCACTTCTCGGTCGACCCCTACATGCGGGGCCGGATGAACGACGTGAAGTCGTACACCCCGCCCTTCAAGCTCGACCACCCCATGGACGGCGGAGCGGTCGGCGAGGTCATCGCCTCCAACGCCGACGGCTTCGCGGTCGGCGACCACGTCCTGCACGGTCTCGGCTGGCGCGAGTACGCCGACGTCCCGGCCAAGCACGCCGTGAAGGTCGACCCCTCGCTCGCCCCGCTCTCCGCCTACCTCGGCGTGCTCGGCATGACCGGGCTCACCGCCTACGCGGGCCTCTTCGACGTCGCCTCCTTCAAGCCGGGCGACGCCGTCTTCGTCTCCGGCGCGGCCGGCGCGGTCGGCAGCCAGGTCGGCCAGATGGCCAGGATCAAGGGCGCCTCGCGGGTCATCGGCTCGGCCGGCTCCGACGAGAAGGTCAAGCTCCTCGTCGAGGAGTACGGCTTCGACGCCGCCTTCAACTACAAGAACGGCCCGGTCGCCGACCAGCTGCGCGAGGCCGCCCCCGACGGCATCGACGTCTACTTCGACAACGTCGGCGGCGAGCACCTCGAAGCGGCGATCTCCTCGCTCAACCTGCACGGCCGCGTCACCGTCTGCGGAATGATCGCCCAGTACAACGCGACCGAGCCGACCCCCGGCCCGCGCAACCTCGCGCTCGTCATCGGCAAGCGGCTGCGCATCCAGGGCATGCTCGTCGGCGACCACGCCGACCTCCAGCCGCAGTTCGTCCAGGAGGTCGCCGGCTGGCTGGCCTCGGGCGAGCTGAAGTACGGCGAGACCTTCGTCGAGGGCATCGAGAACGGCTTCGACGCCTTCCTCGGTCTGCTGCGCGGCGAGAACACCGGAAAGATGATCGTCTCCCTCGCCTGACAGCCGCTCCGGCGGACCCGTTAGGCTCACCCACAGGCCGCCGCGATCGTGGGCGCGAGTCGCGGCGCACAGCAGGAGGAATCCTCAGCATGACCATTCAGGACATCACCGTTGCCTACACCGCCGTCGCCACCGCCGAGAACGGCCGTGACGGCCGCGTCTCGTCCGACGACGGCAACCTCGACGTCGTCGTGAACCCGCCGAAGGCCATGGGCGGAAGCGGCGCGGGCACCAACCCCGAGCAGCTCTTCGCGGCCGGCTACAGCGCCTGCTTCCAGGGCGCGCTCGGCGTCGTGGCCCGCCAGGAGAAGGCCGACATCACCGGCTCCACGGTGACCGCCGAGGTCTCCATCGGCAAGACGGCCGAGGGCGGCTTCGGCCTGGAGGTGGCGATCAGCGCCACCATCCCGAACGTCGACACCGCCACCGCGCAGGCGCTCGTCGAGAAGGCCCACCAGGTGTGCCCGTACTCGAACGCCACCCGGGGCAACATCAAGGTCGAGCTGTCGGTCGCCTGACCGGCCGCCCGCGACAGGCGAAGGGCCGCACTCCCGTACGGGGTGCGGCCCTTCGCCGTCACCCCTCGCGGCAACGCCCGCCGACCATTGGGGACAAACCGTCCGGCGGGCCGCGCCCCGCCCCAACTCCCAGGTCAACGGCCCCCTTCGCCCCCAGTACGCTGACGCCATGCGTGATCTGGGTGCGGGCTTCGGCTACTTGATAAAGGGACAGCGCTGGGCCGTCCGGCACGGGCGCTGGTTCGGTTTCGGGCTGCTGCCCGGACTCATCACACTCGTGCTGTACGCGGGTGCCCTGGTCGGCCTCGGCTACGGCGCGGACGACCTCGTGGACTGGGCGACCCCGTTCGCCGACGACTGGTCCTCACCCTGGCTCGGGCTGCTGCGCAACACCCTGACCGTACTGGTCTTCGGTCTCGGCCTCTTCCTCGCCGTGATCACCTTCACCGCAGTGACCCTGCTGGTCGGCCAGCCCTTCTACGAGTCGCTCTCCGAGCAGGTCGACCGCACCGAGGGCGGCGACGTCCCCGAGTCCGGACTGCCGCTCTGGCGGGAGCTGTGGATCTCCGCCCGCGACAGCGTCCGCGTCCTGGTGCGGGTGGGGCTCTACTCGGTGCTGCTCTTCGCCCTCGGATTCGTTCCGGTGCTCGGCCAGACCGTCGTACCCGTGCTCGGCTTCTGCGTCACCGGCTACTTCCTCGCCGAGGAGCTCACCGCCGTCGCGCTCCAGCGCCGTGGCATGGTGCTGCGCGACCGGCTCGCGCTGCTGCGCGGCCGGCGGCTGCTGACCCTCGGCTTCGGCGTACCGCTGGGGCTCGCCTTCCTGGTCCCGTTCGTCGCGGTGTTCCTGATGCCGGGTGCCGTCGCCGGAGCGACCCTGCTGGCGCGCGACCTGGTCGCGCCCGCCGAGGACGAGGACGAGGACGAGACCCCGGCCCCGTACACCCTCGACAAGGACTGAGAGGCTGCGTCCACCCGTGACCGAGCTCATCGCTGTCGCCGTCATCACCGTTCTCGCCGTCATCAGCCCGGGCGCGGACTTCGCGATGGTCATCCGCAACAGCTACCTCTACGGACGCGCGACGGGGCTCATGGCCGCCGCCGGGGTCGCCGCCGGCGTCCTCGTCCACGTCACGTACACGATGCTCGGCGTCGGGCTGCTGATCGCCTCGTCGACCGCCCTGTTCACCGCGATCAAGCTGGTCGGCGCGGGCTATCTCGTCTACATCGGCCTGCGGACCTTCTTCGCCCGCGGTGACCTCGACGTCGACCTGGAGACCAAGCCGCGGCTGACGCGGCTCGGGGCCCTGCGCACCGGCTTCCTCACCAACGCGCTGAACCCCAAGACCACGCTCTTCGTCGTGTCGACCTTCACCCAGGTCGTCGGGCCCGACACCGCCCTGTGGCAGCAGGCCGGTTACGGGCTGTTCATGTCCGCCGCCCACTTCGGCTGGTTCGCCCTGGTCGCGCTGTTCTTCTCGAACCCGCGGCTGCGCACCTCGATGCTGAAGTGGCAGAAGACCCTCAACCGGGGCATCGGATCCGTGCTCGTCGGACTGGGCGTCACCCTGGGCCTGGCCCGCTGAGCGACGCCCGCCGGTCCCGGCTCAGCTGCTGTGCACCTCAAGCGCCGACCTGACCGCCGACTCCAGCGCCCCCTCGATCCAGGCCGGCTTGACCGAGGTGTGGTCGCCGGCGAAGTACAGCGGCCCCTCGACCGACCGCACGTCGGCGAGGAGTTCGGTGTGCTGGCCCGGCAGCAGCACCGAGGCCTCGCCGTACGCGTACTGGTCGCGCATCCAGGACTGGGTGGCCCCGGCCCCCGTGTAGAACACCTCGACGCGCTGCCCGTACACGTCCTGCACCCCGCCGAGCGTGTGCGGGTAGCGCTCGTCGTCGTCCAGCGAGTCCCACTTCAGGGCGTCGTCGGCCCAGCTGTACGAGGCGAGCAGGACGCCGCCCTCGCTGCCCTCGACCGGGTGGGAGGGCTGGTAGATGAAGCGGTTGGCGTTGTCGGTGACCGATCCGCCACCGATGACGTGCGCCGCCTCGGGCTGGTTGCGGGCGGTGGCCCGGGAAGCCGCGTAGTGCACCCGCTGGTTGGGGGTGATGTGGCCGGGCGGTACGGAGGGGTGCGCGCCGAGCAGCGAACCGTCGGCCGGTGCCTTGCCCAGCCGGTAGGCGTCGTACAGACCCGGCTTGACCTTCTCCAGCTCGGTCTTCCAGTCCTTCTCCTCGAACTCCCACCAGCGGCGGCTGAATTCGAGCAGCACCTTGGTCGCCGCGTCGTAGTGGATCTCGGTGATCGCGCGGCGCTTGCCGTACGAGAGCGCGGGCGTGACGGGGACGTGGCGCAGCCCGGAGAACGGCACGGTGATGATCGCCCGGTCGCCGGTGAACTTCTGCCGCACCAGCGGCTTTCCGTCGCGGCCCTCGGAGACCGTCTCGACCTCGACGCCGTCGGGTCCGTAACTGATCCTGGTGGCCCGCCGGTCCAGCCGGACCAGGTCCTTGACCCGCTTGTACATCGCGTCGGCCAGGGTGCCCGTGCCGTCCGGCAGCTCGTAGAACGCGGTGTCCGGGCTGATCAGGGAGGCCCCGATGAAGCTGTGCACGAAGGCGAGATGGAGGCGGGAGGTGAGGTTCTCGACCGTGCCGACGAGGTCGATGGTGCGCTCGTCGAGCTTGGCCGCCTCGGTCAGGAAGCGGAACATCGACCAGTGCCCGTACTTCTGGATCACCCGGGCCCAGCCCTCGACGAGTTCCCGGCCCTGCTTGCCCTCGAACTCCTTGCGTACGGGGGCGAACGCCTCGCGCACGATCGTCGCGGCGGTCTTGTTCTCGAACTCGGCGGGGACCCCGAACGAGCGGTTGACCGCCTGGGGCTTCGCCGCGTAGTCGGCCTTGCGCATCCGGATGCCGTTGACGTGGATCCAGGTGTGGTTGACGGGACGGCCCTCGGAGTCGACGTCCACCAGGTAGAAGGGGCGGCGCTTCAGACCGAAGCTGTCCATCAGGCCGGTGACCAGCGGATGGCTGTCGGGGATCCGCATCGCGCCGGCCTCGGCGTACTGCTTCGGGTCCGCGAACGGCGCCTTCGCGTTCTCGTGGCCGCCCTTGCGGAAGGTCTTGATCCGGCCGCCGACGCGGTTGCCGTTGGCCTCGATGACGGTGACGGTGTGCCCTGCGCTGCGGAGCAGGTGGGCGGCGGTGAGCCCGGCCGGTCCGGCGCCGACGATCAGCACCTTCTTGGGGCCCTTGCTGCTGCGGGGCAGGCCCTTGGACAGCAGGATGTCGCGGTAGCGGGGGACCAGCGGCCGGTCCTGTTCGTCGACCACGAGGATGGCGCGGGCGACGGCCAGGCAGGCGTCCCAGTCGGAGCCGGTGGCCGCGGGGGCGAGCGCGGTACCGGAGGCGGTGGCGGATCCGGTGGCGGCGGGCGCCGAGGCGCGCGCGGTGCCGGCGGCGGTGACGGCCAGGGCCGCGGCACCGGCGGTGGCACCGGTGATCAGGGTGCGGCGGGAGGGCAGGCCGGGGGTGGATCCGGTGGGGTTGGAAGTCATGCGGCAACCCTGGGGCGCCCCGGGGGGTGCCCTGTGCCCGGACGCGCGTAGACCGGTCCGAAATCACCCGCAGGAGGCGCGGATCGATCATGTTCCACCCCGGTCGGACACAGCGCATGTCATGATTGCCGGTTCTCCAAGGCCCTTGATCCCGCTCATGGTTGAGGGTCCGCGGGCCTCGGCCCCGTCCATCGTCACGGGTTTCGCGGAGCCTCGGTCCGGTCAGCTGTCACGGGGTCTCCGGAGCCCGGTCCGGTCCGCCGTCACGAGGTCTCCGGGGCCTCCGGTCCGGTCGGCCGCAGCAGTGCCAGGAAGTCCTCGAACGCCGCGGGCATGTCCACCGAGTCCGGGTCCAGCAGCCACTGGTACTGGAGCCCGTCCATCACCGCCACCAGCAGCGGCGCCGCACGCTCCGGGGTCAGTCCGCCCGGCAGCCGTTCGCCGTACTCCGCGCGCAGTATCGCCGCCATGCTCGCCCGGACCTGGGTGTAGCGGCGGGTGAAGAACTCCCGTGCCGGATGCCCCTCCGTCACGCTCTCGCCGAGCAGTGCCGAGAACGTCTGGACGATGCCGGGCCGCATCGCGTTGTACTCCACCAGCGAGGCCAGCAGTTCGATCCGCCAGACCCCGTCGCTGCGGGTGCCGCCCCCGGTGTCCCACTGGTCGCGCTCCTCCAGCACGGCGACGAGCAGCGCCTCCTTGGTCGGGAAGTAGTGCAGCAGCCCCTGCTGGCTGAGGCCGACCCGCTCGGCGACGGCGCTCAGCGAGGCGCCGCGGTAGCCGCGCTCGGCGATCACTTCGAGCGCGGCCCGGACGATCTCCGCCCGGCGCTCCGTACTTCTGGCCCGCACCATCGCCCCGGCCCCTTTCGGCGCTCCATCGGTCCCGCACAGGGACCGTACGCCATCCTTGAGGTCACGGAATGATAACGAAACCTACTGGTCTACCTGTAAGGGGGTCAGTATGGAGGTATTCAGTCCAGAATCCGACCAGGAGGCACGGCCGTGGCAGACGCGTCCACACCCACCAACCCCGATGCGGTCCGCGAGGCCGTGGTCGACGCGGCGCTCGCCGCGCTGGGACTCGACGACAAGGCACGGCTCCTGGCCGGCCAGGACATGTGGTCGCTGCCCGCCCTTCCGGAGATCGGGCTGCGCTCCCTGGTGATGTCCGACGGGCCGATCGGGGTCCGGGGCGTCGCCTGGAGCGCCGACGACCCGTCCGTCGCGCTGCCCTCGCCCACCGCGCTGGCCGCGACCTGGGACCCGGCGCTGGCCCGCCGGGCCGGCCGGCTGCTCGCCCAGGAGGCCCACCGCAAGGGGGTGCACGTCCTGCTCGCCCCGACCGTGAACATTCACCGGTCCCCGCTCGGCGGGCGCCACTTCGAGACGTACAGCGAGGATCCGTACCTCACCGGCGAGATCGGCACCGGCTACGTCCTCGGGGTGCAGGACGGCGGCGTCGGCACGACCGTCAAGCACTTCGTGGCCAACGACGCCGAGACCGACCGCTTCACCGTCGACAACATCGTCTCCCCGCGCGCCCTGCGCGAGATCTACCTCGCCCCGTTCGAGCGGATCGTCAGGAACGCCCACCCCTGGGGCATCATGTCGGCCTACAACCGGGTCAACGGCTCCACCATGACCGAGCACCGCTACCTCCAGAACGCGGTGCTGCGCGGCGAATGGGGCTTCGACGGCTACATCGTCTCCGACTGGCTGGCCGCCCGCTCCACCGTCGCCGCCGTCAACGGCGGCCTCGACGTCGCGATGCCCGGCCCGAAGACCGTGTACGGCAAGGCGCTCGCCGACGCCGTGCGGGCGGGCGAGGTCGAGGAGTCCGTCGTCGACGGCGCCGTACGCAACGTGCTTCGGCTGGCCGCCCGCGTCGGGATCCTGGACGGCGCCCCGCCCGTCGTCGACGCGGCCGCCCGCCCCGGCGGCATCGACGGCGACGCGCTGGCCCGCGAGATCGCCCGCCGCTCCTTCGTGCTGGTGCGCAACGAACGCGCCGTCCTCCCGATCGACCCGGCGGCCGTCCGCAGGATCGCCGTCAGCGGGGCGCTCGCCCGGGACGCCCGGGTTCTCGGCGGCGGCTCCGCCCAGGTCTTCCCGCACCACATCGTCACCCCGCTCGACGGTCTGATCGCGGCCCTCCCCGGGGACGTCGTCGACTACCGGATCGGCGCCGACCCGAACACCGAACTCACCCCCGCCGAGAAGGGCTTCGAGTTCACCGCGGTCTGCTACGACGAGGCCGGCACCGTCATCGGCACCGCACCGCTGCGGGGCGGCACCGTCCAGTGGATCGGCGACGACCTCCCCGAGGGCGTCACCCGTGCGAACCTGCACAGCGTCGAGATCACCGGCACCTTCGTCCCGCGCGACAGCGGCGAGCACGTCTTCGGCACCCGCGGCACCGGCGCGCTCACCCTCACCGTCGCGGGGGAGACCCTGTACGACGAGATCCACCGGGTCGTGGGATCCGCCGACCCCGGCGAGGCATTCTTCGGCAACCCGCTGGAGCGCGGCCGGATCACCCTCACCGCGGGCGAACCCGTCGAGGTCTCGCTGCGGCAGGTCCCCGAGACCCTGGGCGACGACCAGCCGGTGCTCGGCGTCTCGTTCTCGCTCTGCCACCTCGGCCCGCGCCGCGACCCGCAGGAACTGATCGCCGAGGCCGTCGGGGCGGCCCGCGCCGCCGACACCGCGATCGTGGTCGTCGGCACCACCGAACGCGTCGAGTCCGAGGGCTTCGACCGGACCGACCTGAGGCTCCCCGGCCACCAGGACGACCTGGTCCGTGCCGTCGCCGCCGCCAACCCGAACACCGTCGTGATCGTCAACTCCGGCTCCCCGGTGGAGCTTCCGTGGCGCGACGAGGTCGCCGCGGTCCTGCTCGGCTGGTTCCCCGGCCAGGAGGCCGGCCACGCGCTCGCGGACGTGCTGCTCGGCGCCGCGGAACCGGGCGGGCGCCTCCCCACCACCTGGCCGGCCGTGCTCGCCGACGTACCGGTCCTCGGCACCACCCCGACCGACGGCGAACTCCGCTACGACGAGGGCGTCTTCGTCGGCTACCGGGCCTGGGAGAAGGCCGGCGCCACGCCCGCCTACCCCTTCGGCCACGGACTGGGCTACACCACCTGGGAGTACGAGAGCCTGGAGGCCGGCCCGGACTCCGCCACCGTCCGCGTCCGCAACACCGGCACCCGGCCGGGCGCCGAGACCGTCCAGGTCTACCTCGCGCCCCGGGACGGCACCGCCGACCGCCCGGCCCGCCGGCTGGCCGGCTTCGCACGGGTCGAGGCGGCACCCGGCGAGAGCGCCGAGGCGGTCGTCGCACTGGACCGGCGCGCCTACGAGATCTGGGACGAGGAGGCGTACGGCTGGGTCCTGGTCCCCGGCACGTACGAGGTGCAGGCGGCCCGTTCGCTCGGTGACGTGCGCCGGACGGCGGTCCTGGACATCAAGGAATAGGCAGGGCCGGGCAGGGGGACGGCAGCCGTCCCCCTGCGACCGGACGGCAGCCGTCCCCCTGCTGCCCCGTCAGCGCACCGAGAATCCGTACACGGTCGTCGAGACGAACTCCTCGCCCGGCCGCAGCACCGTGCTCGGGAACGCGGGCCGGTTCGGGGAGTCGGGGAAGTGCTGGGTCTCCAGCGCGATCCCGGCGCACGGTCCGAACGGCCGCCCGTCGAAGTGGTCCGCCGTGTACAGCTGGAGGCCCGGCTCCGTCGTGGTCACACTCAGCACCCGTCCCGAGGCCGCGTCGTACAGCTCGGCCGCCGGACCCGTGCCCGCCCCGTCCAGCACGAAGTTGTGGTCGTAGCCCGCGCCGAGGGGCCCCGGCTCCCGGAAGTCGAACCGGGTGCCGTCCACCGGCAGGAACTCGCCCGTGGGCAGCGATTCGGCGTCCGCCGGAGTGATCCGCCCGGCCGCGATCCGCAGCGTCTGCCCGAGCGCGCTGCCACTGCCGGCGCCCGCCAGGTTCCAGTACGTGTGGTTCGTCGGGTTCAGCACCGTCGGGGCGTCCGTCGTCGCCCGGTACGTGATCCGCAGCGCCCCGCCCTCGTCCAGGGTGTAGGCCGCCGACACCGCCAGACGGCCCGGGAAGCCCTCCTCCCCGTCCTCGGAGACCAGCGACAGCTCGACACCGTCCGCCACCTCCCGGGCCCGCCACACACGCTTGTCGAAGCCCTCGGCCCCGCCGTGCACCTGGTTGCGGCCCTCGTTGGCCGTCAACCGGTGGACGCGCCCGTCCAGCTCGAAGCGGGCCCCGCCGATCCGGTTCGCGTACCGCCCGACCAGCGCGCCGAAGTACGGGCCGGGGAACTCCCGGTACCCGGCGAGATCGGGCAGCCCGAGCGCGATGCCGGCCCGCACCCCGTCCCGGTCCGGCACCTCGACCGACTGCACGATGCCGCCGTACGTCAGCACGCGCACCCGCGTACCGTCCCGCTCCAGCGTCCAGCGGTGCACCCGGGTGCCGTCCGCGAGAGTGCCGAACTCTTCCGTACGCATCGCCGTGCCCGGACCAGTGATCATGATCACGGAGCCTACGCGGGGGGCCGGGCCGCGGTGACATTGCGGTAGGCGATCTCCGCCAGCCTGGCCTGCCCGTCGCGCCCCGGATGGAACCAGTCCCACCGGCTGAGCTGCTCGCCGGTGAACGGGTAGTCGAAGACCGCCCCGCCGTCGTAACGGCAGCGCGGATCCTTCGCACAGACCTCCCGCAGCACCTTGTTGTACGCCACGACCCGGTCCTGCACCGATGCCCGCCGGGCCGTCGCGGGCGCGCCCATGTCGTCCGCGTCGGCCAGCATCGACCGGCAGATCCCCAGCTTCCAGATCTGCTTGCCCAGCGCGTTCCCGCGCCCCGTCGACCAGAGCCGCTTGAGATCCGGCACGCTCGACACGTACACCTGCGCCTTGGGCGCCGCGGCCCGCAGCTGACGCATCGAAGCCTCGAAGGAGGCGCGAAAATCAGCCACCGGGGTCATGTACCGGGCGGAGTCCCGGCAGGCGTCGTTGGCGCCGATCATCACCGTCACCAGATCGGGTTTCTCCTTCGCAGCCGCCGCCATCTGTTCCGGCAACTGCGCGATCCTGGCCCCCGTCTCCGCGTGGTTCCAGCTGCGCGAGGAGGCCCCCGACGCACCGAGCAGCCGCACGGCCAGGCTGCGCACTTCCCTGTCGGTGCCGGTCGCCCAGGACACCTCCGGGCAGTCCGCCAGCACCGAACAGGCGTCGAAGCCGCGGGTGATGGAGTCGCCGACGGCGGCCACCGAACCCGGCTCGCGGTCCCATACCGGCCCGGGCCTGGCGGACGGCTGCGCGGCCGCCCCCTTCGTCGTCCCCTCCCGGCCGGAGTCGCAGCCGGTCAGAACGGCCGTACCGAGCAGCGAGACCGCCGCGAGGACGGCGGCCGCGGTACGCGAACGGCGGCGGGCGGAACGATCCTGCATCGCTTGGTCCCCTCGGTTATGCCCCCGGCAACCCCTGGTGGCACCGGTCGGAAGGCCCGGACGCCCTGGCGGGTGAAAGCTGAGCGAATGATGGGCCCGGGACCGACCGTACGTCACACCTGGGCCCCCGCAGCGCGGTAGCTTTTCCTCGTCGAACCAGCGGCGCGTTCCCCCGCCCGGCTCCACTCGGGTGGCTTTCGGGAAATCACATCACGTCACATACTGTCCCTTTTCAGGAGCTTCACCCCGATGCTGTTTACTGATGACAACCTCGGGATCCGGCCGAGAAGAGACGGTACGGGTGCGAGGCCGCTGGGAAAGGCGAACTTCGTCCCACACTGGAGGTCCCGGTGACGACACGTGGAGTTCTGTACGTTCACTCCGCACCGCGCGCGCTCTGCCCCCATGTCGAATGGGCGATGGGGGGCGTCCTCGGCGTGCGGGTCCAGCTCGACTGGATCAGACAACCCGCCGCGCCCGGCACCTGGCGTGCCGAGTTCTCCTGGCAGGCCCGGCCCGGCACGGCGTCCAAGCTCGCCTCCGCGCTGCGGGGCTGGGACCTGCTGCGCTTCGAGGTGACGGCGGAGCCGAGCCCCACGTCGGAGGGCGAGCGCTACAGCTCCACGCCCGGCCTCGGCATCTTCCACGCCGTCACCGGCATGCACGGCGACATCCTGGTGCCCGAGGACCGGCTGCGGGCCGCGCTGGCCCGCTCCGCGCGGGGCGAGAGCGATCTGGAGGCCGAGATCGCCAAGCTGCTCGGCAAGCCCTGGGACGACGAGCTGGAGTCCTTCCGCCACGCGGGCGAGGGCGCGCCGGTGCGGTGGCTCCACCAGGTGGTGTGACAGAGATCAGCCCCTCCGGCGATTGAGGAGCGGGGTCCGGGGCGCAGCCCCGGGAGCACCCCGCACGACGCACGATGCCGCCTCCCCCACGGGGAAGGCGGCATCGTCGTACCGGGGCTGCGGACCGCGGGTCAGACGCTGCGGAACGCCAGGACCACGTTGTGCCCGCCGAACCCGAACGAGTTGTTGATCGCGGCGATCGAACCCTCCGGCAGCGGACGCGGCTCGTCACGCACGATGTCCGCCTCCACGGCCTCGTCGAGGTGCTCGACGTTGATCGTCGGAGGGGCCATCCGGTGGTGCAGCGCCAGGACCGTCGCGACGGTCTCGATGCCGCCGGCGCCACCGAGGAGGTGACCGGTCATCGACTTCGTCGCGGAGATCGCGACATGGTCCAGGTCGTCGCCCAGGACCTTGCGCAGCGCCTTCAGCTCCGCGACGTCGCCCTGCGGCGTCGAGGTGGCGTGCGCGTTCAGGTGAACGACCTCGGACGGCTTGAGGTCCGTCTGGTCCAGCAGGTTCTGCATCGCGGCGGCGATGCCGCGCCCGGTCGGCTCGGGCTGCGCGATGTGGTGGGCGTCCGCGGACAGGCCCTGGCCCAGCACCTCGCAGTAGACCTTGGCGCCACGCTTCGCGGCGTGCGCCGCGGACTCCAGGACGACGACCCCGGCACCCTCGCCGAGCACGAAGCCGTCCCGGCCGGTGTCGTACGGGCGCGAAGCCTTCTGGGGCTCCTCGTTGTTCTTGGACATCGCCATCATGTTGGCGAACGCGGCGATCGGCAGCGGGTGGATCGCCGCCTCGGTGCCACCGGCGAGGACCACATCGGCACGGCCGGTGCGGATCATCTCGACGGCGTACCCGATCGCCTCGGCGCCCGAGGCGCAGGCGGAGACCGGGGTGTGCACGCCGGCCTGGGCGTTGACCTCCAGGCCGACGTTGGCCGCCGGGCCGTTGGGCATGAGCATCGGCACGGTGTGCGGGGAGACGCGGCGTACGCCCTTCTCCTTCAGCACGTCGTACTGGTCGAGCAGGGTGATCACGCCGCCGATGCCGGAGGCGATGACCGAACCCAGCCGGTCGGGCTGGATCTTCTCGTCCTCGCCGGCCTTGCCGGTGAAACCGGCGTCCGCCCAGGCCTCACGGGCCGCGATCAGCGCGAACTGCGCCGAGCGGTCCAGCTTTCGGGCGAGCGGGCGGGGCAGGACGTCGCCCGGGTCGACGGCCGCGAGGGCGGCGATCCGGACGGGCAGTTCGGCGAAACGTTCGCCCTCGAGAGGCTTGACGCCGGAACGACCGGCCATCAGACCTTCCCAGGTCGACGCCGAGTCGCCACCCAGCGGAGTGGTTGCGCCGATACCGGTGACGACCACGGTGCGATTGGTCGAGTTCACTGGAAAATCTTCTCCACGTGTAGAGGGTCGTGAATCAGCGGCGCCACCGCCGGGTGGCGACACAGGAGCCGGGCCGATCAGGCCTGGTGCTTGAGGATGTAGTCGGCAGCGTCGCCGACCGTCTTGAGGTTCTTGACGTCCTCGTCGGGGATCTTGACGTCGAAGCGCTCCTCGGCGGCGACGACGACCTCGACCATGGACAGCGAGTCGACGTCCAGGTCGTCGGTGAAGGACTTGTCCAGCTGGACGTCCTCGACCGGGATCCCGGCGATCTCGTTGACGATCTCGGCGAGACCCTTGACGATCTCTTCCTGAGTGGCGGCCATGTTGGCGCTCCTTCGATGTTTATCTGCAGGTTGGGGCATGCGGGCCGAAATGGCCCGGTGTGCTTAGGGGAGGGTAACGACCGTCGCGGCGTAGACGAGACCCGCCCCGAAGCCGATGACGAGCGCGGTGTCGCCGCTCTTCGCCTGACCGGTCGCCAGGAGCCGCTCCATAGCGAGCGGGATCGAGGCGGCGGAGGTGTTGCCGGTGGTCTCCACGTCGCGGGCGACGGTGACGTTCTCCGGCAGCTTCAGGGTCTTCACCATCGAGTCGATGATCCGCATGTTGGCCTGGTGCGGAATGAAGACGTCCAGGTCTTCCGGGGAGATCCCGGCCGCGTCCAGCGCCTGCTGGGCGACCTTCGCCATCTCGAAGACGGCCCAGCGGAACACCGCCTGGCCCTCCTGGGTGATGGCCGGGAACTTCTCCGGACGCTCGGCGTGGAACTCGTCCCATGCCACGGTCTGCTTGATGGTCTCGGACTTGTCGCCCTCGGAGCCCCACACGGTGGGGCCTATGGCCGGCACCTTGGAGGGGCCGACGATGACCGCACCGGCGCCGTCACCGAACAGGAAGGCCGTCGCGCGGTCCTCCTTGTCGGTGAGGTCGCTGAGCCGCTCCACGCCGATGACCAGCACGTACTCGGCGGAACCCTCGACGACCATGCCCTTGGCGAGGGTCAGGCCGTAGCCGAAGCCCGCGCAGCCGGCCGAGATGTCGAAGGCGGCGGGCCTGCCCGCGCCGACCAGATGGGCGATCTCGGTCGCGATGGCCGGGGTCTGCTTGAAGTGCGAGACGGTGGAGACGATCACGGCGCCGATCTGCTCGGGCGTGATGCCGGCGTCCGCGATGGCCTTGCCGGAAGCCTCGACGGACATCGCGGCCACGGTCTCCTCCTCGGAGGCCCAGTGGCGGGTGGCGATGCCGGAGCGCGAACGGATCCACTCGTCGGACGAGTCGATCGTCTCCAGGATCACCTCGTTGGGCACGACACGGGTCGGGCGGTAGCCGCCGACACCCATGATCCGTGCGTACGGGGCGCCCTGGCTGGGCTTGATCTTCGACATTCTCTCGGGCTCCTTAGGCGCCGGCATGCTCGGAGACGAGTGCGCGGGCCGCGTCGAGGTCGTCGGGGGTCTTGAGCGCGAGCGTCTTCACACCGGGCAGCGCGCGCTTGGCGAGGCCCGTGAGGGTCCCGCCGGGGCATGCCTCGATGAGAGCGGTGACGCCCAGCTCCTTGAAGGTCTCCATGCACAGGTCCCAGCGGACCGGGTTGGCCACCTGGCCGACCAGCCGGGACAGGACCTCGTCGCCGGTGGCGACGGCCTTCCCGTCGGCGTTCGAGACATATGTCACGGCCGGGGCCGCGGGCTTCAGCTCCGCGGCGGCCTCACGCAGCCGATCGACGGCGGGGGCCATGTGGCTCGTGTGGAAGGCTCCGGCGACCTTGAGGGGCACCACGCGGCGCACGCCCTCGGGCATGTCCTCAAGCAGCGCGGCGATCTGCGCGGCGGTGCCCGCGGCGACGATCTGGCCCGCCCCGTTGACGTTCGCCGGGGTCAGCCCGAGCTTCTCCAGGTGCGCGACCGACACGTCCGGGTCGCCGCCCAGCAGGGCGGCCATACCGGTCTCGGTGACCGCGGCGGCCTCGGCCATGGCGAGCCCGCGGGTCCGTACGAGACGCAGCGCGGCCTCGTCGCCGATGACTCCGGCGAAGACCGCGGCGGTGATCTCACCAACGCTGTGACCTGCGACGACGTCCGGCGACGCGTCGAGCGCGGCGGCGGAGAGCAGACCGGCGGCCACCAGCAGCGGCTGCGCCACCGAGGTGTCACGGATCTCGTCCGCGTCGGCCTTGGTGCCGTAGTGGACGAGGTCGAGCCCGATGGCGTCGGACCACGCCGCGATGCGGTCGGTGGCACCGGGGAGATCGAGCCAGGGAGTCAGGAAGCCGGGCGTCTGAGCGCCTTGGCCGGGAGCGACGAGTACGAGCACCCTCACACTCTCTCTTGTGAACGGTCCCGAACACCCGTGGGGACAGGGACGAAGAACCGTATGGGGAATTGTTGATGTCCGACAAAAGTCTAGGACTGAGGATCTCTCGCGGCCAAGCGCCCCAGAATCAGGGCGATCCGCAGCGTGAACGCCGAGCGGACATCGGACGGTGACCATCCGGTGACGTCAGTCACACGTCGGAGCCGGTAGCGCACGGTGTTCGGGTGGACGAAGAGCATCCTGGCCGCGCCCTCCAGGCTGCTCGCCTGTTCCAGATAGACACTCAGCGTTTCGAGGAGCGCGGAGCCCGCCTCCTCCAGCGGTCTGTAGATCTCCTCCACCAACTGGTCCCGCGCGGCGGGATCGCCCGCCATCGCGCGCTCCGGCAGCAGATCGTCCGCGAGCACCGGCCTGGGGGCGTCCTGCCAGGCGCCGCACGCCTTCAGCCCGGCGGCGGCGGCCTGAGCGGACCGGGTGGCCGCGAGCAGGTCGGGCACCACGGGGCCGGCGACGACGGGGCCCGCCGCGTACGGGCCGATCAGCGCCTTCGCGACGTGCAGCGGGTTGTCGCTGCCGCCCGCGATGACGACCAGGCGGTTGCCGAGGACCCCGGTCAGGACCTGGAGCTTGGCGTGCCGGGCGGCCCGCCGGATCGCCTCCACGGTCAGCTCGCTGTCGCCGTCCGGGGCGGTGCCGAGCACCACACAGACGTGTTCGGGGGAGTTCCAGCCGAGCGCGGCCGCGCGCGACACGGCGCCCTCGTCGGCCTCCCCGGACAGCACCGCGTTGACCACGAGGGACTCCAGCCGGGCGTCCCAGGCGCCGCGCGCCTCGGCGGCCTGCGCGTACACCTGGGCGGTCGCGAAGGCGATCTCCCGGGCGTAGACCAGCAGCGCCTCGCGCAGCACCGACTCGTCGCCGGGCGCGGCGACCTCCTCGATCGCGGCCTCCATGACCTCGATCGTGGTACGCACCATCTCGACGGTCTGCCGCAGGGTGATCGCACGGGTCAGCTCGCGCGGAGCCGTGCCGAAGACATCGGTGGAGATGGCCTGCGGGGTCTCCGGATGCCGGAACCACTCGGTGAACGCGGCGATACCGGCCTGGGCCACCAGCCCGATCCAGGACCGGTTCTCCGGTGGCATCGCCCGGTACCACGGCAACGACTCGTCCATGCGGGCGATCGCGTTCGCGGCGAGCCGCCCGGAGGACTGTTCCAGGCGCTTCAGGGTCGCGGCATGCAGGTGGGCGGCGTTCGCAGCGGGCTGCTCAGGATCGGGTCGGGGCACGGAGACAAGATTGCCTTATCGGGCGACGGGCACGGAGGGCCGGGGCGACCGCGGTGTCGTACCGGCGGGTAGCCGCCGGGGGCCCGGCCGCGCGACAGGCCCGGCTACGGTGGGCGGGTGATCTCCGTACACCGAGCCGAAGACCGGTACCAGGGCGGCGACCGGGACGCCGGCATCCTGTCCCGGCACGCCTTCTCCTTCGGCGGCTTCTACGACCCGGACAATCTGCGCTTCGGCGCGCTCATGGCCTGCAACTCGGAGCGGCTGGAGAGCGGTGCGGGCTTCGAGGAACACCCGCACAGCCATACGGAGATCGTCACCTGGGTCGTCGAGGGCGAGCTGACCCACCGGGACTCCGCCGGTCACGCCACGGTCGTACGGCCCGGTGACCTCCAGCACCTCGGCGCCGCCTCCGGCGTCCGGCACGTCGAACGCAACGACGGCGACACCCCGCTGACGTTCATCCAGATGTGGCTGGCCCCGCTCGAACCGGGCGGCGAACCCTCGTACACGATCGTCCCCGGCCTCGCCGACTCCACCCCGTACGCCGTCCCGGCGGCCGGTGCGACGCTGCATGTGCGCCGGCTGGACGCGGGGGAGCGGGCGGCGGTGCCGGACGCGGCACGGGTGTACGTCCATGTGGTGGCCGGGGGCGTACGGATCGGCGACGAGCGAGGCGAGGAACTGGGGCCGGGCGACTCGGTGCGGATCACCGGCGAGGAAGGGCTGGAGCTGGTGGCGGAGGGAGCGGCCGAGGTGCTGATCTGGGAACTGCCGGACTGAACGGCCCGGCTACCGGCCTGCGTCCCGGCGCCACATCGACCACATCGGCGGCCCGGACCGGAATGTCATCTCCTCGTGCACGGCGAAGCCGTGCCGCTGGTAGAAGGTGAGGTTGCGGCGGTTGCTGGACTCCAGGAAGACCGGCCGCCCGTCCGCGTCCGCCCGCTCCAGCAGCCCGCCGAGCACCCGCGCCCCGCGCCCCGTGCCGCGCGCGTCGGCACGGGTGCCGATGTACTCCACGTACCAGTGCTCGGGTCCGTCCGGGTGGCGGTGCTCCATGGCGAACAACCGGGCGGCGGTACGCGGGAGTTGGGCCCTGGTCGCGCGTACGAGTGGTCCCGTGTTGCGCAGCAGGTACGTCGTCGGCAGCTTCCACTTCCCGGGCTCCGCCCACACAGCCGCGACCGTGCGCTCCGGATCGGTCCACACCCGGCCGGCCGGGACCTGCTGGGCCAGATGCGCGGTGAACAGCAGCCGCAGCCGCCGGTCCCGTTCGCGCGGCATCAGCCAGGACCAGACGGGATCCTCGGCGTAGGCACTGGCGAGCACGGCGGCGAGCGCGGGGACATCGGCGGCGGTGGCGCGGACTATGTCTGCCATGGCCGAGGAGAGTAGCGGGTGTCGGGAGCAGAAGGGGCCCGGGCCCGACCACCGGTCGGCCCGGGCCCCCTAGGCGCAGGTCCTGCGGTGACGTCAGCGGAGCCCGTCCACGAAGCTCTGCCAGGCGTCGGCCCCGACGGTCAGGACGGGTCCGCCCGGGTTCTTGCTGTCGCGGACCGGCACGGCACAGGGGAGGCCGTCGACCACCTCGACGCACTCGCCACCGGTGCTCCCGCTGTAACTGGACTTGCGCCATGCGGCGTTGCCGGTGACGGTGCATTCGACGCAGTCGCCGCCGGTGCTGCCGCTGTAACTGGACTTACGCCACCGCGCGTTCTTCAGGTCGTGGCCGGTCTCCATAACACTCCTCCATCACGCGGGTGATCAGCGCCGCGGACTCCTCGACGGAGAGGGCCGTGGCCTGCAAATGAGCGTAACGGAGCGCGGCTTCCTTGACAGTGTCAGGGCTGGCGGTCATATGGCCGGAGACGATGTCCTCCGTGTAGACGATGTCAGGGTCACTGTCGAAGCGCATCGTTGTGAACGAGCCGTCCAGACTGGCATGTTCACCGACCGCGAAGGGCAGCACCTGAATGCGCATCCAGCGGTGGTCAGCGAACTCCAACAAGCGGAGCAGTTGCCTCCGCATGACGTCTCGGCCGCCGATCGGCCGGTGTAGCAAGGCCTCGTCGAGAACGACCCAGAGGAGCGGGGGGTGCTCCCGCTCCAGGATGCGCTGGCGCTCCATCCGGGCCGCCACCTGGTTCTCCAGGTCGTCCGGCATGCCGGTGGCCAGCACTGCCCGCGCGTACTCCTCCGTCTGCAACAGTCCGTACACCACCTGCGCCTGGTAAGTGGAGATGTACGTGGCCTTGGCCTCCATGTCGGCGTACGGCTGGAACCAGGCGGGGAGTTGGCTGCGCAGAACGAGGCCGATCAGCCGCGAGAACATCCCGCCCGTGCCGAGTGCCGCGTCCACGCGTTCGGAGAAGTCGCGCGTGGGGAGCTTCTTCGTGGTCTCGATCTGGCCGATCAGCGAGCCGGTGCAGAAGATGATCTCGCCGAGCTGCCCCTGCTTGAGACAGGCCGCTTCCCTCTGGCGGCGTAACTCCCAGCCGTAGTAGTCCAGTGGGGAAGCGCTCGGATCGAGCGTATGGATGTTGGCCACGGCGGGGCACCTCCGGCGTTCAACGCCTCGCGGCGTTCGTTTCCGTACGTAGCCGAGCGTAGTCAAACCGCTGCAACCTGGTGACATGAATCACGTAACTGCCTCGCCGCCGGTCGGCGCGGAGCCGACCTATCACGCCGACTTCGCGATGGGCGAGCACTCCGCCCGGCATCTGCGCCGCATCCTGCGCCTCTACCTCAAGGGCTGGGAACTCATGGACGTGGCCGACGCGGCGGAGCTGGCGCTGACGGAGCTGATCGCGAACGTGGTGCGGCATGTGCCCGGCCGTCGCTGTCAGACGTTCATCTTCCTGCTGGCGGCCGGTGGGGTGCGCGTCGAGGTCGCGGACGCCTGTCCCGATGTGCCGAGGATGGTCGTGAGGGACGAACTCGACGAGGGCGGGCGCGGGTTGGTGCTGGTCGACGCCGTCACCGACCGGTGGGGCGTCGAGCCGCGCCCGGACGGGCGCGGCAAGACGGTGTGGTTCGAGTGCCTGGCCGTCGCCGGGGCGGCGGACAGGCTGATCGCGCTCAGAGACCGGAGCGCAGCTCCGCGAGCACCGCGTCCGTGAACGGGGGCCACGCCTCGACGGCCCACGGTCCGAAGGGGCGGTCGGCCAGCGCTACGCACGCCGCGCCCGCGACCGGGTCGACCCACAGGAACGTCCCCGACTGCCCGAAGTGCCCGAAGGTCGCGGGGGAGGAGGAACCGCCCGTCCAGTGCGGGGACTTGGAGTCCCGGATCTCGAAGCCGAGGCCCCAGTCGTTGGGGTTCTGGTGCCCGTAGCCCGGCAGCACGCCCTTCAGGCCGGGGTGTACGACGGTCTGCGCGGCCAGCACCGTACGCGGGTCGAGCAGACGGGGCGCCTGTAGTTCGGCCGCGAACCGGACGAGGTCCTCGACGGTCGAGACGCCGTCCTTGGCGGGGGAGCCGTCGATCGTGGTCGCCGTCATCCCGAGGGGTTCCAGCACGGCCTGGCGCACGTACTCCGGGAACGGGATGCCGGCGGCCTTGGCGATGTGGTCGCCGAGCACCTCGAAGCCCGCGTTGGAGTAGAGCCGGCGGGTGCCGGGCGCGGCCGTCGTCCGGTGCTCGTCGAAGGCGAGCCCGCTGGTGTGCGCGAGCAGGTGCCGGACGGTGGAGCCCTCCGGCCCGGCCGGCTCGTCGAGCTCGACCGCGCCCTCCTCGTACGCCACCAGCGCCGCGTAGGCCGCGATCGGCTTGGTGACGGAGGCGAGCGGGAAACGGTGCGCGGTCGGGCCGTGCGTACCGAGAACGGTGCCGTCCGCTCGTACGACGGCAGCCGCCGCGGTGGGGACGGGCCAGTTGTCGATCATCGCCAGGCTCTGCATGCGTACGAGCCTAAGGGGCGCCGTGGAACGGCGAGGAGGCGGTGGCCGGTGGTCCGCCGGGACCCGTCCCCGATCGCGCTTGCCTAGAGTGCACTCCAAGGTTCTAGCGTGGAGGGCATGACGGTGATGGAGAGCACTTCCGCGAAGGTGGACGCCTGCGCCACGGCCCCGCAGACGCCTTTGCGCCCCGAGGGTCAGGACCGGTACACCATCAGTGAGGTCGCGGCCTTCACCGGGCTCACCGCGCACACCCTGCGCTGGTACGAGCGGATCGGGCTGATGCCGCACGTCGACCGGTCCCACACCGGCCAGCGCCGCTTCACCAACCGCGACCTGGACTGGCTGGACTTCGTCGGCAAGCTGCGGCTGACCGGGATGCCGGTCGCCGACATGGTCCGGTACGCGGAGCTGCTGCGCGAGGGTGAGCACACCTTCGAGGACCGGCAGGAGCTGCTGGAGGCGACCCGCCGCGATGTGATCACGCGGATCGCGGAGCTCCAGGACACCCTGGCCGTGCTCGACTACAAGATCGACTTCTATGCGGGCGCCCGTCGGGCGCCGGAGAGGCCCAGTGCCTGATGACTGACGACAAGATCACCACCGTGGAGCTCGGCGACGGCGGCCCGCAGGTCGGCGTGCAGGGACTCGGCTGCATGGGCATGAGCGAGTTCTACGGCGACACCGACGAACCCGCCGCCCGCGAGACGCTGGAGACGGCGCTGGCGGCCGGCGTCACCCTCTTCGACACGGCCGACATCTACGGCAGCGGCGCCAACGAGACCTTCCTCGCCCCGTTCGTCGGGGCGCACCGGGACGAGATCACGCTCGCCACGAAGTACGCCATCGAGCGCAAGGACGACGACCCGCACTACCGGGGCGTGCGCAACGACGCCGCGTACATCCGCAAGGCCGTCGAGGACAGCCTGCGCCGGCTGAACACCGACGTCATCGACCTCTACTACATGCACCGCCGCGACCCGGCCGTCCCGCTGGCCGAGTCCGTCGGCGCGATGGCCGAGCTGGTCCGGCAGGGCAAGGTCAAGCAGCTCGGGCTGAGCGAGGTGACCGGCGCGGAGCTGCGCGAGGCGCACGCGGTGCACCCCATCGCCGCCCTCCAGTCCGAGTGGTCGCTCTTCAGCCGGGACATCGAGCGCAGTGCCGTACCGGCCGCCGTCGAGCTCGGGGTGACGCTCGTGCCGTACTCGCCGCTCGGCCGGGGGTTCCTGACCGGGGCGTTCACGGACGCGGGCAAGGAGCTGTCGGAAGGCGACTTCCGTAAGTTCCAGCCCCGCTTCACCGGCGAGAACGCGAAGACGAACGCCGCCCTGCTGGAGCCCGTCCACAAGATCGCGGCGGCGCACGGGGCGTCGGCCGCGCAGGTGGCGCTCGCCTGGGTGCAGCAGCGGGCCCAGGTGCACGGGCTGACCGTGGTGCCGATCCCGGGCACCCGCAGGAGCAGCCGGCTGCTGGAGAACGTGGCCGCCACCCGGCTCACGCTGACCGACGGGGAGCTGGCACAGCTGGAGCCGATCGCGGGGCTGGTGGCGGGGGACCGCTACCCGGACATGAGCTCGACGTCCGCCGCCCGCGAGTAGCCGCGTACGGCGGCCCGGGGCCCGGCGCACCCCCGGGCCCCCGGGCTCCGGCGCCGTGGTGAATGATGGTGGCGAATTGCGGTACGGCAATGTTTGTACGAGGGGTGCGGCCATGGTGTTCGTCGTCGTTATTTCCATTGTTCTCGTCGGCGGCAGCATTTCCTACATCGTTCATCTCTTCAGACGCGACAGCAGAATTCGGTCACAGGGGCGGGACATCCGGGCCCTGGTCGAGGACGTCCGTCTCCTCGGCTCCAACGACGGCGGATCCGCCAACATCAAGTACCGGCTCTCCTGGACCGAGGACGGCGTGACCAAGGAGGTGGAAGGCAGGGACACCGTTTCCGCCTTCTACTCGTCGAGGCTCCAAAAGGGCTGCGAGATCGACATCAAATATCTGGACGACAACAACATCATGTTCGTCTTCGACAAATAACCGGGACGTCGCACAGCCGGGACGTCGCACAACCAGGACGTCGCACAGCCGGGACGTCGGGTGGCCGAGGCTTCACCCCTCGCCCGGCACCACCACCCCCGCCTCGTACGCGAAGATCACCGCCTGTGCCCGGTCCCGCAGGTCCAGCTTGGCCAGGACCCGGCCGATGTGCGTCTTCACGGTCTGCTCGGCCAGTACCAGCTTCCCCGCGATCTCCTGGTTGGACAGGCCCCGCGCGATCAGCTCCAGCACCTCCGTCTCGCGCGGAGTCAGCCCGTTCAGCCGCAGCGACTGGCCGCTTCGGGTGGCCCCGGTCGGGCCCTGCCGGGCGAAGTCCGCTATCAGCCGGCGCGTCACGGACGGCGCGAGCAGCGCCTCGCCCGCCGCGACCACCCGCACCGCCGAGATCAGGTCGGCCGGCGGCGCGTCCTTCAGCAGGAAGCCGGACGCCCCGGCGCGCAGCGCCTCGTACACGTAGTCGTCCACGTCGAACGTGGTGAGCATCAGGACCTTCGGCCGGTGCACCACCCCCACCGGCGGGTTCAGCAGCTCGCGGGCCGCCGCCAGGCCGTCCATCTCCGGCATCCGGACATCCATCAGCACCACGTCCGGACGGGTGCTGCGGCCGACCTCGACGCCCCGGCGCCCGTCCGGTGCCTCACCGACCACATCGATGTCGCTCTGCGCCGAGAGCAGCGCCGCGAAGCCCGCCCGCACCATGGCCTGGTCGTCGACGATGATCACGCGAATGGTCAAGAGTCCTCCGGGGCCGGGGGCGTAGCAGGATCGAGGGGCAGCCGCGCCGCCACCCGGAAGCCACCGCCGGGCAGCGGTCCGGTGTCGAGCGTGCCGCCGGTCAACCGTACGCGCTCCCGCATACCGACCAGTCCGTGCCCCGTGCCGGACGCCTCCAGCGGCGAATCGGGCTGCCGCGCACGGTCGTTGACCACCAGGACGGTCAGATGCGTGCCGTCGGAGGTGACCGATATCCGGGTCCGCGCCCCGGGGGCGTGGCGGATCACGTTGGCCAGTGCCTCCTGCACGATCCGGTACGCCGACACGTCCACCGCCTGCGGCACGTCCGGCAGCCGGGCCGACAGCGACAGCTCGGCCGGCAGCCCCGCCCGCACCGTCGCCTCCACCAGCTGCTGCACCCGGTCGAGCCCCGGCTGCGGTGCCCGCTCGCCCTCCGTGCCGTCGCTGCGCAGCAGCGTCAGCAGCCGCCGCATCTCCGTCAGCGACTCCCGGGCGCTCGCCGCGATCGCGGCGAACTCCTCGTGCGCCTCCTCGGGCAGCCCGCTGATCCGGTACGGCGCGGAGTCGGCCTGGACCGTGATCACGGACATGTGGTGCGCGACCACGTCGTGCAGCTCACGGGCGATCCTGGTGCGCTCCTCCAGCAGCGTGCGCTGCGCCCGCTCGGCCTCGCTGATGGTCTCCTGCTCGGCGAGCCGGCGCTGTGCGTCGCCCCGTTCACGTATCACCGCACCGATCACCATGAACACCGCGCCGAGCGCCGGAAGCAGGCCCGCGGTGCCGTTGCTGCGGTCCGTGCCGCCCAGGTGCAGGACCAGGCTCGCCACGGCGGTCAGCGCCCAGACGGAGACCACGGTCCGGCGGGTCTCGCGCAGGGCCACCGCCAGCATCACGAAGAGGTAGGCGATCAGGGTCGGCGGCGGCCACGGCCAGACGGCCATCAGTGGTTCCGGGTACCGCAGCAGTACCAGCGCCCCCACGACGTCGGCGGGGAAGATGATCCACCATGCCTGCAACGGGCGGTGCGCCAGCATCAGCAGCGGCGCCGCCTGGGCGACGGCCAGCAGGCCGGCCAGCCCCTCGGCCATGCCGTATTCGTTGGTCAGCACATTGAGCGTGACCGGAACGAAGATCGCCGCGAGGACGAGGACGGCGATGTACGGCAGCTGCCGCCGCCACCGTTTGGACGCGTTCGCGAGCGGCGGGACCGGGGGATGGGACGGGTGGGCGAGGCCGTGGGCCATCTCGCGCAGATTGCGGCGGGCGGCGCTCACCAGCCCGTCGGCGGCGGGCGGCGGGCGCGGCGGCGCCTCGGGCGGAACGTACGGCGGGGTGGTCGTCATGGCCGCAGCAGCCTAAGCAGCGGACCGGCGCGGTGGCGTCATACCAGGGTTCCGGTTCGCCGCCGGGCCTCTCGTACGGGGGTACTACCCGCCGGTCGCCGCGGCCGCCACGGGGCTCACAGCTCGGCGAGCAGCTGGGCCTTCTTGGCGCTGAACTCGTCGTCCGTCACCAGACCGGCCCGGTGCAGCTCCCCGAGGTGCCGGATCCGCTCCGCGATGTCCGCCGGGTCGCGCCGTCCGGCGCCTGCCAGGACGGCGGCGGGCACGGCAGCGGCTGAATGGTTTTTGCGCACCGATTCCAGCACGGCCGCGGCGAACGGCAGCGACTCGTGGACCGGGCCGTAGCCGAGCCCGAAGACCACCGCGGCCGGGTCCTGATCGGCCCGGGTGGGGCCGGCCGCGACCGGCTGCGGGCCGTGCGCCGCGCCCGGCTCAGCGACCGGACCCGGACCACCGCTCCGGGCAGGCCCGTCGCCCGCGACCGGTCCCGGGACCGCGGCCTCCAGGCCCCTCGGCACCAGCCGCAGATAGCCCTCGAAGGCCTCCGGCGAGCGCCACTCGACACCGCTCAGCTCCGTCACCGGGAACGTCTGGTCGCCGGCCTTCCACTTCGCCGTGGAGGCGCCCGTCCAGAACCAGCGGAAGGAGACCCGGTGCCCGTCGAAGCCGGCCCGGCCGTCGTACGCCTTGAACTGCATCGGTGCCTCGGGCGCCGCGACCAGGAACCGTTCGGCGGGCTCCGCCGCGTCGGGGCCGAGCCGGGCGCGCAGCTCGTCCGCGTAGTACTCGGCCAGCGTCTCGCGCTCGGCGGGGAGCACCAGCCGGTACGGATCACAGCCGTCCTTCAGCTGCCCCGCGGCGGCCTCGACCAGCGGATCGGCGCCCGGTCGCGGCACGGCACGCAGGACCACCGTGCCCCGCTTGCCCGGGGTCAGCGTCACCGACGACAGCGCCGCGTGCGGGACGCGTCGTTCCCGCAGGCTCTGGAAGAGCCTCGGCGTGCGGATCCCCCGTTCGAAGCGGATGAGCACGGAGTCGGTGTCGAACTCCCAGGTGGCATGAATTCCGGCCAGCACATCACCCATGTGCCTCATCGTATGCGGCACTTGCCCCACACGTCCCCCCTCGGCGCACGCTGCGATTCGATGGCCCGCCAGGGCCCCTGCACCCGTCAGACGGCCCGGCCTCCGGTGATTCGTTCATGGCAGGAGCCGTCGGCGGGCGCGCAGCTCACCGATTCGTAGGATCCCGTGCCGATGGCGGCGAAGTTGCCGAGGCTCTCGGTCCCCGGCTCGAAGTAGCCACTGTGCCCGACCGCGTCGCCCGCCGAGACGATCCGCGCGCCGAAGCCGGGGTCGACCGGGTCCGCCCCGTGACCGAGACCGCCGAACTCCAGGTTCGGCACGTCCTCGATCCAGTCGTCGCGATCGCGCATCGCCCACACCCTGGCCCCGGTCCGCAGCTGCGCGGCGTTCTCCACCCGCATGCCGGGGCTGCCGGCCACCGCGATGTCGCCGACCCTGGCGGGCAGTTCGTGTGCGGCGACCCCGCACAGCACCGAGCCGTAACTGTGGCAGAACAACGAGACGGGGGCGGTGCCGGGCAGCGCCGCCACCAGGGCGTTCAGCCGTACCGCCCCGCGCTCGGCGAGGTTGCCCAGCGCCGCGTCCATGCCGATCCCGGCGGGCGTGGTGTAGTCGGCCCAGGCGATGACGGCGGTACGGGTGCCGGGGCGCGCGGCGCGCTCCGCCGCGTACAGCGACTTCGCCATGCCGACCGGGGCGGCGTTCACCTTGGGCTCGGGCCGTTCCAGCGTCAGCAGGTTGGTGTCGACGCCGGGGACGATCACGGAGATCCGCTCGGCCCGGTCGAGACTGCCGAACACCTCTGCGGCGCGGCCCTTCCCGGACGGGTCGAAGGCCAGGAAGTGGCGGCCGCGGGCCAGCATCGAATCGAAGCGGTGCATCCGGCGCACCGCCTCGGCGCGGCCCTCGGGCGAGAGTCGCACATCGTGCATGCGCCGCTGCTCGACCTTCCGCGCCTGCCCCACGGCCCGCCGGTTGGCGCGGTAGCGCAGAGTCACCGGGGCGCCGTTCAGATTGCCCACGACCAAGGGGTACTTGTCCGCCAGCCCGGCGCGCTGCGCGGCCGTGAGCGTGGCGAAGAAGTGGGCCAGCCGGTACGGCGGCGCGTCGGCGTCCGGCAGCGCATGACCCGCCACCCGGCCCCGGGCCCAGGCGGCGAGTGCGACGGTGCGTGGCTCGTCGGAGCGTTGGTGACGTACGGCGGTCCAGCCAGTGGTCGCCAGCATCACGAACACGACCGCGACGGCGAGCAGCGCGCGCCATGCGGTGAGCGTGGGAGAGGAGTCGAAGGAAGTCACTGCGGCCCACATTAGGAGACGCGCGACGACAGCCGTGAAGAGGGTGACGCACATCACTCCGCTGCGGGGAATTCGGTACCACGCTTTTCACGCTGTGTGGTTGTCATACGCACGCTCAGGCGCGCGGAGTGCCCCCCGGAGATCGCATCGGGCCGCCGGGGCACGGCTGTTGTGAAGTCGGTCATGCCGAACCGCTGAGGCGTACGGCACACCGGGCGGGGCGGGCGCGGGTGTTGCCCGGACCCGCGCCGCTACCCGGCCGTCGCGCCGGATTCCGTACGCCAGTTGCCGGCCAGCGCCGGTCCGAGCTGGTCCAGGTACGCCTCGGTCAGGGCGCGCAGTGAGTCCACGCCGGACTCCCGGCCGCGCCCCCAGAGCTGACCGGTCACCCGCATCACCCCGAAGAACGCCGCCACGAGGACCCTCGGCCGCGGGTCCTCGTCCACGTCGAGCCCCTCGCGGCCGGCGATCAGCAGCGCGATCTCGTCCTCCATGGCCGCGCACCGCCGCAGATGGGCGGCGAGCAGTGAGGGGGTCGATTCGATCATCCGGTAGGTACGCATGTGGAGTTCGACCGTGACGAGTTCCTCGATCGTCTCGCCGATGCTGTTCCAGGCGCACAGGAACGCGCCGCGCAGCGCCTCGAACGGGGCCTCCTCGGCGGGGCGCCGGCGCAGCTCCGCCAGGAAACTCGACTCCACCATCTCCTGGATGGCGAAGGCGGCCTCCTCCTTGCCGGCGAAGTAGCGGAAGAAGGTGCGCTGGGAGACCTCCGCCACCTCGACGATCTCGTCGACGGTGGTCTTCTCGTACCCCTGTGTGATGAAAAGATCGAGGGCGGCGTGCAGCAGGGCGTCCCGGGTGCGTCGCTTCTTCCGTTCGCGCAGTCCGGTCGGATACGCGGCCTGCTGCTCATCGGTCACTTAACCGGCCTTCTTTCTCCTGCTTTGTCCAGCTCAGCGTACCTGTGAGCTACGTGACAGTTACTGTCTTGTGAAATGGTTTGTCAACTGTCAGTGGCTGACACTAGTGTCCCCGGCATGACTAGTCAGACCACCGTCGACAAGGCGTCGCGGGAGCCACAGGAAACCGTCGCTCCCGCACCGGCCAAGGGGCTGCGCGGCCACCCCTGGCTGACGCTCTTCTCCGTGGCCATCGGCGTGATGATGGTCGCGCTCGACGGCACGATCGTCGCGATCGCCAACCCCGCCATCCAGCAGGATCTGAACGCCTCGCTCGCAGACGTCCAGTGGATCACCAACGGCTACATGCTCGCCCTCGCGGTCTCCCTGATCACCGCGGGCAAACTCGGTGACCGGTTCGGCCACCGCCAGACCTTCCTCATAGGCGTCGTGGGCTTCGCCGCGGCATCCGGGGCCATCGGCCTGTCCGGCAGCGTCGCCCTGGTGATCGTGTTCCGGGTGCTCCAGGGCCTCTTCGGCGCCCTGCTGATGCCCGCCGCGCTCGGCCTGCTGCGCGCCACCTTCCCGGCCGAGAAGCTGAACATGGCGATCGGCATCTGGGGCATGGTGATCGGTGCCTCGACCGCCGGTGGTCCGATCCTCGGCGGCGTGCTCGTCGAGCACGTCAGCTGGCAGTCCGTCTTCTTCATCAACGTGCCGGTCGGTGTGATCGCGCTGCTGCTGGGCCTGGTGATCCTCAAGGACCACCGCGCCGAGAACGCCCCGCGCTCCTTCGACATCGGCGGCATCGTGCTGCTGTCGCAGGCGATGTTCTGCCTGATCTGGGCGCTCATCAAGGGCTCCGAGTGGGGCTGGGGCGACTACCGGACGCTCGGCTTCCTGGGCGCCGCCGTGGCCCTGTTCGTGGTCTTCGCGCTCTCCCAGAAGAACGTCAGGGAACCGCTGATCCCGCTCGCCATGTTCAAGTCCGTGCCGCTGTCCGCGGGCGCGGTCCTGATGGTGCTGATGGCCTTCGCGTTCATGGGCGGGCTGTTCTTCGTCACCTTCTACCTCCAGAACGTGCACGGTCTGAGCCCGGTCGACAGCGGTCTGCACCTGCTGCCGCTGACCGGCATGATGATCGTCGCCTCGCCGCTGGCCGGCGCCATGATCACCAAGTTCGGCCCGCGGGTCCCGCTGGTCGGCGGCATGGTGTGCACGGCGGTCGCCATGTTCGGCATGTCCCAGCTGGAGATCGGCACCTCCACCCTCACCATGTCGATCTGGTTCGGTCTGCTCGGCCTCGGCCTCGCCCCGGTGATGGTCGGCGCCACCGAGGTCATCGTCGGCAACGCCCCGATGGAGCTCTCCGGCGTCGCGGGCGGCCTCCAGCAGGCCGCCATGCAGGTCGGCGGCAGCCTCGGCACGGCGGTGCTCGGCGCCGTCATGGCCTCCCAGGTCGACTCCAAGCTCGCCGACAACTGGAAGGCGGCGGAGCTTCCGCCGCTGAGCCCGCAGCAGCTGGACCAGGCGTCCTCGGCCGTCGAGGTCGGCATCCCGCCGGTGGGCGGGAACGTCCCGCCGGAGGTCGCGGGGAAGATCGCGGGCGTCGCCCATGACACCTTCGTGTCAGGGATGAGCACGGCGTTCATGGTCGCCGGCATCGTCGCCGTCGTCGCGGCGCTGGTCGCCACGCTCACCAAGCGCGGTGCGAACGCCGAGGCGGGCGCGGGCGCCGGACACATCTGACCGGTCGCCACCGGGACGCCGGGGCACGCGCCCACGCGTCAACACCGTACGTACGACAGCCCCGCCGGAGCGTTCCGGCGGGGCTGTCGCCTATCCGGGTGGTGTGCCCGAAGGCCCCTTCCCCGGGCATTGCCCCGCAGGTCAGGGTGCGTGCAACTGATTCGCACCACCACGGGGGTCGATTTCCATGCGCACGACCGTTCTCGCCACCACCCTGGCCGCCGCCTCGCTGGCCGCCATCGCCCTGATCCCGGAGAGCGCCGCCCACTCCGCGCCCGTCCGGCCCGGATCCTGCGGCGCCGGACAGCTCTGCCTCTGGGACGATCCGGAGTTCACCGGCACCCGCCGGACCCACGAGCTGTCCACGATCGACATCGAGAGCTGTGTCCCGCTGCCGAAGGGCAGCAGCGTCCAGTCCCTCGCCAACCGCACCGGCCGCCCCGTCACCACGTACCAGTCGGCGGAATGCGCCGAGACCGGTGAGTTCGAGACCTACCCGGGCGGCGGCACCTGGGTGCCCCGGTCCCCGTACCAGGTCAGGGCCTTCAAGGTCTGGGAGAACTGACCGGAGGACGGGGATCCGGCCGGATACGCCGAAGGGCGGCGGGACCAGCAGGCCCCGCCGCCCTTCATGCGTCGTGCGTCGTCGTCACGCGTCGCCGCCGGCCGCGCCCGGGTCGGCCGCGGTGACGTCCAGCAGCTCGTACCGGTCGATCGCCTTCTTCAGCAGCGAACGGTCGATCCGGTTCTCCTTGGCGAGCTCGGTGAGCACCGCGAGGACGATCGACTGCGCGTCGATGTGGAAGAACCGGCGGGCCGCGCCACGGGTGTCGGCGAAGCCGAAGCCGTCCGCACCCAGCGACTGGTACGCGCCGGGCACCCAGCGCGCGATCTGGTCCGGCACCGAACGCATCCAGTCCGAGACCGCCACGAACGGGCCCTCGGAGCCGGAGAGCTTCCGCGTGACATACGGGACGCGCTGCTCCTCCTCCGGGTGCAGCAGGTTGTACCGCTCCACGTCCACGGCCTCGCGGCGCAGCTCGTTCCAGGAGGTCGCCGACCAGACGTCCGCCCGGACGTTCCACTCCTCGGCGAGGATCCGCTGCGCCTCGACCGCCCACGGGACCGCCACGCCGGACGCCATGATCTGGGCCGGGATCTCGCCCCGGTCGGCCGCCTTGAAGCGGTACACGCCCTTGAGGATGCCCTCGACGTCCACGTTCTCGGGCTCGGCCGGGTGCTGGATCGGCTCGTTGTAGACCGTGAGGTAGTAGAAGACGTCCTCGTTCTCCTCGGGGGTCCCGCCGTACATCCTGCGCAGACCGTCCTTGACGATGTGCGCGATCTCGTAGCCGAACGCCGGGTCGTAAGCGACACAGCCCGGGTTGGTCGAGGCGAGCAGCTGCGAGTGGCCGTCCGCGTGCTGGAGACCCTCACCGGTCAGCGTCGTACGCCCGGCGGTCGCGCCCAGCACGAAGCCGCGCGCGAGCTGGTCGGCCATCTGCCAGAACTGGTCACCGGTGCGCTGGAAACCGAACATCGAGTAGAAGACGTACACCGGGATCAGCGGCTCGCCGTGCGTGGCGTACGCCGAACCCGCGGCGATCAGCGACGCCGTGCAGCCGGCCTCCGAGATGCCGTCGTGCAGCATCTGGCCGGTCGGAGACTCCTTGTACGCGAGCAGCAGATCGCGGTCCACCGCCTCGTACTGCTGGCCCAGCGGGTTGTAGATCTTCGCGCTCGGGAAGAAGGCGTCCATGCCGAAGGTGCGGTACTCGTCGGGCGCGATCAGCACGAAACGCTTGCCGATCTCCTTGTCCCGCATGAGGTCCTTCAGGATGCGGACGAACGCCATGGTGGTGGCGATCGACTGCTGACCGGAACCCTTCTTCGCGGTCGCGTACGTCTTGTCCTCGGGCAGGGCCAGCGGCTTCGCACGCACCACACGGGTCGGGACGTAACCGCCCAGACCCTTGCGGCGGTCGTGCATGTACTGGATCTCCTCCGAGTCGCGGCCCGGGTGGTAGTAGGGCGGGTAGCCCTCGTCCAGCTGCTTGTCCGTGATCGGGATGTGCAGCCGGTCGCGGAACCGCTTGAGGTCCTCGACCGTGAGCTTCTTCATCTGGTGGGTCGCGTTGCGGCCCTCGAAGTTCGGCCCCAGGGTCCAGCCCTTGACCGTCTGCGCCAGGATCACCGTCGGCTGGCCCTTGTGGGCCTTGGCCGCCGCGTAGGCCGCGTAGACCTTCTTGTGGTCGTGACCGCCGCGGCCCAGGTGCAGGATCTGGTCGTCGGTCATGTCCTTGACCATGTCGCGCAGCCGCGGGTCGTCCCCGAAGAAGTGGTCGCGGATGTACGCGCCCGACTCGGTGGCGTACGTCTGGAACTGGCCGTCCGGCGTGGTGTTCAGCTTGTTGACCAGGATGCCCGTGCGGTCCTGCGCGAGCAGCGGGTCCCAGGAGCGGTCCCAGACCAGCTTGATGACGTTCCAGCCGGCGCCGCGGAACTGCGACTCCAGCTCCTGGATGATCTTGCCGTTGCCGCGTACCGGGCCGTCGAGCCGCTGCAGGTTGCAGTTGACCACGAAGGTGAGGTTGTCCAGGCCCTCGCGGGCGGCGATGGAGAGCTGGCCGAGAGACTCGGGCTCGTCCATCTCGCCGTCGCCCAGATACGCCCAGACATGCGACTTGGAGGTGTCGGCGATGCCGCGCGCCTCCATGTAGCGGTTCATCCGGGCCTGGTAGATCGCGCCGAGCGGGCCGAGGCCCATCGAGACGGTCGGGAACTCCCAGAAGTCCGGCATCAGCCGCGGGTGCGGATAGCTGGACAGGCCGTTGGGCGCCTTCGACTTCTCCTGGCGGAAGGCGTCGAGCTGCGCCTCGCTCAGCCGGTCGAGCAGGAAGGCGCGGGCGTAGATGCCCGGGGACGCGTGCCCCTGGAAGAAGATCTGGTCGCCGCCCAGGCCGTCGTCCTTGCCCCGGAAGAAGTGGTTGAAGCCCACGTCGTACAGCGAGGCGGAGGAGGCGAAGGTGGCGATGTGACCGCCGACGCCGATCCCCGGGCGCTGGGCGCGCGACACCATCACGGCCGCGTTCCAGCGGGTCGCGTTGAGGACCTTGCGCTCGATCTCCTCGTCGCCGGGGAAGAACGGCTCGTCCTTGGTGGCGATCGTGTTCACGTAGTCCGTACTGCGCATCTCCGGCACGGCGACGCGCTTCTCGCGCGCACGCTCGATGAGCCGGAGCATCAGGTAACGGGCCCGCTCGCGGCCTCGCTCGTCGACTGCGGCGTCGAGCGAGTCGAGCCATTCCTGGGTCTCTTCGGGATCGAAGTCCGGGACCTGGCTCGGCAGGCCGCCAATGATGATCGGGTTGCGATCGGATCCGGAAGCCACGCTGTTCCTTCGCTGTTCGGTGGTGCTCTACGGGGCCTGATTGAGGGAGAACATGCCCCCGGGATGTATGCAAGTGCGCCATCACCATCGTGTACCGCGGGGGCGCAAACGTCATCTCTACCGAGGGGTAACCGCCGTGTTGCGAGACATCGCGGCCGGAGCGCGGGGATGGGTCGGGCCAAACCGCAACCATACGCCCAACCCGTCCAAGCGTTCCCAAAGGATGTTCGACTCCGAATGGCGGACCGAAACGGCATAAGCTGTGGAAGGACGTAAAGGGTGTGGACGGTAGCGCCGGGCCCCCGAAGGGGATCTGCCGACAGTGCGGCGACGTGGCAGGGAACGTCACCGTTTAGGCGGTCTCGGACGCCGGGTACTTGCGCGATCCGCCGCTCCCGTGTGGACTACGGCCAACGCCCCGCGCACGCGCGTGGCTCAAGCATTTTCCGAAACATGATCAGGAGGCAACCCGTGAGCGCGACCGCGGACCACGCGGAGGAGCGGACCAACCCGGCAGCACGCCTGGGGTTCGAGCCCGGACAGGTGGTCCAGGAGATCGGCTACGACGACGACGTCGAGCAGGAGCTCCGTGAAGGCATTGAGGCCACCATCGGCCAGGATCTCGTCGATGAGGACTACGACGACGTCGCAGACGTCGTCGTGCTGTGGTTCCGCGACGAGGACGGCGACCTTACGGACGCGCTGGTGGATGCCATTGGTCTGATCGAGGACGGCGGTGCGGTCTGGCTGATGACGCCGAAGACCGGCCGTGACGGATACGTCGAACCGAGCGACATCAACGAGGCCGCACAGACGGCCGGTCTCTCCCAGACCAAGAGCATCAACGCCGGCAAGGACTGGACGGGCAGCCGTCTGGTCACGCCGAAGGCGGCCAAGGCCAAGCGCTGAAACACGCTCGCCACGCATTCGCCTTGAAGGCCCCCGACGGCACCGAGCCGCCGGGGGCCTTCGTGCGACCGGGATCTTCGTGCGGCCCGGGATCCGCGTGCGGCCGGGGATCCGCGTGCGGCCGGGGGACGTGCGGCGGCCCCCGGGCTCGCCGGCCCAGGGCCCGGTCGCCCCGTGCGGGCGCTTCGTGGCTCGCTGCGGGCTCTGCGTAGGGTGGGAGCCACCCGGACAGCCCAGCCCGGTGAATGTAGCGAAGGGACGCTTTTCATGGCGATCGAGGTCGGCACCAAGGCCCCGGATTTCGAGCTGAAGGACAACCACGGCCGGACCGTGAAGCTCTCCGACTTCCGCGGCGAGAAGAACGTCGTCCTGCTGTTCTACCCGTTCGCCTTCACGGGCGTCTGCACGGGTGAGCTCTGCGCGCTCCGCGACGAGCTGCCGAAGTTCGAGAACGACGACACGCAGCTGCTCGCCGTGTCCAACGACTCCATCCACACCCTGCGCGTCTTCGCCGAGCAGGAGGGCCTCGAATACCCGCTGGTCTCGGACTTCTGGCCGCACGGAGAGACCTCGCGGGCCTACGGCGTCTTCGACGAGGAGAAGGGCTGCGCGGTGCGCGGCACCTTCATCATCGACAAGGAGGGCGTGGTGCGCTGGACCGTCGTCAACGGTCTGCCCGACGCACGCGACCTCAACGAGTACGTCAAGGCGCTCGACGCGCTCTGATCCGGCACCGGTGGATCCGCGTGCGACCCGGTGAAAAGCCTGCTTCGCCGGGAACCGGTCACTAGGATCCAGTCGTTGATCGGATGCCAACGCAACGTGGAGGCGCCGGCGTCTGCCGGCCCCCAAGGAAACCAATGGGAGGACTCGTGGGAGTCAGCCTCAGCAAGGGCGGCAACGTCTCGCTGACCAAGGCCGCGCCCAACCTGACGGCGGTCGTCGTCGGGCTCGGCTGGGACGCTCGCACCACCACCGGTGGTGACTTCGACCTCGACGCCAGCGCGCTGCTGACGAATGCCGAGGGCAAGGTCGGCAGCGACGGGAACTTCGTCTTCTTCAACAACCTCAAGAGCCCCGACGGTTCCGTCGAGCACACCGGTGACAACCTCACCGGTGAGGGCGAGGGCGACGACGAGGTCATCAAGGTGAACCTGGCCGGTGTCCCGGCCGATGTCGACAAGATCGTCTTCCCGGTCTCGATCTACGAGGCCGAGACCCGCCAGCAGAGCTTCGGCCAGGTGCGCAACGCGTACATCCGCGTGGTCAACCAGGCCGACAACAGCGAGCTGGCCCGCTACGACCTCAGCGAGGACGCCTCGACGGAGACCGCCATGGTCTTCGGCGAGCTGTACCGCAACGGGGCGGAGTGGAAGTTCCGTGCCATCGGTCAGGGGTACGCCTCGGGGCTGCGCGGCATCGCGCAGGACTTCGGCGTCAACGTCTGAGAAGGCGCGACCGGTCCGGGCCGCCGAGAGGCGGCCCGGGCCACGCCCAAGCAGTACCCCGTCCGGCGCCGCACCCTCGTGCGGCGCCGGACGCGCTCGCAAGACGGCTCGGGGGCCCGGACGGCCCGACGGGCCCGGCAGACGGTTCATCGACTCGGGGAGGACACACACCATGGGCGTCACGCTCGCCAAGGGAGGCAATGTCTCCCTCTCCAAGGCCGCACCCAACCTCACCCAGGTGCTGGTCGGGCTCGGCTGGGACGCACGATCCACCACGGGCGCCGACTTCGACCTCGACGCCAGCGCGCTGCTGTGCCAGTCGGGCCGGGTGCTCGGCGACGAATGGTTCGTGTTCTACAACAACCTCACGAGCCCCGACGGCTCCGTGGAGCACACCGGTGACAACCTCACGGGTGAGGGCGAGGGCGACGACGAATCGGTCATCGTGAATCTCACCCAGGTGCCGGCGCATTGCGACAAGATCGTTTTTCCGGTGTCGATCCATGACGCCGACAACCGGGGCCAGACCTTCGGCCAGGTCAGCAACGCGTTCATCCGTGTGGTGAACCAGGCGGACGGTCAGGAACTCGCGCGATACGACCTCAGCGAGGACGCCTCGACGGAAACGGCGATGATCTTCGGCGAGCTCTACCGGTACAACGGCGAGTGGAAGTTCCGTGCAGTGGGACAGGGGTACGCGTCCGGGCTGCGAGGTATCGCTCTAGACTTCGGGGTCAACGTTTCGTAAAGCCGCGCACGGCGCGGGGGAGCCCCGTACATCTCGGGGGAGACCCGTTACATACACGATGGGGTAGCCAGTGCTTCTGAAAACCTTCGGCTGGTCGTTCGCGGTTACCGCGCTCGGCCTTGCCGCAGCTTGGATCTACGGGGGGTGGGAAGCCTTCGGTGTCGTTGCGATTCTTTCCGTCCTCGAGATCTCGCTGTCCTTCGACAATGCGGTGGTCAACGCCGGAATCCTGAAGAAGATGAATGCCTTCTGGCAGAAGATCTTCCTGACGGTCGGTGTGCTCATCGCGGTCTTCGGTATGCGGCTGGTGTTCCCCGTCGTGATCGTGGCCATCACCGCCAAGATGGGTCCGATCGAGGCGGTCGACCTTTCCTTCAACCAGCCCGAGCGCTACCAGGAACTCGTCACCGACGCCCACCCGGCGATCGCCGCGTTCGGTGGCATGTTCCTGCTGATGATCTTCCTCGACTTCATTTTCGAGGACCGTGACATCCAGTGGCTGCGCTGGATCGAGCGTCCGCTCGCCAAGCTCGGCAAGGTCGACATGCTGTCGGTCTGCATCGCGCTGATCGTGCTGCTGGTCGCCTCGATGACCGTCGCGACCAACGCGCACCAGCACGGCGGCGGTCACGCGGACAAGGCGGAGACGGTGCTGCTCGCCGGTATCGCCGGTCTGATCACGTACCTCATCGTCGGTGGTCTCTCCGGCTTCTTCGAGAACAAGCTGGAGGAGGAGGAAGAGCGCGAGCACGAGGCCGAGGAAGAGGCCAAGCGGAGCGGCAAGAAGGTTTCCTCCGTCGTGCTCGCCGGCAAGGCAGCGTTCTTCATGTTCCTCTACCTGGAAGTGCTCGACGCGTCCTTCTCGTTCGACGGTGTCATCGGTGCCTTCGCCGTCACCAACGAGATCGTGCTGATGGCTCTCGGCCTCGGTATCGGCGCCATGTACGTCCGTTCGCTCACGGTCTACCTGGTCCGCCAGGGCACGCTCGACGACTACGTCTACCTGGAGCACGGCGCCCACTACGCCATCGGCGCGCTGGCCGTTCTTCTGCTGGTCACCATCCAGTACCAGATCAACGAGCTCATCACCGGTCTGACCGGTGTCGTGCTGATCGCCTGGTCCTTCTGGTCCTCGGTCCGGCGCAACAAGGCGATGGAAGCCGAGGGCGGCAACGACGAGGGTTCCAAGGCGGAAGTCCCGTCCGGGGTGTGACCCGGTAGGGATTGAGGAACGCTCTCAGCGGGGCGGTCCGTGAGGCAACGGTTCTCCGGAGACATCCGGACCCGGCCCCGCGGCCGCCCCGCAGCGATGTGGGCGCCCCCGCCGAGGCGCGGGCCGGCCGTGGGACGGGGCACTTTTCTACTGAGATGCATGGGGGTTGGGGATGGCGTTCTGGGACGGCCTGTGGCCGCGGCGGGAGGCACAGTTCGAGTCGGGCAGCGCGGCGACCAACTCCATCGTGCTCACCCGGCGGCACGCCACGGTCTCGCTCACCAAACAGGGGGCGCTGACCGGCAATCTGCGGGTCAACCTCTCCTGGCAGATGCGTACGTCGGACATCATGGGCCGGTCGCGGCAGAGCGGCCGGCTGCTGCGACCGCTGAAGCTCTTCCAGCCCGAACCGGTCCAGGCCCACACCCAGGGCATGGTCAACGTAGACCTGGACCTGGGCTGCATGTACGAACTGAAGGACGGCACCCGAGGCGTCGTCCAGCCGCTGGGCAACCTCCTCGGCGACCTGAACGCGCCACCGTACATCCGGCTCAGCGGGGACGACCGCTTCGGGGCGCCGTCGGGTGAGACGGTCTACGTCAATCTCGACCAGCGCGACCAGATCAAACGACTGCTGTTCTTCGTCTACATCTACGACCAGACGCCGGCCTTCGACCGTACCCACGCCAAGGTGACGCTCTACCCGGGCAACGGCCCGCGGATCGAGATCGAACTCGACGAGCACGCCCCGGAGGCCCGCTCCTGCGCCGTGTTCACGGTGGACAACACCAAGGACGAGCTGATCGTGCGGCGCGAGGTGAAGTTCGTCTACGGGTTCCAGTCGGAGCTGGACCGGCTGTACGGCTACGGCATGCAGTGGGGGCGCGGCTACAAGTCCCGGACCTGAGTGGCCCGGATCCGAGTGGCCCGGATCCGAGTGGCACGGACCTGAGTGGCCCGGATCCGAGCGTCCTGGATCCGGGCGAGCGATCGGGGCCGGTGCGGGCTGGTCCTGAGCGTTCCGGGCCGGTGTGGTTCGGTCCTGAGCGTCCCGGGCCGGTGCGGGCCGGGACGCCGGGGATCGTGCCGGTGCCCCCCCCGCGTCCCGCGTCCGTCTCAGGACCGCACGAACTGCGGCCCCTGCGGCGGCAGCACGAAATTCGGGTCCGGGGCAGGCGCCGCGGCGGCGGCGGGCTGCGGATAGGCGTGGGCCGGCTGTGCGGCGGCAGGCTGGGGGTACCCGTACGCGGGCTGGGGAGCCGGCTGAGCCGCGGGCTGCGGATACCCGTACGCGGGCTGCTGGTGCTGGACCGTGACCTGCGCGTCGGGGCCGGACGCCGCCGGAGGGAACGGGGGCGCGGGCGGGAACCCGGGCACCGACACCGGCGCGGCTGCCGCCGCGGGCGACGGAGCCGGGTCGGGCTCCGCCGCCGCGGTCTCGTCGACCGAGATGCCGAAGGCGGTCGCCAGGCCGACCAGCCCGGTCGGATATCCCTGCCCCACGGCCCGGAATTTCCAGCCATCACCGCGCCGGTAGAGCTCGCCGCAGATGATCGCCGTCTCCTCGCCGGTCTCCGGCTGCACGTCGAAGACCGCGAGCGGCTCCCCGCCGGCCGACGCCGAGTCGTACAGCAGGATGCGCAGATCGCGCACCTGTGCGAATGCGGCGCCGTCGGAGGACGCGGCGACGACCACCTGCTCGACCGAGGCGTCCAGCCTGCCCAGGTCGGCCTCGATGGTGTCCGTGAGCTTCTCGGCGACGCTGCGCTTCGGCAGCCGTCGTACCAGGCCGGAGGGGTGGCGGGGCTGGTTGTAGAAGACGAAGTCCTCGTCCGAGCGCACGCGGCCACCGGCTCCGAGCAGCAGGGCCGAGGCGTCCACATCCGGAATTCCGGCGCCCGGGGTCCAGCGCAGAACGGCCCGTACGGCCATGGCGTCCAGAGGGACGTTCGAGCCTTTCACCATCGCGTGCGTCATGCCCGTCATCCTGCCTGCTGGCTGCCCGTGCGGACAACGCGGGGGGCACACCGGATGTGTCCCGAACAGGCCGGAAGAACAGGGTCCGGGCCGCATCCACCCGTCGGGAAATGGACGAGTTACCCGGAATTCATGCACGTGGGGAACTGTTGACACCCGTCCGTACGTACTATTACCGGCCATACGTTGTCCGGCCGGTCAGGCAGTTCGGGGGAGTTACATGCGTCATTTCGGGCATATTGCGCCCGCTACGAGGAAGGGCCTGTTCTTCCAGGAGCCGTGCGAGTTCGGGCCGGATTCATCGGCCCGCGTGCTGTCGGCCGCCCTGGGAGCGACCCTGTACAGCCCCGCCACCCGGCCCAGGCTTGCTGACGATGTCATCAAGCAGGCCGGGCGCGGCGTTGTCTCGATGGTGCTGTGCCTGGAGGATTCGATCGACGACTCCGAGGTCGCCGGTGCCGAGGAGAACCTGGTCGGCCAGTTCGCCGATCTCGACGCACGGGGCGCCGAGGTGCCCCTGCTCTTCATCCGGGTCCGGGAGCCGCACCAGATAGCCGATCTGGTGCACCGACTCGGTGACACCGTCCAGATGTTGTCTGGTTTTGTACTTCCGAAGTTCACCGAAGAACGTGGCGTGCCCTTCATGGAAGCGCTCGCCGACGCGGAGAAGACATGCGGGCGGCGTCTGTTCGCGATGCCCGTTCTCGAATCGCCGGAGCTGCTGCATCTGGAGACCCGGGGCGAAACGCTCCAGGGAATTGCCCGCACCGTCGACAAGTACCGTGACCGGGTGCTCGCGCTGCGCCTCGGTGTCACCGACTTCTGCTCGGCGTACGGACTGCGCAGGGCGCCCGACATGACGGCGTACGACGTACAGATCGTCGGCGCCGTCATTGCCGACGTGGTCAATGTGCTGGGCCGTGCGGACGGCACCGGATTCACGATCACCGGGCCGGTGTGGGAGTACTTCCGGCTCCAGGAGCGCATGTTCAAGCCTCAGCTGCGCCGGAGCCCGTTCCTGGAGGGCCGGGCCGAGGAGCTGCGTACTGCACTGATCGAGCACGACCTGGACGGCCTGCTGCGCGAGATCGAGCTCGACCGGGCCAACGGCCTGCTCGGCAAGACCTGCATCCACCCGTCGCACGTCGCACCCGTGCACGCGCTGTCCGTGGTCAGCCACGAGGAGTACAGCGACGCCCAGGACATCCTGCGGCCGGAGCGCGGCGGCGGTGGCGTCATGCGCTCCGCGTACACGAACAAGATGAACGAGGTGAAGCCGCACCGCGCCTGGGCCGAGCGGACCCTGCTGCGGGCCGAGGTCTTCGGCGTGGCGAGGCAGGACGCCGGCTTCGTGGAGCTGCTGGCCGCGGGCCTCGCCGAGTGAGCGCCGGGCGGGGCGGCGCACGAGCGCGTCCAGCCGAGTGGGCACGGGACGAACGGCGGAGCCGGGCGCACGGCGACGGCTGAGGTGAACGCGGAGCCGGGCGCACGGTAGCGGCAGGGATGGATGCGGAGCCGGGCGCACGGTAGCGGCAGGGATGGACGCGGAGCCGGGCGCACGGTACCGGCAGGGACGAACGCGGAGCCGGACGATCGGCGACGGCAGAGAAGGAGACGGCGGACGTGGTGTGGTCGGGCAGCTGGGTGACGGAGCGACTGGGCGTCGAGCTCGTCGGTGACGGGAAGCCGGACGGCGACAGGGAGCTGAAGGACCTGCTGGGACTCGCCCTGCGCCGCAACCCCAAGCGGGCCCACCTCCTCGTGTCGAACGTGCTCGGCAAGCACGTGCCGCAGAAGCCCTCCGTGGTGTACGGCACCGGATTCGAGCTCGGCCACAGGGTGCGCGAACTCCTCGGTGACGCCGAGGCGCGCCGGGCCGTCGTGCTCGGTTACGCGGAGACGGCCACCGGCCTCGGCCACGCGGTCGCCGACGGACTGGGCGTGGCACCGTACCTCCACTCGACCCGCCGCCCCGTCGAGGGCGTGGCACGGGCGGGCGGCTTCGAGGAGTCCCACTCGCACGCCACCTCACATCTGCTGCTCCCGGAGGACCCGGATCTGCTGGCGGGCGATCTCGGCCCGGCACCCTTGCCGGGCGCCGTCTCCGACGCGCCGCTGGTGCTGGTGGACGACGAGTTCTCCACGGGCAACACCGTGCTCAACACCATCCGCGCACTGCACGAGCGGTACCCGCGGAGCCGTTACGTCATCGTCGCCCTGGTGGACATGAGGTCACCGGCCGACCGGGGGCGGCTGGCCGAGTTCGCCGCGGAGATCGGTGCCCGTGTCGACCTGGTGGCGCGCGGATCGGGCACGGTCACCCTCCCGGAAGGCGTCCTGGAGAAGGGCCGGGCACTGGTCGCCGCACACGAGTCGGAGGCCGCGGTTCCCGCCGGGCCCGGGGCAGCCCCCGCCCCCCGCACCTGCACCCGGGTGGATCTCCGCTGGCCCGCCGGTGTGCCCGACGGCGGACGGCACGGCTTCACCCCCGCCCACCGGGCCGCCCTGGAACCCGCGCTCCCCGCCATGGCCGTCCGGATAGCCGGAGCCCTGGGCGACGCCCGCCGCGTACTGGTCCTCGGCTTCGAGGAGCTGATGTACGCGCCGCTGCGCCTGGGCACGGCCCTGGAGGACCACACCGACGCCGAGGTGCGCTACTCCACCACCACCCGTTCCCCCGTCCTCGCCGTGGACGACCCGGGCTACGCGATACGGACCCGGCTGGTCTTCCCGGCCCACGACGACCCGGCCGACGGGCCCGGTGACCGGTACGTGTACAACGTCGCGGGCGCCGGCTTCGACGCCGTGGTGCTCGCCGTCGACTCCGCCGCCGACACTCCCGAACTCCACGCCCCCGACGGCCTGTTGGCGCAGCTCGCCGCGCACACCGATCACGTCCTGCTCGCGGTCGTCCCCTCGTACACACCCCCGTACGTCGCCCGGTCGGTCCCCGACCCGCACGCCTCCGAACGGCAGGAACCCCCCATGCTGCCCGAGCCCCTCCGCGGCCCCGACTTCTCCTCCTACGCGCCGGACGAGGTCGGCTGGCTGCTCCAGGACCTCTCGGACACCGAGCTGGAGGCGCCCACCGAGGAGCGCGAGGAGGCGATACAGAGCGGTGGCGCGCACTACGCCGAGTCGCTGCCCGTCGAGTACCAGCCGTCCGACCAGTACCAGGAGCTGTTCAAGGCGGCGCTGGAGCTGTCGGCCGCCCGCGTCGCCCGCGCCGTGGGCACCGTCACCGAGACCGTCCTCGCCGAGCGCACTCCCCGCCCGGTCCTGGTCTCGCTCGCCAGGGCCGGCACGCCCGTCGGCGTACTGATGCGCCGCTGGGCCCGGCACCGGCACGGAATCGACCTGCCGCACTACGCCGTCTCCATCGTGCGCGGCCGGGGCATCGACGCCAACGCGCTGCGCTGGCTGGCCGCCCACCACGACCCGGCGGACGTCGTCTTCGTCGACGGCTGGACCGGCAAGGGCGCGATCACCCGCGAACTCTCCGCGGCGCTCGCCGAGTTCGACGGGTTCGACCCGGAGATCGCGGTACTGGCCGACCCGGGCGGCTGCGTCCGCACCTACGGCACCCGCGAGGACTTCCTCATCCCGTCCGCCTGCCTCAACTCCACGGTCTCCGGGCTGATCTCGCGGACCGTCCTGCGCGCCGACCTGGTGGGGCCCGAGGACTTCCACGGCGCGAAGTTCTACCGGGAGCTCGCGGACACCGATGTGTCCGGCCACTTCCTCGACACCGTCGCCGCGCACTTCGACGAGGTCGCCGACGCCGTGGACGCCGAGGTCAAGGAACTGCTCGCGGCCGACCGCGCGCCCACCTGGGAGGGCTGGGCCGCGGTGGAACGCATCAGCGAGGAGTACGGCATCCACGACGTGAACCTGGTCAAGCCGGGCGTCGGCGAGACGACCCGCGTACTGCTTCGGCGCGTCCCGTGGAAGATCCTCGCCAAGCGTGGGGCGGGCGCGGACCTCGAACACATCCGTCTGCTGGCCGAGCAGCGGGGCGTACCGGTGGAGGAGGTCGACAGCCTCCCGTACACCTGCGTGGGTCTGATCCACCCGAAGTACACCCGGGGCGCGACGGGCTCGGACGGCAGGGCGGTGGAGTCCAAGTGACCACCCGGGCACCCTCGGCCGAAATGGCAACCGCCCCCGTGACGCTCGTCGCGAGCGACCTCGACCGCACCCTGATCTACTCCTCGGCCGCACTCCAGCTGGCCATGCCGGACGCCGAGGCGCCCCGGCTGCTCTGCGTGGAGGTCTACGACCACAAGCCGCTCTCGTACCTGACGGAGACGGCCGCGGCGCTCCTGGACGAACTGGCCCGCACCACGGTCTTCGTCCCGACGACCACCCGTACCCGCGAGCAGTACGGACGCATCCACCTGCCGGGTCCCGCACCGCGGTTCGCGATCTGCGCCAACGGCGGACACCTGCTCGTGGACGGCGAGTCCGACCGTGACTGGCAGCGGCAGGTGGCCCGCAGGCTCGCCGACGAATGCGCCTCCCTCGCCGAGGTCCGCGCCCACCTCCTGGCCGCCGCCGATCCCGCCTGGCTGCTCAAGGAACGGGTCGCCGAGGACCTCTTCGCCTACCTCGTGGTGGAACGCCCGCTGCTGCCCGGGGACTGGGTCGAGGAACTGGGGGAGTGGGCCCTGACACAGGGCTGGACGGTCTCCCTCCAGGGCCGCAAGATCTACGCCGTCCCGGGCCCGCTCACCAAGAGCGCCGCCATGGACGAGGTGGCCCGGCGCGCCGGCGCCACGCTCACCCTCGCCGCCGGCGACAGCCTCCTGGACGCCGATCTGCTCCTCGCGGCCGACCGCGCCTGGCGCCCGGCCCACGGCGAACTGGCCGACACCGGCTGGAGCGCGCCGCACGCCGAAGTGACGGCCGGACGCGGCGTGGCGGCGGGCGAGGAGATCCTCCGGCACTTCCTCCGGGCCGCCGGCGAGGCAAGATCGTCCTGACAACGGACGGGGACGGAGAGGTCACCGCCGATCGACGGACGAGGAGCGCACGGGATGACCAAGGGCAACGAAACCAAGATCACCGACGAGCTGTACGCGTACATGCTGGCGCACAACCCACCGCTCGACCCGGTGCAGCGCGAGCTCGTCGAGACCACGTACGCCCGCCTGCCCGAGCAGGCAGGCATGCAGTCGGCCGAGGAGCAGGGACCGCTGCTCGCCTTCCTCGTCCGGCTGACCGGGGCCCGGTACATCGTGGAGGTCGGCACGTTCACCGGATTCTCCGCCCTGTCGATGGCACAGGCACTGCCCGCCGACGGGCGGCTGATCGCCTGCGACGTCTCGGAGGAGTGGACCGCCTACGGCAGGGAGGCCTGGGAGAAGGCGGGCGTCGCGGACCGGATCGAGCTCCGCATCGCCCCCGCGCTGGACACCCTGCGCGCGATGCCGGGCGAGCCGCACATCGATCTCGCCTACCTCGACGCGGACAAGGGCAACTACATCCCGTACTGGGAGGAACTGGTGCCCCGGATGCGGCAGGGCGGCCTGATCGTCACGGACAACGTGCTCTTCCACGGCAGGGTGACCGACCCGCACGCGACCGGCGGAGCGGCGGCGATCAAGGAGTTCAACGAGCATGTGGCCGCCGACTCGCGGATGGACAGCGTGCTGCTCACCGTGTCCGACGGCCTGACCCTCTCCCGCAGGCGTTAGAGCCGGGGCCGGGGCACCCCGCTCCCGGCCGGGGTCGGGGACACCCCCGCTCTCCGACGGTTCGGGGCCTCTCACTCTCCGGCCGGGCCCGGTGCCCCGCTCTCGGGCCGGGCCCGGGGCGCTCGCTCTCCGGCCGGGTTCGGGGCCCCGTTCTCAGGGGCCGGGGCAGGGGCCCTGTTCTCAGCCGCAGCAGCGTTCTCAGCCGCAGCAGCCACCACCACAGCAGCCGCCCCCACCACCGCCACCGCCGGCCGACGGGGCGGCGGGGGCGGACCTGGCGGACGACCCGCCGACGGCCACGGTGGAGAGCAGCTTCACGGTGTCGGCGTGTCCGGCGGGGCAGGAGGCCGGGTCGGACGACTGAGCCATCGGACGGCTGATTTCGAACGTGTCTCCGCAGGAGCGGCAGCGGAATTCGTAACGAGGCATGGCCCCAGGCTAACCGCGACCCCGCCCTCAGAGGTCACGCCGGACGGCCGGCATCGGCGGCGTGGCAGCCCTCCGGCTCAGCAGCATTTCCCGCTCCGCCTCCTCGGGATGGCGCGCCCGCCAGTACGGGTTGTCGTGCGGAAGGCCGCCGCTGACCCGTCCGTACATCCCGAAGACCATCAGCATCAGGCCGACCACGAAGCTGAACAGCACGTTCTGGATGCGGAACGCGAGGAAGTTGTAGTCGGTCTCCAGCAGCGCGAGATTGACGAAGCCGCTGAGGATGAAGGCGATGCCCAGAATCATGTTGAGCGTCGAGGCGAAGTTGCCGCCGATCACCATCCCGATGAACAGGAGCAGGCCGACGCAGATGGACAGGACGCTCAGGGCGCCGTTGGTGTTGAGACCCGCGACGGTGGCTCCGCCGGTGTTGAAGAACCCGATCTTGTCGATCAACCCCAGGACGCCGAAGGCCAGCAGCACCAGCCCCATCAGCCCCGCCCCGACCCGGTAGACCTGGCTGAGCCGGTGATCGACCGGCAGATGCTTGTCGAGCCGGGTGGCCTTGCGACGGCGGGGGGCCCGGTGCCCCGTGGAATGCAGCACATGGGTGGCCATGGCGGTCGTCTCCTTCGGGCGTACTACCAGGATCCGCCCAAGGCCCTGCCACCGCACACCAGAGCCCTACGACGTGCTGGCACGCAGCCGGCACGACTCGTCCGGCACGACTCATCCGGCATGCCTCGTCCGGCGAGGCTCCACCGCACGACTCCTCCGCCACGGTTCTTCCGGCGCGGCATCCCCGCACTGTTCCCCCGGAGCGGTTCCTCCGCCACGGCTCGTCCGTCACGGCCAGTCCGGCGCGGCTCGTCCGTCACGGCCCGTCCGGCGCGGCTCGTCCTTCACCGCTCCTCCGCCACGGATCCTCCGTCCCCGTTCAGGCGCCTGCCCCGCGTGGCTGTGCCGCGCAACCGTCCCCGTTCAGGCGCCTGCCCCGCGCTCCTCGCGGATCTCGGAGACCACCCGCGCGGCTGTCCGCCGTACCGCCTCGGTCTCGGTCAGGAAGTGCCAGTAGTCGGGGTGGCGTCCGTCGAGCGCGACGACGGCGCGATCGAGCCGGGCCACGGCATCGTCCAGCGGACGGGCATGGCGCGGATCGGGCGTGCTGCGGCCGTCCATGGCCAGGCGCTGGGCGTCACGGACCGCGAACCGGGTCCGCTGGATCTCCTGCTGCGGGTCCTTCGCCACCGCGTCCAGCCGGTGCAGCCGGTCACCGGCCGCGGAGACGGCCTCGTCCGTGGCGTTCAGCAGGGCGCGGACCGTGCTCAGCCGGGACGTCGCATCGGCCCACCGCTGCTCATCCCGCGCCTGGACGGCTTCCTTCAGCTTCTCCTCGGCCTGCCGTACATTGACGGCCGCCTGCTCGGGCACGGGCTGGAGATCCTGCCAGCACGCCGCGGAGAACCGCCGCCGCAGCTCGCTCAGCACCGGCTCCACCGAGCCCGCACGGGTGGTCAGCGCCTGGGCGCGCGTACGCAACGACACCAGCCGGTGGTCGATCTCGGCGGCCCGCTCGGGCAGCTTGTCCGCTTCGGCCCGCACCGCCTCCGCGTCGCGCAGCACCTGGTCGGCGCGCTGCAGGGTCTCCGCGACGCCGTGCCGTCCGGCGCCCTGGTTGAGCTTGGTCAGCTCGGGAGCGAGAGCCGCCAGCCGGGCCGCGAGATCATCCGCCCGCAGCCCGGACGCGCGCACCGCGTCGAGCGCGTTGCTCGCACCCAGCAGGGCCTGCCGGGCCCGCTCCACGGCCGGTGCGAGCCGCGCGAGCTGCGTCTCCGCACTGCCCAGCAGCGGACCGAGCCCCTGCGCGAACCGGTCCAGCTCGGCCTTGACCCGTACCAGCTCGTCCTTGGCCGTGGTCAGCTCGGCCCGCGCGCGGGAGGCGACCGAGTGCTCCAGATCGTCCCGGTCCAGGTCGTGCGCGTCCACTGCCGTGATGTAGGTATGGCTGACTTCGTCGATCCGCCGGCCGAGAGCGGCGAAGTCGTCCACGGCCTTGCGCGCGGCGGGCGAGCTGTCCACCGCGGTGATCGTCTCGATCGAGATCCGCAGATCGCGCTGAGCCGTGTCCAGCTCGTAGAACGCCGACGCGGCGGCGTCCTTCGCGGCCTGCGCCTCGGCCCGCTGACTCTCCCCGCGTCCGCCGAACCAGCGTCTCGTACCACCACCCGCGAACGCGGCCGGCAACACGGCAGCCAGCAGCGGCACCGGCAACAGCATCAGCACAACGACGTCCCTGACGGCGGAACCACCACCCGCTCTCGTCCGCGGCTGTGCGTGTGTCGCCGTCACATCCCTCTCCCGTGCCGTTTCGCCCTGCCCGGTACATTCTCCCACCAGGTAAGGACGAACACACGGGCCGGTTAGTTCGCGCTTCGGACGGTGACTTCACCGTTGTCGCTCCGGGCCTTCACCACATGACGGCTGCTGTCGCCGCGCGGCACGTCCACCGAGGTGTGCCCGTTGTCGGCAGCGGCGTCCACCGCGTACTTCACGGAGCCGCCAGGAAGACCGATGGTGATCGCCCCGTTGTCGCTCTCGGTGTCCACGAGATCCGGCACTGCGGTGAACCCCAGCCGGATGCTGCCGTTGTCGGACCGCGCCGACACGGACCGGGCCGAGATCCCCTCGGCGGCGATGGCACCGTTGTCGCTGGCCAGCTTGAGCGGCCCGGTGGAGTCCCGGACGGTGACCTTGCCGTTGTCGGCGGTGAGCGTGAGCGGCGTACGGAACCCGGAGGCGACGATCTTCCCGTCGTTCCCCTCCACGACCACCGCCACGCCGCGTGGCACCTTCACCTGATGCTCCGCGGCACAGTCACTGATCAGCGCATCGCACTTCACCGCGAGCGTGAGGGTGTCGTCCCGCATCTCCCACCGGGGTTCGGGCCCGTCCCCGAACATCACCCAACCGTCGACCCGGCGGGTCACCTCGACCTTCTGCACATCGGCCGGCACAAGCTCCACCGACGACTGCCCGGAACGGATGGTCAGAGTCTTCCCGCCCAACGCGAACGACTTGTGCTCGGCAGGCGCGTCGCTCACGTCCGTACTGCCACAGCCGCTGAGCACGAGCGCCATGAGTACGGCGCCTCCGGACGCGACGAGAGCACGGGTGCGAATGGCCACGATGATCTTTCCCCCAGGTCGAACGGCACGTGCACCCGACGGTGCGAGCTTCACCGTACGTACCACCCCGCCCCCGCCGGAATCCGGACGGCCACCGTATGCGGGTGGGGATATCCCCCGCACGGGCCCGTCGTCCCCTCGCCGCCGGGAACCGTTTGTGACCACAGGCCGTAGTCCATGTACGCTGTTGCCTCATCCACGGGTGCGTAGCTCAGGGGTAGAGCGCTGCTCTTACAAAGCAGATGTCGGCGGTTCGAAACCGTCCGCGCCCACCAGTACGAAGGCCCCCGACCGATCATGGTTGGGGGCCTTTGACATCTACTTCTGACATCAACGGGCGCGATCACCCACGGTCGGGCCGCTGCCGCTTCAGCATGCGGTCCAGATGACTCACTGCCTCGCGCTGCGTGTCCTGGACGACGTGGGCGTAGATGTTCATCGTGACCGCGATCTGACTGTGCCCGAGGATCTCCATCACGACGCGGGGAGCGACGCCGGCGGCGGTCAGCAGGGTCGCGCATCCGTGGCGGGCGTCGTGCAGCCGGATCACGCGAAGCCCGGCGGCCTTGGCCACGCGGGTGAACGAGCGGTACAGATTGCGCGGCTCGATCGGCCGACCGGTGCGCGTGGTGAAGACGTAGCCGGTCTCCTCCCACTGATCACCAGCGGCTTCACGCATGACGGCTTGGCGCAGCCGTTGCCAGCGGAGGGGAGCGACGCAGAGGGCGGGCAGGGGGAGGGTCTGCTTCCTACGCCGGCCCTTGGGATCGTCCTCGTATGCCTCACCGCGGACACGCTGTCGCTGGGTACGAACCCGGATCTCCCGCTTGTCGAGGTCGACGTTCTCCCATCGCAGCCCGACGATTTCCCCGCGCCGGAAGCCGAGCGCGATGGCGAGGACGAAGGCCGCGTAGAGCGGATCCTTCCGAGCGGCCGTGAGGAAGGACAGGGTCTCGTCGAGAGACCAGGGCGACAGATCCCGGGGCGCGGCGGACGGGGGCTCCACCAGGGTGGCCACGTTTCGCATGACCAGTTCGTCACGGCAGGCGGCGGTCAGGGCGGTACGCAGGACGCGGTGGGATTCCTTGGCCGTTGCGGCGGTGGTCTGCTGCTCCAGGCGGACGAGGAAACGCCGGACGTCAGCGACGCTCAGCGATTCAAGGCGCTTCGAGCCGAGCATAGGCACGAGGTAGAGGCGGATGTGTGTCTCGTACTTCGCGTAGGTCGTCCGCTTGCGGCGAGGCTTGATGATGTTCTCCAGCCAGTACGGCAGCCACTCGGAGAGCTTGGCCGACCGCGTGGGCACGGGCACGCCCTGGTCCACCTTGGCGAGCAGGTCACGGCGCTTGGTGTCGCATTAAAGCCGTCGCAGTGGCCGCAGATCGGCCGGGGCAGGGTGTGCTGGTGCATGATGGGATCTCCCTTTCGGGTCCGTTGGATCTGGATGGGTGGGGCGCCCGGGGCGGCGGTTCTTTGGCGAGAGAGCCGCCCCGGGAGCCGGTTACTTCTGGGAGTCGTCGGGCAGGGCGAACCAGCCGTCGGCCCAGTCGTCCTGATCGAGACCGGTGGGCGTCCACCTGTCGGAAGGCATTCCGGCGGTGATGAAGCCGAAGGCGATGCGGGCCTTCGGCCCGGGGAATTCGCTGATGGCAGTGCACTTGAAGTAGCGCCACTGCTCGGGTGCCTTGTAGCGGTCGGGGCGCCAGGCGTAGGTCGTGCCTAGGGTGAAGAAGTCCATGTCAGTTGCCTTTCTGGTTGTTGAGGAGCGAGCGCAGGACCACGGCGCACAAGGCGACCGAGGCGGCGGTGATCGCGGTGGCCAGGAGCATGGAGACCAGGACCGCGCCCACGACCAGGACCACGGCGGTTCCGCCAGCGGCTGCGACGATCAGCGAGCCCGGGGTGATCTGAACGGTCGGCCGGACGGGCGGAGTCGCCGGGGCCGAGACGGGGGCGGGAGCGTGGTGGCAGTCGCAGGCCGGCGGGTGCACGAGGCCGGTGAGCGGCGGGACGAGGGACGCTGCCGTGGTGGGGGCGGTGTCCGGGGTGGGATACTTCGGATTGAACATGACGTGCTCCTGTCAATTGCAGCGGTGGGTTTTGGCGGCGAGTTCGGCGGCGGCCCGGCCGTGATAGTCGGCGGAGAAGTTGCAGCCGGGGGCGGTGCAGGCGGCGGTGTGCTTGGTGCGGCCCCGGCCGTCGTAGTGGGTGCCGACCTGGACGGGACCGATACGGACCACGTTGGTGAAGCGATTCGGACGCGGCATGGTGTGAACTTCCTTTGTTGTCAGGCGAGTTGGGCGGCGATGGAGTCGGCCAGCGGTGCGGGGATACCGAGGCGGGCGCGCAGGGTCTCCGTGTCGATGTGGTTGCCGGTCGTGGCGTGGTGGGTGTTGGCGAGCTTCCGGGCGTGATCGAGCAGCGCCGGAGGAACCGCAGTTGCCACAGCAGCGGCCGGGACCGGGCCCGGGGCCGGGCCGAGGGCCGGCGGGAGTTCGGGGGCCAGTTCCGGGGTGCGCTCCACCGTGACTTCCGGGACCGGTTCGGGTGCCGGAGCAGGCAGCGGTGCGGCCGGTTCGGGCAGTGGTGCGGCCGGTACGGTTTCGCCCGGGCCCGGTGTGGGGGTGTGAGCGAGGAGTGTTCCGCCGAGGAAGGCGAGGGCGGGCCAGCCGGCGACGAGGATGCGGAGCCAGGCAGGAGTGTTGCCGAGGTCGAGCATTCCTGCGGTCGCGATGTTCGCGCCCAACGATGCGGTCAGGGCGATGACGAACCAGACCCAGGCAGGGCGGTTGCCCGCTCTGACGCGCATGCGGCGCCAGGCGGCGACCAGCAGCAGGTCCACGCTGATCGGGTAGGCCCAGGCCTTCCAGCCGTCCTGTCCGGCTGCTTCGGCAAGGTCATGCAGGTGCGAGAACGACAGGGCGCCGGCGATGACTGCCTGGACCAGTACGGCGTCCAGGCGGATGGTTCGGGACATCGGATTTCACCTCCGGTCCGGGGTGGTGCCGGGGCCGGGCGGGATTCGGTGGTAACCGCCCAGCACCCGGAGCAGCGGGGGTCAGGCGTCCGGGTCGGTGCCGGTGCCGAAGCAGTTGAGGCAGAGGCCGTCCTGCTGGCCGACAGGGCGGTGCTTGCGGCCGACGCGGACCGTGGTAGGGACGTTTCCGGTCCCGCCACACGGAATGCAGGGGGTCGGCTCGGCCGTGTGCTTGGGCTTGGTGGTCCGTTTGGTGGTGGCCATGGCGGTGGATTCCTTTCGGTTCCGGGCATGGGCGGGGTAGGGACCTGGCGCGAGAGGTCACGCCAACCGGGAAGGTGCGGGGTGTTACTCGGTGACCGGCACCGGCTTGACCAGCGGCGCAGTCGGAGCCGGGGTGGTGCGGACGACCGGGCGGAACGGGGCCAGTGCCTCGATGTCCGGGGTCAGGTGCGCGTACTCGCGGCAGATCGCGACCGCGTCGGCGGCGCTCAGTTCCGGGGTGCGGATACGGGACCAGCCGCCGGAGGAGTCGCCGGCCACCGCCACACCGGGACGGTCCGGGGCGATCGTGGTGACCGCGAAGACCGCGTCCGGGGCGATGTCGCCCAGGCCCATATCGGCGGTCTGCTTGTCGTTCACGCGGTGCACCACACGGCCGGTGAGCTGGGCACGGAGCATCGTGGCGCCCTTGCCGAGTTCCGAGCCGAAACGCTGCCCGCAGATCTCCAGATAGATGCCGACCGCGCGGGCCATCTGCGCGAGACGCACCAGGCGCATCACCATCTGATCGCGCCGTTCCTCATCCTTCTTGACCGCTGTCAGGAACAGCTCGGCCACCTCATCGACCAGGACGACCAACGGCACCGGCCGCAGCTTGGCGGGCAGATCCCACAGGTCCGAGACCTCGTGGGCGCTCAGGATGTCGAACCGGTCCTCCATCTCCCGCACGAGGACCTCAAGCAGGTTCGAGGCTTCGTCCGGGGTGGTGGCCAGGGCGGAGAGGCGGGGTGCGTAGCCGCGTTGTTCGACACCGCGTTTGCAGTCGATCCCGACCAGGGCGACCGGGAGTTTGGCCAGTCCGGTGATCAGGTTGCGCTGGTACATCGACTTGCCCGACTGATTCGCGCCCAGGGTCAGGCTGTGCGGGATCTTCTTGTAGTCCCGGACGAATGCCGTCCCGTCCTCCCGCAACGCCACCGGCACCACCAACGGGCCCGAGGCGACCTTGCGGGGCAGCCGGCGCGGCATCTTCACCCGCCGCAACACGTCGTACCCGGTCATCCGCAGTTCGACGAACCCGGGCTTCACCTCGACCACGTGGACGGAGTGGACCCCCCAGGCGTGCCGCAGCCGTTCCGAAGCAGCCGCCACGTCCGCAGGCTCCAGACCGGCCGGGAGACGGAGTATCGCCCGCATCCCGGTTGAGGAACCACGGACCCGGCGCACTCTCGGGGGGACCGGCTGGACATCCTGGCGACGGGTCACGTTGCGGACCATGAACGCCCGCAGCCTGGACGGCTGAACCGTCAGACCGCACACATCCATCGTCGAGCGGTACGTAGCCGCGAACCGGACCCTAGCCACCGGCAGACCCACCAACGACCAGAACACCCGAGGCGCGTGCCCCTTCGCGTATCCGAGGCCGCCGGCAGCCGATAAGGCCCCGGCCGTCTCGATCAGCGTGGACAGGTCCGGCATGATCAGGCACCCGCCGTGATCGCTACCGCGCGGAAGCTGATTCCGTGCCGGGTCTGCCCGTTGAACGTGTTCTCCCAGTCCCGCGCCTTCAGCCCGATCACCGTGACCGGCGTCCCCGGGGTCAGGCTCTCCGGGACCCCCGTGCTCGGCACCGTCACCTGGTAGAGGTTGCCCTCCCCCTCATCCGAGATCAGCAGGCCCACGGTCGCGAGCGGGGCACCGGTCTCCCGGTCCATCGCTACTTCACCGGTCTGCTTGCTCACGAGCTTCGGAGTCGGAGGCGTCGCAACGAACACGACAGCAGTCGAAACGTCAATCTTGAAGGACGGCATGACTTCTCCTGTAGAAGAGAGGATCTCCGTCACTCATGTACATGAGTGATAGCTAGAAGAGTGCATGAGTCCTGTACATGAGTCAACCCGCCACGAAAAAGAATCTTGTGGCGGGCTGTCTCTGCTGATGCTCTGTCAGTCTCCGGCTGGGAAGCGGTAGTCCAATACGAACTGGTCAGCGGCCATGATCGTGTCGCATACCTCGACAACGCGGCCAGAGTTCGTTGCCGCACTTCTTACGAGATGAATCACGGGGGACCCCGGACTCAGCGCCAGTGCGGACGCCTCCGGCTTGGACGCGAGACGTGCCCTGACAGTCTCGGTGAACTCCGAGAGGGTGTGCCCACGATCTTCTAGCCGTGCGTAGATCCCGCCGCCGCCGGGGTTCTCGGCGAACATCTCTGGGATGTCCTTCACCACGTCCCAGGGGAGATACGAGGTGGCTTCCTCGGTAGGGACACCGTCCCGGAAGTACCGGCGCTTGCGTGCGAGTACCTGAGTGCCGGCCGAGATGTCCAGCCGCTCCGCGATCTCCTGCGGTGCTTCTACCGGGCCGATGAAGAGGACGTTCACGGACGGCTTGCCGCCGGATTGCTCGGTCTCCGCGAGGTAGGCCGCCTTGCCTGCCTTCCGGTGAGACCGGCGGAAGCGGTCCGAGGACTTGCGCTGTACCGGAGGTCGAGACCGGACGAACGAGCCCCGCCCGTGATGAGTTTCGATCAGCTGAGTCGTACGTAGTTCAGCGACTGCCTTGCGTACGGTCCCCGAGGCCACGCCGTAGCGGTCCATGAGCTCCGTTTCGCTTGGCACAGCGGCCCCAGCAGCCAGAGCTCCCGACCGGATCTGCGCCGCTAGGTCGTCTGCGATCTGGAGATACTTCGCCTTGGCCGAAGAGGCCACTTCACTACTCGCCATAGTCCTTCTCAGTCTCCTATTCTCATGTACATGAGTAACAGTCGCCCCGAGATCCCGTCAACGCCGCTCCACTCCGTGTCCGTAGCCGGGGTGGTGGTCCGCGAGGACGGGCGAGTCCTCACGATCAGGCGAGCCGACAACGGAACGTGGGAACCGCCGGGGGGCGTGCTCGAACTGTCCGAGGCTCCGGAGGCCGGAGTTCGCCGCGAGGTATACGAGGAGACCGGGATCAAGGTCCAGGTCGACAGGCTGACCGGCGTCTACAAGAACACGGCCCGGGGCATCGTCGCTCTTGTCTTCCGGTGCCACGCAGAGGGCGGTCAGGAGCAGCTTTCGGAGGAGTCCACTGCGGTCGAGTGGCTGACCCCGGACGAGGTGACCAGCCGTATGGCTGAGGTCTACGCAGTCCGCGTCACCGATGCACTGCTGAACGATGCGCCCCACGTCCGAGCGCATGATGGCAGGAAGCTCGCCAGCCGCTGAGAGCCGTCAGAGAGAGCCAGACCAGGAACGTTGGTCACGCGCCACGGCGTATACGGCTTCCACCTGCTCAGGCAGCAGGGCTCCGGCCAGGGGTGCCAGACTGGCCAAGGCTCGTTCGTCGATCGCTCTTACATCGTGCAAGGAGGGCACCACGGTTAGGTCGGCCGGACGAACGAAGACGAGCAACGGGTTGACTGCGACAGGGAAGTTACATCCTCGTTCGAGTACGTCCCTCACGATCTCAGCCTCGCGCCGACTGCTCCGGAGGTACGGGCGCCCTTTCCCGTGGTTGATGCGGACTGCATGGTCGCCAACCCAGACCGACTTGTTGCGATGGTTCTTTGTGTTGATCGAGAAGACACCGCCGGGCCCCACCAGCAGGTGATCGATATCCCAGGTTGGAGACAGTGGTACGGAATGCAGTGCACGCCAGTCATGGCGGGGCAACCGCGCCAGCTCTCGACTGACGACGCGTTCACCCCGAAGTCCGGCTCTCCAGGGATCGGCCTCAGTCGGGCGGCGCAGAATCCATGAGAGGTAGCGCTCTACCAGGCTCGGCGAAACTTCCTTGATCTTTTCCCGCAGCGCGTCACCGGGTCGCCTCAAGGCTAGGTCGTACTCGGGGGGAGGGGGGAGGGGCGTCGATGTGACCGCAACGGGCGCGGTCGTCGCACGGGCCATGTAAGGGGCAAGGACGTTCAGGATTGGCAGGCGTAACGCCTCGTCCTTGATCTCAATATGCCCAGTTTGCCGATCGAACCATGCCACGGCTGTTCCATCTGGTGTGTTCACGTAGAGCCGGTCCAACCCATGGCGCTTCCAACTGGATACCCGCAACTCAGCCATGCCCGCCCCCAGCAGCCGCCTGCCCCGTAACCACCATCGGAGCAGGAGCAGACCTATGCCGCAAGACCGCCCTGTCGCCACGGCTCCGCGAGCTGTTACAGGTTTCTCTACCTCATCAAGGCACCCGGCTGCGCTCCGCTCCGCCGGGCGCGCTTCCCGGCTCTGGCTGCGCCCGCGCTCCTGCCTTCGGCCCGCTCGGCGCTGCCGCCGCCGACGCGCGCCCGCAGTGGATGGGCCGGTAGGGCATGAGACGAGAACCAAGCCCGCGGCTTCAAGACGATGCCTCCGGCGGGGGCGCTCAGACTCCGGGATGGGAGGGGCGCCGTTCGCGGGTGCCGGCGGATTCGTGGTGAGCGTTGTGGGGCTCCCATCCCGACCACCTTCGACCCAGGCAGAGCCGAGCAGTCGCGGCCCAGGGCGTCAAGGTCGTTCGTACAGTGGCGCGCTCCACCTTGACGCCCTGAACCACGCCCGCTCCACGGTGTGTGGGTCGAAGGCGGACGGGATGGGAGCCGGGGTGAGTGGTGGGTTGATCGGGGCCCCCGCAGCCTATTCGGCATATAGGCCGGCCCCATCTATAGCTTCCAAACTCGGTCAAGCGCGTCGGCCGCCAAAAAACGCGATCTTGCCTCGATCTGGGCATCAGACGGGAAGGCGTCGGAGTTCGCTTCCCACGCTTCGAGCTCCGTATCGAAAAATGCCCTTCCCTTCCTAAGCGCCTCAGCCTTAGAGGACAACGGTGCATCCCCAAGGGCACTGTTTAGACGGTTGGTGAGTAGCGTCAGATTTCCAATCGAGTAGACCGGGTCGAGATGGTTCTTGGAGGCCACGGACTGAGGCTTGATGTGCTCAATTGACCAAGTCGCGAGATTTTGCCCCGCGGGCAATAGCCCTTCCAGTTTTGCAAATGACATCAGCACATAAGCGATAAAGATTTTACGAGATCGGAGCTTCTGCGCCTGATTCAACTGAAGCGACGGTGCGTAGAACAGCGAACAAAATGCTTGAACAGATCTTGTGCGGTCGGGCAGGCTTGTACGCAGTTTTTCTTTGAGATCCTCGATAGCCACCGCCACCTCGGTGGAGGATGTGGCGCTCTCCAAGCGAACAGCAAAACGGTTATACCGGCTTCGAGTTCCGCCAGTAGATCCGCTATTCGTGAGCGCTGTGTACTGAAAATGGAAGGCTTCAACTAGCCTAAGAACTTCGACTACCTGCGATTGCTTGAGCAACCTTGTTTCGTGGAACTTGCGAGCCACTGCAAGTACCGTCGAGTTCGCTACGGAGACGTTGAAAAGTGCAAGCGCGCGAACACTGTCAACGAACTCTGGAACGGCGAACGCATTTCGTAGGCCACGAGATTTCGGCTGCACCTGTACATTTTCAGCCTCAAGCCATTGATAAGTTTCCGCATCGCGTTCGAGTTCCCGCAGATATGAGAGATGTGCGTCCGGGCCTGTACTCACGATACGGCTAATCGCTTTGAACAGTTCAGGCTCCTTTACCGCCTCGCGGCGAGAGTTCCAGGACTGCCAAATGAACCTGTCGACGACATCTGCGCTGACGCGCCCTAGTTGAACACTGTCTACTACTCTTTCCCAGCGACTTGCAACCGCCCCTCTGTCCTCGGCCTCTGTAGAACTGCCGCGAATCAGGAGATTCTTGACCAGGTCTGACAGCCGCAAGTCTGATCCACGCGTATTCAATGTTTCGAAGACCAAAAAGCCGTCTTCCTCGGACGCCAGCTCAACCTGAATCACGCGCGCTTTCAAAGCGTTTGAGCGAATCAATTTGAGATGCTCAACTTGCCCATCTGGCGTCAATCCCTTGAGGGCGGAGAGGATTTTGTCCTCGAAGAAGGAACGCGCCTCCCCAATTCGTTCGGCACTCTTATTCCACTTTGCCCCCGATGGTATGGCATTTGGATTCTGGATCTCTTCGTAAAACATGCTCTCGGGTCGACGCAAAACTGGATGGCTCTTACCGTCATCGTCCTTGACGACCAAATACTTTTGTGTGCTTAGGGCCTGGCTGCTGGCTACGTCGGCATCAAATCCGGCGACGTTGGCGTACTTAGTAGCTACTTCGTCAAGTGCATCACGCACAACGGACAAAAGGATTGCGCTCGTGGTTAGCCGCTGTTGACCGTCAATAATGGAATAAGTATCGCTAAATAGGTCTCTTTTCTTGCTGACCCAAGTTACCGTGGATCCGAAGAAAAAGTCGCCCTTCGCTAGGATCACGTCGTCCCAAAAATCGACGAGCTGATCACGCGACCAGCTGTATGGGCGCTGGAAATTGGGGACTTCGTAAAGGCATTGCTGAAAGCAGGTCTGTATGGTCTTCGTCTTACTCTCAATTGGAATAAGGTCGCTGCTCGGATTCGCCTCGGACATTCCTAGCCTCCATGCCGTCCGCTAATGACTCTGCTGCGAACGGTATCGCAAGACCGAGCGACTTGGTATACGTTTTGGATGAAGAGTCAACAGCTCGTACTGCCTGCCCTGCAGGCCTGCCCCCTGGCCCGGCGCTGAAGCTGCTATTGGTGGCGTGAGTCACCGCTGTGTGTCGAAGGGGCGAGAGTGTAGCCATGGCTCGGCCCTACGATCCTCCTATGCGAAGAGGAGCGATCACGCGAGAGTCTGTGCTCAAGGCCCTGGCGGAGCACGACGAGTTGGGGCGTGAAGCCTTCCTGTCGAAGTACGGCTTCGGGGAGGCGCGGTCCTATGTCTTGGTTCACGACGGTCAGGCGTATGACTCCAAGGCCGTCGCCGGCGTGGCCCACAAGTGGGATCAGGGGCGGGCCCTCACTCGGGACGAGTTCAGCGGCGGGAAGGAGCATGCCGCGGCGTGGCTCAAGCGGGTGGGCTTCCAGGTCAAGGCCATCAAGAACCCGGACTGGGCTCGCGACGAGATCATCCTTGCCTGTCAGCTGGTGATGGAGAAAGGTTGGAAGGGGTTGGACGCTGGGGACGGCCGGGTAGCGGAGCTATCCGCTCTGCTCCAGCTGCTTCCCATCCACGCCGAGGCGGACCGCAACGAGAAGTTCCGCAACCCCAACGGTGTCGCGCGTAAGACGTTCGACATCGCCACTCGGCACCCGGAGTACCGGGGGAAACCCACCAACGGTGGCGCACTGGATGTCGCGGTGCTGCATGAGTTCCTTGCCCGGCCGCAGGAGATGACCGAGGCCGCGAGGCTGATTCGGCACGGCATCGCCGCCGGCGACTTGCAGTCCTTCGCGCCGACTGAGGAAGAGGAGTTCGGCGACGAATTCAGCGCACCTGAGGGGCGGCTGCTTATGCGCTGGCACAGGGCGCGCGAACGGGACAAGGGCTTGCGCAAGAAGAAGATAGCTTCCGTTCTTCAGCGTGGCGGACAGCTCGCTTGTGAGGCTTGCGGCTTCAAGTTCGAGAAGGTCTACGGGGACCGCGGTGCCGGGTACATCGAGTGCCATCACGTCCTTCCGCTCCACGTAGCTGGGGAAAGCCGGACCAAACTCAGTGATCTTGCCCTCATCTGCGCCAACTGTCACCGCATGATCCACCGGCAGGCGCCATGGCCGACTCCCGAGGAGCTGCGAGCCTCGATTGCGCAGAAGCATGCAAATGACAGGCGTGCTGCCGCGGCTTTGTCGCGACCGCGCAGGCCGGCTGACGAGCAGATGCCGAACCCGTGAGCTGACATCCACTCCTGACATCAACGTCGGCGTACAACGGCAGCCATGGGGAGCCCGGGACGGCAGCCATGGCGGAGACCGCCAGGTGCTTAGGTCCCTCCGGCCGAACTTACAAAGCAGATGTCGGCGGTTCGAAACCGTCCGCGCCCACCAGCAGGTAGAACGACAAAGGCCCAGGCCGCCGGTAGTGAACCCGGGTGCCTGGGCCTTGCTCGTTGCTTTGTGTTCGTGGCGGGCACGGGTGTTGTGTCGTCCATGTGCCGGGGGTCTCCGAGCTCATGGATGTCTGCCGGCCGTGCCCTCTTGATCTGCTCATGGATATCGGGCGTCGCCCGGTCCGACGGGTGTCGGTACCAGCACTCTTGATGCGGTCCCGAGAACCAATCCGGGGTGAAGGACATGCCTCCGGGGCAGGTCAGACTCCGGGGGACGGGCGCTGTTCGCGGGTGCCGGCCGGGGGCTGGCGAGCGTCGTGGGAGTTGGGGTGCGTGGTGGGTTGGTGTACGTGGCGACGGTGTGTGGCTACAGTCCCAGACATGAAGGCCGGGAGATCGAAGCGGTTCGGCGTATCGTTCATGGCGGTGGTCAGGCACGTTGTGCGACGTCCGTTGCTCGTCCTGGTACTCCTGTCCATCTGTGTGGGGACGACCGCTCTCCAGCACGCGCTGCCGCAGCCATGGGACGGCCTGCCTTTCGGCTTCGGTCTGCTCGCGTGCATATGGTCGATCTCGCTGACTTTTCCTCGAAGCCAAAAGGATCAAGAAACCGACGGCTGAACGTGCCTGCAACGCAGCCGACTCGGCAGCATTCCACGGTGAGACACGAGGGACTTCGACATCCACCGCTGACATCAACGGCGTTGGACGGAGGTACATGGATACCTTTGTCCGGTCGCCGGGGTGGCGGGACCTCGGGGCCACGTCGGCGACGACCACACTGCCGAAGCAGATGCCGACAGTTCGAAACCGTCCGCGCCCACTGGTGCGGAGGCCCGGTCATGGTTGGGGGCCTTCGGCGTACCACTCCGCTCAGGTACTGCTGTGGGCGAGCCCGCGCGGTCGAGGCCGTCGGGTTGGAGAGCGCGGATGGCGGCCCGGTGGCAGCCGCTTCTTTCGGAACACAGGTGGCGTCACAGCGAAGTTCGCGCCGCCGTAAAGGGATTCGTAGACGATCTCGATCACAAGGCGTCGGGTGATGAGATCCCAGAACCAATCGTTCTCGTCTTCGCCGAACCCGGCCAGTGACAACAAGCAGGTGGACTGCCCGGCCAGTACCACGGCGCCCGGGCGTAAGGAGTGCGCCTTGGACTCTGTGGGGAACAGGCTCACTACGCGTTGCTGCGTGTGGTAGTCCCGCTGTCCGATGGCCTCTCCGTCCAACCGCACCACCGAACTCGTCACGATGGCCGGTCCGAGACCGGCATCGACCACGCTGAGCACCTGCCGAACGAGAACGGCTCCTGACCGCCCACCGCGGGAGTCAGCCTTCGAACCAGACGACCAGGCGGACGCCCTCGGCGCCGTGCAGGTTCGACAACGTGCGCATGATCGACCAGACGGCACCCCAGTCGCTGTCCGGTACGGAGTGGCTGCGGCGGAGGCGGCCGATATGGAAGAGGCGGTTGCCGTCCGGCCACTCGGTTCCTTCGGGGTGCGCGCTGCCTGCGCGGTGAAGGGCGTGGGGGTCGGTGAGGCCGGAGAGCTGGGCGAAACGGGTGAGGCTGGAGTTGCGGCCGTACATCTCCCAGGAGCCGTCAGGGATCCGGCGGTACTCGTGGACGCATTCGTCCACCTCGTTCGCGGCCTCGTCCCAGTCCACGGCCGACAGCTCCGCCCACGTGATCCAGGACGCACCGAAAGCGTCCGGGCTCCAAGGCTCGATGGCGGCGGAGACGTCCCGTGACATGTCCGGAGGGAAGCCGCGGTGGTCGGCGAGTGGGCGGAAGGAGGTGGTGTCGCGTACCCCGAACAGGGAGCCGAAGGCAAGGTAGGAGCGGCCGTTGTAGAGATGCGCGAGGTCGATGGCCTTCTCCCAGCGGCGGTCGTCCTCGTCCAGCCACCGATCCCACCGGCACTCGATGAAGCCGTGAATGTCTGTTCCCATGCCCGGAATTGTGCTGCGTCGGGGTGTGGCCGGCGACCGGGTTCTGGTCTCGGCCCGTAAGCGCGGCGGCCGTTGCGCCGGCAGGCATCATCGACGGGTGACGAGTGGACAGCTACCAGCAGGGTGGACTCTGGAGGAGATCCGCAGAGTCTCCGGTGACCGGGAGGCGACGGTGCTCGACAGCGATCGCTGTGTGACGTGGCTGGGGTGGCCGGCGGAGGACGAACGGCTCCGGCCTGAACTCGTCCTGGGATTCCATGGGTTGTGTCTGGTGAAGCCCGTCGATGACGACGACTGGTACATGGGGAGTCTGGACGACGACGGCAGCGTCGAATGCTGGAGTGCCTATGCCGATTTCAACGAGGCGTTGCGCGGTCTGTAGTGCCCGAGGGGGCCGGTGGCGGCTCGGTGTTCGGTGCCCTGGGAGACATCGGCGCTTCCCAGGGCACCGCGTGGTTCGGTTCAGGCGTTGGGGCGCTTGCCGTGGTTGGCGTTCTTCTTCTTGCGGGCGCGGCGCTTGTTGCCTCGCTTGGCCATGGGATGCCTCCCTCACCTGGGGGTTTCATGCCTTGGCCAGTTTAGGTTCGGGGTGTCGGAGGCGCATCAGCGGAGCGGGCGGGCGGTGTTCGTCGGCCGGGTTGTTCATGGCCCCGGTTCGTGGGGCCTCCCCGGGGATGGGCGAGTCCGTGGACGTCGTAATGTGTCCTGGTCACGTCAGTTATGTCCCAGGGGGGATGCACATGTCGTACGGCTATCCGCCACCCCAGCCCGGTCAGGAGCCCCAGCCCGGTTCCGGGCAGATGCCTCAGCCGCCCCAGCAGGCGCCGTCGCCCTATGCGCAGTGGCCGCAGGCGCCGGGGCCAGGGACGTATGGGTATCCGCAGCCGGTCAAGAAGTCCCGCACCGGGTTGATCGTCACGTTGTCGGTGCTCGGCGGGGTGGCCGTGTTGCTGGTGCTCGGTGTGCTGATCGCCGTGGCCGGTGGTGGGGACTCGCCCTCGGCCAGGTCGAAGCCGTCGGCGGTGGAGGGCACGGAGAGCGGTGCGCCCGGGCCGGGGGATGCCTCGGACGCGCCCACGGAGGTGCCGGCCCTGGAGGGCACGGACGGTGAGGGCGATGTGCGGATCACCCGGTGTGCGGTGGACTCGTTGACCGAGTGGCCGGATGCGGATGTGGAGATCGTCAACCACGGCGACGTCCAGGCGTCCTACATCGTGTCCGTGGAGTTCGTGGACGGGGACGGCACGCGCCGGGCCTCGGGGCTGGCGACGGCGACCGATCTGGCGGCGGGGCAGAAGTCGGTGCAGAAGGCCCAGGGGCTGGGGAAGGTCCCGGGCAAGATGACGTGCAAGGTCTCCAAGGTGACGCGGCTTCCCTCGTCGTAGGGACGGACGGACAGGCGCCGGCCGTGGCAGGTTTCACCCGGATGGGTGCGTCCGAGTGGTTCCGTGGATGGGCGGCGCGCAGGGTCGGTTCTGTCTCGCAGTCCCGATCCGGCCAAGGAGTTCCGATGGCTCACACAGCGCCCACGCCCGGTACCGCCGGTTCCGCCGGCCAGGGGGATCTCAATCCCTGGGCGGCCAGCGGAATCGTTTTTGCCGGTGTTCTGCTGCTCGTCGACGGTGTCCTCGGAGTGATCAAGGGCATCTCCGGCATCGCCACCGACGACGTCTACGCGCACGTCAGGAACTACACGTTCAAGTTCGACGTGACCTCCTGGGGGTGGATCCACCTCGTTCTCGGCATCGTGCTCGCCGTCGTCGGCTGGGGCATCCTCAAGGGTGCCGAATGGGCTCGTGCCACGGGTGTGGTGCTGGCCGCCATCAGCGTGATCATCAACTTCGTCTGGCTGCCGTACCAGCCGATCTGGGCGATCATCTCCATCGCCATCGACGTGTTCGTGATCTGGGCCCTGTGCACGGAAAGCTCGAAGGCGGTCATCTGAGGGAGGCGGGGGCCGGGAGGAGGCAGCGGTGGATCTCGTAGCTCTCGCCGCCGAGGCGTACGTCTACGGATATCCGCTGGTCCGTGACCTTTCGGTGGTCGAGGGCGCCATGTACACGGGCTACGGTCCGCTGCCGCCCACCCCGTTCAACCGCTTCGCGCACGCGGACCGGCCGGTGCCTCCCGACACACCCTTCGTGTCCGTCGGCGACGACACCGTCCGGTCCGTCGCCCATCTCGACCTCTCCGGCGGAGCGGTTCTGATCCACGTCCCGGGCGCCCCCGACGCCCCGGACGGCCGGGGCGGTCCGGACAGCGCGTATCGGGTGTTGCAGTTCGTCGATGCCTGGACCGACAACTTCGCGTACGTCGGCCACCGTCCCACCGCTACCCGGACCGGTGACTGGCTCGTCGTGCCCCCGGGCTGGGCGGGACGCGTGCCCGACGGAGTGCTCGGGGTCATCGACGCGCCCACCTCCGTCGTCACCGTCCTCGGACGCAGTGACTGCGACAACGAAGACCGCGACGGCGGTGGCCACGGTGACGGTGGTGACCACGGGGGTGGCTCGGACGGGGCGGAGCGGGTCCGCGCGTTCCAGGAGCAGTTGACCATCACGTACGTCGAACCGGGTACGCACCGCACGGGACTGCCCGCGCCGGACCCCGACGTACCTGAGCCGCTGCGGTTCTTCGAGCAGCTCAGGGTGTGGATGGCCGACTTCCCGCCGTCCGCGCCCGACCGGGCGTACCAGGACCGGTTCCAGCCGCTGGGGCTGCTGGAGGAAGGGGCATCGCCCTACGTCCGTGCCGACCCCGTCCTTGTGCGCGCGCTGACCGAAGGGGCGGCGCGGGGCGGGGCACGGGTGGAGGAGGCGGACCGGGCCGACGCGGTGCGCGCGGGGTGGGCGATGCAGCCACATCTCTTCGACTACAACCTCGACCACTACGGCGTCGGGACCGTCGACTCCCCGGAGTGGCGGATCACCGACCGGGAGGCGTCCTACCTGACCAGGGCGGTGGCGGCGCGGAGCGCGTTGTGGGGCGTCCACGGTTACGAGGCGGTGTACGCCCGCGCGCTGTGTGACGCCGGGGGCGGGCGATTGAACGGGGCCCACTCCTACGTGCTGCGCTTCGAGGGGCGGCCGCCGGCCGAAGCGGGCTGGTCCCTGGCCGTGTACGACATGGCCGGGTGCGGCGGGCCCGGGTGCGGCGTGGCCGGTCGTCACGTGGCCGGTTCGCGGATCGGTGAGAGCTCGGCGGGGCGCGTTCCGGCGTACGCGGTGGACGGTTCGCTGACTGTCCGGGTCCAGCGGGAGCGGCCGGACGACCCGGTCGCGGCGGCGAACTGGCTGCCGGCGCCCGACGGGGACTTCCTGTTCGTGCTCCGGCTCCGTGCGCCGGGGACCGGGGTCCTCGACGGTACGTACGCACTCCCCGCCGTCGAACGGGTCCGGTGAGGGGAGCGGGGGCCGGAGGCAGGTGAGGGGAGGGCGATTGTCAGTGGTGCGGTTCACACTTGAGTCATGTGCCGCAGCATCAAGACCCTTCGCCCGCCAGCCATCCCCGAAGAGGCCACCGAGGAGGAGATCCGGGCCGCCGCCCTGCAGTTCGTACGGAAGGTGTCCGGCTTCCGCGCTCCGGCCGCGCACAACCAGGAGGTCTTCGACCGGGCCGTCGACGAGATCACCGAGGCGACCGTCAGACTGCTGGACGGCCTGGAGATCCGGGGTGCGGTCAGGACGCCGTAGTGGCCGTGGCGGCCGCCGATGCCGCGGCGGCCGCTTCCGCTGCCGGGCGGCGCATCAGACAGGCGGCCAGGGCGCCCGCCACGAACAGGGCGAGGACCGAGACCGCCGTGCCCACCCATGTCGCGCCGAGCCACTGGCCGCCGAAGTAGCCGAGGCCCACGCTGTATCCGGCCCACGCCACGCCCGCCAGGGCCGACCAGGGCAGGAATTCCTTGACCTTGCGGTGCGCGGCGCCCGCGCCCAGGGAGACCACCGAGCGCCCGGCCGGGGCGAAGCGGGCGATTATGACGAGGATGCCGCCGCCCCGGGCGAGGGCGGCGCCGAGGCGCTCCTGCGCGGAGGTGAGGCGGCGGGAGCGGGCGATGGCCCGGTCCAGGCGCTCCCCGCCGCGCCAGGCCAGCCGGTACGCGACGAGGTCGCCGAGCACCGAGGCGGTGGCCGCACAGAGCATCAGGGCGAGGAGCGAGGGGACCTCGGTCACCTGCTGGGCGGCGCCCGCGCCCGCGACGGTCGTCGAACCGGCGGCGGCGGCCGTGGCGGCGGTGATCACCAGTACCCCGCTGGGCAGCAGAGGCAGAAATACGTCCAGGAGCACCGAAAGCGCGACCACGACGTAGATCCATGGGCTGCCGGTCAGTGCGCCCACACTCTCAAGCACCTACTACTCCCCGATTCGGAACAACGCCGCGACGTCGCAGGGGAGCGGCAGGAGCGGCAGGGTCAGCTGTACAGCGTACGCCTGACGTTCATCCGGTGATCGACAAATACGGACGATGTTGGGAACCTCACGTACACCCGGAAATGGGAAGCTTTGGTTCCGGGCGCAGGCCCTGATGCTGTCCGGATATGGATCCGGATATGCGCCGGGATGTGCGCCTGGATGTGTGCCCGGACGCACGTCCGGATGTACGCGAGGAGCGGCCCTGCGGATCAGGCGGATCAGACCGTTACGGGCGGTGCCTGCTCGGGCGCGCGGTCCTTGTCGTGCTCCGTGCCGCCCCGGCCGAACAGCCGGTCAAGGGCCAGTGCGCCGGGGCCGGTGAAGACCAGCAGCAGGAACGCCCAGCAGAAGACGGCCGAGGGCTCGCCGCCGTTCTGCAGCGGGAACAGCGCCTCGGGCTGGTGGACCTTGAAGTACGCGTATGCCATGGAGCCGGAGCAGATCAGGGCGGCGACACGGGTGCCCAGTCCGGCCGTCACCAGGATGCCGCCGACGAACTGGATGACCGCCGCGTACCAGCCGGGCCAGGTGCCGGCGGGTATGGATCCGCCGTTCATGCCGCCGAGGACACCGAAGAGCGAGGCGGCGCCGTGGCAGGTGAAGAACAGGCCGATGACGATCCGGAAGAGGCCGAGTGCGTAGGGCTGAGCCTGGTTCAAGCGTGCGTGCATGGGGGGAGGGCTCCTTCGGTCTGGTGGGGACGTGAACCGATCGGGTGCCTCAGATTAGGGAAACCTCACCAATGCTTGCAAGTTCAACATTATGTCGACTGGCTGAAAGTAGCCCCATGTTTCTCGGTCAGGCTTCGGTCCGGCACCGCCTCCAACTGCGAAGCTGTGCTCGCTGTCTTGGCCTGAACCAATGGCGGCGCAGCTTTCCGGCCATGTGGAGTCGGGGGTGTGGGCGGGTTGCCGGGGCGTGGTCCGCATGGGCTGTACCACTGGGCCGGTGACGCGTCCGTCCGGCCGTCGCTGTGCGGACGGTCCGCCGGTCCGCCGTGCTGTGCGGCTCCGGGAGGCTCCGGGCGGGGCGGAGGCCGGCTGCGGGTGGTCCGGGGGCGAGCTGTGTGCGAGCGGGGCAGGTCAGCTGCCGGATGCGGTTCCCGGGGCGCCGTCCGGTGCCGGGGAGTGCCGCGCGGTTCCGCCGCGTATGTAAGGGGCGCATCACCCGGCAGCACATGGACCGCCGCCGAAGGGTACGGCGGGGAAGCGGCCCCGGACGCTCCGGCGACGATGTGTGGACCAGTGGTGGCGCGAACCGGGGCGGTGAGGTGTCACGGCTCCGTGCGGGGCGGGGTGGAGAGGGATTTCTCGTGGGTCCGGCGGGCCCGCTGGGTGCCGAGCACCGGCAGTCGCCGCCCGGCGGGCTTCCGGGGCGTGCGGGTACCGGCCGCGATCGGTCGCACTGGGCCGTACTCGGCCGAAAACGCGCCGGGGCGGGCGGGAGGGGAGGGGGTGCGTACATGGGTACGGAGCCGTGCGGTCTGCACGGCTCCGTACCCATGTGGAACGAACGACCGGGGAGGGTGGTCGGGCGCTTGGCGGCGGTTGTCCGGACGGCCGGTTCAGCAGCCGTTCAGGATGGATTGCAGCGCGCTCTTCTCGGCCGAGTCGACGGTCAGGTCGTAGTAGTGCTTCACGTGCACCCAGGCGCGCGCGTACGTGCACTTGTAGGCGGTGCGCGAGGGCATCCACTTGGCCGGGTCCTTGTCACCCTTGGACTGGTTGACGTTGTCCGTGACCGCGATGAGCTGCGGACGCGTCAGGTCGTTGGCGTACGCCTGCCGCTGGGCGGTCGTCCAGCTGCTGGCGCCCGACCGCCAGGCCTCGGCGAGCGGGACCATGTGGTCGATGTCCAGATCGGAGGCGGCGGTCCAGGTGGCGCCGTCGTACTCCGAGTACCAACTGCCGCTGACGGCGGCACAGCTGGAGTTCTGCTCCACGTTCGTGCCGTCACGCTCCAGCACGACCTCGCGGGTGTTGCAGGCGCCCGACTGGGTGATCCAGTGCGGGAACTTGTCGCGGCTGTAGCCGCTCGACGAACCCTCCGCCGAGACGGTCAGTTCGCTCAGGTACGTACGGGCGGTCGAGGCGGAGACCGGGGTGGGCATGGCTGCCTGCGCGGTGGGGGCGGTGAGCAGACCGGTGGTTGCGGCGAAGGCGGCGGATGCGGCGACGACGGCGATGCGACGCGCGTAGACACCAGACATGCGAACTCCCTTGATGTGGGGGGACCTTGGACGGGTGACCCGTGGGGCCCGGCCATCGTGGCGGTGCCAGGTTTCCGTGGGGTGGGCACCAGGTAACAGAGTGGCGACATGGTCACGTCACATCAAGGGTTCTGACCAACAGGACTGGAGCATGGGGGCGTACGTCCGCATCTGCGCGGGCGCGCAGGCTGACGTGGCGACAAGTCGACGGAGCCGGGAGGTGATTCGCTCGGCCGGTCCGGTACGGGGCGGTCCGGTGGGGTTCGGAACGGGCGGGCCGTAGGGTTGCGACGTGCTGCTACCGGTCAACATCACGCTCGGTGTCGTACTCGCCCTGCTGCTCGCCGCGGCGGCCACGGTCGCCGCGCTGGCCTCGCTCGGCCGGGCCCGCGAGATTCTGCTGGCCGGGCTGCGGGCCGCGGTCCAACTCGCCGCGGTTTCCCTGCTCATCGGCTGGGTGGTCCGTTCGCTGCCGCCGTTGCTGGGGTTCGTGGCGCTGATGTACGCCGTGGCGGTACGGACCGCGGGGCGCCGGATCACCCGCAATCGCACCTGGTGGTGGGCGGCGTTGCCGATCGCGGCGGGAGTCGTTCCGGTGGTCTCGCTGCTGCTGCTCACCGGACTCGTGCCGGTCCGGGGCATCGCGCTGATCCCGGTGACCGGCATCCTCATCGGCGGTGCGCTGACCGCGACCGTGCTCGGCGGGAGGCGGGCGCTGGACGAGCTGACGAGCCGGCGCGGGGAGGTGGAGGCGGGGATGGCGCTCGGGCTGCTCGACCGTGACGCGCGGCTGGAGATCGCCCGGCCGGCGGCGTCGGACGCGTTGCTGCCGGGGCTGGATCAGACCCGGACGGTGGGGCTCGTGACCCTGCCGGGAGCCTTCGTGGGCATGCTGCTGGGCGGCGCCTCACCGGTGCAGGCGGGCGCCGTGCAGTTGTTCGTACTGGTAGCCCTGATGGCCGTGCAGGCGGTGGCCGTCACGACGGTGCTCGAACTGGTGGCGCGGGGGCGGCTGCACCGGGTGTGACGTCGGCCCTGGGCGGGCGGGGGCTGCCCGGTGCGGGCGTTGCGCGGGTTATCGCGCGCTGATGTGCAGTCGGACCGAGCCGTCCGGAGCCGCCTCCACGCGGACCTGCGTCAGGTCCTCGACGTGTGCGTCGGGGGAGAGCGCCCCGGCGCGCGGGCCGACGCCCACGACACGCATGCCCGCCGCCCGGCCGGCCGCGATGCCCGCCTCCGAGTCCTCGAAGACGATGCAGTCCGCCGGGTCGAAGCCCAGCTCGGCCGCGCCCTTGAGGAAGCCCTCGGGGTCCGGCTTGCTGGCGCCGACGCTCTCGGCGGTGACGCGGACGGTGGGCATCCGCAGGTTGGACGCGGTCATCCGGGTCCGGGCCAGCGCCTCGTCCGCCGAAGTGACCAGGGCGTGCGGCAGTGTGGTGATCGCGTCCATGAAGGCCGACGCGCCGCCGATCGGCACGACGCCCTCGGTGTCGGCGGTCTCCTCGGCGAGCATGGCCCGGTTGTCCGCGTAGTTCTGCTCCATCGGGCGGTCCGGGAGGAGCACCGCCATGGTGGCGTACCCCTGCCGTCCGTGGACGACCTTGAGCGCGGCCTCCGGGTCCAGCCCCTCGCGCAGCGCCCAGCGCCGCCAGCAGCGCTCCACGACGGCATCGGAGTTCACCAGGGTGCCGTCCATGTCCAGGAGAAGGGCGCGGGCGGTGAGGACGGTGGCCGGCATGGGCGGGCTCCAGAACACGGGGGGAGCGACGGCGCCGGGAAGCGACGACGCGGGCGGAGGGCAGACGCGGGGAGGGGGCAGGCATGGGCGGAGGAGAACAAGCAGCCTCGCCCGCCGGTCAGGGGGTGGCGGGCGGAGGCTACTTTGTTCCATCACGATACAAAAAGCTGTCCGAGAAAGCCAATTCCTTCGGTTTCGGCAGCCCGGCCGGTCACCGGCCCGTCGTCTCGGCCTCCAGTGCGCGGCGGGTCTCGGGGCCGTACACCCCCGGCGGGTCACCCTCGATGGCCTTGTACGACTGGTAGACGCTCACCGCGTGCTCGACCCGGTCCGAGTAGTCGCCGTCGTCGCGCCCGTGGTAGAGCCAGATCTCCCCCAGGCGGCGTTGCAGCTCGGCCACCGCGGCCCCCTGGTCGCCGAGGCGCAGGGCGGGACCGGCCAGGGAGGCGGGCGGTGCGGACGACGGCGGGCTGCTCGTGGTGTGCGAGGGCATGCCGGAGGCCGGTGGCGAGGAGGCGGTGGACGCGGAGGCGGACGGCGAGGCGCTCGCCGAGGGGGAGACGGTGGCCGACGCGGACGGTGACGCGGAGGCCGAAGCGGAGGGCGAGGGCGAGGGCGCTACGGAAACCGGCGCCGGCTTCGTCGCGGGCATGCTCGCCCCGGGCACGTCGACCGCCGTGCCGGGCAGGGCATGTCGTCGGCCCGTGTCCCCGTCGTCGCCTCCGCCGAGCAGCCCGGTCGCGAATGCCGCCGTGCCCACCACGGCGACCAGGGCCGCTCCCACGGCGACGGCCGCGAGGGGGTGGCGACGGCGAGGCGCTTCGGGTTCCTCGCCGGGTGCCCCGGCGGGACGGGCCGGACCACTGGAGTCAATGGAACGGGCCGGATCGATGGGGCCGACAGGGCGGGTCGGGTCGAGGGAGTCGACAGGGCGGGCCGGACCGATGGAGTCGACAGGGCGGGCCGGACCGATGGAGTCGACAGGACGGGTCGGACCGATGGAGTCGACAGGACGGGTCGGACTCACGGGATCAGTACGACGGGCCGGCCCGGCGGGGTCGACGGCGTCCGGCGGCGGGCTCGCCATCGATCCCGCCGGGCCGAGGAAGAGCGGCATCGTCGTGGCCGCGTCCTCCGGGATGAGGTGCGGCTCCTGTTCCTGCACGGCCCCGTCGGCGTCGGTCGGGGCGGCGTCGGCCCCCAGCGTCACGTACGGACGTATCCGCAACGGATCGAAGTCCTCGGCGGCCGCCATCTCCGCCTTCTCGGCCGCCCGCCGCGCGCACACGCACCCGGCGCCAGGTCCTCCGCCGCCACCGGGTCTGCTGTCCGTACCGCACTCCGGGCATATATGTCCGGTCATTATGGGCCCCTCCCCTTGAATGCCCTGCGATTATGCAGCTCGCTGCCGAAATGCCCAACGCCGTACCGAATGCCGCACCGCGGCGCGGCACCATACCGAAGCGAGGCCCTCGCGCCGAGGCGCGGCCCCAGGCCGACGGACGGTCCCAGGCCGACGGGCGGTCCCCGCGCCCCAGCGCGGTTTCCGTACTGAAGCGCGGCCCCGTTCCCGTAACGGTGACTCAGCAGGCCATAACGGCATGAAAAGGCCAGGATAGGGGTGTAGCGGACCCGAGGAGATGTCCATGGCCCAGCCCCTGAGCCCCCCGGCCCCGACCCCGGCCCCCGGCGAAGAGCGTTCCACGCGGTCGGTCCTGGTGGCCATCGGCGCACTGCTCCTCGGCATGCTCCTGGCCGCACTCGATCAGACCATCGTCTCCACCGCACTGCCGACCATCGTCAGCGACCTCGGCGGGCTGGAGCATCTCTCCTGGGTGGTCACGGCCTACCTGCTGGCGTCGACCGCCGCGACCCCGCTCTGGGGCAAGCTCGGTGACCAGTACGGCCGCAAGAAGCTCTTCCAGGCCGCCATCGTCATCTTCCTCATCGGCTCGGCGCTCTGCGGCATCGCCCAGAACATGCCGCAGCTCATCGGCTTCAGGGCGCTTCAGGGTCTCGGCGGCGGTGGGCTCATGGTGCTCTCCATGGCAATTGTCGGCGACATCGTCGCGCCGCGCGAACGAGGCAAGTACCAGGGCCTGTTCGGTGCGGTCTTCGGTGCGACGAGCGTCCTCGGGCCGTTGCTCGGCGGGCTGTTCACCGAGCACCTCAGCTGGCGGTGGGTCTTCTACATCAACCTGCCGATCGGCGTCGTGGCGCTTCTGGTGATCGCCGCCGTGCTGCACATTCCGGTCCGCGCCACGAAGCACACCATCGACTACCTCGGCACCTTCCTCATCGCCTCCGTCGCCACCTGCATGGTTCTCGTCGCCTCGCTCGGCGGCACCACCTGGGCCTGGGGCTCGGCACAGATCATCGGCCTCGCCGTGCTGAGCGTCCTGTTGCTGGTCGCTTTCGTGCAGGTGGAGCGCCGGGCCGCCGAACCCGTCATCCCGCTGAAGCTCTTCCGGATCAGGACCTTCACCCTCGTCGCCGTCATCAGCTTCGTCGTCGGCTTCGCGATGTTCGGCGCGATGACCTACCTGCCGACCTTCCTCCAGGTGGTGCACGGCATCTCGCCGACGATGTCCGGTGTGCACATGCTCCCGATGGTGCTGGGTCTGCTCATCACCTCGACCGCGTCTGGGCAGATCGTCAGCCGCACCGGCCGCTGGAAGGTCTTCCCGATCGCCGGCACCGGCCTCACCGCGATCGGGCTCCTGCTGCTGCACCGGCTCACGGAGACCAGCAGCACCTGGGTGATGAGCAGCTACTTCTTCGTCTTCGGTGCGGGGCTCGGCCTGGTGATGCAGGTCCTGGTGCTGGTCGTGCAGAACGCCGTCACGTACGAGGATCTCGGCGTCGCCACCTCCGGCGCCACCTTCTTCCGGTCCATCGGCGCCTCGTTCGGCGTCGCGGTCTTCGGCACGATCTTCACCAACCGGCTCACCGACAAGCTGGCCGCCGCACTCGCCGGCCACTCGCTGCCCCCCGGCGCCGGTGTGGAGGGGCTGGCCTCCGATCCGCGTGCCATCGGGCAACTGCCGCCCGTGTTGCGGCCGGCGGTACTGCACGCGTACGCGACGTCGATCACGGACGTGTTCCTGTACGCGGCTCCCGTCGTGCTCGTCGCCTTCGTCTTCGCCTGGTTCCTCAAGGAGGACAGACTGCGCGGCTCGGTGACCGCTCCGGAGCCCACCGAGACCCTGGCGTCGAACCCGGTGGAGCGGTCCTCGTACGACGAGTGCGCCCGCGCACTCTCGGTGCTCGCCACGCGCGCGGGGCGTCGCGAGGTCTATGTGAAGATCACCGAGCGGGCGGGCTACGACCTGCTGCCCGCGGCGAGCTGGATGCTGCTGCGGATCAAACGGCACGGCACGGTCGAACCGGGCCGGCTCGCCGACATCGCCCCGGTGCCGCTGCGGGTGATCAGCGAGGCGGCCCGGCAGCTTGAGGAACGCGGGCTGGTCCGGCGCGAGGGCGTGCAGCTGGTGCTCACCGAGGCCGGCTCGGAAGCGGTGGTGAAGCTCGCGGAGGCCCGCGAGGCGTCCATGGCCGAACTGCTGGGCGACTGGTGGGGCCCGGACCGTCCGACCGACCTGGTCAGGCTCGTGGAGGAGCTGACCGCGGAGACGAACGGGTCGAGCAAGGAACGGCCGCACAGTCCCGAACCGAAACGGGACCACGCGGCCTGAACCGCGAATCCAGCACCCCTACGAGTACGTAGCCGTACGCCTCGGCGCTCGGCATCGCGCTCGGCATCGCGCTCGGCTCCATGCTCGGCATCGCGCTCGGCGTCGCGTCGGCCTCCGCGTTCGGCTCCGTGCTCGGCATTGCGTCGGCCTACACGCGCGGCTCCATGCTCGGCGTCGCGTCGGCCTCCGCGTTCGGCTCCGTGTTCGGCTCCGTGCTCAGCTCCTTCGCGAACCAGTGCTCCGCGTACTGCCGCCGGTGGAACGCAGGGACCTCCCGGTAGCCGTGCTTGGCGTACAGCCCCCGCGCCTCGACCAGGTCGTTGCGGGTGTCCAGCCGGAGCGTGCGTACGCCCAGGGCGCGGGCCGCGTTCTCGACGGCCGTCAGGAGCAGTCCGCCGCCGCCGGTGCCGCGGTGTTCGGGACGTACGAAGACCCGGGTCACCTCCGCGGTGTCCGCGTCCACCATCAGCAGTCCGGCGCAGGCCGCGGGCTTCCCGTCGAAGCGGCCGACGACGAACTCACCGGTGGGCCGGAGGAGCCGGTCGGCCCCGTCGTCCGTGAGCCCCTCGTCGATCTCCTCGGTGGTGGCGGGCCGGCCCCAGTAGCGGCTGGCGACCTCGTCGTAGTAGTCGCGACGCAGGCACGAGGCGTCGGGGGAGTCGAACGGTTCGGGGGCCAGCATCCAGGTCATGCCGGCCATTCTGACCCGCACATGGTCGGGGGGACCAACGATTTGGCGGGGGGGGGGGGGGGGGGGGGGGGGGCCGGGGGCGGGGCCCCCGCCCCCCCCCCCCCCCCCCACCCCCCCCCCAACCCCCCCCCCCCCCCACCCCCCCCCCCGGCCCCCCC